>CAVYUG010000003.1:0-90661 GCA_963771655.1 uncultured Actinomycetes bacterium | reverse complement strand
GACGACCTCGAGCCGCGCGATCGTCATCATCGTCACCCAGTAGAGGTCGCGCCCGAAGCCGGGGGCTGGAAATACGACCGACTGCACCGGGCTCGGCACCCGCGCGCGTGCGCGCTCGGCGCCGGTTTCGATGTCCAAGACCACGACCTCGTCGCCGCTCGCCCGTGCGGCCAGAGCCCTCAGGCGCGGCCGGTGCATTCCACGCGCCGTCGCCCTCATGAGGCCCCGTCCCACGCTCGTCCGAGCGAGTGCGGGGCCCTGGAAATCGTGCAGCACGAGCTCGCCGGTCGGGTACAGGATCATGTGAGCGGCGTGGTCGAGCTCGCGCGTCCACAGGGCGCGCAGCATCCCCTCGAACGAGAGGGCCCTGACGACTCCGTTGGCCGAGTCGTAGGCGATCACGATCCGCCGCACGGGGTCGAAGAGGGGCGGGTCGGTCACGGCGCCCCGCGGAAGGCCGCAGACCTCGACGCTCTCGCGGTCCGACGGGTCGGTAAGCGACCAGCGGTGCAGGTGCACGGGCCCGGGCGATAAAGCGGCACCTCGCATCGTCGTCACGAAGTCGTGGGCGCCGTTGTCGAGGAACCAGAGGTTGTCGCCGCCGATGACCGGGTCCCAGCCATAGCTCGCGCCGGGAGCGAGGTAGGGCCCGCCCCAGTGCTCGTCGCGCTCGAGCCTCGAGCCGTCCCATCGCAGCCGCTGGACGGTCCGGGCGCCGACGACGTAGAGCTCGTCGGAGTCCGCTGAGAGCCGTGCGATCGCCGGCTCACCGAGGTCGAACGGCTGGGCCCGCGGCTCCAGCGAGTCGGGATCGAGCAGCTCAATCCGCGCCGGCGCGCGAAGCCCGCGATCGAAGTCCTTCGTGGCGATCGTGCCGTCCCCGAGGACGACGAACGAGTTGTACGGTCGAGGCGCCGGAAGCCTCGCCGTCGCGAGCCGCTCGAGCCCCGGCGAAAGCCGATGGCAGTGATTGCCGGTCACCACGATGAGCGACCCGTTCGCGTGGGCCGCCACGCCTCCGGGCCAGAACGGGCCGCTCGGCAGGGGGTCCGAGCGCCGTACCGCCGCCAGCGTCTGCGGATCGAGCTGCTCCACCCAGCCCACGACCGGATCCTCGAGCGGCCTTCGCCCCAGCGTGTGCCTCAGGGCGTAGACCTCGCCCGGGTCGCGCAGGATCACCATCGTCGTGCCGAGCGCGTCGCGGACGGCAGCGAGCCTCAAGCCCTCGCCGTCACCGATGCCCAGCCCCGTGAGACCGTGGGGCTGTGCCAGCCGGCGCGGCCCGCCGTCCTCGGCGGGCCAGGGACCGGGCCAAAGGCCGGGGTGCGAGGACTCCATCGCTCCATCATCACGGCCGGGCGGCGTGTAACGCTGGCCGCTCGAGCAGCACTTCCGTCCAGTCCCGCCGCGGGATGCGGCGCAACCCGATGAGGAGAAGAGAGTGAACGACCGCGACGTCCTGACCGAGAAGCAGATCGAGCTCTGCGAGAACCCGCCGGCCGACTACTCGGATCTGAGCGCGTTCTTCATCAACTGCACGTTGAAGAAGGCCCCCGAGGTGTCGAACACGCAGGGCCTGATGGACATCTCGATGGAGATCATGCGCCGGAACGGCGTCGAGGTCGAATGCATCCGCGCGGTGGACCACGACATCGCCACCGGCGTGTGGCCTGACATGACCGAGCACGGCTGGGAACGCGATGAATGGCCGGAGATCTTCGAGAAGGTGATGGCGGCGGACATCCTCGTCCTCGGGATGTCGATCTGGCTTGGGGAGAAATCCTCGATCGCCACGCAGATCGTCGAGCGGCTCTACGGCAACTCGCACCTCTTGAACGACGCCGGGCAGTACGCCTACTACGGACGCGTCGGCGGCTGCCTCGTCACCGGCAACGAGGACGGGGTGAAGCACTGCGCGATGAACGTCCTCTACTCGCTGCAGCACCTCGGATACGTCATCCCGCCGCAGGCGGACTCAGGCTGGATCGGAGAGGCGGGCCCGGGCCCGTCCTACCTCGACGAGGGCTCGGGTGGCCCCGAGAACGACTTCACGAACCGCAACACAACCTTCGCGGCCTGGAACATGATGCACGTCGCGCGCATCCTGAAGGACGCCGGCGGCATCCCCGCGCACGGCAACCAGCGCACCGAATGGGACGCGGGCTGCCGCTTCGATTTCCCGAACCCCGAGCACCGCTGAGGGGGGGCCTGGAGCCCCTGGAGTGGTGCGCCGGAGAGCGGTGGGTGGTACAACCGTCCCTGCGATGACTGGCGGGAAGCTCGCAAGGCGGCGGCGGCTGCGCTGGATCTTCGGATCCGCGGCGCTGGCGCTTGCGCTCGGCAATGCCGTCCCGGCGAACGCCGCGGCCGACTTCAAGGCCCACGCGAGCGCCGAGCAGGTCTACGTGACGGGGCTGGCGGCAAAGGCGCGGATGGCGCTGCTCGACCGCAGCGGCAGGGTCGTTGCCCGCAAGCGCGCCGACCAGCAGGGCGGCCTGCTCTTCCGCAACGTGAAGCCCGGCAAGGGGTATCGCGTTCGAGTCGCGGGGCGCGGTGAGAAGTCGGGGCCCCTGAAGGTGTTCTCCAACCGGCCGGCGCCGCCGAGCACGAAGGTCTACGACCAGTCGATCCCCTCGCACGGCTACAGCTATCTGAAGGCCCGCGACGGGACCAAGCTCGCGATCTACGTCCACCCGCCGGAGGATGTGACGAGCGTGGTCCCGGGCTTCAAGCCGCCGGTCTACCCGAACGGCGCGACCCCGACCCTGATCGAGTACTCCGGCTACGGGTACGCGGATCCCGCCGGCCCGCAGAGCGGCATCGCGATCTTGGCCAACCTCCTCGGGTTCACGGTCGTCGACGTGAACATGCGCGGCACCGGCTGCTCGGGCGGCGCCTACGACTTCTTCGAGCCGCTTCAGGGCCTCGACGGCTACGACGTGATCGAGACGATCGCGCGGCAGCCCTGGGCGCTCCACCACAAGGTGGGGATGATGGGAATCTCCTACGGGGGCATCAGCCAGCTCTTCACCGCGCGGACCAACCCCCCGAGCCTCGCCGGGATCGCCCCGCTGTCGGTCCTCGACCAGACGCAGACGACGCTCTATCCCGGCGGCATCCTCAACACCGGGTTCGCGCTTCAGTGGGCCAAGGAGCGGGTCCACGACGCGCTTCCGGCCTCCCCCGACGGCGGCCAGGCCTGGGCCTACCAGCGCATCCAGCAGGGCGATGAGACCTGCAAGTCCAACCAGGACCTCCACGGCGAGGCGGCCAACCTGCTGGCCAAGATCAAGGCCAACCAGCACTACAAGCCGAGGGTCGCCGACCCGCTATCGCCGCTGACCTTCGTGCACAAGATCAAGGCGCCGGTCTACATGGCCTGCCAGTGGACCGACGAGCAGACGGGCGGCCACTGCCCCACCCTCGCCGGGGAGTTCACCGGCACGCGCCGCAAGTGGTTCACGTTCACGAACGGCACCCACGTCGACTCGCTCGACCCCGAGACCTTCAACCGCATGTACGACTTCTTGGAGCTCTACGTCGCGCGCGAGCCGCCGATCGTCTACTCGCCCGTGCTCCAGGCGGCAGCGCCGATCATCTACCAGGAGGCGATGGGGATCCCGGGCGTGGCGATGCCGCAGGACCCGATCCAGCAGCAGCCGACCTACTCCGGCGCGCGGGCGGCGTTCGACAAGCTGCCACAGGTCCGCGTGCCGTTCGACAACGGCGCGGGAGGCTCCGCGCCGGGACAGCCGCTGCCGGGGTTCGAGCGCTCGTTCGCGAAGTGGCCGATTCCGGGGACGAAGGCCGAATCGTGGTACCTCGCCGGGCACGGCGGGCTCCGCGCCAAGGCTCCCAGGAAGCCCTTGGGTGATTCGTTCAAGTGGGACGCGCACGCGACCTCGCCCACCGACTTCACCGGCGACACGGCATCGGGCTCCGGCGGGCTATGGACCGCGACGCCGCAATACCACTGGGACCAGAATCCCAGGGGCACCGCGGTCTCCTATCTGACGAAGCCGCTGAAGAAGGACACGACCGTGATCGGCGCCGGTGCGGTGCGCGTATGGGTCAAGTCCTCCGCTCCGAGCGTCGACCTCCAGGCCACCGTCAGCGAGGTGCGACCCGACGGCCAGGAGACGTTCGTGCAGAACGGGTGGGTGCGCGGCGACGAGCGCAAGCTCGACCCGAGGAAGTCGACTCCGCTCGCGCCGGTGCTCAGCCTGCGGCGCTCCGACGTATCCCCGCTTCCGAGCAACCGCTTCGTCCCGGTGACGATCCCCCTCTACTACGAGGGCCACGCCTACCGCAAGCGCTCGCGGATCCGCATCGTCATCTCGGCGCCGAACGGGGCCCAGCCGATTTGGGCGTTCGCCAGGGCCGAGCCGAAGGGCCACGCGACGGTCTCGATCGCCGCATCGAAGCGGATGCCGTCGAAGCTGACCCTGCCGGTCATCCCCGGTGTGAGCGCCCCGACCGCTCTGCCGCCCTGCCCAGGACTTCGTGGCGAGCCCTGCCGCTCGTACAAACCGCTTCCCAACCGGGGGTAGGCTCCCGACATGGCTCAGGTAGCGCTAGTCACCGGCGCGTCGTCGGGAATCGGCGCCGAGTTCGCGCGTCAGCTCTCGCAGAAGGGCTATGAGGTCATCTTGGTGGCGCGCCGCAAGGAGCGCCTGGAAGCGCTCGCCGGCGACCTTGGCGGGCCCGCGCACGTCATCGCGTGCGACCTCGCGCACGATGCCGCGGGCCTTGCCCCCCAGGTCGCCGAGCTCGGCCTCGAGGTCGACGTTCTCGTCAACAACGCCGGCTTCGGGACGCACGGCCGGTTCACCGACACCGACGCGGCTCGCGAGGCCGAGGAGGTGCGCCTCAACTGCGAGGCGCTCGTCACTCTCACGCACGCCTTCCTGCCCGGGATGGTCGGGCGGCGCACGGGCGGTGTGATCACCGTCGCCTCGACGGCCGGGATGCAGCCCCTTCCCTACGAGGCCGTCTACAGCGCGACGAAGGCGTTCGCGCGTGCGTTCAGCGACGCGATCGCGGCCGAGGTCCGGGGCACGGGCGTGACTGTGCTCAGCGTGAACCCCGGGCCGGTGCCGACCGAGTGGCAGGAGGCCGCCGGCTACGAGCCCGGCTACCTGCCGCCCGTGCCGGGCAAGATCGGCCCCGACCAGGTGGTGCGCGAAGCGATCCAGGCCTTCGAGCGCGGGAAGCGCTCGATCATCCCGGGCACCGTCATCCGCTGGTACATGCGGGCGGGCAGCCCGGCGCCCACGGCGGTGAAGCTCCGGGTGGCCGAGCGGATGTACCGGCCGAAGGACTGAGGCTCAGAGCGCGAAAACGGGCCGGGCGGCGCCTGCGCGCCACCCGGCCCGTCCGCTTGGATGTCGGTCGGAGCTAGGCCCGGATCGTCTTCGAGACGAGGGGCAGGCAGGCGCCCTTGGCGTTGACCGTGGCGTAGAAGCGGCCGCGGACCTGGCCGGAGTTGCCGGTGTTCCAGCTTCCGTCGGTCTCGGTCGTATCGGAGTAGAGCTCCTTGCCGGAGGCCTTGTGAACGGTGACGGTGCGGTTGGCCCGGCAGCTTTGCTTGCTCGACTTGATCTTGCCCTCGAAGCCGTCGCCCGTGTAGTGGATCGTCAGCTTGTCGTGGGAGGGGCTCGCCGAGGCGAGGCTCGTGGTGGCCGCGCCGGCGACGGCGAGCGCCGCGACGAGGGCGGTGAGGGCTCGGCGGGTCTTGGTGATGTTCATTTGTTGTTCTCCTTGGTAGGTGGTTTCGAACTGCACCCGCAGCATCGCCCGCGAAGCGCGCTCCTACCAGGGGCCCTAGGTGTGGAGTTGGCCACACCCTTGGGAGGGGGGATCAGGCCGCGGCCCGCTCGGGCTCGGCGCCCAGGCCGGGGCCGCGATGGCCGCCGCTTCGTCGCGGCACCGCGAACGCGAAGGCAAGAGCGCCCACGAGCGCGATCGCGCAGACTCCGAAACGAGAGCGCGAAGCCCGCGGACGTCGGGATGTCGCCACGGCCGAGGTTGGCGGCCAGGAGGGTCGCCGTGAGCTGGCCGCCGAAGGCGCCGCCGAGGGTGCGCGTCACCGCGTTCATGCCCGTCGCCACACCCGTCTGCTCCTGCCGCACGTTCTGAACGATCAGGTTCGCCATCGCCGAGAAGGAGAGGCCGATGCCGATGCCGAGAAGGGCCATCGAGACGTAGATCTCCCACTCCTGGCTGGAGTCGACCACCAGCAGGCCGTAGGCCGTGAGCGAGAACAGCGCCCCGCCGATCAGCGAGCCGCGCGAGCCGATGCGGCGCTCGAGGATTCCCGCCATCTGCCCGACCACCACGATCGCGATCGTCGCGGGCACGAGGAAGAGGCCTGACTCGACCGCCGAGGCGTTGAAGCCGGTGCGCAGCGGCTCCTGGACGAACTCCGGGATGAGCACGAACGAGGAATACATCCCCACCCCGATCAGGAACGCCACAGTATTCGTGGTCCAGACGCCCGGGATTGCCATCATCCGCATGTCGACCAGCGGCTCGCGGGAGCGCAGCTCCTCGCGCACCCACAGCAAGATCACGGCAACGCCGGCGGCGAGGAGCCCGAGCGTCTTCGGCGAGCCCCAGCCCCACGTGCTCGTCTCGGTGATCGCGAGCAGCACCCCGGAGATGCCGGCCGTCATCAGCGCGGCGGCGCGGTAGTTGATCTCCGCCGGCGTCTTGACGGGCGACTCGGGGATGTAGCGCGCGGTGAGGTAGGCGGTGAGGAGGATGATCCCGAGCGGGAACCAGAAGAGCCAGTGGTAGGAGAGGTTCTCGGTCACGACTCCCGCCAGGACCACCCCCGCGCCGCCACCGATGCCGAGCAGGGATGAGACCAGGCCGATGGCTCCCGGGACCCGCTCGTTCGGGAACTCGTCGCGGATGATCGAGAACGCGAGCGGGAAGATCCCGCCCCCGACCCCCTGGACGACGCGGCCCACCAGCATCAGCCAAAGGGAGGACGCGACGGCGGAGATCAGCGTTCCGGCGGCCAGCGTGACCAGCACGATCATCAGGAGACGCTCCTTGCCGTACATGTCGCCGAGCCGGCCGATGATCGGAGTGGCGACGGACGCGCTCAACAGGAACGCGGTCAGGATCCAGCCGATCGAGCTCTCGGAGGTGTGCAGCGCGTCCTGCATCTCGGGCAGCGCGGGGACCACGAGCGACTGAAGGAGCGCGTAGGAGATGCCGCCGGCGGAGAGGACGGCGAGCATGATTCGCGGACTTGTCCTCGTCGAGCGAGCGATCGAATCAAGGTAGCGGCGCCTCGGCGAATAACCTGCGGCGCGGAGGAGGAGATGTCATGAAGATGCGCGCCGCGGTGCTGGAGGAATTCAGCCGGCCGCTCGTGGTCCAGGAGCTCGAGCTCG
This sequence comes from uncultured Actinomycetes bacterium, assembly GCA_963771655.1. Classification (GTDB taxonomy): domain Bacteria; phylum Actinomycetota; class Thermoleophilia; order Solirubrobacterales; family 70-9; genus JAWVFM01. The sequence goes on along the minus strand of CAVYUG010000003.1, from coordinate 83,255 downwards.
CCGATCCCGGGCCGGGTGAGGTCCTCGTCCGGCTGGTCGCCTGCGGCGTCTGCCACACCGACATGTACACGGCGTCGGGCGTCGACCCGTCGGGGTACGCGCCGACCGTCCTCGGCCACGAGGGCGCCGGCATCGTCGAGAAGCTCGGGGCGAACGTCACGCTCCTCGGCGAGGGCGACCACGTCGTGACCCTCTTCTCGCCCCAGTGCGGGGAGTGCGTGCACTGCCTGGATCCCCGCACGAACCTCTGTCTGGCGATCCGCGAGCAGCAGAACAAGGGCTACCTCCCTGACGGCACGACGAGGCTTCGCCGCGATGGCGAGGACATCCGCCATTTCATGGGCACCTCGACGTTCGCCGAGTACACGGTGATGCCGGAGATCGCCCTGGCGAAGGTCGATCCCGAGGCGCCGCTCGATCGCGCCTGCCTGTTCGCCTGCGGTCTCTCGACCGGGCTCGGGGCGGCCATGAATACGGCCAAGGTCGAGCCGGACTCGACCTGCGTGGTCTTCGGCGCCGGAATGGTCGGCCTCGGCGCCGTCGCGGGCTGCCGGCTGCAGGGGGCCGAGCGGATCATCTGCGTCGACCTGGCGGACGAGCGGCTCGAGCTCGCCCGTGGTCAGGGCGCGACCGAGACGATGATCGGCGGCGAGGACGTGGTCGAACGAATCCTCGAGGAGACCGGTGGCTTCGGCGCCGACTACACCTTCGAGGCGACCGGGTACGTCGCGGTCATGCGCCAGGCGGTGGAGGCCGCGCGGATGGGGTGGGGGCTCTGCACCGTCGCGGGCGTCGCCGGGAAGGGGGAGACGCTCGACGTCGTCCCGCGCCTCCTGATCACCGGGCGCCGGGTGGCGGGGTCCTCGTTCGGCGGCGTCAAGGGGCGCGAGGGCGTGCCGAAGCTCGTCGACCGCTACATGGCCGGCGAGATCGACGTCGACCCGTTCATCTCGCACCGGATCACGCTCGAAGACGTGAATCGCGGCTTCGAGCTGATGGAGGCGCAAGACGGCATCCGAAGCGTGATCGAGCTTTGATTTGAGGGCCGCGCAGCGTTTGTGAGTTCAACCCGGCTATAGCCGGCCTCAACTCACAGACCTCGAAGAAAGGTGCGCTCAGGCGCCGATGCGGTCGAGCATCCTGTCGACGGACGCCCTCAGGACCCGCGCTCCGATCTCGCGGTGGGAGCTCGGCAGCATCAGCACGCTCATCCGACGGTTGTTCGACGCCGCGACGACGTCCATGAACGCCGCGCGCCGCACGGTTCCGTGTCGCTTCCGCCGCACGACCATCTGCACGCCGCGCACGCCACCCCCGCCGGCCACGTGGATCCGCCGGGAGTTGGCGGCCGTATGGAGGCGGCTCGATGTCAGCAGTCGGTCAAGGCAATGGATGCTGTGGCGCGAGAGCGCGTCGGCGGCGGTCTGGTGCGCCGCGTGCTTGCCGCCGTAGCTGCCGACCACAGCGCCGACCCCGCGACCCCCGCCCGGGTTGACCAGGAGGTTGGAGGAGACCTTGCGGGTCCGGCGGTCGCCGCTATTCAGACACGACGCCGGCAGCCGGCCGGTCTTCATCAACCGCCCAATCAGGCCGATGTGGCTGAGCTTCTTGACGTCGCGCCAGCCGTCGACCGGCAGTTGCCCCGGTTTGATCGCCTTGCCGGCGCGCCTTGGCTGGCTGGCTCGGGGCAGAGGATCGCTGCTGCCGCGCGATTGCGGGACGAAAACGTTGGCGACGATGTTGTTCGTGTTCGCGATGATGTCGACTCTCGAGTCCCCGCTGCAGCTGAAGCTGTTGCGGCCCACGGTCGGCGCGCTGTAGGTACAGGCGGGGTTGGGACCTGGGGCCGTGAGCGTGAGCACCACGTGGCACCCAAAGGCCGGAGCCGGCCAGCCCGTGACCCGAAACGATATGCCGCTGGTCGTGGGTATGCCGAGAGCGGCGTAGGTCGCGTAAAGGAGGAGCGAGGCGGGCTCCTCCGGGAGCGAGGTGAAGAACGTCGGCCGGACCGCGCTCTGGGCGCCCGACTGGTTGAAGACGTTGGCGACGCAGACGTTCTGCCACGCCCACGCGTGCGCCTTCGCCGGCCGCACGGCCGCTGAACCGACGAACGTGGCCGCAGCGAGCGCGATCACGCCCAGGCCGACCGCGAGACCGCGCCTGCCCCGTTCATGACCCGCCATGCGTCACTCCTCCTTGAGCCAACAGCGCGAGCGAGGTTACCCCAGGCACCGGCGCTTTCCGTATTAGCAATTGCTAACCTGCCGCCCTCGAAGTTCGTAAACGCCGAATCCTCGCCGTCTTTGGCGGGGAGCGGGGGAACCGAAGATTTGGGGCTAACCCGCCCGCTGGGTGGGGGCGCAGTCTCCTTTAGCGCCAGCCCGTCAGCTAACCCCGTAGGCCGACGAAGGAGACCAGTTGACGTTCCCGAACTCGACCACCATGCCACGCAGGCGCGCGAAGCTCGCGAGCTGCGCCGGGCTCGCCTGCCTGGCGGCCGCCTCGATCGCGACGACCCCGGCCACCGCCAACAGTGGCGGCACCGGAACGCCGCCCCCGCCCCCGCCCACCGTGGCGGGCCACAAGGCGAAGCTCGTGAACGGGCTCGCCGTCGCCCCGAAGTCGGCGCCGAAGGCCGTCAAGGGCGCGATTGCCGCGGCGAACAAGATCGCCAAGGGCCACGGCTACTGCCTCGGTGGCGGCTACGCCCACTGGCACTCGTCGTGCTACGACTGCTCGAGCGCGGTCAGCTTCGCCCTCCACGGAGGCGGCCTGATCAAGCAGGCGATGCCCCCGTCGTCCCTGGCGCGCTGGGGCCGTGCGAGCAAGGGCAGGTGGATCTCGGTCTACGCCAACTCGGGCCACGCGTGGATGACGATCGCCGGGCTTCGCTTCGACACCGCCGACACCAAGGGTGAGGGTCCCGGCTGGGCGAAGGGCCTGGGCTGGGAAGCCACCCAGAGCTACGCCGTCAGGCACAAGTCCGGCTTCTAGCATCCCCGGTGCCCTGCGCGAACGTCCCGCGTTCGGGGCTATAGGCGGGCACGAGGGACGTTCGGCTACTCGTCCCGCGGCGTGATGCGAAACACCGAGACGACCTCGGCCTGCTTGCCCTCGGGATGGGCCACATAAGCGCTCGGGCCGCCGCCGAACCACCCGGTGCCCTCGTTGTCGCCGACGAAGATGCCGGGGTGATGCCGACCGTCGCCGTCCTCCACCCAGACGGGCTGGCCCTCCTTGAACCCGTGCTCGATCTCGTCGCTCACGCGCGCAAGGCTACCCCGAAGGCCGCCTAGATCCGCGGCAGGCCGATGAGCCAGCTGCGGATAGCGCCGCCGGCGGTCATCGAGCCCGGCGGCCAGCTGCCGATCTCGAAACCCCCCGGCGTCGTGGAGTTGCCCCAGGTCCCGTAATGCGCCATGGCGATCTGCTGCCCCGCCTGCACGCGGGCCCCGTCGGCAACCACGGGCACGCAGTGGCCGTAGTAGAAGTCGCCGAACGAGGTGGAGAGCATCGGGTAGGAGGTCCCGAAGCCATAGGGATCGTGCTCGATCGAGACCGTCCCGGAGCCCATCGCCAGGAGCGGTGAGCCCGGCCGCGTCCCGCCGTCGACGCCCTGGTCGGTCCGGCCCCAGGTGAGCGGCTCGGAGGCGGGGAAGGGGGAGACCGCCTGGCCCGCCGGGGGCGGGCCGGCCGGGAACGCGGTGCCCACCGCGCCCACCGAGTTGTCGCCCAGCCCCACCGTCGACGCCCGCTGAGCGGCAATCTTCGATTCGAGGCTTTGGACCTGGCTCTGAAGCTGCTTGCCGGCGGCCCGCGCGTGGACGAGAGCGCGCCGCTTCGCGGACTGGGCGGCGGCGAGCGAGCGCTGGCGGCTCTCGTACGCCGCCCGCGTGTCGGCGAGCTCCTGGCGGCGCGCGGCGAGCGCATCGCGCGCGGACTGGAGCTGGTCGACCGTGGTACGCGTGCGGTCGCGCAGCGTCGTGACCCTCTCCGCGATCGCGTTGTCGGACTGCGCGATGGAGTGCACGTACTCGTAGCGTGAGATCAGCTGGTCGAAGCCGTTCGAGTTGAGGATCACCGTCATCGCGTCGGGCTGCCCCGACTCGTACACCGCGACCAGGTGCTGCTTGAGGGCGACGAGCGCCGAGTGGAGGCGGCGCCGCAGGACCGCGAGCCTCGCCCTCGCCCGCCGCAGCTCCTCCCGCGTGACGAGTAGCTGGCCGCGAACCGCGGCCTCGCGAGCGCGAAGCGAGGCGATCTCGCCCGACAGCTCGTCGATCTGCCGCGAGTAGCGGTCGATCGTGGAGTTGAGGGTGACCTCGTTCGATCGCGCCCGGCGCAGCGCGTCCCGCTTGTCGTGGAGCTGCGAGGAAAGCGCCTGTCCCGAGGCGAGCGCGGGCAGCGCAACGACGACGGCGAGGGCGATCGCTGCGAGGGCGAGCGGGGCCATCCGTCGCCTGTAGGTGGAGGCTGCGAGATCGGTCATCCCGGGAATTCCCGACCGCCGACCGTAGGGCCAGCGTCCCGAGAAAGCGCCAACCGGCGCTGGTTTGCAGGCGGATTTGCAGCTAGTCCGCGCCCGCGCCGCCAACGCGGCGCAACTCCGCCGCCAGGCCGAGCAGGCGCCCCTCGGACCGAGGCGCCCCGAGGATCTGGATCCCGAACGGCATGCCCTCGTCTTCCCCGAGCGGCAGCGCGATCACCGGGCCGCCCGCCTGGGTCAGCGGGACGGTGAACGAGAGCAGGGCGGGGCGAAGCGGAACCGATTGACCGTTCACGTCGACCGTCTCCGCGCCGAGCGGCGGGGCGGTGACCGGCGCGGTCGGTCCGACGAGGGCGTCGAGGCCCTCCATCACGTCGGCGGTCTCCCTGCGAACGAGCTCGCGCGCACGCTGGGCGAGCAGGTAGTCCCTGGCGGGCAACGCCCCGCCGACCTCGATCCGCTCGCGGACGCCCGCCCCGTAGCGATCGAGCTGATCGGCGAACCACGGCCGATGTGCCGCGGCCCCCTCGGAGAACTGGATCGCCTGGTGCAGCGGAGTCAGGTATCGGAGGCGCGGGAACTCGACGGGCACGACCTCGGCCCCCGCGTCCGCCCACCGATCGGCGGCGCTGCGCATGGCAGCCGCGATGGATCTCGAGCAGCTGTCCAGGAACTCCTCGAGCAGACCGATCCGGGTACCGGCGAGCTCGTCGAGCGTCTCGGGCACGCCCGAGTCGCCCGCGCTCAGGACGCCGAGCAGGAGCGCGGCGTCCTCCACGGAACGCGCGATCGGTCCGACCGTGTCGTACGACCAGGCGAGGGGCACGACTCCGGCGGTCGGGACGAGCCCATGGGTGGGCCGGACCGAGACGAGTCCGCAGAGGGAGGCCGGGACGCGGAGCGAACCGCTCGTGTCGGTCCCGACGCCGGCCAGCGCCTGTCCCGAGGCCGTCGCGCATGCCGGCCCCGACGTCGACCCGCCCGTCATCCGCGCCGGGTCGCGGGGGTTGTGGCAGTCGCCGACGTGCGGATTCTGCCCGTCGATTCCGAACGCGAACTCGTTCGTGTTGCCCTTGCCAACGATGATCGCTCCCGCCGCGCGCAGCCGTGCGACCGCGGGCGCGTCCTCGGATGGGTGGCGGGCCCAGCCGGCCGCGCCGGCGGTCGTCGGCATGCCCGCGACGTCGATGATGTCCTTGACGCAGATCGGGATGCCGCAGAGCGCCCCGGCGTCGCCGGCCACGAGCGCTTCCTCGGCCCCGCGGGCCGCCGCCAGCGCGCCGTCGGGATCGAGATGGATATAGGCGTTCAGCGCCGAGTTGCGATCGATCGCTTCCAGCGCAGCCCGCACGAGCTCCACCGGTGACACCTCCCCCGCAGTGAGCTGCGCGCGCGTGTCGACGATCGTCGCGGCCGTCACGGCGGGCTCGAATCGCCGAGGGCGGGGGGGACGTCGTCGAGCGGGAGGTCCTCGAGGGTCCGGATCGCGTCGAGAAGCTCGGCGAGCATCGCGGCTGCACCCTCCGAGAGCTCCGGCTCGCCCACGGCCGCCATCGTAGACGGGTAACCGATTAGGATCGCCTCGGCATGGAGGCTCGCGCCAAGCCCGTCGACGAGAACCTCGAGGAGGTCCTGGTCACCGAGCGCGAGCACTGGCCCGACGGCCCGCCGCACGAGCTCTTCAAGCGTCTGCGCAACGAGTGCCCGGTCCACTGGACCTCGCGGATCAGCGAGTTCCCCGACGAGGACGGGTTCTGGTCGGTGACGACCGCCGACGACGTGCACGCCGTGAGCCGAGACTGGAGGACCTACTCGTCCGAGCGCGGCGGCGTCACCGCCGCGAGCGGCGTCTTCCCGCTCGAGCTCGCGCGGTCGATGTTCATCGGCATGGACCCGCCGAAGCACGACAGGATCAAGGCGCTGTTCCAGGCCGGCTTCACGCCGAAGCGGATCGCCGCGCACGAGAAGCCGATCCGCGAGATCGTGGTCGCGGTCCTCGACCGTCTCGAGGGCCGCGAGACCTGTGATCTCGTAACCGAGGTGGCGCAGCCGATCGTCTCGCGGGTGATCGGCAGCTTCATGGGCATCGCACCCGAGGACGACGCGCAATGGGCGCGGCTCATGAACGCGGCGCTCGGCGCCGGCGACCCCGACCTGGCGCCCGAGGGGGTCGAGGGGGTGGTCGAGAAGGACCTGCCGGAGATCTACGAGCGCTGCGGCCGAATGATCGCCGAGCGGCGCGAGAACCCCACGGACGACTTGACGAGCGTCCTCGTCCACGCGGAGGTGGACGGCCACAGGCTCTCGGAGGACGAGATCGTCATGGGCTTCTTCCTCCTCGTCGCCGCCGGCAACGACAGCACCAAGGCCACCTACTGCAGCGGCATGCGGGCGCTGATGGAGCACCCCGACGAGCGGAGGCTGGTGCTCGACGATCCATCGCTCATCCCGAGCGCGGTGGAGGAGTCGCTGCGCATGTACCCGGCGTTCGCGCACTTCCGCCGAACGGCGTTGAGCGACGCCCAGCTCGGCGACAAGCGGGTCCGCGAGGGCGACAAGGTCGTGATGTGGTACGTGTCGTCGAACCGCGACGAGACGCGCTATGACGACCCCGATCGCTTCGACGTCCGCCGCAATCCCGAGCACCAGGCGTTCGGGGCGGGCGGCCGCCACTTCTGCCTCGGCACGGCTCTCGCCCGGCTCGAGCTGCGGATCATGTTCGAGGAGACGCTTCGGCGGCACCCGGCGATGGACCTCAGCGGTGATCCGGTGTTCGCGGAGTCACCCTTCATCAACCAGCTGAAGACGCTGCCGGTTCGACTCGCCTAGCGGTTAGCCGGACTTCTCGACGAAGCGCTTGAGCTTGCCGGGCATCGTCTCGACGAGCTGCCCGCGAAGCACGCCCACGAGCGGCCCTCGAATAACCATGCCGAGCATGCGGCCCAGGTCGACGGACATCGAGTAGGTGGCGCGGGTCCGCCCGTCGCCCAGATCCTCGAACGCCCAGCTCCCCTCGACGGACTTCAGGTCGCCCTCCTCCTGCACCCATCGCAGGCCGCTCGGCTCGTCGTAGGAGAAGCGAAGGTCGGAGTTGAGCGTGCGCACCTTGCCGTCGGTCTCGGTGTGGACGAGGACCTGGCGACCGTCGCCGTCCCGCTCGCGCACCTCCGCGACCTTGATCTCCGGCTGCCACCGGGGCGATCCCTCGACGTCGGCCGCGATCGCGAAGACCTCCGCGATCGGAGCCTCGATCTCGGCGCTGGCGGAGCCGTCGATGGTGCCCACGCCCGCAGGGTAGACGTTTAGTCGATAGGGCCTGACATGCGTGCAGGCAAGCCGTTTCCTCCTCAACCGCGCGAAGCGCGAGGTGGCATTGGTTGAAGGTGAAACGAGACTTCGCGACAATAGGCGCCGATGGCTGTGAGCGAAGCTACCGGTGTGGCGACGCGCTCCGTGCCCTCCGGGCCCAGGCGGATGCTGAGCGACGAGCGCCTCGCGCGCCTCGCTGCGGCCGGGGACACGGCTGCGTTCGAGGCGATCTTCGCCCGCCATCACCAGGCCGTCTACCGCTACTGCAGGGCGATCGTGGGGTACGAGCAGGACGCCGAGGACGCGTTGCAGAGCACGATGGCGGCCGCGCTGCGGGCCCTGCCGGGCGAGAGCCGCAGCGTGGCATTGAAGCCCTGGCTCTTCCGCGTTGCGCACAACGAGTCGATCTCGATCCTGCGTCGGCGCGAATCTACGCTGGGCGAGTCAGACCCCATCGATCGCGCGACCGAGGGAGTCGAGGTCGAGGCGGACTCGCGTCACCGCCTGCGCCAGCTCGTCGCCGACATGCGCTCGCTGCCGGACCGGCAGCGCTCGGCGCTCGTGATGCGCGAGATGAGCGGGCTCGACTACGACTCGATCGCCGCGGCGCTGGACGCGACGCCCGCCGCGGCGCGGCAGACGGTTTACGAGGCGCGGGTCGCGCTCACCGAGCTCAAGGAGGGTCGTGAGATGGACTGCGACGCCGCCAGGCTCGCGATCTCCCAGCGCGACGGGCGCGTCATGCGCGGCCGGCGGATCCGCGCCCACCTGCGCGGCTGCGAGGCCTGCCGCGACTTCAAGGCCGGCATCTCCACCCGTCGCGCCGACCTAGCCGCCCTCTGCCCACCCCTTCCGGCGCTCGCGGCCTCCGGGATAATCGCCGGGATCCTCGGCGGATCGGGCGGCGGAGGTGCCGGCGGCGCGGCGATTTCCGGTGCGGCCGCCGCCGGTGCCAAGGGCGCCGGTGCCGCCGGAGCGGGCGCCGCAGCCGGCGGTGGAGGCGGAGGACTCGGCGGTGTCCTGGGTGCATCGGCCGGTGTCAAGGCGGCATCGGTCGTCGCGGCCGCGGCCATCGGCGCCGGAGCAGCCCAGGCGACCGGAGTGATCGACCTTCCCGGGCTGGGTGGCTCGAGCGGAAGCCCGTCGAGCTCGGCACCGCTGTCACCCTCCGCGCACCGCGCGGCCGCGGCCGCGGCCGGAGCCGCCGGGACCGCCGAGATTGCGTCGCGTTCCGGCCATGGCTCGGCAGCCGCGCGCCACAGCCGTCACGCCGCAGAGCGGCGGGCGCATCGCGGCCACGGGCAAGGGACCGGGCACCGCCACGGGCGCGCGGAAGGCCACGGTTCGGAGGGGCATGGTCGCGCCCTCGGCAACTCGGACGGCGCCACCTCGTCGGGCCCGCCCACCGCGTCGGGATCGGGCGGCACCCAGACCGGCAACGGCAGCGGCAACGCTTACGGTCACAGCCACTCCAATGCCGGGGGTAGCTCAACAGGCATCTCCCATCGCTCTGTGTCGTCGAACGCCGGCGGCAACTCCGCGAGTCACGCCGCGTCGAGCGGCCACTCGATGGGTCCGCCGCCCGCACCGCCCGGCCAGACGAAGCCCCCGCAGGTACACGCGCCGTCCCCGAAGCCGGCTCCGCCTCCCGCTCGTACGCCGCCCGGCCAGGGTGGCGGAAACGCGGGCGGCAACGGCGGCGGCGGCGGACACGGCCCGAAGTAGGCCCTGACAACCCGACCACGGGCCCGTTTCTCGCATTGAGATGCGAGACGCAGAGCCAAGCGCCGACCGCCTGACGGTGATTGTCCCGGCCTACAACGAGGCCGAGACCGTCGCCGAGACCGTGCAGTCGCTGGCGGCCCAGACCACGCCCCCGGCCGAGGTCCTCGTCGTCGACGATTGCTCCACCGACGAGACGGCCGCGATTGCCCGGGCGGCGGGAGCGACCGTCCTGCGACCGCCGAGGAACACCGGAACCAAGGCGGGGGCGCAGAACTTCGCCCTCGACCGCGTCCACACCGAGTACGTGATGGCGATCGACGCCGACACGACGCTCGCCCCGGACGCGATCGAGCGCCTTCTTCCCGCGCTCGGCGACCCTGACGTCGCCGCCGCGTGCGGCTCCGTCCTGCCGCGACGCGTGCGTACGATCTGGGAGCGGGGACGATACGTCGAGTACCTGTTCGCGTTCGGGTTCTTCAAGCGGATCCAGGACCACTACTCGAAGCCGCTGATCTCGTCGGGCTGCTTCTCGGCCTACCGGACCGATGAGCTGCGCGCACTCGGCGGGTGGCCCGAGCGGACGATGGCCGAGGACATGGACCTCACCTGGTCGCTCTACCGGGCCGGGCGGAAGGTCCGGTTCGAGCACCAGGCCGTCTGCTATCCGATCGAGCCCCACAACTTCTCGTTCCTGTCGAAGCAGCTGCGGCGCTGGTCGCACGGGTTCGTCCAGAACGTCCGGCTCCACTGGCGCGGCTTACTGCGGCTCGGATACCTGCGCTCGATGGTCGCCGTCGCGTTCTGGGACGCGATCCTCGCCTCGGTCGCCTACCTGGTCCTCCTGCCGGTCCTGGCGGTCGTGATCAGCCCCGTGATCCTGCTCGCCTACCTCGTTGACGCACCGGTGATCCTCATCCCGGTGCTGGCCTACGCGATTCGCCGCGGCGAGGCACGCAAGGCCCTGGCAAGCTTCCCGAGCTTCTTCGTGCTGCGCCTGGTGAACGGCGCCTTCATGCTCGCCGCCCTGTGGCGCGAGCTCGTCGTGCGGAAGCCATTGCTGGTCTACGAGAAGGGACACTGATGACCGCGGGACTCCCGGGATTCGGGCTTGGCGGCCTGTTCTTCATCCTCTCGGCGCTGCTCGCGCCGATCATCGAGCTCCCACGCACCGTGCGCGGGCAGAGCAGTCGCGCACGCTGGATGCGGATTACGAGCCATCTCGCGCTGGCGCTGGCCATGGTCGTCGCCGTCGAGGTCGCGCTCTTGATCCTCATGACCGCCCTGGGGGCGGGCGCGACGCATGGCGCCCAAGCGACCGCTGCTGCCGGCGGCGCCCATGCCGTCGCTCACGGAGGCGGCGCGGCCGCGGCGTCCGCGGGCTCCGGAGGCCTCGCGCTCGCGCCCTTGCCGGTCCCCCCGATCGCGCTGACCATGGCGCTGCTGGTCGCGATTCTCGGAATCGCGAAGCTCGCGGACGTCGCGAAGCGGGCCCGACCGCGCGTACAAACACTGAGGGCGAGAATTCGACCTCGGTCCATGGATCCGGCGGAGGAGCGCGCCTAGGCTCCGAGGGGTGCAGCCCCTCATCGGGATAACCGCATCCGAGGTCCACGGCGCCAACCACGGTGAGCTGATCCGCTACGGCGAGCCGGCGATGCCCGAGATGACTCTCGGGCTGAGCTACGCGCGGGCCGTGCAGCGGGCCGGCGGGCTCCCGGTGGTGATCCCACCGGTGCCGATGGAGGCGATCTCCGGATTGCTCGGAAAGCTCGACGGGGTCGTCCTGTCGGGCGGGCCGGACATCCACCCGGCGGCCTACGGGGAGGATCCGCACCCTGAGCTCGGGCCGACCTACCGCGAGCTCGACATCGCCGAGCTCGCGATCGCCGGCGACGCCGTCGCTCTCCAGATCCCATTGCTCGGGATCAGCCGCGGCGCGCAGGCGCTCAACATCGCCAGCGGCGGCACGCTTTACCAGCACCTGCCCGAGCAGTTCGGCCGCACGCTGAACCACCTCCCGCCGGGTGGCGGAAAGCAGGCGGTCCACCCGGTGCGCGTCGAGGAGTCGAGCGAGCTGTGCGCGGCCCTCGGTGGGGTGAGCCGGCTCGAGGTCAGCTCCTACCACCACCAATCCGCGAGCGGCCTTGGACGCGCGGTGGAGGCGGTGGCATGGGCGCCCGACGGCGTGGTCGAGGCGATCGAGGTGCCGGCCGCGAGGTTTGCGATCGGCGTGCAGTGGCACGCCGAGTCGATGCTCGACGATCCCTCGCAGCTGCGGCTCTTCGGCGCGCTCGTCCGCGCCGCGGGCGACGGCGGCCGTGCGCCGCGGCCGGCCGGTACGACGGCGAGCTCGCTCGCCGTCATCCGGTAGCGGCGGCGGCATCGCTAGATTGCGGCGGGTGACGGCGGAGACGCGCTTCGAGGCGCATCAGGTCGACCTGCACGGCCACGGCGTGATCTACCGCACCGCCGGCAGCGGGCCGGCGGTGGTGCTGATCCACGGGATGGTCAACTCCTCGCGGCACTGGGAGCAGGTGGCGCTGGGCCTCGCCGACTCCCACCGCGTCATCGCGCCGGATCTGATCGGACATGGTGACTCGGCAACCCCGCGCGGCGACTACTCGCTCGGCGCACACGCCGCGAGCATTCGCGACCTGCTTGCGACGATCGGGGTGGACCGGGCGACGGTGGTTGGCCACTCGCTCGGCGGCGGCGTCGCAATGCAGTTCTTCTACCAGTTCCCTCACCGCACCGAGCGCCTCGCGCTGGTCTCGAGCGGTGGCCTCGGCCGGGAGGTGAGCCCGCTCCTGCGCGCGGCCGCGCTGCCGGGCGCGACCGCCGCGGTGCGCCTCGCCGCGCAGCCGAAGCTGGTCGACGCGATCGCCGCTGCGGGCGAGCGCCTGCGTGCCCGAGGGAGCTCGAAGGGCGTCTACTTCGAGGCCGTCGCCAGGGCGCTTCGCCCGCTACAGGAGCCGGGGTCGCGCCGTGCGTTCATCGAGACGCTTCGCTCCGTGATCGACGTGCAGGGCCAGCGGGTCAGCGCGCGCGACCGCCTTTACCTGCTCGGCGACATGCCGACGCTGATCGTCTGGGGCGAGCGCGACCACACGATCCCGCTCGAACACGGGCTCGACGCCCATCGCGCGATCAGGCATTCGCGCTTCGAGACCCTGCCGCGCGCCGCGCACTTCCCCCACCTCGAGGATCCCGAGGGCCTGGCCTCCGTCCTCCGGACGTTCCTGGCGGAGACGGAGCCCGCGCCCGTCGACGAGCGCGATTGGGGCAGCGTGATCGAGTCGCGCCGGGCGAACCTGCGCGCCGCCTAGAGCCCCGACCTACGCCCGGTGCTTGCGGGCCCAGGCGGCCTGCCTGCGGCGGGCTTGCTCCATGAGTCGCGGCGCAAGCCGCACGCCGATCCCCGGCACGGCGTCGAACGCGCGGACGAAGGCGCCGCGCCAGCGCGGGATCGTGGTCACGGGCCGGGGCTTCGAGAGCAGCCCGACCGTGACCTCCGCGACGTGCTCGGGCTGGAGCATCACGCCCGACCACGACGGCGCCGCGTGCGGGTCCTCGACCTTGTCGAACAGCATCGGCGTCCAGACCCCGTCCGGGCACACGCAGCTGATGTTCACGTCGTCGAGCCCCGCCTCGCGAAGGTCGTAGAGGGTGCCGATCGAGAACGCGAGCGCGGCGTGCTTGGTCGCCGCGTAGACCACCTCGCCCGGGGGCACCGCGAGCCCCGCCAGCGAGATGATGTTGATGACGTGGCCGCGGCGGCCGGCGCGCATGTGCTCCAGGGCGGCGAGGGTGCCGTTGATCAGGCCGAACGTGTTGACCTCGAACATCGCCCGGCGCTCGGAGGGCGGGTGAGTCCACGACGGCGCGGTGCGCAGGATGCCGGCGTTGTTGACCCAGACGGCGAGGCCGTCGCGCTCGGCGACCTCGTCCGCCAGGCGACGGCACGCTTCCTCGTCGCGAACGTCGAGAACGCTGGACGTCGCGCCGCGGCCGATCGCCTCCGCGCTCCGGGAGACCTCCTCCGCATCGATGTCGGCCAGGGTGACGGCGTACCCCTTGCCGGTGAGCAGGCGCGCGATCTCGAGGCCCATGCCCTTCGCCGCCCCGGTGACAACCGCGCCTCCGCTCATGGCCGGGAAGCTATCCGCCCATCTCGACGAGCCGCTTCGCGAGCCGGTTCATTCCGGCGGCCTCGGCCGCCTTCGCCGCGCCCTTCCAGTCGGTCCGGCGGTCGCGAGGGCGCTTGACGCCCGCGTCTCGGAGCGTCGCCATGTCCTTGAAGGCGCGAAGCTCGCCGGCGGATTCGACGAGCGTCGTCCGCAGCTTCGGCTTGGGGATGCGGATCGCAGCGTCGAGCAGCGCCTCGAGCGAGCCGTGCTCGCGCAGAAGCTCCGCCGCCGTCTTGTCGCCCACTCCCTTCGCGCCCGGGATTCCGTCCGATGGGTCGCCGCGCAGCGCGATGAAGTCGGGAACGAGCTCGGGCGGGATGCCGTAGCGCCTCTCCACATCGGCGGGCCCCACCTCCTCGGCGCCGGCGCGCGAGCCGCCGGTGCGCACGTAGAGAACCTTCACGGCCCCGGTCGCGCACTGGAACATGTCGCGGTCGCCCGTGAGAATCAGCGCCCGGCCCCCCGCCTCCTCCTCGAGCCGCGCGTAGGTGCCGAGCAGGTCGTCGGCCTCGAGCGAGTCGTGAACGGCGACAGTCCAGCCGAAGGCCTCGAAGAACGGCTTCGCCGCGGTCCACTGCGGAACGAGGGGCTCCGGCATCTCGGGGCGGTCGGCGTGATATCCGGCGAAGAGCTCGACGCGGTAGGTGGCGGCGTCGGGGCCGAAGCAGAGAGCCACAGCCCGCGGCGAATGGTTCTCGACCTCGCGCAGGATCAGATTGGCGGCGCCAAGGAGCGCGTTGACGGGCTTGCCGTCAGCGCCCTTGATCGAGTCCGGCAGCGCGTAGAAGGCCCGGTAGAGCATCGAGGGGGTGTCGACCGCGAGGAGGGGAGCCGACGAGGTTCGTTGTTGGGTCTTGGGGGCTATAGCACCTAAAACTACGCAGGCAAATGAGATCCCCGCCGTCAGATGCCCTCCTTCGCCGACATCGGATCGCCGCCCAGCGCTTGGCGCCCGAGACTTCAGCGGCCACGGTCGAGGAGGCCGCGGCGGCCGTCGTCGGCATCCAGGCCCAGGAGGTTCGTGCCTCGCACCTGGCCCTGCGCTCGCGCGTCGCCGGGCTCGAGCGCTCCGCCATCGCAGAGGCCGACCTCGTCCGCACCTGGACGGTCCGCGGCACCGTCCACCTGATCCCCGCCGCCGACCGCGACTGGCTTCACGCGCTCTGCGGGCCTCGGTTCGGCAAGCGCTTCGAGGGGTGGATCGAGAAGCGGGGTGGCCTCGAGACGGCTCGCGGGATGCGCTCGGACGCAGTGAAGATCCTCGCCGAGGAGCCGCGCGACCGCTCGGCGTTGCTGAAGGAGCTCTACGCCCGTGGGCACGCCGACCTCGGCCCCAACGCCTCGAACGTCTTCATGCCCTGGCTCGCTTCGCAGGGCCTCGTCGTCGGACTGGCCGACGGGCGCTACGCCGCGGCCGAGCCACCCGCTGCCGTGGGGGAGGACGAGGCGCTCGCGACGATGGCTCGTCGCTACCTGGCGGGCTACGGCCCAGCGACGGCCGACGACCTCGCCTACTGGTCGGGCCTCCCCCTCGGCGCCGCCCGCCGCGGCCTGGCAGCGGCGGGCCCCCTCGAGGAGGTGGGAGATCTCATCGCCCTCCCCGGCACCGCCGACCAAGAGCCCGGGCCGGCCCCGCCGCCCCGCCTCCTCGCCGCCTTCGACACGCTGATGCTGGGCTGGCGAAGCCGCGACCTCCTGCTCGCGAGCGAGAACGCGAAGCGCCTGCTCCCCGGCTCGGGAATCGTGAAGCCGACCGTGGTGAGCCGCGGGAAGGTGTCGGGCACGTGGCGGCTCGCCGGCGCCGGCACGAAGCGGCGGCTCGAGATCGCCTGGTTCGACCGTGCCGCCGCCAAGCGGGGCGATCGAGGCCGAGGCGCGCGACATCGGCCGGTTCCTAGCCCTGCGGGTAGATTGCCGCCCGTGAGCACGGACGCCGCGACGGCGGACGCCGATCGCCTCGCCCCCGGGACCGCCATGGCGCTGATCGCGATGGGCCTGGGCGTCATCGTCATCGCCAATGACTTCACGGCGCTCAACGTCGCCCTTCCCTCGATCGAGCACGACTTCGACGTCGACGTCGGGACCGCCCAGTGGGTCATCAACGCCTACGCGCTGACCTTCGGGATGGCGATCGTCGCCGGGGGGCGCCTGGCCGACATGTTCGGGCGCCGGAAGGTGTTCTTCATCGGCGCGGTCCTCTTCGCCGGGTTCTCGCTTCTCGGCGGAATCGCGCCCGACTCGTTCTTCCTGATCGCGATGCGAGTCGGGATGGGGATCGGGGGCGCGCTCATGTGGCCGGCGATCCTGGGGATGACCTACGCCGCCCTTCCCGAGTCGAAGGCGGGTCTCGCAGGCGGGCTCATCCTCGGCGCCGCCGGCATCGGCAACGCCCTCGGCCCGCTGCTCGGCGGCCTTCTCACCGACGAGCTCTCGTGGCGCTGGATCTTCTTCCTCAACGTGCCGATCGCCGCCTTCGCGGTGCTCGTCACATGGAGCAAGGTCCACCAGCCCGACCCCGAGGACACGGGGGAGCGCATCGACTATCCCGGGATCGCGAGCCTTGCCACGGGGCTGCTCCTCTTCCTGCTCGCCTTCGATCAGGCCGCCGACTGGGGCTTCGGCGACCCGCGCGTCATCGGGATGCTGGTCCTCGCCGTCGTCCTCGTGGTCGCCTTCTGCTTCATCGAGCCGCGGAAGGGCAGGAACGCGCTCGTGCCGCTCGACGTCCTCAAGAACACGGAGTTCAGATCCGCCTGCCTCGCCGTGCTGCTGATGTCGGCGGTGTTCTTCTCCACGGTCCTTTACGCGCCCCAGTTCATGGAGACGATCCTGGGCTACTCGGCGCTCAAGGCCGGCGTCGGGATGGCGCCGATGCTCGTCACGTTCGCGCTCGTGTCGTTCATCGCCGGCCCGGCGTACAACCGCCTCGGGCCGAAGCTCTCCGTGGGCATCGGGGCGCTCGGCTTGACCGTCGGCCCCATCCTGCTTTCCCTGATCGACCCGAGCTCCGGGTACGGCGCGCTCGTCGCGGGGCTGACCGCGACGGGGATCGGGGCGGGCTTCTTCTACGCGTCGGTGACGACCGCGGGCGTGACCGCGCTCGACCCAGCGCGCTCGAGTCTCGCGGGTGGGCTCATCTACATGTTCCAGATCGCCGGCGGCGCGATCGGCCTGGGGATCACGACGACGATCTTCACGCTCACGTCCGAGAATCAGTTGAGCGACAAGATCGCCGCCGCCGGGCTCCGCGCGAGCGACCAGCAGGTCTCGGTGATGCACGGAAAGCTTGCCGGCACCGATGCCGCCCAGGCCGCGTTCGAGAAGCTGCCGCCCGGCGCACGGCACACCGTCACGAACTTCGTCGGCGACTCGTTCGTCCACGGGATCACGGCGGGGTTCCGCTTCGTCTCGATCGCCGCGATCCTCGGCCTCCTGGTCACGATCTTCTTCGTCGGCGGTCACCTTTCGCCACGCCGCCGCCATGTCGCCGAGGAGGCCGCGGGTTAGATGAGCGAGGCACGCTGGACGCCGGCGATGCCCGAGCTCGAGGGCGTTACGCACCACCGGGTGGAGACCGGCGAGGTTGCCCTCCACGTCGCCGAGCTGGGCCCGGCCGACGCCCCGCCGCTGCTGCTCGTGCACGGCTGGCCGCAGAACTGGTGGTGCTGGCACCGGGTGGCGCCCGTGCTCGCCGCCGATTACCGGCTGCTCATGCCCGATCTGCGAGGTCACGGCTGGTCCGAGGCCCCGCCGAGCGGCTACGAGAAGGACCGCCTCGCGCGCGACCTCGTCGGGGTGCTCGACGCGCTCGAGGTCGAGCGGGCCGGCTACATCGGTCACGACTGGGGCGCGTTCTGCGGCTTCCTCGCGTGCTTCGCGGCCCCCGAGCGCTGGAGCGCCTTCCTGGGGCTTTCCATCCCGCATCCGTGGCCCTCGCGCCACGACCGGCTGAGCCCGTGGCGCGCCGCCGGGTTCCTCTACCAGATCCCGCTGAGCCTCTTCGGGGCCGCGATGGCGAAGCGCCGCCTGACGACGCGGGTGCTCAGGGCGGGCTCGGCCGGAGACCCGTTCGACCAGCGGGACATCGCCGTCTACGAGTCGACGATGGGCTCCGAGCGCGGGGCGCATACGACGGTCGCGATGTACCGCTCGTTCCTGCTGCGGGAGCTGCTGCCGATCATCCGAGGGCGCTACAGGGACGCCCGACTGGAGATTCCCGCGCGACTCCTGGTCGGCGACGGGGACCTGATCGCGCGCGGCGCCGACCTGCGCGGCCATGAGGCGAACGCTCCGCGGCTCGAGGTGGAGCGGGTGCCGGGCGCGCGCCACTTCCTGCCCGAGGAGCGCCCCGAGCTCGTCACGGAGCGCGCCCGCGAGCTCTTCGGCGCGGTCGCGGCTCCCTAGCGCCTCAACGGGAGGTCCGCGCCCCGCCCCGTGCGGTGGGGGCATGGCCGCCCGAGGGTGAGCGCCCGAGGTTGCCGACGATCAGCGAGACGACGCTGACGAGGTAGATCTGGCCGATCAGGGCCTCGATGATCGCGACCGACCGCCCGACGTGAAGCGCGGCCGTGAGGTCCCCGTAGCCGACGGTCGTCAGGGTCGCGTAGCTGAAGTAGAGGTAGTCGGCGGTGCTTCCGTGGATGCCGTGCTGGAAGAAGGGATCGGAGGTCTGCGCGGCGATGATCCCGAAGAGGAAGTTGAAGACGAGGCCGATCAGCAGATAGATGCTGAGGACGCCGATGATCGTCCGCACCGTGACCCGGCGGCGGGCGCGCATGTCGACGATGATCCCGATCAGGATCGCGATCGGGGCGAAGGCGATCAGAAGCAGGTTGATGAGCCTGGCTTCGAACTCCCCGAGCGAGCCGAACCCGATCACCGCCACGGCCGAGACCGCGATCGTCGCTGCGATCAGGCCGAGGAGCAGGCGGTCGAAGATTCCGTGAATGCGCCCGACGTTGAGCGCGAGGGCGAGCGTCCCGCCCTGGAGCATCACGGTCACGAGCCGGGCCCAGTCGGTGTCCGGCGCGGCGAGCTGGAACCCGATGGTCAGCAGGATCAGGGCCAGGATCGCCGTGTAGCGCGCGGTGTCCGCGCGCCGGAAGGCCGGGTACATCGTCGGCATTGCCCCGAGGACTTCGCCCGCCGCCCCGGCGACCCTTTCGCTGCGACGGAGCGCCCGGCCCGCCGCTAGGGTCACGAACGGGGACCCATGGGTGGAGATGTGATCACCGCGCTCTCGCTGCCGCTCGTGCACGGCAGCGAGACGCTGAAGGCGATCACGATCCCGATCTTCACCGGCGTGATCGGCTACGTCATCAACTGGACCGGGGTCTGGATGCTCTTCCACCCGATCCGGTTCGTCGGGGTGGAGGTCCCGGGCCTCGCGCCCCTCGCGCGCCTTCTGCCCCGCAAGCTCCAGGACATCCCCGGGATCATGCACGGCGGCGTCGGGTGGCAGGGGATCATCCCGTCGCGCGCGGCGAAGATGGGCTCGATCGCAGCCGACAAGGGGCTCGCGAAGCTCGGCACGCCCGGCGAGTTCTACGACCAGCTCGAGCCCGACAAGATCGCCGAGCACATCCTCGCGACCTCCCAGCGCGACATCCGCGATGTCGTCGAGCGGATCATGAACCGCGAGCACGCGCAGCTCTGGAACGACCTGCCGCCGCGCGTCCGCGAGGCGGTCCACGCCCGCGTGCAGTCGCAGCTGCCCGACATCGTCCGCGACGTCACCCAGGAGATCGGGACCAACATCGACCAGCTCCTCGACGTGAAGCTGATGGTGATCCGCAAGTTCGAGGCCAACCCCGAGCTGGCCACGCGCGCCTTTCTCGAGATCGGCCAGCGCGAGCTGCGGCTGATGATCAACTTCGGGTTCCTGTTCGGCTTCCTGCTCGGGATCCCCGTGGTGTTCATCGTCCACGCGTTCCCGCACTGGTGGGTGCTGCCCGTGTGCGGCGTCGTCGTCGGCTGGGTCACCAACCTGCTCGGGATGCAGCTCATCTTCGAGCCGGTGGAGCCCCACCGGATCGGGCCCCTCAAGCTCCACGGCCTCTTCCTTCGCAGGCGCGCCGAGATCGCGGGCGTCTACGCGAAGATCATCGCCGACGACGTCGTCACCCTCGGCAACGTCGGCGACCAGCTGCTGAACGGGCCCCGGTCCGACCGCACTCGCCAGATGCTCGAGACGGCGCTGCGGCCGGCGGTCGATCGGGCGACGGGGCCGGTGCGGCCCGCGGTCCGGGTCGCGATGGGCACGCGTCAGTACGACACCATCCGCGACTCCGTCGCCGTCGAGGCGGTGGAGTACACGATGACTCCCCTCACCGATCCTGAGTTCTCCGAGCGCCAGAGCACGCGGGTCCGTAGCCTGCTCGAGGCCCGCATGCGCGAGATGTCATATTCAGATTTCGTCGAGCTCCTGCGCTCGGCGATCAAGGAGGACGAGTGGATGCTCTACGCCCACGGCGCCGTGCTCGGCTTCGGCGCGGGCCTGGTCCATCTCGCGCTGTTCGGTGTCTGAGATGAGCTCCGAGAACGACAGCCACCGGTCCGACGAAGGCCTCCGGGCCGCCCTGCCCGGCCTGGCCCGCATCTACGCGTCGTCATGGTGGAACACGGCGGAGTGGACGGTCGAGACCGCGGTCCGCTCCGGGGCCCGCCTCGCGCGGGCCGCGACCGGCCGCGAGTCCGCGTCCGAGCTCTTCAACGAGACCGCCGCCGACATCCGGGCCTACGCCCGCCGGATGCTCGAAATCGTCGACGGCACGAGCCGCGGATCGGGAGTCTCCGAGCTTCTCCGCGATGAGAACGAGGCGGACGCTCACGAAACATCCGAGTCGGCGCTGCGCGCCCGCGGCGAGGAGCTACTGCGGCGCTCGGCCGACGTCGACTACGACGAGGACTCGCACCCCGCGTACGACCGGATGCTCAGCGAGCTGGCACCCGACGAGGCGCGGATACTGCGCCTGCTCTTTCTCGAGGGCGCTCAGCCCTCGGTTGACATCCGAGCCGGGTTGCCGCTCGTGTCCGACCTCGTCGCCCCGGGCCGCAACATGATCGGCGCGGACGCCGGCTGCCGCTACACCGATCGCGTCCCCGCGTACCTCAACAACCTCTCCCGGCTGGGCCTCATCTGGTTCTCGCGCGAGCCGGTCCGCGACCGCCTTCGCTACCAGGTCGTCGAGGCGCAGCCGGACGTGCTCGAGGCTCTGCGCAAGGGCGGGCGCACGGCGCGGACGGTGCGCAGGAGCATCGTGCTGACCCCGTTCGGCAAGGACTTCTGCGAGACCTGCCTTCCCGTCGACACGGCGGAGTTCGAGGCCCTGAGGCCGGACGCCCCCCAGAACGGCGACGGCTCCCCCGGCGGTGACGCCGAGGGAGCCGTGAGCGCCGAAAGCACCGAGGGCTGAGCTACGAGGTCTTGCGCTCGAGGTCGGCGACCTCATCGGCCTTCTGGTCGGCCTTCTCCTCGCTGCGCTGGAGCTCGTCCTTCTTCTCGCCCTTGCGCTCCTCGTCGATGCCCTCGCGGCGGGTCGAGGAGTCGCCCGTCACGTCGCCGGCGACCTGCTTCGCCTTGCCCGTGACCTTGTCGGTGAGTGAACCCATTTGATTGCCTCCTTAGGGATGTTGCTGATACCCAAATAGCCGTTGACTCGCGAGTCAAACGTTGTGTCCGCTGCCACACTCTCTGCGTGGACCTCGAGCTCCTCGACAGCTATCTCTCCGCTCGCGGAGAGCCGGCCTTCCGCGGCGGGCAGGTGTGGGAGTGGGCGGCTCGCGGCGCTCGCTCGTACGACGAGATGACGAACCTGCCCGCGAGCCTCCGCTCCGATCTCGGGCGCGAGGTGCCGCTCTCGACCCTGGCGGTGGGGCGGGAGGAGCGCTCACGCGACGGCACTCGCAAGGGCCTCTTTGCCACCGCCGACGGCAAACCCGTCGAGGCGGTGCTGATGAGCTACCGCGACGGCCGGCGCTCGCTCTGCGTCTCGAGCCAGTCCGGGTGCCCGCTCACTTGCGCGTTCTGCGCGACCGGCGCGATGCGCTTCGGCCGCAACCTCACCGCGTCGGAGATCCTCGACCAGGCGCTTCACTTCAGACGCTCGGGCGCCGTCAACCACCTTGTTTTCATGGGGATGGGGGAGCCGCTCCAGAACGTCGACGCGGTTCTCGGGGCCTGCGAGCGCCTTCCGGACATCGGGATCGCCAGCTCGCGCACGACGGTCTCCACCGTGGGATGGATCCCCGGCATCGAGCGCCTCACCGCGGAGGGACCCCCGGTGCGCCTGGCGCTCTCGCTTCACGCGGCGGAGGAGGAGCTCCGTTCGGAGCTGATGCCGGTGAACGACCGCTACCCCCTGGCGGATGTCATCGAAGCGTGCCTTGCGTGGCGCGCGGCCAGGCGCCGGCGCGTCTTCGTCGAGTACGTGATGCTCGCCGGCGTCAACGACCGCTACGAGCAGGCCGACGCCCTTGCGGCCGTGCTCACGCCGCGCGAGGCGTTCAAGGTCAACCTGATCCCCTACAACCCAACGGGAACGGGATTCGAGGGCTCGACCCGCGAGGCGATCGACGCTTTCGCAACGGCCCTGCGGGCCCGCGGGGTTCCGGCGACCGTCCGGCTCACCCGAGGCCGCGACATCGCTGCGGCCTGCGGGCAGCTGGCGGCTCAGCCCACCCGGGCGGGTCAGCCCACCCGGGCGCCCCTCAGCGCCGGCAGCACCTCGTCGGCGTAGACGCGGATGGCGCCGTGCGGGTCGGCGCCTGAGTTGTTCGCGAGGACGACGGTCGTCGCGCCCATCTCCTCGATCTCGCGAACGCGCTCCGCATGTACCTCCGGATCGGAGGAGATGATGAACGCCTCGCGCAGGTCGTCGTCGGAGATCTGCCGCTCGCCCTCCTCGTACATGTCGGCCGGGCGGTGCCAGTCGTCGGTGTAGAACTCGTCGGGCTGGGCGCCCTTCCAGACCCGCACGCCCTCAAGCGCGTCGTCGTCGTCGGGCGCCCAGGAGAAACCGGTCTGAAGGAGGATCTCGCCGGGCTCGCGAGCGGCGTCGTCCGCCGCTGACCGGTAGGCGTCCAGGATCTCGGGCACCTGCTCCGGATCGGCGAGCGTCCAGAGGCCATCGCCGAGCCGCCCAGCGACCGCGGCCGCCTGGGGCCCGAACGCCGAGACGTAGATCGGCGGGCGGCGGCTCGGCCGTGTGTGCAGGATCGCCTCGTCGGCCTTCCAGTGCTTCCCCTCATGGGTCACCCTCTCGCCGTCGAAGAGCCGGTGGATTAGCTCGAGACCCTCCTCCATCCGCTCGATCTGCTCGGTCACCGGCGGCCAGTCGGCGCCCAGCGGCGACTCGTTGAGCGATTCGCCTGAGCCGAAGCCGAGAAACGGGCGCCCCGGGAAGAGGGTCTCCAACGTCGCCCACGCCTGGGCGATCAGCGCCGGGTGGTAGCGCGCGCCCGCCGGGGTGACGCCGGTCCCGATGGGCGCCTGGCGCGTCGCCTGGCCGGCCGCGCCGAGCCATACCCACGCGTGGCCGGATTCGCCCGGCTCCCACCACGGCTGGAGATGATCGGAGCAGGCGATGCCGTCGAAACCGGCGTCCTCCGCCTCCGCTGCCTGGCGGAGCAGATCGTCCGGGGGGAAGTGCTCGTGGGCGCAGAAGTGGAAGTACCGCATCCTGGGACCCTCCTAGGCGGTCTCGGTTTGGGGGTCCTCGCCGGGCCACGAGCCGGTCGCGCGCTCGAACCCGCGGCGGGAGGCGTGGTCGATCAGACCCTTGGTCACGCGAAAGGCAGCGCCCTCGATTGCGAGGGCCGCGGCGAGCTTGCCGAGGGAAACGCCCCGCTGCTCGGGCTCGGGCGCGTCGGCGTCGTCGACCAGCGACCACGCGGCGTCGAAGAGCTTCTTCGCGACGAAGCCGGCCACCAGGCCGGCGCCGACGCTCACCGGCACGAACAAAACGCGTGACATGAGCGGCGACTACCCGCTCAGCGCGGGTCGCTCACCTCGCTTTGCACGGAACTCAGCCGGGGTCGGTGACCGCGGCGACGGCCTCGTCGCGCGTTGCGAAGACCGGGATCGTGCGGTCAACGGCGGTGAGGGTCAGGAGCTTTCGAACCGGCCCGTCGCCGGCGACGAACGCCACGTTGGCCTCGCCGTTCTGAAGCGGCTTAGCTCCTCGGAGCAGCGCCGCGAGGCCCACGGAATCGATGAAGGCGCAGTCGAGCAGGTCGACGACGAGGGGTCGGTCCGGGTCGGCGGCGCCGGCGGTGAGCTTCTCCTCGAGCGCGGGAGCCGTCTCGATGTCGAGGGTTCCCCGCAGGGCGACTACGCGCACGACCTCGGTGATCTCCTCCTGAACCTCCAGCCCGCGCGGCCCGCTGCTCGCCATCGCGCTCCTAGTCGCCGAGCTCGACCCGTTCGATCGTCTGTGGCTCCCGCGGACGGTCGCGGTCGTCGGTGGGCGTGCCCTCGATCGCGTCGACGACGTCCATGCCGCCTCCGACCTCGCCGAAGACCGTGTGCTTGCCGTCGAGCCACGGGGCCTCGTCGGTGGTGACGATGAAGAACTGCGAGCCGTTGGTGTTGGGGCCGGAGTTGGCCATCGCGAGCGCACCCCGCACCACCTTGTGATCGTTGAACTCGTCCTCGAACGTGTACCCGGGGCCCCCGGTTCCCGTGCCCTCCGGGCAGCCGCCCTGGATCATGAACCCGCGGATCACCCGGTGGAAGACGAGGCCGTCGTAGAAGCCGTCGCCGGCGAGCTTGCGGAAGTTCTCCACGGTCTTCGGCGCCGCGTCGTCGAATAGCTCGACCTCGACCGGGCCGGCGGATGTGTGGAGCGTTGCTTGAGACATGGACCCGCACTCTACGGGGTAACTTTTCGGCGTGGAGGGGAGCTCGTCACCGTTGCGTCCCTGGCACCTCCCGATTGCGGTGATCGGGATCGCGGTGCCCATCGTCGGGGCGACCTTGGTCGGGGGACCTCCCGCCGGGCTCGGCGCGTCCTTCCTGGTTGCCGCGACGATCGTCTACCTGGCGGTTCGTGCATCGCCACGCGAGGCAATCGAGGTTGCCTCGGCCGCGCGGGAAGGAGCCCGCGTGCTGGTGATCGCCTGCACGGGCGTCGATGAGCCCATCGCCGCCGAGGCCGTCGCCGACTCGGCCGAGGAGGCCGGGGCGTCCTCGCCCTCCGAGGCTGAGGTGCTGGTGGTCGCGCCCGCGAGTGGAAGCCGGCTCGGGCATTGGCTCTCCGACCTCGGTCCTGCCCGGTTGAGCGCGCAGGAGCGGCTCGCGGTCTCCATCGGGACCCTCGCGGCGGCGGGCATCGGCGCGCGCGGCCGCGTCGGCGACCCCGATCCGACCGTCGCCACCGAGGATGCCCTGCGCACGTTCCCCGCGGAGCGGCTCGTCTTCGTGACCGAGGTGGACGACGAGCGGGCACACCGTGCGGCGGAGGACGTGCGCGCCCGCGTGCCGATCCCGGTTCGCCAGGTCGCCCTCGGTCTCGCGTCGCCCCACTAGCCCGATCCGGCAGGACGGCGAAAGCCCTGTTTGCCTCCACCTTTGTGCGGGAAGCCTTCGGCGGCCGGCCATGAACGACACCAAGCCCTCAGCGGGCCGTCACTACCGAACCGGTCTACAGGCCTCGATTCGCAACAACACGACGGCCTACGGATTCTCGATCATGATCACGGCCTCGTACGGCGCGCTCGCGAGCATCGGAGGAGAGCCGACGGTTGTCGACGTTCTCCTGTTCGTCTTCGGGGCGATTCTCGCCTTCGTCGGAATCGAGGCGGTCGTCTCGGCGGGATTTCGCCGGCACGTCGCCGAGGAGCCGCCTGAGGTGGTGGCGCTCGGGACCGCCCTCAGCTTCGTTTCGGCCGGCGTGGCAGTCGGCACGGCCGCGCTCTGCGGCGAGGTGTTGAGCGACCAGCTCGCGTGGCCCGTCGGGGCGTTCACCGCCACGGCCGCCTACATTCTCATCTCCGCCGCCGAGATGGCCGCCGCCGAGCGCCTCAAGGGGCGCTAGGCGTCGGCGACAGAGCTCGGCACTCGCCGCCCCCGCAGGGCTCCGCGGCGCCGTGACAGTCGCCGATCAGCCCGTAGTCCGCTATCCGTGTGGGGTCGGCTATCCCTTTTTCCCTGCGACGGCCCGCTGCAGCTGGCCCTTGTTCATGCTCGAGCGCCCCTCGATCCCCAGCTGCTTCGCCTCGTTGTAGAGCTGGTCGCGGGTCCGGCCCTTCCGCCGGTTCGTTCCCGAACGGCGGCCGCCGCGCCGCCCTGACGAGATGTCCCGGGTCGATGTGCGTGACCGCTGGCGCGACTCGCCCGCGCGGGCCTTCTCCTTGTTGACGGTCCTCGCCGCGATCTCCTCGGCGCGGCCCTCCGAGGCGCCCTGCTTGCGCTCGGAGCGCTTGATGTGCTCGTACTGTCGGCCTCGCTTGGTGCCCTTCTTCACTCCGCGAGGTGGCATCGGCTGTCTCCTTTCGTGGTCGTTCGTCGACTACCCGCGGTTCGGCGGGCCGAAGCGGGTACGCGAAAGTGGGCGCGCGCCGCCGGAGTGAACCGCCTCACGCAGCGCCGCCCGGTACCTGCCCGGGCCCCACCGGTTGGCGCGAACGACGCGTGCGAGCGCCGCCCGGTCGATCGGACCGTGCTCCTCGAGCGCCCGCGTGATTGCGTCGACCTCGCGCGCGAGCTCCGCGCGCTCGTCGAACTCGCCCGGGTAGAGCGGGAAGGGGGAGTAGCCGAACCGCCCAGGCCCGAGCCTCGCGCGCCTGCGCTCCGCCCGACTCCGGGCAGGCTCGGGCTCCTCGTCGCGATCGGGGCCCTCGGCGCCTTCGATAACCGGCCCGCCGCCCTCGGCCTCCTCCGCGGTGATTGGCTTGGCGATCTCCTCGAGCGGCTTTTGCTCGGCAGAGACCCCGAACAGGATCTCTGCGATGCCGCCCACCGCCATCACCGCGGCCCCGATGAAGAAGCCGACGGCCAGGGTGCTGGTGTCGCCGCTCGCGATCAGATGGCCAAAGAGCAGGGGCCCGGTGATCCCGCCGACGGCGGTGCCGACCGCGTAGAAGAACGCGATCGCCAGGGCGCGCGTCTCCATCGGGAAGATCTCGCTCACGGTGAGGTACGCGGAGCTCGCACCCGCGGAGGCGAGGAAGAACGTGCCCATCACGAACGCCATGAACGACCACGTCGTCAGCGTCCCGCCGACGAGGATCAGGGCGAGCACGGCGACAACCGCGGCCGAGCTCAGGTAGGTGAAGGTGATCATCGGCTTGCGGCCGACGGTGTCGAAGAGACGCCCGAGCGTGAGTGGGCCGACGAAGTTCGCGATCGCGAAGAGGGCGATGTAGTACGGGATCGAGCCCGAGGAAACGCCGAAGTAAGTGCCGAGAATGGTTCCCAGGTCGAACGTGACGGCGTTGTAGAGGAAGGCCTGGCCGACGAACAGCGCGAGCCCGAGCATCGTGCGCTTGGGGTATGAGCTGAAGGCGGTGCGGGCGATCTCCCCGAAGGAAATGCGCTTGCGCTGGCGGACCTCGATCTCGCCCTCCGCCTCGGGCAGCTCCTCGTCGTCGTTCTCCTCGCGCACCTGCGCCTCGATCCCATCGACGATCCGCTCCGCCTCCTCCTCGCGGCCGTGGATGAAGAGCCAGCGAGGGCTCTCGGGCACGTTGCGGCGCACGAGGAGGATTGCGAGGCCGAGGATCGCCCCGGTCCCGAACGCGAGCCGCCAACCCACGTCGCCGGCGAAGATCGACTCGTTGAGGAAGAACAGGGCGGCGACGGCGCCGATGGCAGCGCCCACCCAATAGCTGCCGTTGATGATCAGGTCGACCCGCCCGCGAACGCGCGCGGGGATCAGCTCGTCGATGGCGGAGTTGATCGCCGCGTACTCGCCGCCGATGCCGGCGCCGGTGAAGAACCGCGCGGCGAAGAAGTACCAGGGGGCGAAGGCGAAGGCCGTGGCCACGGTCGCGGCGATGTAGACGAGCAGCGTGATCAGGAAGAGGCGCTTGCGGCCGAACCGGTCCGTGAGCTGCCCGAAGAAGAGGGCGCCGAGACATGCGCCTCCGACATAGAAAGCGGCCGCCGTGCCGATTTGGCCCGCGCTGAGCTCGATCCCGCTGCCGGCCTCGGCGAGCCGGGCCGCGACGCTGGAGACGATCGTGACCTCGAGGCCGTCGAGGATCCACACCGTGCCAAGGCCGATGACCACGAGCCAATGGAACCGCGACCACGGGAGGCGGTCGAGTCGCGAGGGGATCCGCGTGCGGATCGTGTCGGTGGCGGCGGCCGCGGTCACCGGGTAGGCGCTCCATCGCTCATGGAGCGGGAGTTCCCCCCACGCAGGTTTGTGAAACGCCGTGTGCGCGTATGGTCGAGACGTGGTGCGCTGCGCGATCCTCGGACACCGCTACCGGTTCCGGGCCGAGGGCGCGACCATGGTCTGGGAGTGCGAGCGCGGCTGCGGCGCCGCCGGCTCGAAGCCCTACGACACCCCCGCGGATGCGCGGAGGTATGCGACCGCGCTCGACGCCGATCCCCTCGACGCGGGATCGCGCAGGCCGATGCTCTCGACGCTGCCCCTCTGGCTCGCGCGGAAGATCAGGGGGAAGCGATGAGCGCCGAGAGCGCGGTCGACCTCCGCGGCGCGAAGGCTGAGCTCGACCGTTTAGCCGCCGCGGGCCACGGATAGCCAAAGGAGGACGGAAAAAAACCACGACAGGCAGGAGGGTGAGCATGCCCTGGGATGAATTGAAGCCGCGACAGTTCCCGGCGTTTGAGAAGGAGCTCGACGGGATCTCCAAGCAGACGATGGAAGACCACTACAAGCTGTACGAGGGCTACGCGAGGAAGGCCAACGAGTGCCGCCGGCGCCTCAACGAGTTCGACTACTCGGAGATCGAGGGCAATCAGGTGTTCTCGGACCTTCGAGCCGTGTCGGTGGACTACACGTTCGCGCTGCTCGGCTACAAGAACCACGACCTCTACTTCGGGCACCTCGGCGGCGAGGGCGGTGAGCCCGACGGCCGGTTCGCGGAGCTCGCGGAGTCGGAGTTCAACGGCCTCGGCAAGTGGTTCGACGCCACGAAGAAGGCGGCGAGCGCGGCCCGCGGCTGGGTCATGGTCGGCTACGACCTGAACGACGGCTCGCTGTTCAACTACATCATGGACACGCAGAACCTGTGGGCCGTCTACAACATGGTCCCGGTTCTCGCGATCGACGTGTACGAGCACGCCTACGTCCGCGACTTCGGTGCCACTCCCGACGGGCGCAAGCAGTACGTGGAGGCGTTCTTCAACAACGTCGACTGGGATCACGTCAACCGCCAGCTCGCGCAGGCGGAGGCGGCAAAGCGGGGTGCCGATCAGAGCGCTGCCGAGTCGCCGGAGTTTGCCCCGGCCTCCTAGGGGTACTGGTTAGGTCGTAGCCCGCCGGCAGGGTCGACGGGCTTTGGCTTCATGAGAGCAGGGCCGCCCAGGGCGTCGCGCGCGTTCCCCCGAGCGTGGCGTCCGGCGGCTCTCGCTCGTTCTGGCTCCTCTATCTAGGACGTGACGAGCGCGAGGGTGGCGTCGACCACGGCGTCCCAGCGCGACGCGATACGGCCCGCCGCCGAGCGCTCCTCGGCCGCGATGATCGACGCCATCTCGGCGGTGTCCGGATCCGACGCCCGCTCGGCGACGCGGCTGAGCTGCTCGTAGGCACCGACCTCCAGGTGCTCGAACGCGAACGCGAACCCGGCGAGCTTCATCGGGCTGTCGGGCTGGGCGCCGAAGAACGCGCCCCCGGCGAAGCCCCCAAGGCGCATGCCGACGTCCTTCACCGCGCTCGGCGAAGAGTCGCGCGAGGCGAGTCGGTCCTCGACCCGCGTCGCGTGCTCTCGAGTCTCCGCGAGGTGGGCGGCGAAGATCTCGGCAAGGCCGTTCTCGCCCGCGATCTTGACGCCCCCTTCGAGCAGCGAGATGGCTTGCTGCTCGATCGCGTGCGCGTCGGCGAGGTAGCTGTTCAGCTGCTCGCCGAGGTCGTCGGGGTCCTGGTCGCGGAGCGACGCCGCGACCGCCAGCTCGAACGCGTCGCTGAGGCGGTCCGCCATCGCGCTCTCCTCGCCGCCGATCCCGCGGGCCACCTCCGCTGTCTCGGGGTCGCCCGCGCGGTCGGCAACGCGAGCGAGGAGCTCGTACGCGGCGAGCTCCATGTGCTCGTAGGAGTACGCGTGGTTCACGAGCTTGCCCGGCGTATCGGGGTTGGCTTTCGCGAACAGGACCATGCCGAATCCGCCCGCCTTGCCGGCGAGGTCCTTGAGGGTCGAGGTATCTGCGTCCAACGCCTCGATCCGCTCGCGCACGAGTTGCTCGTGGCGCTCGGTCTCGGGAAGGTGGCGCTCGAAGATCGCGCCGAGCTCGGGCGAGCCGGCGGTCTCGGGCGCGCGGCGAAGCTGCGTCAGCGCCTGCTCCTCGATCGAGTGGGCGTCGGTCAGATGCTTGAGAAGCTGCTCGCGCGCGCTCTCGGGCATGGAGCAGTCGGATACCCCTGACGATCCCGCTGGAAACCGCGGGAGCTGGTTTGCGTCGATCCCGACGGGGAACCCTCGGCTCAATGAAGGCGGTCACCCTTCACGGCAAGCGGGACGTGCGCGTGGCCCGGGTTCCGGACCCGGCCATGGAGAAGGTCGTCCTGGCTCCGGACGGAGGCGCGGCTTGAGCGCCGCCGCCTCGGAGGCAGCGGTCCCCGAGGCCTCGTCGGCCGCGGGTTACGCGCCTCCCGAGGAGCGCCCCCCGCTACGCGAGTACGCGTTGCTGGCGGCGATCTTCAACGCCGGGCTGGCTGGATTCCTGATCGCGGCGCGGCGTCGCGGGGCGCTGCCTGAGCGGCTCGGCGTCGCGGACGTCGCGGAGATCGGGGTCGCCACGCACAAGCTCAGCCGGCTCATCGCCAAGGACCGCGTGACGTCCTTCGTGCGGGCGCCGTTCCGGCGGCTTCAGGGCGATGCCGGCCCGAACGAGCTCGAGGAGGAGACCCGTGGGGACGGGGCCCAGGCGGCGATCGGCGAGCTGGTCGGCTGTCCATACTGCCTCGGGCTCTGGGTCGCGGGGGCTCTGGCCGCAGGAACGGTCGTGGTCCCGAAGGAGACGCGATTCGTTACCGGCATCTTCAGCGCCCTTACGATCGCCGACTTCATGCAGGTCGCCTACAAGGCGGCCCAGATCCACGGCTTGGAATCGGGCTGAGGTGGGTCGCCAGAAGACCGGGGCTCGCCCGAGGTCGTCATCACGCCATACCGCGACGGCCCGCAGCGCGTCGTAGACGGCAGTAGGTCGGCTTCTGGCCCGTCGACGCGCTTACGGGTCGGACCGGGGCTGGTCCTCAAAGGGAAGGATTCGATCGAGCCCGGTGAGGCGGAGCACCTTGGTCACCTCGGGCGAGCTCGGAGTGAATATGAGCCGGCGGCCAGCCGCGTGGGCTCGCTCGAAGGCTTCGAAGAGGACGCCCAGCCCCGTCGAGTCGATGAACTTCAAACGCTTCAGGTCGACGATCGTCGCCGCGCCGTTGCCGTTGCTCGCGCCCGAAAGCTCCGCGCGGAGCTCGTCTGCCGACGCCAGGTCGAGCTCGCCCGCGAGCTCCAGTCGGTCATGCCCGTTGTCCGCACGACGCGTGACCACCAGTCCGCTCCCCCGGTTTCTGCCCGGTCCCGATCTGCTCCTTTGCTCCTCTGCCGCAGCCACTGTGGCAACCTCCGTCGGTTCAGGGTGGCGGAAGTCCGCGGGCGAGTCTGCTGATCCGCCCGGTGCTTCGACGAGATGTCATCGAGGGGGCCGCTTGCAGTCCCCGCGCATCCTGGAATTCTAGCCTTCCGGGGCGACGTCGGACAGCGTTTTTTGCGTTGGTCGGCCGGCGCCCGGCTATACGCGGCGACGCCGAAGACGCGCCGGCTCGACGTCCGGGTACGCCGTCTCGGGCCGCGCGCCGGGTGGTCCCGCGGGGCCACCCTCCCGCGCCATCGCGAGCACCTGGGCCGTGTGCAGCGCGCGGCGGTCGGTCAGCTCGGAGATCTGCGTCTTGCAGGAGAAGCCGTTGGCGACGATCAGGGAGTCCCCGGGCGCGTCGCGCACCGCCGGCAGGAGGCGGCGCTCGCCGACCGCCACCGAGACGTCGTAGTGCTCGGACTCGAACCCGAACGACCCGGCCATCCCGCAGCAGCCGGAGTCGAGCACGTCGAGATCGAGGCCGAGCTTGCGCAGGACCTCTACCTCAGCGTCCGTGCCCATCACGGCTTCGTGATGGCAGTGTGCGTGGACGATGGCCTTGCGCTCCAGTCGGGGCGGCTCCCAGCCCTCGGCCACCTCGCAGAGGAACTCGGGCAGGGTCAGAACCTGCTTCGAGAGCCGCAGGGCGTCCTCGTCGTCGGGCATGAGGTTCGGCAGCTCGTCGCGGAAGGCCGCGACGCAGCTCGGCTCCACGCCCACCACCTTCGTGCCGGCGCGAAGGTGCGGCGCCATCACATGGAGCATCCGCTTCCAGAACAGCTTCGCGGTATCGAGCATCCCGTAGTCGTAGAGCGGACGGCCGCAGCACAGGTGCTCCTTGGGGACGGCCACGCGATAGCCGGCGTCCTCGAGTGCCTCGACGGTCGCCTTCATCGGCTCTGGGTGGAGGTAGTTGTTGAAGGTGTCCGGGAAGAGCACGACCGGAGGCGCCTGCGGGTTGACGGCGCCGCGGCGCCTGAACCAGCTCTTGAACGACTCGGCGGCGAAGGGCGGCACGTCGCGCTCGGGCGAGATGCCGCCCAGGCGCTTCAGCAGCGCACCGAGCCCCGGCGCGCTCACGGCGGCATTCGCGAGACCGGGCGCGAACGCGGCGATGCGGGCGTGGAACATGATCAGTCCCATCGAGTACGCCGAGGCCGGGCGAAGCCGGCGCCGGTAGTAGTTCGACAGGAACTCGGCTTTGTACGTCGCCATATCGACCGAGACCGGGCACTCGCCCTTGCAGCCCTTGCACGAGAGGCAGAGGTCGAGCGCCTCGTGGACGTCGTCGGAGCGCCAGCCCTCCGTGACGGTCTCGCCCTCGAGCATCTCGTAGAGGATTCGCGCCCGCCCCCTGGTGGAATGCTGCTCGTCCAGCGTGACCATGTAACTCGGGCACATCGTTCCCGTCGCCGCGTCGCGGCACTTCCCGGCGCCCACGCACCGAAGGGCCGCGTGGGCGAAGTCGCCGTGGTCATCCGGGTAGCCGAAGTGCGTCTCCGGATGCGCGGGCGCATAGCCGGCGCCGAGCTTCAGATTCGAGACGATCGGATAGGGGTCGACGACCTTGTGCGGGTTCATCCGCCGGTCGGGGTCCCAGATGTCCTTCATCTCGCCGAAGGCGCCGACGAGCTCCGGCCCGAACATCTTCTCGAGCATCTCCGCACGGGACTGCCCGTCGCCGTGCTCGCCCGAGAGCGATCCCCCGTGCTCCAGCACGAGGTCGGCGGCCTCGTCGAGGAACGAGCGCCACTTGCGAAGACCCTCGGCGGTCACGAGGTCGAAGTCGATGCGGCAGTGGACGCAGCCGTCGCCGAAGTGGCCGTAGAGGGCGGTGTTGTAGTCGTAGCGACCGAGAAGGTCACGGAACCGGCGCAGGTAGGAGCCGATCTGGTCGGGCGGCACCGCGGCGTCCTCCCACCCCTCCCAGTGGTCGTCCTCGCCGGGGATGAAGGCCGTCGCGCCGAGCCCTGACTCGCGCACGTCCCAGAGCCTCGCCTCGTTCGGCCGCTTGTCGTAGAGCTCCATCCGCGGCGCGTCCTTCTCCTTCGCGAGATGCTTCATGCACTCGCGCGCCTTCTCGTCGGCCTCCTCCGTCGTCTCGCCGCCGAACTCGACCAGCAGCCATCCCTTGCCCTCCGGCAGCAGGTCGAGGTCGCTCACGTGGGTCCCGAGCTTGCGCATGTCCTCGCAGAGCACGTCGTCGAGCCCCTCGAGCCCGGTCGGGCCGTGCTCGAGGATCTCGGGCACGTGGTCGCCGGCGTGGAAGACGTCCTCGTAGGCGCAGACCAGGAGCGAGCGCGCCGGCGGGCTGTAGACGAGCCGCACCGTCGCGTCGAGCACCGTCACGAGCGTGCTCTCGCTGCCAACCAGGGCGCGGGCCACGTTGAAGCCCCGTTCGGGGAGGAGCTCGTCGAGGTTGTAGCCCGAAACGCGCCGCGGGATGTCCGGATAGGCGGCGCGGATGGCGTCGGCGTAGCGGTCACGGAGGTCACGCATCCGCCGGTAGATGTCGCCGCGGCGGCCGCCCTCGGCGATGATGCGCTCGAGCTCCTCGTCGGACGTCGGGCCGACACGCATCCGCAGCCCGTCGTAGGTGAGGACCTCGAGCTCGTGGACGTTGTCGGCGGTGCGGCCGGCCATCACGGAATGCGTGCCGCACGAGTTGTTCCCGATCATCCCGCCGAAGGTCGCGTAGGCGTGGGTGGAGGTGTCGGGCGCGAACGTGAGGTTGAACTCGGCCTCGGTCTGATTGGAGAGCTGGTCGCGGATCACACCGGGCTGGACGCGCGCGGTCCGCCCGTCGGGGTCAACCTCGAGGATCTTCCGCAGGTGCTTGGAGTGATCGATCACGACGGAGACGTTCGCCGTCTGCCCGGCGAGGCTGGTAGCGCATCCGCGCGATGTGATGGGAGCGCCGTGCTCTCGGCAGGCGGCAACGGCGGCGACGACGTCCTCGGTGGTGCGCGGCACCACGACGCCGATCGGGGGCTGGCGGTAGTTGGAGCTGTCGTGGGAGTAGATGGCGCGGTGCCCGGCGTCGAAGAGGACCTCGCCGCGCACGTCCCGCTCGAGCGTGCGGCGAAGCGAGGGCACGTCGATGCGCTCGATGCCCGCTGGGCGCAGCGTGCCGTGGCCACCGTTGGGGCCGATCCGCTCGGCGCGCATGGCGGCCATGCGCTCCAGGCCCGTCCTGTGATCCGCGACGGTCACCGAAGCTCGAACTCGCTCGCGGCGTCGCTCTTGAGCTCCAGGCCGAGACCGGGGCGATCGCGGTCGGGCTCGAGGTAGCCATCGTCCGGGTCGAGGGCGCCGTCGAACAGCATGCGCTCGATCCGCACGTGGTCGTGGAAGTACTCGAGGTGCTCGAGGCTGGAGGCGGCGCAGCATGTGTGAGCGGAGATCGCAGGAGCGCAGTGAGCCGAGAGTGGGACCCCTCGCGCTTGGCAGAGGGCGTCGACCATGAGAAAGCCGGTGATCCCGCCGCAGCGCGTCACATCGGCCTGGAGCACGTCGACGGCGCCGGCGGCGAGCATTCGCTCGAAGTAGGGCGGCTCCCAGCCGTACTCGCCGGCCGCGATCGGCATGCCCGCGGGCCCTCGGTCGCGGATCAGCCGCAGGCCGCCGAGGTCATCGGAGCTCACCGGCTCCTCGAACCACCGCACCCCGTGCGCCGCGTACCGGTCGGCCCACTCGAGCGCCTCCTTCGGCGAGGAGTAGGCGCCGTTGGCGTCCACCATCAGCTCGATCGCGGCACCAACAGCCTCGCGGGCCGCGCGCACGCGGGCTTCGTCGCGACCCGGCTCGCGGCCAACCTTCATCTTCACCCGAGGTATCCCGCCGGCGACCCAGCCCTCGAGCTGCTCACGGAGCCGCTCCTCGGTGTACGAGCAGAAGCCGCCGGACCCGTAGACGGGGACTCGATCGCGAACGCGCGGCAGCGCATCGGCGAGCGGGAGGCCGAGGAGCTTCGCCTTCAGGTCCCAGAGGGCGATGTCCACGGCCGAGATCGCCAGCGCGCCGATGCCCTGGGTGCCGAGGTTCCGAAGCGCCTGGCGCATAGGTCGCCACGCAGCGGCGGGCGCCATCGCGGAGATGCCTGTGATGACGCTGGCTAGCTTCGAGTCAACGAGAGTGGCGACGGACCGGTCGCCGTAGGTGAATCCGACGCCGACCTCGTCCGCCGCGTGCACCTCCACGAGAACGAGCGTCGTCGAATCCCACTCCAGCGTCCCATCCGACTCGGGCTCGTCGGTGGGGATCTCGTAGGCCGAAACCTCGAGGGCGTTGACCTCGACGTCACGGGATGTGGCCACGTCGGCGCTCAACTGCGGACGAGGAACTCCTGGGCCTTGCCCTTGAACGACTGCTTCACCACGTCCCAGGCGTCCGGGTCGCCCTTGAACAGGGCCTGCGAGATCATCTTCGCCTGCTCCGGCAGCACGTGCGGAGGCAGCGGCGGGACGCTCGGGTCGGTGATCGCCTCGAGCACCACCGGCCGGTCCGACGCCAGGGCGTCTTCCCAGGCGGCGCCGATGGCCTCGGGCTCGTCGACCCTGATGCCGCGAAGCCCGATCATCTCCGCGTAGCGCGCATAGGGGAAGTCCGGGATCTCCTGCGTGCCCTCGAACTTTGGATCGCCCTCCATCACCCTCTGCTCCCACGTGACCTGGTTGAGGTCGCCGTTGTTGAGGACCAGCACGATGAGACGCGGGTCCGACCAGCGCTTCCAGTACTTCGCGACCGTCACCAGCTCGCCGTTGCCGTTCATCTGCATCGCGCCGTCACCCACCAGCGCGATCGCGGGCCGATCGGGGTGAGCGAACTTGGCGGCAATGGCGTATGGCACACCTGGGCCCATCGTGGCGAGCGTCCCCGAGAGCGAGGCCATCATTCCCTCGCGCATCTTGAGGTCGCGGGCGAACCAGTTCGCCGCGGAGCCCGAGTCGGAGCTCAGGATGGCGCCGTCGGGCAGGCGGTCGGACAGCTCCCAAAAGACGCGCTGCGGGTTGATCGGGTCGGCGTCGAGCATCGCCCGCTCCTCGACGAGACTCCACCAGCGCTCCACTCCCGACTCGATCTCCTCGCGCCAGGAGCGGTCCTCCTTGCGCCCCAGATGGGGGATCAGCGCGCGGAGCGTCTCCGCGGCGTCGCCCGCGAGATGCACGTCCATCGGGTAGCGGATGCCGATCATCTTCGGGTCGATGTCGATCTGCACGCCCTCGACCTTTCCCTCCTCCGGCAGGAACTCGGAGTAGGGGAAGCTCGAGCCGACCATCAGGAGGGTGTCGGAGCCCATCATGAGGTCCCAGCTCGGCTTCGTCCCGAGCAGCCCGATGGAACCGGTCACGTACGGGAGGTCGTCGGGGAGCGCGGCCTTGCCCAGAAGAGCCTTCGCGACGCCGGCGCCGAGCAGGTCGGCGATCTCCTTTACCTCGGCCGAGGCGCTCATCGCGCCCTGCCCGACGAGCATCGCGACGCGCTCGCCTCGGTTCAGGATCTCGGCCGCCTTGCGCAGTTCGGACTCGGGCGGCACGACGCGGGCCTCGGCGTACCCGACCGAGGAGTGAATCGTCCCGTGGGCGTGCGGCGGCGTCTCCACCGCATCTTCCCCCTGGATGTCGTTGGGGATGATGATGCAGGTCACGGTGCGCTCGGCCTTCGCGATTCGCATCGCGCGGTCGACGGCGTGACGCATCTGCGCCGGGGTCGAGACCGTGACGACGTAGTCACTCGCCACGTCCTTGAAGAGGACGGGAAGGTCGACCTCCTGCTGGTAGTTCCCGCCGATCGCCGAGGAAGCCTGCTGCCCGACGATGGCGAGGACGGGCGCATGGTCGAGCTTGGCGTCGTAGAGGCCGTTCAGAAGGTGGATCGCCCCGGGGCCCGAGGTGGCGAGGCACACGCCCACCTCGCCGGTCCACTTTGCGTGGCCGCAGGCCATGAAGGCGGCCATCTCCTCGTGCCGGGCCTGGATGAAATCGATCTTGTCGGCGTGCCGGTCGAGCGCCCCGAGGGTCGCGTTGATCCCGTCGCCGGGATAGCCGTAGATGCGCTTCACGCCCCACTCGGAGAGCCGCTCGAGCATGAAGTCGGAGGTGGTCTTGCTCATGTGTCGTCCTTCCGGGTCGCGTCCAATCGCGGGAACCCCCGACACCGCCCCGCCACGTCTAGCCGTACCCGCGACCAGCCGACGAAAAACGAAGCCGGGAGGTGACGGGGCGGAGGCATGCGAGAAAACGGGCACGAGGGTCAGAGAACACACCGCACGATCGCGTGACGCCCCCGCCGCAGATGGCGCACCACGTGCGCGCCGCCGCGC
The DNA here is from genome assembly GCA_963771655.1 of uncultured Actinomycetes bacterium. Taxonomy (GTDB): domain Bacteria; phylum Actinomycetota; class Thermoleophilia; order Solirubrobacterales; family 70-9; genus JAWVFM01. Next base: position 45,465 of record CAVYUG010000003.1, on the reverse strand, counting down.
CTCACGATCACCCCATGGCGCTACGCGGGCGACTTCACCCGAATAGTTGGGGCAAACTCGCCCGCGCAAAGGGGAGGGCAGGACGCTGGCGCAGGAGGAGGCGCACCCACCCCGACTCGGTCATCGCCGGGCTCGCCGCCCGCCAGCACAACGTCGTGGCCCGGGCGCAGCTGGTGGCCGCCGGCCTGACCCCGCACGAGATCGACTGGCGGCTCAAGACCGGCCACCTTCATGCGCTCTTTCGCGGCGTGCACGTGGTGGGAAGCCCGAACGTCACTCAGCAGGGTCGGTGGATGGCCGCGGTTCTCGCCGCCGGGCAGGGAGCGGTCCTCAGCCACCGAAGCGCGGCGGCGCTCTGGGGCCTGATCGCGGTCCCCGATGCGCCGATCGAGGTGATCGCCGCACGCGGCTCGAGCGCGCGCCGCCGGGCCCTGGTCATCCACCGCTCGAGCTCTCTTTCTCCAGCCGATCTGACCACCCTCGACGGGATTCCAGTGACCGCGGTCGCGCGAACGCTGGTCGACCTGGCGACGCGAGTGAGCGAGCGCCGGCTCCGCGAGGCCTTCTACAGGGCCGACGGTCGCCGGCTCCTGGACCGTCCCGACCTCCTTCGCTGCCTACAGCTCGCCGGATCGCGCCGCGGCTCGGGCGTTCTCAGAGAGCTCGGGGGCGAGATGCGACTGCCGCTCGCCGATGCCAACCCCGGCCTCGAGCGCGGATTCATTCGATTCTGCGCCGAACGCGGCCTGCCGATGCCCGAGGTGAACGCTCCGCTCGGTGACTTCAAGGTGGATTGCCTCTGGCTCGAGCAGCGCCTGGTTGTGGAACTCGACTCGTGGGAGTTTCACCGCGGCCGCGACTCCTTCGAGGCGGATCGCCGACGCGACGCCTGGCTTCAGCTCAACGGGTTCCGAGTCGTGCGTGTGACGCACCGCCGGATGACGCAGGCCGGCGACCAGCTCGAGCGGGAACTTCGGGCGCTCCTCCACGCTACGCGGGCGAGTTGACCCGAATAATTGGGGCAAAGTCGCCCGCGTGCGGGAAGCGCCCGAGCCCGCGTGCGGGGAAGCGCCCCCGCAACTTTTTGCCGCTCGGGGGTATTCAACGTGACCGGCCGGCGGGGCGCCCGCTTCGTCGACCGGCCTGGTTTCGGCTCCAGTTCCGCTCAGGTCGCCGGGACTTGCGTCGGAATCGCCTGATTTGCAGGCGATTCGTATTTCACTTGACATCGAACGGTGGTTCGTACTATACTTTCTGAAGCTCTAGGAACCCGTTAAGGAGGCCCCGGATGGACCGAGGCAGGAGCGCTGACGCACAGCGCGCTGACACGGGTCGCCTCCGCGGAGAGCACACGGCCGAGTTGCGCTCGGCGCGCCAGGCGGCGCGACGCGGCGAGGCTCACGTCTCCGCGGCGACCCCCACGACAACTGAAAGCTTCCAGCTCTTCCTGAATCAGGCAAGCCGCTACCCCCTGCTCACTCGCGAGGAGGAGGTCGAGCTGGCGCAGCGCATCGAGCGCGGCGACCTCGAGGCCAAGGAGCGTCTCATCAACTCCAACCTCCGCCTGGTCGTCAAGTTCGCCCTGCGCTACGCGGGCCACGGACTCTCGCGCGAGGACCTCGTGCAGGAGGCGATGCTGGGGCTGATCCGCGCTGCCGAGAAGTTCGACTGGCGTCGCGGCTACAAGTTCTCGACCTACGCGGTCCTGTGGATCAAGCAGGCCGTGCAGCGAGGGCTGGACAACACGGGCCGCGGCGTCCGGATTCCCGCGCACATCGCCCAGCGCGAACGCAACGTCGCCCGCGCGGAGGCGGACCTGCGCGCGAAGCTCGACCGCGACCCGACCGACGAGGAGGTCGCCGAGCACGCGAAGCTGCCGTTCGACGAGGTGCTGGCCGTTCGCGACCTTACGAGGGTCACGACCAGCCTCGACGCCCCGATCGGCGACGGCGACACGAGCCTCGGCGAGCTCCATGCGGAGAGCGCGACGAACCTCGAGGACGAGGTGCTCGAGCGCGAGCAGGAGGACACCGTCGCCGCGGCGCTGTCGAAGCTCACCGACGAGGAGCGTTCGGTGATCGAGGCCCGCTTCGGCACGGGCGGACGTGAGGCGCACTCGGTGCGCGATACGGCCCGCAAGCTCGGCTTGACCCAGAGCTCCACCCGCGAGCTCGAGGAGCGGGCGCTGGCGCGCCTCGCTCGCGACGGCGCCCTCGCCGCCTTCCGCAGCGCGGCCTAACCCGTTTTTCGACCATCGCGCCCGGGTAACCCCCGGGCGCTATGGCGAGCGGTCGTGTGGTTGCGGTCACCGGCGCCTCGGCCGGGGTCGGCCGGGCGAGCGCGCTCGAGTTCGCGCGGCGCGGTGATCGCGTCGCCCTCATCGCGCGCGGCGCCGACGGTCTGGCGGGCGCGAGCGCGGAGATCGCCGCGGCCGGCGGCGATGCGCTCACCGTCCCCGCGGACGTTGCGGACGCGGATGCGGTCGACGCGGCCGCGACGACGATCGAGGAGGAGCTCGGGTCGATCGACGTCTGGGTCAACGACGCCATGGCGACGGTCTTCTCGCCCTTCACCGAGGTCGAGCCCGAGGAGTTCCGCCGCGCAACCGAGGTGACCTACCTCGGCGCCGTGTGGGGCACGCGGGCGGCGCTTGCGCGCATGCGTCCCCGCGACGCCGGCACGATCGTTCAGGTCGGTTCCGCGCTCGCCTACCGCGGCATCCCGCTCCAGTCCGCCTACTGCGGTGCGAAGCACGCGATCAAGGGCTTCACCGAATCGGTCCGCACCGAGCTCATGCACGACGGCTCGGGCGTGCGGATCAGCATGGTGCAGCTGCCGGCTCTCAACACGCCGCAGTTCGAGATCGGCCGCACCAAGGTGGCGAAGCACCCTCAACCCGTGCCGCCCATCTACCAGCCCGAGGTCGCTGCTCGGGCGATCGTGTGGGCCTCGGAGAAGGCCCCGCGCGAGCACTACGTCGGCGCCCCCGTCTGGAAGACGATCGTCGGCAACAAGCTGGCACCCTGGGCCGCGGACATCTATCTCGCGCGTGTCGGCTTCGATGCCCAGCAGACCGACGAGCCCGTCAACGGCCGCCCCGACAACCTGTTCGCCCCCGTTCCCGGCGACCACGGCGCGCACGGGACATTCGGCGAGCAGTCTCGCTCGCGGAGCATGCTCGAGCGCCTGACGCGTCACCCCGCCGCGCTCGGAGCGGGCGCGCTCGTCGTCGCAGGTGCGGCGACCGCCGCCGCAGCCATGCGGGGCGAGCGCCGCTAGCGGATCGTCAGCTCGGAGCCCTCGCCGCCGCCTCGGCCTCCTTCTCGGCCCGCTCGCGGTCGTTCTCGATCTTCTCGGCGTGCTGGAGCGCGAGGCAGAGCTTCCGGGTCCCGACGAGGACAACGAGCGGCAACACGATCGCCGCGATGCGAAACAGCCAGATCTGCAACGAGTAGCTGAGGCCCGTGAAGACGAAGATGCGATCGGCCGAGCCGGCGAGGAATACGAGCACCACGAAGGTCCAGACCGCGGCGCCGATCGCGGTCCTCCAGGGCGCATCGCGAGGCCGGTCGAGGACGTTATGCACCCGTCTGTCCCCGGTAACGCGTCGCTCGAGCCATGGCCAGGCGAGCATCAGGGACATGATTGCCAGGGGGAAGAGGGCTCCGCCCCAGAACGGGTTGGGCACGACGGTTCGATTGGCGATGACGACGTCGAAGGAGGGCACGAGCCGCAGCGCGCCGATGAGCCAACCCAGATACCAGTCGGGCTGGGCGCCGTTCGTCCCGTCCGCGAGGTGGTAGGGGCCCCAGAGCCAGACCGGGTTGATCTGCACGAGCCCGCCGAGCAGCACCAGCGCTGCGGCGACGGCGAAGAAGAGGCCGAGCGAGCGCGGCGCCTGCCCAGGAAACGTCGGCACTCCGACGAGGCGGCGCTCCGTCTGGCGCGCCATCCGCTTGAACTGGGTGTGGTGGCGTGAGGCGACGAGCGCGAGGTGCGCCGCCATGAGGCCGCCGATGACGATCGGCAGGATCAGCACGTGGGTGATGTACATGCGCGACCAGAAGTCGGGGTCCCCCGGCAACTGGCTCCCCCAGATTCCGAGCGCGAGATTGGGCCCGATGACTGGAATCGAGAGGGCCACCCCGTAGCCGATCGCGAGGCCCATCCCCGACAGCAGGTCGTCGGCCAAGGAGTATCCGAGATATCCCTCGAGCAGGCTGATGAAGAGCATCAGGACGCCGATGACATAGGTCAGCTCGCGCGGCTTCCGATAGGCGCCCGTGAAGAAGACCCTGAGGAGGTGGAGGACGATGGCCGCGACGAAGACGTCCGCCGCCCAGTGATGCGTCTGCCGGATCAGAAGCCCGGCCTTCACGTCGAAGGAGATGTCGAGAACCGAGCGATATGCGCGCGTCATCTCGACCCCGTCGAGCGGGGAGTAGGAGCCGTGGTAGACGGTGGTCGCGGTGCTCGGCTCGAAGAAGAACGTCAGGTAGATGCCTGTCGCGACGAGGACGACGAACGCGTAGAGGGCGATCTCTCCGAGCAGGAACGACCAGTGGTCGGGGAACGCATAGCGCAGCGCCTTGCGCGCGAACGAGGCCGAACCCGTCCGCTCGTCGAGGAAGCGGACCAGCGAGCGCATCATGTCGTGTGCGGCCCCCTCGTCCTCACGCCCCAGAAGCTCGGCCCGACCGGCCCGGAGAAATTGCCGCCCGCCCTCAGGAAGCCCTCGTGATCGATTTCCAGCGGAAGCTGAGGGAGGTCCCGTCCGGCGGGGCCGAACAGGACGGTGCCGCCGGTGGCCGGGTTGAAGGTCGAGTAGTGGCACGGGCACACGAGCGCCGGCTCGGGCTCGGCCGGCGGGAAGAGCGGCTTGCGATAGAGGGCGACCGCGCAACCCGCGTGCGTGCATATCTTCGAGTACGCGACGATCCCATTCGGCGCCCAGTCGCCGCGGTCCCGGGGCAGCTCGAGGTCCTGCGTCTTGAGCCGCACGACCACCACCGGCGAGCCGAGCTCCTCCTGGGAGGCGCCCTCTGGAAACGCGGTGTAGAACGCCTCCTCGGCGATGTCGGACGCACGAAACGCCTTTCCCGTCCCATCGACGAGCCGGCGTCCCCGCCGCCAGGGCGAGTCGTAGAGCGACTCCGTGTCGAGGATCGGACCGAGGCCGGCGACGGGCGCAATGAGAGCTGCGCCGAGCCCCGCGCCCGCCGCGCCCGCCGCGCCCGCCAGGAACCGCTTTCGGGTGAGCCGGCTGGAGCTCTCCTCGACGATTTGACTGACGGCATCGGCCTCTCCGCGGTCACCCCCCGGCTCGGGGTACTCCTCCTCGAGCTCCTCCGTCACCACGAGGTGGCGTGAGGCGACGATGCACGCGGCGGAGAGCAGGGCCAGACCGACGCCGAGCGTCAGGCCGAGGAGCTGGGTGCGGTTCGGCCAGTCGAGCACGTATGCCACGACGAACAACAGGCCGCACGCTCCCGCCGCGAGGAGCAGGCCGCCGACGACGAGCTCCGCGCGGCCGGACGGGTCGCCCTCGGGCACGATCCGCGGACGCTTCCACGGCGGCCGCGCCAGCCCGATGATGAGCACGATCACGAGCCAAAGCGCCTTGAGGACCCTCATGTCTTCTTCAACCTCTCCCCGATCAGAACGCAGACGCCCACGAGGACGACCGCCGCCACGAGCCAGGCGACCATGCCCTCCGGCACCGGGCCGATGTGGCCGATGCCGAGTCCTCCGGCGTCGTCCGGCGAGCGCACGCTCTTGACGTAAGCGACGATGTCGTCCAGCTCGTGGGGCGTGATCGTGCGGGGCCCGAAGCGCGGCATCAGGTAGGGACCGATCCTCACCGCCTCGGCGATCTCGCGGGCGCTCGCGTGCCGCAGGACGGGGACGCGCGCACCCGTCACGTACCCGCCCTCGCCGACCACCTGGTGGCAACCGGCGCAGTTCGAGGTGAAGAGCTGCTGGCCCCTGGCCAGGTCTCCGCGCCCGGGACGCGGGTGCGGGATCGGCGGGCCCTTGCCGAACGAGGCGACGTAGGCGACGAGCCCGCGGATCTCGCGACGCGAGAAGAACGGGCGATGCCGCTCCGGCTCCTCGCCCGCGTGAGCGATCGGCATGCGGCCCGTGCGCAGGTAGAAGTCCGGCGCGAGTGCCCCAACGCCGCGGAGGCTCGGCCCCTGCCCGGTGATGTCGCCCGCGCCGCCCGGCTGTGGCTGCTGGATCCCCCGCCCGTCGATCCCGTGGCAGCTCACGCAGTTGGCCGCGAAGAGCTCGGCGCCGAGCGCGCGCGGGGGGCGGTTCCGCTCGGGCTTCGTATGGACGATTCCGCTCGGGGGCTGTGCGATGGCGGCGGCCGCCGCGGCGAACGCCGCGAGGGCGACGAGCCCCGCGATGGCGCGGCCGCGGACTCGGTGCGCGGACGCAGCGCCCTTCATGACTGCTGACAGGGGGAGAGGACGCTCACCCCAACGCCGTTCATGACGATGATGAAGAAGAAGAGGGGGGTGATCGCCATCCCGACGATGGCGAGGAAGTGGGTCCGGCCCGACGGCGGACCGTCGTCGTCGTCGACGTCCGAGGTCGCCCGGTAAAGGCTCAGGGCGGTGAGCCCCGCCGCCACGGCGATCAGTGCCGCGACGGCGGTGAACGCGATGGCGAGCCCCTGCGCGATGTCGGTCCAGCCGCTCGCCACCTGGTTGCAATGCGCCTCGCTGATCCAGTAGCCGATACCGAACTGGAAGCCCCAGGCGACCGGCGATCCGGCCACCGCGAACCACAGGCGCGGCGAGGTCGCGGATGTCGGCGCGCCGCTCACAGCGAGGGATAGAGCTGGGTGAACACGACCGCGACACCGACCAAGGCCACGAAGTACCAGTAGAGCGAGACGACCCGCAATGCCACCATCCGGTAGTTGGTGAGCCCCCCGAGGAGCTTCGCGAGTAGCCAGACGTCCAGGGCGAGGCCGATCGCGACGTGAACGTGGTCGACGCCGAGGAGGGTGAAGTAGATGGACCCGTAGGCGCTTCCCTGCGGTGTGAACGCGTTCATGTCGTCGACGAACAGATGGATCTGGAGACCCAGGTACGCGGCCTGGACGCAGAACGCGAGCGCGAGCAGCCACCACGCTCGTCGCGGGGCGGCCGCGCGCGCGGCGCGGACCGCGCCGTAGAGCGGCACGGCGGTGAGGAGCAGGACCCCGGTCAGGACGAGCGGCAGGGTCACGGAGGGTGCGGGCACCCCGGCGGGCGGCCAAGCGGACGCCTGGAAGCGCAGGTAGAAGTAAGCGGCGATCAGCGAGCCGAACAGCGTTGCCTCGGTCGCGATGACGAGGGCGATGCCCCACCACCCGCTCGGCATCGCGCGGCGCGCGCGCGCGACGCGAGCCGCCGCCCCGGCCCCCGTTGCCTCCATGCTGCGTGTCGGCTCGCTCATGCTTCCTGCGGCTCCCTCAGGTGCCACGCGGCGAGCACGGCCATCGAGCCCAGGACGAAGATTCCCGCCGCGATCCATAGCTCGAGCAGCGCGAAGGCGAAGACGCCGGAGAGCGCCAGCGCCAGAACCGGCGGCCACGGTGAGCTCGATGGCATGTCGAGCACCTCGTCCCAGTCGGCGTCGACCGCCGTCGAAGCGGGCGTCTCGTGCCCGCGCTCGAGCACGCGGTCTCCCCGCTCGAGATCGCGGATGTCGGCCTCGCGGTCCTCCCTGTCCCACATCGCGTACGGGCTCGAGACCCGTGGGATGACGGCGTAGTTGTAGGCGGGCGGGGGCGAGGTGGTGGACCACTCGAGCGTGTCGCCCCCCCACGGGTCGTTGCCGACGCGCTCGCCGCGGAACCGGCTGATGGCGAGGTTCACGACCACCGCGATGAGGCCCGCCGCGAGAAGGTAGGCGCCGATCGTCTCCAGGAGATTGAGCCCGGTCCAGCCCATGTCGGAGGGATACGTGTACTGGCGCCGCGGCATTCCGTCGAGCCCGAGGATGTGCATCGGAAAGAACGTGATGTTCATGCCGATGAAGGTGAGCCAGAAGCTCGCCTTTCCCCAGCCCTCGTGGTACATGCGGCCAGTGACCTTCGGGAACCAGTAGAAGGCCCCGCCGATCAGGGGGAACACCGCCGCGCCGAAGATCACGTAGTGGAAATGTGCGACGACGTAATAGGTGTCGGTGAGCTGCTGGTCGAACGGGATCGCGGCGAACGTGATGCCCGAGAGCCCGCCGAGCATGAACAGGACGATGAAGCCGATGATCCAGAGCAGCGGCGTCTTGAACCTCGGCGTTCCGGTGAGGATCGTCGTGATCCAGGCGAATAACTGGATCCCGCTCGGGATGACGATGATGAGGCTCGCCGCCGCGAAGTAGACCGTCGTCACGGTCGAGAGGCCGACCGCGAACATGTGGTGCGCCCACACGCCGAAGCCGATGAACGCCACCAGGATCTCGGCCAGGGCGACGAGCGGGAAGGCGACCATCCGCCGCCGCACGAACGTGGGAATGATCGAGGTCGCGATCCCGAACGCGGGCAGGATGATGATGTAGACCTCGGGGTGGCCGAAGATCCAGAAGAGGTTCTGCCAGAGGATCGTGTCGCCCCCCTTCGCGACGTCGTAGAAGTGGAAGCCGAGCATCCGGTCGAGCTCGAGCAGGATCAGCGCGACCGAGAGCGCCGGGAGCGCGAAGACGAGTGCGAACGACACGGCGAGGAACGCGAAGCAGAAGAGCGGCATGCGGTTTAGCGACATGCCCGGCGCGCGGTGCTTGAAGATCGTGACGATGAAGTTGACGGCCGACGCCGTCGAGGAGATGCTGTTGAACAGCAGGCCGAGCGCGTAGAAGTCGATCCCGAGGCCGGGGCTGTACGTCTTCGACGCAAGCGGGACGTAGTCGAACCAGCCGGCGTTGGGGCCGTTGCCGGTCGCGAGACCGATGTACATGAAGAGCCCGGAGCACAGGTAGGCCCAGAACGAGAAGGCGTTGAGGCGCGGGAACGCCATGTCCCGGGCGCCGATCATGAGCGGCACGAGGTAGTTCCCGAACGCCCCGATCGACATCGGGATCACGAACAGGAAGATCATCGTGACCCCGTGCATCGTCATCGCCTGGTCGAAGGCGCCCGGGCTGAGAACGGTCCCGTTCGGGCCCGCCAGCTGGGTCCGGATGAGGAGCGCCTCGACGCCGCCGGCTGCGAAGAAGGCGAGCGCGGTGAAGAAGTAGAGGATCCCGATCCGCTTGTGGTCGACCGTCGTGAGCCACCCGAAGAGCCCCGGGCGCTCCTTCCAGATGCGGTCGAGGCGATCGACCCGGGCCTCGGCGGCGGGTGGGACGGCGATCGCCATCGCTACCTGAGCCCCTGCAGGTAGGCGACGATCGAGCGGAGCTGGGGCTTCGTGAGCCGCAGGCCAGGCATCCGGTTCCCCGGCTTGATCGATTGGGGATCGGCGATCCAGCGCAGGAGATAGCGATGAGTGTTCGGAATCGTGTCGGCTGCGAGGGTCGCCCGCGTGGCGAGATGGGTGAGGTCTGGCCCCACTGTGCCCTCCGCCGAAGTGCCGCGAATCGTGTGGCAGCTCGCGCACTGGCTCGACATGAACTCCTGCTCACCCCGCCGCGCGGGTGCCGTCGCCGGAGCTCGGGCCGGCGCGGCCATGTTCGCGAGCCAGCGATGAAACGCCGGCGCCGGTTGCGCGATCACCCGCATCGCCATGTGCGCGTGCTGGAGGCCGCAGAACTCAGCGCATTGGCCGCGATAGACGCCCGGTTTGTCGGCGACGAGCAGGACTCGGTTCGTTTGGCCCGGGATCATGTCGATCTTCCGGTTCAGCTCCGGCACCCAGAACGAATGGATGACGTCGTCGGTCTTCGCGATGACCTGCACCCGCGTGCGGGCGGGGATGTGGATCTCGTTCGCCGTCACCGCGTCGGTCCCCGGATAACGCACCTCCCAGAACCACTGGTGGCCGGTGACCTCGATGCTCATCGCCGTCGAGCCCCGCGCGGGGGCGTCCGTCTGGCCGATCACGTAGAGGTTCGAGATCGCAAAGAGGACGATCAACACGATCGCCGGGACGACGATTCCGAAGCCGACCACCATGCGGTTGTCCGCCTTCTCGCTGCGACCGATGATCGGCAGGCCCGGTCGCTCACGCGTGAACCAGCTCAGCGCGAGCAGCACGAGGGCGCCGAAGAAGACGATCGCCGCCGCGCCGAGCATCCACCACCAAAGCGTCGCGATGTCGCTCGAGGCTCTGCTGTGCGGATCGAGGGTCGACTGGCGACCGCAGCCGGTCGCCACCCAGACAGCGAGAGCCAATGCGAGCCGAAGCAGCCACCTCGTCACACGGCGGCGGGCTACCCCGGGTCTACATCCGCCAAACGGGAGGTGTCAGCGAAAATCCCGAAGCACGGGAAGCACGTACCAGAGGCTCACAATGACCAGCCCCGCGACGGCGGTGATGGGAATCGCCGCGGCCGCTCCAAACAGCAGGTGGGTGACGAGGAGGATCGCGCCCACCATCGCGAACGCGAGGAAGCCGAGGCCGATGAGGATGGCGCGATTCGAGAACGCGACCACCTCGGCCTTTCGCCCCTGGCGGAAAGTCATGCGGTGGTAGGCGGTCGGCGCGATCAGGATGAAGGTGGCGAGCGCGGTCGAAAGCAACACGACCAGGTAGAGGATCCGTTCGAACTCGGTCATTCGCACGAGGCCCTGGGAGAAGGGAACGGTGAGCAGGAACGCGAAAAGCACCTGGACGCCTGGGAGGGCGACGCGCAGCTCCTGGAGCATCTCGCTCAGGTTGCGGTCGAGCCGCTCGGCCTCGGTCTCGTCCCGCTCCGGCTCGGGATCGTTGCGGCCGGAGACGGAATCCTGGTCAGGCGCCATCGAGGCTCAATACCCGCCCCGAGGCTCGCCTAGGCGACGGACTTCGAGAGGGCCGCGAGCGCTTCGTCGCGCGTTTGGTGGAGGCCCAGCGCACGGTCGATGCCCGTGATCTCGAGCAGGCGACGTACCTGGGCATCGGGGCAGCAGATCTCCAGCTGTCCGTCGCCACCGTTCGCGTCGCCGTCGACGAGTCGCGAGTGGGCATGCACGATGACGCTGAGGCCGGTGGAGTCGATGAAGCTGCAGTCGCTCAGGTCGATCAGAAGCGAGCGCGTCCCGCCCTCGAGCGCCGCCTCGAGCGGCCGGCGGAGCTCCGGCGCGGTGGCATGGTCGAGCTCACCCCTCAGGTTGAACGAGCGTATCCCGCCATCGAGGTCCTCGACCTCGACGCGAAACGGTGCGTTCAATTGCTCTTCCGTGAGGCGCCCACTTGCGCCCGGATCTTACTCCCGGCGATCCCGGCGAGCCGTGGTTCAGTCGGCGCCGGCCCCGGGCCCGGACTCCTCGCCGGACTCCTGCTGGCGGTTCGCGAGCGCCTCCTCGTCGGAGGCGGGATTCCCGATCGGGCCGTGAGCCTCGCCCGCCTCGTCCTCCTCCGGGGCTTCCTCCGGGGGAGCCTCCGATGGCTCCGCCGCCGCGCGCTCGTCCTCGGCTGGCTCGGATTCGAACAAGGTCTGACGGGTATACCCGCTCGCTATGAGAACGAAAACCCCGATGGGCGAGATCGAGCAGCCTCCGGAGTCACCCACCGCGCCGCCGGTCCCGGTGGAGGAGCCGGAGCCCTCTCCCGATCCCGTTACGGAGCCGGAACCGGACCCGGTGGACGACCCGGTGCCGCCTCCTCCAGATCTGCCCGAGCCCGATCCGCCGCCCGAGCAGGAAGACCCGGGGAGCGCATGATCGCGACCAGGGCCGCGTCGTCGCCGACCACCTCGCCGGCGAAGGACTGAAGCGCCGCCTCCACTCTCGCGACGGCGGCCTCCGGGCGTTCCGAGCCGGCGATCTCGCTGCGAAGGCGCTCTTCGCCGAACATCTCATCGCCCGAGCGCGCGTCCGTTACCCCGTCCGTATAGACGATGAGCTGGTCGCCCGGTGCGAGCTCGACGAGTGAGGTCACCCAATCCGGGTCGGCCATCGCACCCAGGAGCGGTCCTGGCACGGCCGCCTCCGTCACCCTCCCACCGCTGATCAACAGGGGAAGCGGGTGGCCCGCAGCCACCACACGGGCCTCGGCGGCGCCGGCTCGGGATTTCTGGAGCACCAGGGCGGCCGCGCTGCAGAGGGGGGTCGGGTCGCGTTCGCGGAGGCGTCGGTTGAGCGCGGCCAGTGCGTGCAGCGGGTCGGAGGTGATCACGCCCGCGGTGTGCAGCGTGTGCCTGGCGAGCGCCGTGAGCGCCGCTGCCTCGGCGCCGCGCCCCACGACATCGCCGAGCACGACCATCCAGCCGCCTTCGATCTCAGCCACCTCGTAGAAGTCGCCTCCGACCTCGTTGAGCTCGCCGGCGGGCCGGTACATCGTGGCCACGTGCCAGCCCGGCATGTCCGGAAGCTCCGCGGGCAGCAGGCCGCGCTGGAGCGTCCGGTTGATCTCGATCCGCATCTCGGCGATGCGCGCGTTCTCCGCTGCCAGGCCCGCTCGCCTGCCGAACTCCACGGCCACCTCCAGGTCGCGGTCCTCGAAGCGCCGAGACCCCGCGTCGGTGCCGAACGTCAGGGCGCCGACGAGCTTCGCGCCGGCGGCCATCGGCACGACGATCGTCGACCCGAGGCTCCCCACCGCCACCGCGGGTTCTTCACCTCGCAGCACCCGCGCTATCGGCGAGTCGGAGTCGGGGTCGATGGCGTCGAGGTCGCGGAGCTCTCCGGTGATCTCGCCCCGGTCGCGGTGCGAGGCGGCAGCGACATCGATCACGCCGTCACCACCGGGGACGCTCACGGCGCACCAGTCGGCGAACTCGGACGTGGCCAGCTCGGCGACCCTCCGGAGCGTCTCGGCGTGGTTCCGGGACGACTGCAGCAGCTCGCCGACCCGGGCGAGCAGCCGTTGCGAAAGCTCGGCGCGCTTGCTCGCGGTGACATCCTCGATCGTCGTCACCGCGTAGAGAAGGTTCCCCTCGGGGCCGGTGATCGGCTCGACGACGACCGAGATCCAGCGTTCCTCCCGGGTCTCCCGCACGAGGATTCGGAACGTGCCCCGAAGCGGAAGCTGGCCCGCGCGGAGCGCTTCGACGACGAGGTCCTCGTCGGGAAGCCGCCGCCCGTCCTCCGCGTACAGCTCGTAGCGGGCCACGCGCGCGTCCGAACCCGCCGCGAGGACCTCCTCGCCGTCCGGCATGCCGATCAGGTCGGCCGCGGCCTGGTTGGCGAATACCAGCGAGCCGTTCGCCTCGTGCACGGTGACCGCCTCGGGGATCCGGTCCATGACCGCGTCCATTCGCCGCTCGACGCTCTCGAGGTCGCTGAAGAGGCCGGCGTTGTCCAGCGCAAGCGCAAGGCGACCGCTCAGGGTCTTGACGAATGTGAGGTCGTCGCGCCCATAGTGCCGCTTCGACCACGCGACCACCACGGTCAGGGTCCCGAGAAGGCGTCGCCGGGCGATCAGGGGGACGATGATCACCGAGCGCATCCCGAGCGACCGCATGAACTCGGTGTCATCACCGCCGTGGCCGAGCATGTCGACCTGCGCATCGGTCACCCGCGGCAGGAACTGGGGCACCGGTGGGATCCCGAAATCCGGGTCGCGAAGCCAGAAGGGGGTGGACGGTGGCCGCGCTCGCAGGGTCGTCTCGACGGCGGGCCAATCGGACCGGCCGCGAACGCGCACCGCGGCCCGCGTGACCTCCCCGCTGTGGATCGCGTCGATGATCGCGACGTCGGCCGCCGCCGGAGCGATCAGGGAGACCGCTCGGTCGAGCGTGTCGGCCAGCGAGAGCGACCCGTCGGCGATGGCGCCGATCTGGTCGAGCAGCGTGAGCCTGCCCGTGAACGCGCGCGAGCCCTCCCGCATCCACGCGGTGAGAATCGCCAACGCGCCCCCGACGACCAGCACGGTGAGACGGACCCAATAATCGAGGGTGGCGAAGTTGTGGGTCCACTCGGGGCTCACGACGGCGAGCACGAAGGCGAGGGCGACGAGGATCGCGGCCGGCGTCAGGCCGCCGACGATCGCGGCCGCGAACGCTCCGAGGACATAGGAGCCCGGAACGGTCACCCTCGTTCCGAGCACGATGTCAGCCACGAGGATGGGGATCAGGATCGCCAGGCCCACCACCAGCCCGCGCCGCAGCTCACGCCGCGGCGTGCCCATCAAGGTTGCGAGGAAAGGCCGTCTTCCCGTGATGGTGGTCATCTCACTCGTCCCCCAACTCTAGGCGACGAGCGGCGCAATGTTGCGCCCTGAATACGCTCCTCCCGCGTCGGGTAGTCCTCTGCCGGAAAGCAATTTCGAAGGAGGCATGAAGATGGCAGGGATCGACGGCAAGCGAGTCGCCTTTCTCGTGGCGAACGAGGGCGTCGAGCAGGTGGAGCTCGAGCGCCCCTGGGAGGCGGTGAAGGAGGCCGGTGGCGAGCCCGAGCTGATCGCGCCCGAGGAGGGCGAGGTGCGGGCGTTCAACCACCTCGACAAGGGCGAGGTGTTCTCGGTCGGACGCACGGCCGCGGACGCCGACGCGGACGACTACGACGCGCTCGTCCTCCCGGGGGGCGTCGCGAACCCCGACATCCTGCGCACGGTCGAGGACGCCCTGGACTTCACGCGGCGGTTCTTCGAGGCCGGGAAGCCGGTGGCGGCGATCTGTCACGCCCCCTGGACACTGATCGACGCGGGCGTGGTCAAGGGCCGGACGCTGACCTCGTGGCCGAGCCTGGCGACTGACCTTCGGAACGCCGGCGCACACTGGGTCGACGAGGAGGTCCACGTGGACGAGGGGCTCGTCACGAGCCGCAAGCCCGACGACCTCGACGCATTCTGCGCCAAGCTCGTCGAGGAGGTCGCCGAGGGGGTTCACGAGGGACAGCGCGAAGCGACGGTCGCCGGGTGACGGTGACCTGACGGCGGCCGCGACCCCGCAGGCGCGGTTCGCGGGCGCCGCGCGCGGGTATCCTCGCTCCGCCCAGGCGTGATGCCCTCCGACCAAGCCACGATGCGACTCGTCCTGCCGGCCCGCCCGGAGAACGTCGGGATCGTGCGTCACACGGTCGCCGGGCTCGCCGAGGCAGCGGGGATGGACGAGACGGGCGTCGCCGACGTGAAGGCGGTGATCTCCGAGGCGTGCGTCAACGCCGCGGTCCACGCCTACGAGGGAGACGAGGCGGGACCGATGGAGATCATCGTGGCCGTCGGTGAGGCGTTCGAGATCGTCGTCCGCGATTTCGGCAGCGGGTTCCGCCCGCGAATCTCGGCACCCAGCGCGGAGCCCAGCCTGCGCCTCGGGCTGCCGCTGATCGCCACGCTCGCCGCTTCATTCGAGCTTCGCGGCAACCCCGGCGGCGGCACGGAGCTGCGGATCGCGATGGCGATGCCGGGCGAGGAGCAAGGCGACGGGCGCGCAGCGCCCGAGCGCGTCGCTGAGGTACGCGACGACACCGTCGTCTCGGTCGGGGACTTCGACGTCGCTCCCCTCGTGGTCTCGCGCATCCTCTCGTCGATCGCCGCCCGGGTCGACCTCTCCGTCGACAAGCTCTCCGACGCGATCCTCCTCGGCGACGCCATCACCGGCGGGCCGCCGGACGGGTTCGTCGACGGCCGGGTCCAGGTGGCTGTGACCGACGTGGAGCGCGGGATCGCCGTGAAGGTCGGGCCCCTGCGAGACGGCGCGGCTGAGCGCTTGCTCGGCGCGCTCGAGGTGCCGGCGCTGGGCGCCTCCCTGGAGAAGCTCGCCGACGACGTTCGGGTCGAGGACTCGGCCGGTGGCGAGCACCTGATGTTCAAGATCTCGGAGCGCTAGCCCCGCCCTAAGCGTCGGGCTCCGCCTCGGCGACCTCGGCGCGCAGGCGGTCGAGCGCTCCGCGCAGGATCCGCGACACGTGCATCTGCGAGTGGCCGATCTTCTCGGCGATCTGCGACTGCGTCATGTCGTCGACGAATCGATAGCGCAGCACGAGTCGCTCGCGCTCGCTCAGGGCCGGCAGGCCGGTGGCGATCGTCGTCCGCTGCTCCACCGTCTCGTAGCCCTCCTCCACGGTGCCGATCCGGTCTCCGATCGTCATCTCGTCGACCTCGCCTCCCACCGGCTGGTCGGTCGACATCGTCCGCCGGGCGTCGCCGGCGGCGAACGCTTCGAGCACCTCGTCCTCGGTGAGATCGAGGGCCTCGGCGATCTCGCGGATCGTCGGCGAGCGTTCGAGCTCGCCCGTGAGCTTCTTGATCGCCTCATCCACCTTGCTAACGCGCTCCTGCAGCCCGCGCGGGAGCCTGAGGTTCCAGACGCGGTCCCTGAAATGCCGCCGCAGCTCGCCGAGAACGGTGGGGGCCGCGAAGGCGATGAACGGGATGCCGCGCTCGGGGTCGAACCGGTCGATGGCGTTGACGAGGCCGAGGCTCGCAACCTGGATGAGGTCCTCGGTGGGCTCGCTGCCGCCGCGGTAGCGCAGCGCCATGCTGCGAGCGAACGGCATGTAGCGGCGAACCAGCTCCTCGCGCACCTCCGGCTCGCGCAGGCGGTGATAGCGCTCGAGGAGCTGCTCGTCTCGCGCCAACCTCAACTCAGTCATCCCGATGATTCTGACTGGCAGCGCATCGTTACGGAGGAAGGAGGGGCCCGACGAAGGCCGGGCCCCTCCCTCACTCACAGGCGCGGGGGCACTTTGTGGGGGTCGCCCCCGCGCGGCTGTCTTCCCTGACGTGGCTGCCTCGCGCACGCCGATACCCGTTTCACGGGCCCCGAAACCGTTTCCCACGTCTGCCGATTGGGTAAGCGAGCAGGCATGTACGGAGTCGCCTGGGTGATCGTGGCCGCCGTGCTCACCATCGGCGGGGTCATTCTCGTCGCCGGGCTGACGGTCGCCTCGCCGCTTTTCGGAGTGCTCGCGCTCGCCATCGTCGCCGTCGGCGCCCTCGTCTTCTACACGGGGCAGCGCGGCCGGATCGGGACCGAGCGCGCGCGCTCCGCCAAAGGCCAGACGGGCGACGGCGCACCGGCAGCCGGGGAGGGTTCGCGCCCGTCCGGCGCCGAGGACTTCGAGCCGACGCTATGACCGTGGCGCGGCCGGCGCCGGAGACCGGCGCGGGGCGCGAGTCACCCCGCCGCTTCGACCTGGCGCGCTCCACCTTCGAACGGGCCAACGGCGCCGGCTTCACCGACCTCGCGGCGAGTCTCGCCTACTACTCGGCGCTGTCGATCTTTCCGACGATCGCTGCGCTCGTTGCGCTTCTCGGACTCTTCGGCAGCGAGGGGACCGCGCAGACCCTGCTCCACGCGGCCACTCAGGTCGGCCCGAGCTCCACCGCCGACGCCCTGAGGCCGGCCATCAACGGGCTCGTCCGATCGCACGGCGAGGCCGGCGTGGCCGCGGTGATCGCGTTCGCAGCCGCCCTCTGGGCCAGCTCGGGCTACGTCGGCGGCTTCATCCGGGCGGCGAACACGATTCACGGGGTAAAGGAGCGTCGCTCGACGGTCAAGGTCCGCGCGCTTCAGGTGGGCCTCGCTCTCGCGAGCGTCGCGATCCTGGCGCTGATGATGGTCGTCGTCGGCCTCAGCGGGCCTCTCCTCGACTCCGCCGCGAGCTCGCTGGGGATCGGCTCGACGGGGCGGACCGTCTTCGAGATCGTCCGCTGGCCGTTCCTTGCGCTCGCGGGCGCGACCGCCATCGCCATCCTCTCCCGCCACGGACCGGATCTCGACCCACGGCCGTGGAGGGCCGTGATCGCCGGCACCGCGTTCGCCCTTCTCGTCTGGCTGCTGGCGTCGGGCGCGTTCGCCCTTTACGTCGCGACCTTCGCCTCCTACGAGGCGACCTACGCAACCCTCGCGGGCGCGATCGTCTTCCTGATCTGGCTCTGGATCTCGAACCTCGCCCTTCTGGCCGGGGTCGCGCTCAACGCCGAGCTCGCCCTTCGCATTCCGGACGAGCGCCCGTCCGACACGCGAGGGCCGGCGGCCGGCCCGGCAGGCAAGACCGTCGAGCCGGCGACCTAGCTCGTACGCGGGCGAGTTTGCCCGAACTATTCGGGTAAACCCCGCCGCGTAACACCGAAGTGACGCGGTGTGGCCGGCCGAGGGCTATCTTCCACGCGGCATGCCAGGGAAGCTCCGCAGTGGACGGCGCGGTCGTCGCGCGGCCGCGACGCTCACCGTCCTCGCTGCCCTCCTCGTGGTCCTGGCCGTTGGCCTCGTCGCCGCCGCCGGCTCCAGCGGACAGCACGCGATCAAGGGCACCCGCCACGCCGATCATCTGGTCGGCGGCCCCCGCGCCGACGTCATCAGGGGCGGCGGCGGCTTCGATCACATCAACGGGCGAGGCGGCGCGGACACCCTCCTCGGCGGCGGTGGCGGGGCCGTCCTCGTCGGCGGCGCCGGACGGGACGAGTTCAACTCCATCGCGGGCAAGCCCGTGGACGGTCAGGGTCGCGACGTCATTCGAGCGCGCGACGGGACCCGGGACGTCATCAACTGCGGCCCCGGGAAGGACGTCGCCTACGTGGACCGGGCGGAGGACGGCGTCTTCGACTGCGAGCGGGTGGTCAAGCCGACGTCGGCGCAAAAGGGCGGCCCGGGTTGAGCTCGCACTCGGACGAGGCACCGCGCGACGAGGCCGAGGGGCGCTTCGCGGCCGAGCACCCCACGGAGCATCTGCGGCGGCGCGAGTTCCTGGCTCGCACCGCAGCCCTCGCCGGCGCCGCCGGGCTAGGCGCGGCGCTGCCGCTGAACACGCTCGTGGCGGAGGCGGCCAAGCGCCAGACCCGCGTGCCCTACCCGAGCCCGCGGAACCTCCCGATCGACCACTTCGTGGTGATGATGATGGAGAACCGCTCCTTCGACCACTACCTCGGGTGGCGCGATGACGTCGACGGGCGGCAGGCCGGGATCTCCTACCCCGACGGCTCCGGCAAGAGGCACCCGACGCATCCGCTGGCGCCCGACTTCCAGGGCTGCGGATTCAAGGACCCCGACCATTCCTGGGACGGGGCGCGCGAGGAGTACAACCACGGCAAGCTCGACGGGTTCTTCAAGGCGAACGACGAGTTCGCGATCGGCTACTACGTCCAGAAGGACCTGCCATTCCTACCTGCGCTGGCGCAGGCATTCACTGTCTACGACCGCTACTTCGCGGCGCTCCTGGGGCCGACCTACCCCAATCGCCACTATCAGTGGGGAGCGCAGTCAGGCGGGCAGATCACGAACGTGATCCCCGCCGGGTCGCTCGGGGACCAGTGGGAGACGATCTTCGACCGGGCGAGCGCCGCCGGCATCTCGGTCGGCTACTACTTCACGGACATCCCCTTCGCGGCGCTCTACGGCGCTCGCGCGCTCCCCTGGGTGCGGCCGATCGCCGAGTTCTACGCCGATGCCGCGGTCGGGAACCTGCCCAACATCGCCTTCGTCGACCCGGGCTTCCTGTTCGAGGACCAGGGCCTCTCGACCGACGAGCACCCGCACGGCGACCCGCGCGTGGGCCAGTTCCTCATGTCCGAGGTCGTGAAGGCGTTCGTCGCCTCGCCTAACTTTCGCCGCGGCGCGATGGTCGTGAACTACGACGAATGGGGCGGCTTCTACGACCACGTGAGCCCACTCGTCGTCCCGGACGACAGGTCGTCCCGCAAGCTCTCCAAGAACTTCGGCATCACCGGCTTCCGGACGCCCGCCGTCGCGATCTCGCCGTGGGCTCGCCGGGGCCATGTGAGCCACGCCGCGATGACCCACGTCTCGATCCTGAAGCTGATCTCCTACCGATTCGGGCTCGGGTACCTGAACACGCGCCACCGCTACTCGTCGGACATCGGCCGGACCTTCGACTTTTCGAGGCCGAACTACGACGTGCCGGATCTGCCGAGCCCGGCGCCGCGGGTACCGACCGCGTGCTCACCGAAGGCGTCACCGGCGGCGACCCGCAGCGCTCGCTCCGAGGGACCCGAGCTCGCCGACATCGCTGAGTACGCGGAGAGGCTGGGCTTCGACGTGCGGCCGCCCACGCCCGAGCGCGTCTTCGCGCACCCTGGGCGGATGCGGGACTTCGGCCCCGCCTGGCGTCGCGCTGCCGAGGAGGCGAACGACGAATGAGGATTCGGATCGCGGCGCTCGCTCTCGCTCTCGCCGCCGGGCTCGGGGCGTTCGCCGCCGCGTCGCCCGCGGCGCCGAAGGCACCGCGCAAGGCGCCGCACGTCAAGCACGTCTTCATCATCGTGCTCGAGAACGAGGACGCCTCGACCACGTTCGGCCCGAAGTCGAAGGCGCCGTATCTGGCCAAGACGCTGCGGTCCAGGGGCGAGTTCCTCCCGAACTACTACGGCATCGGGCACCTCAGCCTCGACAACTACATCGCCATGGTGAGCGGGCAGGCGCCGAACCCGCTGACCCAGGCCGACTGCCCGACCTTCAGCGAGTTCGTTCCCGGCGCCAGCGCACCTGACGGCCAGTTCGTCGGCGCGGGCTGCGTCTATCCGCTCGGGGCGCAGACCATCGCAAACCAGCTCGAGGACTCGGGGTACAGCTGGAAGGGCTACATGCAGGACATGAACGCCGGCACGCCCAAGGGCAAGCCGCAGGTGACGTGCAGGCACCCAGCGATCGGGGCTCAAGACGACACCCAGGCGGCCCGCAAGGGCGACCAGTACGCGACGCGACACAACCCATTCGTCTACTTCCACTCGATCATCGACTCGCCCACGTGCAACCGCAACGACGTCGACCTCACCAACCTGCGCGGTGACCTGAGGCAGGCGCGAAAGACCCCCAACTACGCGTTCATCACGCCGAACCTGTGCGACGACGGTCACGATGAGCCGTGCGTGGACGGCCAGCCCGGCGGGCTCGCGAGCGCGAACGGGTTCCTGCGCAAGTGGGTGCCGAGGATCCTGCGCTCGCCGGCCTACCGCCACCGCGGGCTCGTGATCGTCACCTTTGACGAGGCGGAGACCGGTTCGGACTCGAGCGCATGCTGCAACGAGAAGCCCGGGCCGAACGTGATCCCTCCCGACACTCCCGGGGGCATCAGCCCCGGTCCGGGCGGAGGGCGCATCGGAGCCGTCCTGGTCTCGCGCTGCATCAGGCCAGGGACGGTGAACGAGACCCCCTACAACCACTACTCGCTGCTCCGCTCGATCGAGGACAACTTCAGCCTTCCGCGCCTCGGCTTCGCGGGGCAGGCGGGCCTCAAGCCGTTCGGCGCCAAGACGTTGAATCGCCGCCGCTGCCGCTAACCCACCTGTCACACTTCGCACATGGGGTTCCGGCATGGATCGCCGCCCCCTTGGACAGGGGCATGCCTCGCTGCCGTCATGCTCGTAACCGCCGGCCTGCTCGTCGTGCCCGGTGCCCTCGGGAAGCACCAACGCGGATGCACGACGACCGATGGGTGCGCCGACATCTCGATCTCAGGCCACGCGGCGCCACAGCCGATCCGCCGCGGAGAGACGAGCTGGCTCGTGGTCAAGCCGAAGAACGACGGGCCCGGGACATCGTGGGGTGTGGCCGTTCACGTCGACGTGCCCTCCCAGCTCAAGGTCCTGAAGACGCAGACGTACGGTGCTCGCAGCGGCTGCAGCGTGAAGGGCACCTACGTCAGCTGCGACTTCGGTGACTTCGTCAGCCAGCAGCGGGGCACGCTGAAGATCAAGGTCCGGGGTCGCAAGAAGGGCACGTTCATCAGCAAGGCGATCGACTTCTCCCCCTATACGGGCAACCCCAACTCGGGCAACAACCACGTCGAGATCACGATCGGCGTGGAGCACCGCTAGACGGCGACTGCGGATGCGCTAGTCGGGGCGCTCGCCCGTGAGCCAGGCGACCGGGTTCTTCACCATCATCGTCTCGAGTTGCTCGTCGGTCATCCCGCGCTCGCGGAGGGCCGGGATCACCTCCTCGAAGATGAGGGTCATGCTCCAGCCCTTGGCGAGGCCCGCCTCCATCATCTGGCGGCCGACCTCGGCGGGGAACCAGTCGAGCGTGGCGCAGTAGTCCTGGGAGAGGAACATGCGCTCGGAGTGGCCGCGCTCCAAGAGCGTCGCCGCGGTCGGCAGCCGCTGCTCCATCGGAAGGAAGAGCTCCAGCCCGAAGCGGTCGAGGCCGATGAAGACGCCCTTGTCGAGCAACTGCTCGATGTAGTCGAGGTCGTCGGTATCGCCGGTGTGCGCGATCTGCACCCGCGAGAGGTCGACGCCCTCCTCCTCGAAGATCTCGACCTGGCGGATCCCAGTCTGGCTGGCGGGGCGGGAGTGGGCCATTATCGGCGCGCCGGTCTGCACGCTCGCGCGCGCGACGGCGCGATGGACCTTCTCGACGTTCTCTGTGACGCCGGGCTCGTCGGCGGCGCACTTCAGGAAGGCCGCCTTGATGTCCGTGCCCTGGATGCCCTGGGTGATGTCGTGGACGAAGAGCTCGGCGATCGCGTCGGGGTCACGCGCGTTGAAGAAGGGAGGCAGGTGGTCATAGGTGTAGATGCCGGTGCAGGCCACGACCTGGAGGCCCGTCTCGTCGGCGACGCGCTTCGAGAAGCCGACGTCGCGACCGATGAACATCGCCGTCGGCTCGATCACGGTCTTGACGCCGTGCTCGAGCACGGCGCGAGCGCAGCCGAGGGCCGGCGTCAGGAAGTCGGGCGGCTCCGGGTCATCGGGGTCGGGGGCGACGGGCCGCACGTGCGGCCACTGGATGAAGACGGCCTCGTCGCGGGTGATGAAGTGCTCGTGGATCAGTGTGGTGCCGAGCTGGCTCGCGTCGATCGGCCCGTTGACGGTCTCCACGGTCGCCACGGCGCTCAGTCTATGTCCCTACAGTCAGGCCGTGCCCGTGACCTGGCGGATCTCGATGATCGTGCTCGTCGCCTGCCTCGTGGCGTCGATGGTCATCGCGCTCGTGAAGCTCCTGTAGCCCATGTTCGAGCCGCGCACTGCGGGTTGCGCAACTACGCGGGCTGTTGGAACTCGAGGTACATGCGCGCCTCTTGAACGGTTGCGTGTACCGGAAGCTCTCCGACCGCTCCTTCGAGCTCGCCCTCGGCCGGGGAGCCGGAATAGGTGACGAGCCTGACGCCGCCGTCGGCCTCCACCTTCATCTTCGATGAGGCTTGGATCAGTGCTGAGTAACAAGCCGCATCGATCGCCGTGCAGCCGCGAAGATCGACGACGACATCCGCGGTTCCCTCGGCGATCACGCCGTTCAGAAGCGCCGTCCAGCGTCCGACCGCTGCATCCTGCAAAGGCCCGTTGACCTCGACAAGGGCCACCCCAGGCTCCAAGGCCTCGACGTGGCACACGGGGGGGCGGGCTGAGAACAGCGCCATGGGAACTCCTTTCCGCTGGGCAAGAACTTCTTACCTCGGTCCCCAGTGGCGCGGAGCGCGAGCGGCGGAGCACGCCAGATGAGTCTCGCTCGCTCAGTCTACGCTCATCTGACGGCGATCCGTCTCCGGCCGCCCGCGCAGAATCTCGCGGCGTGGGTGAGCCCCGCCGCTCCGAGTTAGTATCCGCGCCGCAGTCGCCCACCGAGGAGGAGGGACGTTTGTTCAAGCGGATAGTGGTTGGCACTGATGGATCCGACACCGCCTCGCTGGCGGTGTCCCACGCGGTCGACCTCGCCAAGGCGACCGGTGCGGCGCTCGACGTCGTCACGGCGTACGAGCAGGGCGGCACCGCCCTCTCGACCGACGAGAAGGTGGAGATCCCAGGCGACGTTCAGTACGAGGTCGGCCCCCGCCAGGAGGTCAACATGGTCCTCGACGGCGCGGCCGGGACGGCCGAGCAGGCGGGCGTCAGCGCCACGACCCACGCCCGCGAGGGCGACCCGGCCGACGCGCTTCTCGACGTCGCCGAGGAGGTCAAGGCCGACCTCGTGGTCGTCGGCAACAAGGGCATGACGGGGGCAAAGCGATTCCTGCTCGGGAGCGTGCCGAACAAGGTCTCCCACCACGCGCCCTGCAGCGTCTACATCGTTCGGACCACCGCCTAGCGGCGGCTAGCAGCCGACGCTCGGATCGACCGCCCGGGCCAGGTCGATGCGCCCGTAGCGGCCGTAGTAACCGCGGTGGCCCGTCGGCGTCGCCGTGCAGGCCAATCGCGCGGCCACGCCGAGCGGCGCGGCGCGGGGGAGGGGCACACCGCTCGCGATCACGACCGCCGCAGCCGCCGACGCCTCCGCCGCGGCCTGCGACGTGCCCTCGAGGTCGACGTAGGAGAAGCTGCCGTATGCGCCCGAGGCCGCTGCGCCGGGGTCGAGCGAATACTGGGTGATCCCCGCCCCGGTGGCGGCGCTCGGATCGCAGGACTCATCGCCCGGGATCGCAGCGTCGGCGCCGCCCCCCGGGGCGACGAGCGCCGCCCGGCGGTTGGAATAGGAGGCGAGGCAGCCGCGCTCAGTTGCGGCGGCGATCGAAAGGACCTTCGGCGCGGCTGCCGGCATGGCGGGAGATGGGGCGGCGGAGTTGCCGGCCGCCGCGATCACGAGTGCTCCGTGCTTCGCCGCCGAGCGGATCGCCCGGCAGACCACCGAGATCTGTGCGCAGCGGGTGACCGCGGGGCCGAAGGCGAGGCTGAGGTTGATGACCTTGGCGCCGTGCTTCGCGGCGAAACGGATGCCGCGCGCGATCTGGGTGGCACTCCCGTGAAGGCTCGCGTCCAGAACGCGCACGGGAATCACCTGGGCGCCATAGGCGACGCCGGTCAGCCCCATGTCGTTGTCGGTGGTCTCCGCGATCGTCGAGGCGACATGGGTGCCGTGACCGTTCTCGTCGAGTGGCAGGCGGTCGCGGTCGACGAAGTCGCGGGGGTGGAGGAAGCTCGTGCCGGCGAGATCCGGGTCGGCGCGGAAGCCCGCTCCGTGTCGCCGGTAGGCGACTCCCGAGTCGAGGACGGCGACGGCCGTTCCCGCCCCCGGCGCCGCCGCTGAGGACCCGAGAGTCGACCAGGCGCCGCTCGCGTCGATTCCACCGGGGCCGGCGAGGAAGCTCCACTGGTCGTTTCGCCAGCCGCCGATCGTGCCGGCCCGGCCGGGGTCGTCGGGCACGTGGGCGGTTGCGGAGGCGATGTAGTTGGGAGTGGCGGAGGCCACGCCGGGGCGGGCGGTCAGCCTCCTCGCCTCGGTCGGAACGGAGGCGCGGGACGAGATCTTCACGACCTTCGTGGCGCCGCTCTCGCGGCGGATGACCACCTCGCCGGTCACATACGGCGCCGCGGCCGGCCCCGTCACCGCAGTCGAATGGCTGGCTAGGGAGGCGGGGCCCGTTCCCGCCAAACTCCGGGCGGCGGTCGCAGTCTCCCCGCGCGCTGAAACGGCATCAGCCGCCGCGGCCGCCGCCGCAGGCCCCGCCAAGCCCGCGACGACGGCCGCCGCTATTGCGGCTGCCCCCCTGGCACTCATGCCCCCTAAACACATCGGCGCCCGCGAAGTTGCCGATACTTCGCGGATGCCCGACGCGACCACCACCGACGAGCGCCTGATGGCGCTCGCGATCACCGAGGCGGAGGCGGCCGCAGCTCACGACGACGTCCCGATCGGAGCGGTGGTCACCAGGGGTGGCGAGCCGCTCGCCGCCGCGGGCAACGAGCGCGAGCTCCGCGGCGACCCGACGGCCCACGCCGAGGTGCTGGCGATCAGCGAGGCCGCCCGCACGCTCGGCGGCTGGCGCCTTGCGGGCTGCGAGATCTACATCACGCTCGAGCCGTGCGCCATGTGCGCGGGGGCGATCGTCCTCGCGCGCCTCGACCGGGTGGTCTACGCGGCGCCCGACCCGAAGGCGGGAGCAGCGGGCAGCGTCCTCGACGTCCTGGGCGAACCCCGCCTGAACCACCGGCCAGAGGTGGAGGGCGGCGTCATGGCGACGGAGGCGGCGGCCCTCCTACGGGCCTTCTTCGCCTCCCGCCGTTAGCCGACCCGGTTTGTCCTGACTTCACCACCCCACAAGGGGTGAAGTCAGGACGAACCCGAGAAGAACGACCGGAGTTCGCGCATCATCGCCGCCGGATGCTCGTAGACGTCGCCGTAGGTGTAGCGACGAAAGTCGTCTCCGCGAGCCCGCGCCTCGCGCTCGCGTTTTCGGTCCTGTTCCCATGCGTAGCGCGAGCTGTGGAAGCGATAACCGTCCAGCTCGACCGTCAGCTTGTGATCGGGCCAGCGGCAGTCGACGTACCGCCGGCCGGCCGGCGGTTCGTTTGCGGCAAGGGCAGGCCCTCTTGGCGCAAACGCGAAAGGAATTTCCGTTCGAGGGCGCTTGCGGTCACGCGGACCTCACCGGATAGCACCGAGAGGAGCATTCGCCGCCCGGGCGCCTTCGGGCGGCGTGCCAGGACCTCGTGCACCTGCTCGGGCGTGATTCCGTGTCGCACGCCCGCCTGGTGAACCGCCCAGGCCAGAGCGTCAGGCCCGAGCTTCGCCGCCAGGTCAACGAGGGTGAGCGGCACGGTCGTGATCGGTATGCCCTTCCAGCTCGTGACGTGTCGAGCGTCGAGCGAGCGGCAGCGACGGGCGATCACGCCGTCGATGCAAAGCTCCCGCGGAGATGTGACCTCCGGCTTGGGCGGTCTTCCCCTAACCACCGAATAGACGTAGGCGGCAGCAAGGCCGCTGAGTGCCGACGCGTCCCCGCATGCGAGCACCGCCGCCATGTATGTCGCCTCCGTGCTGGGGGCGCGATGTCCGACCCGGTAGACACCGCGGAACTCCGGCAGCAGATAGGTGGTCCGCAGCCGATGCTCGATCTCGGCCTTCGTGATACCGGCGCTCAGAAGGTCGCGCCGGGCGACGGCCCCGTGGGCGCCTGAGGCGAGACGCTCGACGATTTCCTCGACTGTCCTGGGCTGACCTCGCACTGCGAGGTAAAGGCAGGACGAACCGAATCTCGCCCCTACGCGCTGACGGTTTCCGCCGGCGCCCGGGCCGTCGATCCGTTCGAGAACACCATCGCCTCGTCGTCGAGCGTGCCGTAGCGCAGGGCGAGGATGTCCCGCGCGTAGTTCTGGTAGAGCCGCCACGGCGATCGCGAGCCCTGCCGGGGGAACTTGTCGATCGAGCGCACGACGTAGCCGGAGTTGAAGTCGATGAACGGCTGCGGCTCGACCGATGGATCGGGCTTCGCCGGCATGCACTGTGTGTAGCCGTGCTCGTCCATGTGGTTGAGGAGCCGGCACACGTACGCGCACGTCAGGTCGCACTTCAGCGTCCACGACGCGTTCGTGTAGCCGAGCGCCGCGGCGAAGTTGGGCACCTCGCTCAGCATCATCCCCTTGTAGGCGAGCTTCTCGGGCAGCGCGACCTCGCGCCCGTCGACCGAAAGCTCCAGCCCCCCGAACGCCAGGAGATTGAGCCCGGTGGCGGTGACGATGAGGTCCGCCTCGAGCGTCTCGCCCGACTCCAGCTCGATCCCCTCCTCCGTGAAGGTGGCGATGCGGTCGGTGACGATCGAGGCGCTGCCGTCGTGAATCACCTGGAAGAGGTCGCCATCCGGCACCAGGCAGAGCCGCTGGTCCCACGGGTTGTAGGTGGGCGTGAAGTGCTTCTTCACGTCGTAGCCACGGGGGAGCTGCTTGCTCACGAAGCTCCGCAGCAGCTTCTTCGCGAGCTCGGGTCGGCGGCGGCTGAGCTGGAAGCTCGCCATCGTCATGAGGACGTTCTTCCACCTGATGATCGAATAGGCGAGTCGCTTGGGCAGCAACCTGCGCAGGACCCGCGCGATCGGGTCGACGCCCGGAAGCGAGACGACGTAGCTCGGCGAGCGCTGGAGCATCGTCACGTGCGCCGCGTCCGGCGCCATCGCGGGCACGAGCGTCACGGCGGTGGCGCCGCTGCCGATCACGACGACCCGCTTGCCCTCGTAGTCGATGTCGTCGGCCCAGAATTGCGGATGGACGATGCGCCCTCGGAACCGCTCGGTGCCCTCGAACTCCGGGGTGTAGGGCTCGTCGTAGCGGTAGTAGCCGCTGCACATGAAGAGGAAGCCGCACGTGAGGGAGATGGTCGCGCCGGTGTCGGTGCGCTCCACCTCCACCGTCCACCGCTGCTCGACGCTCGACCAATCGGCGCGGACGGCGCGGTGGTGGAAGCGGATGTGGCGGTCGATGCCGTTCTCGGCCGCCGTCTCGCGAACGTAGCTGAGGATGGCCGGCCCGTCGGCGATCGCCTTCGCACTCGGCCAGGGCCGGAAGGCGTACCCGAGCGTGTACATGTCGGAGTCGGAGCGGATTCCCGGATACCGGAAGAGGTCCCAGGTGCCGCCGATGGCGTCGCGGGCCTCGAGGATCGCGTACGTCTTCCCCGGACACGTCTCCTGCAGGTGAAAGCCGGCGCCGATCCCCGACAGGCCGGCGCCGACGACCAGCACGTCGAAGTGCTCGTGCTCGGGCGGCTTTCCGTTCGTGCTCATGGCAGGGCGAGGGCGACGGCTGACTCTACTGTCGAAGTGAGCCGCTCGGTCGAGTATCGGCCCGGCTCCTCGATCAGCATCCGCCCGAAGTACTCGGCCACGCCGATCAAAGCGTGCGAGACCACCTCGAGGTCGAGGTCATCCGCGCCGCGGCCCGCGAGCGCACCGCCGAGCAGCTGCTCGAATCGCGCCCGCACGACCTCGCGGTCGCGTGCGATTCGCTCCCGCACCGCTCGCGGGGTGCCCTCCGGCGGCGCGAGGATCGGCCGCCACGCCAGCGGGTCGCGGCGGACCATGTCGATGAGGCGGCGGACCATCTCGACGAGCCCCGCGTCCGGTCGCTGCGCCCCGAGATCCGCCGGCACGACCCCCATCAGGGACTCGAGCGCGCGCTTCTCCTGCCGGTCGAGCAGCGCGTAGAGGAGGGGCTCGAGGCCGTCGAAGACGCCGTACACGACCGGCCGCGTGACCCCGGCCTCGCGTGCTATGGCGTCGATCGAGACTCCCGAGTACCCGCGGCGGGCGATCACGCGAAGAGCAGCGTCGAGCAGCTGCTCGCGGCGGGCTTCGGGAGCCATGCGCGGGGCGTAGGGGCGGCGCCGAGTGGCGGGCTTCGTGGCGGTGGCCATCGACGTTGAATACTACAGATGTGTAGTATTCGCCGAAGCATGGCGCTGCGACTCCCGAGGCGCGACGACTTCGAGCCCCACGCCGATTACGGGTTCTTCGGCCCCGGCTCCGTCACCTGGAAGGTGTGGACCTATCCCACCTCGCTCACGATCGGCTTCCAGCGGTCGGTCGTGGTCGAGGAGCTCGACCCCGCCCTCATCGCGGCCGTCGATGCGACCGAGGCGGTCCGCTATCGCCCTCGCACCCGCTATGACCGCACCCTTCGCTACTTCGCGCTGATCTCACTCGGCGACTCGCGCTCGGCCATCAAGGCCTCGGAGGTCCTGGTGAAGGTCCACGCGAAGGCCGTCGGCACCGAGCCCCTGAGCGGCAACCGCTACGACGCCAACGACCCGCACTCGCAACTCTGGATCCATCTGACGGCATGGCACTCGATCCTCTACGCCTACGAGCGCTACGGCCCGGGCCGGCTCTCCACCGAGGAGGAGAACCGCTACTGGGAGGAGTGCGCCGTGGCGGCGGAGCTTCAGACCTGCGACCCGGCGGACGTTCCCCGCTCGCGCGAGGGCATCCGCGAGTACTTCGAGGAGATGCGGCCGAAGCTCGCCGGGTCGGAGGCCGCGCAGTCGATGATGGACCACCTGTTGAACGCCAGGGTGATGCTGCCGCCGGTCCCGCTCCTCCTCCGCCCGGCGGCGTTCGTCGTCAACAAGGCGATGCGGTACGCGACCATCGCAACGATGCCGCGATGGATGCGGAAGATGGGCGGTCTGCGACAGAGCCGGCTCATGGACGCGCTCATCACGCCCGTGATGCGACTGAATTTCCGCATCGCGCGCCTGAGCGCCCGCTTCCAGGTCGCCGCGCTCGCACTACTCTCGCCATCGACCGTTCCCGTCGCCGCGCCGGTGCTCTTCGGCCTCTCACCGCGCACGCCCGAAACGCTGACCCCGGCCGAGGCGCGAGAACGCTATGGCGTCCTCCCGCCGGCCGAGGAATACGCGCGCTTCCGTGAGCGGATCGAGGCCAAGATCTCGGAACCGGTCTTGGGCCCGGTGGCCTGAGGGCGGCGCGGTTTCGTTATCGCCCGGGCTGCTCGGGTGGGTTGTCGCCGTGGCGATGAACGATCTTCCAATCGCCGTTCTCGCGGCGGTATACGTGCGTGGAGCGGACCACGATCGGCTTGGCGGGGCGGCCGTCGACCGACCCGGTGAAGCGCTCGTACCCGACCGCGTAGGCCATATCGCCCCTCACGTCGGCGACCAGGACGTCGAATCGGTAGTCGCTCACGTTGGAGAACCGCGACGCGACCCACGGGAACGTCTCGCTCAGCTCGTCCCACCCGGACTTGAACATCCCCGCCGCCCCGAAGAGGGCCACCGGGTCCCGCCTTGACCACATCTGCATCCGTGGGCCGGCGTCTCCCTGGTGGAAGGCCGCCTCCGCCTCGGCCTGACGCGCGAGGGTCTTGGAGCGGAAGTCGTCCACGTCGCTCACCGTCGCCTCGCGACTCTAACCCGATCGAAGCCGCGGGCCTCATACAGTGGCGGGTCCTATGGACGCGAGCGGAGTGGGGACCGGCGCAAGGACGCGGGTGCTGATCAGCGGTGCCGGGCCGACCGGCCTGCTGTTGGCGATCGAGCTGCGCCGCCGCGGCATCGACTGCACGCTCATCGACGAGCTGGACGCGGCGCGCGGGTGGGACCGCGCGACCGTGATCCACGGGCGCTCGATCGAGATCCTCGAGGCGCTCGGCCTCGCCGACCGCTTTCTCGAGGAGAGCGGGAGGATGACGAAGGCGCGATTTCACTCCGACGGGGAGGTGCTCGGCGAGCTCGACCTCGCCCTCGTCGACAGCCACTACAAGTTCGATCTGCAGCTCTCGGAGGAGACGACGGAGCGGTTCCTCTGCGAGTACCTGGAATCACTCGGCGGCTCGGTCACGCGCGGTACCCGCCTCGCCGGGTTCTCCCAGGGCGCGGAGGGCGTCACCGCCACGCTCGAGCGCGATGGCGAGATCGTCGAGATCGAGGCGGACTGGCTCGTCGGCTGCGACGGGCTTCACAGCGTCGTGCGCGAGCAGGCCGGGATCGACTTTCCCGGCACCGACATTCCCGACCTCTGGGCGGTATTCGATGCCGGCATCGCCGGCTGGGACCGTGAGTACGACGTCGGCTCCGTATTCCTCGAGACGCCGCCGGTGATTCTCATGCCCATGCCCGACAGGCGGTGGCGCGCGTACATGCGTCCGAGCTCGAACGAGAGTGACCTCGTCGCCGAGGCGACCGAGATCCTCCACCGCTACGTCCCCGAGGGCGAGTTCACCGGCGTGGAGAACTCGGCCCGGTTTCGGTGCCACTGTCGCGTGGCGGCGACGTACCGCTCGGGCCGGGTGCTGCTCGCGGGCGACGCGGCGCATGTCTGCTCTCCAGCCGAGGGACACGGCATGAACACCGGGCTTCAGGATTCCTTCAACCTCGGGTGGAAGCTGGCGCTGGTCTGCCAGGGCGCCGCCAGCGAGCGCCTGCTCGACACCTACGAGGTCGAGCGCCGCCCGGTAGCCGAGCGTGTGGTCGCCTCGGGGGCCGACACCGAGGCGAGTCAGACCCTGATCGACGCCGCGGCGCGGGCCAAGCGCGACGCCGGCGTCCGGGGCACGTTCGCGGATCCCAACACGTCGCATCACGAGGCCGCCGCTCTCGCGGAGCTCGATCGCTCCTACGAGGGCTCGCCGATCGTCAGCGGCGATCCATCGCAGGTGGCTCCCTCCGGCCGGCTCCTCCCCGACACCCCCACCGTCGAGCACCCCTCGGCCGGTTCCGGCCCGCTCTACCGGTTCGCCCATCGCCCGGGCCACACCGTGATGGTCCTCGGCGGCCCGGGAGCCGATCCGAGCGAGGTCGCGGGCCTGGTCGAGCGCCTCGAGGCGGCGCACGGCGCCTCGTCGATGGTCGACGCGGTGCTGGGTTTCGCGACGGCGGCTGGCGATGAGGAGGTGGGCCGAATCGGCGACGACGTCGCCGACCAGCTCGGAATCGACTCCGTGACCATGCTCGCGGTGCGTCCCGACCGCTACGTCGGCCTGCGGAGCGACAGCGCCGACGCCGCGCCCGTCGCCCGCTACCTCGAGGCGCTCACCGGCTGGCGCAGCTAGGCGGCCTGCCCCGGCTCACCGAGCCCCACCAGGCGCGACTTCTCGGCGATCACCTCCCGCTGATCGGCCAACGAGGCGCCGCACGCGCCCCGCTCACGCCCCTCCACCTCGACCGTCCGGCCCGATCGCAGCCGGATCGCAAGGCGCGCAGAAAACCTCAGCCGCATCACGCGCGTGTCGACTCGGGCCATCGCTGCCCGCGCTCGTAGCGCTCGGCGGACGACCCCGGCGACCGAACGTCGCGCCCCCGGATCGCCCAGCAGCCTGCGCAGCTCCGCAAGTCCCGGAGCCGCGCCCATGTTGAGCTCGCGGCTCCGCCGCCCGACTCGCCGCCAGTCTCCGGGGGAGAGGCCGCCCACCCCGACACCGGCGTCGACGGTGCCCGCCATCGTCTCCGCGGTCAGGCACCAGTCGTGGTGTACGTGGATCCGTGCGGCCAACTCGCGCAACTCGGCATCGTGCTCGGTAAGCCAGCCGGGACGGAGCTCCTCGTGCGTGAGTCGCCCGGCGATGAGGGCCGCCGCGACGCTGAGTGCCGTGGAGAAGTTGACCCGCACGGGCGTCAGCTCGTCGCCGGCGCCGAGTCGCTCCATCTCGCAGGTCAGGTAGCCGGCGCTGATGTCGATCTGGCGCACGTCGCCCGCCTCGACCTCCGCAGCGAGGACCCCGTCGACGGCGGCCTGCAGGTACGCGCAACCGGGGTGGGGCTTGAAGGCGAGGGTGTCCGTCACCCAGACCTCGCCCAGCCCGCCCAGCATCGCCGGCTGCTGCGCGAAGGCGAAGTGCACGAGGAGGCCGCGCGGATGCTCGATCACGTCGAGCGCCCCCTCCACTCCCTCGGCCGCGAGCAGCGCAGCGCGGGCGCCCTGGGCTGCGGGCTCCGCAGCGGTCAGCAGCTTCGTGTCCGGACCCATGAAGCCCGGCCAGAGCCCGTACGGCGGCTGGTACAGCGCGATCGCGAGCGCGTTCGCGAGCCCGCGTCCATCCAGCCCGAGGCCGATGCCGGTCGCCACCGCGGCCCCAGCGCAGTGGATCGAGGACCAGAACTGGCCGTTGTGCGGACCGAGGAACAGAGCTGCGCCAAGCCGTCCGGCGACCTCGTTCGCCGCGACCTGCGCGACGAGTGCGGTCTCCGCCTCGTCGCTGAACGCACGAGACGCGGCGACGGCGGAGTGGCCGGTGTGACCCATGAAGAGGTAGTCGTCCCAGTCGTGCGCGATCGAGGCGGCGGCGCTCGCGAAGACCTCGCCCGGCTTACCGCCCGGCGCCACGGCGACGAAGGGCGCGGCCGCCTCCGCTCCTGCCTTCGCAGCGGCGAGGATCGATGCGGACTGAAGCTCGGCGCGCTCGCGGACGCTCGCGGGAAGGTCGCCGGGGTCGAGGCCGGCGGCCCACTCGCCAATCTCGAGGCAGGCGGTCAAGCGGATCAGCGGAGAGGGTGGGATTCGAACCCACGAGGCGGGATGAACCGCCCACGCGATTTCCAGTCGCGCACCTTAAGCCGCTCGGTCACCTCTCCGGGCCGGCGCTGACGATAGCGGCGCCGACTAGGCGAGCGCAGGCGCCTCGGGCAGCCGTTCGAGCGCCGCATCCATGTCCGCCTCGGAGAACTCGAGGTCCTCGAGCTTGCCTGAGTGGTAGGCGTCGTAGGCCGACATGTCGAAGTGCCCGTGGCCCGAAAGTCCGAGCAGGATCACCCGCTCCTCGCCCGCCTCCTTCGCCGCCTCGGCCTCGTCGATCACGGCGCGGATCGCGTGCGCGGGTTCCGGCCCCGGGATGATCCCCTCGGTTCGGGCGAATCGCACAGCGGCCTCGAACGCGGCCGTCTGCGGCACCGCCTTCGCCTCGATGATCCCCTCCTTCACCAGCGCGCAGAGGCTCGGCGCGTCGCCGTGGTAGCGCAACCCGCCGGCGTGGAAGGGCGGCGGCACGAAGTCGTGGCCGAGCGTGTACATCGGCATCAGCGGTGTCATTCCCACGGTGTCGCCGAAGTCGTAGCGGTAGGCGCCGCGGGTGAGGGTGGGGCAGGCTGCCGGCTCCGCGGCAACGAACCGTGTCTCGAGCCCGTCGCGAAGTCGCCGGCGAACGAGCGGATAGGCGAGGCCGGCGAAGTTCGAGCCGCCGCCGACGCAACCGACGACTACGTCGGGATACTCGCCCGCCATCTCCATCTGGTCGAGCGACTCCTGGCCGATCACGGTCTGGTGCAGGCACACGTGGTTCAGCACCGAGCCGAGCGAGTAGTTGGTGTCGTCGCTTCCGGCCGCCACCTCCACCGCCTCCGAGATGGCGATCCCGAGGCTGCCGGAGGGGTGCTCGGCCTGCGAGCGCCCGGCATCGGTGAGGTCCGAGGGGCTGCGGTGCACGGTCGCGCCCCAGGTCTCGATCATCGCGCGCCGGTAGGGCTTTTGGTCGTAGGAGACGCCGACCATGAACACCTCGCACTCCAGCCCGAAGAGCTGGCAGGCGAGGGCGAGCGCAGAGCCCCACTGGCCGGCGCCGGTCTCGGTCGAGAGCTTCCGAATCCCCGCCTTCTTGTTGTAGAAGGCCTGCGCGACCGCCGTGTTGGGCTTGTGCGATCCGGCCGGCGAGACGCCCTCGTACTTGTAGTAGATGTGGGCGGGGGTGTCGAGCTCGCGCTCGAGGCGGCGGGCACGGAGGAGGGGGGTGGGCCGCCACAGCTTGTAGATCTCGCGGACCTCGTCGGGGATGGGGATCTCCGCGTCGGTCGAGACCTCTTGGAGGATCAGGTCCATCGGGAAGAGCGGCGCGAGGTCGTCCGGCCCGACCGGCTCCTTGGTCGCAGGGTGAAGCGGAGGGGCGCCGGGCGGCAGGTCGGCGGCCAGGTTCACCCACTGGCCGGGGATGCCGGACTCGGGCAGCAGGTACTTGGTCGGCTCGCTCATCGTGGTCGCGATCCTAAACTTCCCGATCGAATGGCGAGCGACGGAACATGGCGCGTCTACCTCTCGGGCGAGATCCACTCGGATTGGCGCGAGCGAATCGCGGACGGTGTCCGCGATGCCGGGTTGCCCGTTGAGCTCCTCGCCCCGGTCACCGACCACTCGGCCTCTGATGACGTCGGCGCCGACATCCTCGGCGAGGAGCAGAGCAAGTTCTGGCGCGACCACAAGGGCGCGGGCGTCAACGCGGTCCGCACCCAGACCCTGCTCCGGAACGCCGACGTGGTCGTGGTCCGCTTCGGCGACAAGTACCGCCAGTGGAACGCGGCCTTCGACGCCGGCTACGCCGCCGCCCTCGGCAAGCCGATCATCACCCTCCACGATCCCGACCTCGAGCACGCGCTGAAGGAGGTCGACCGCGCCGCGATGGCGGTGGCCGAGCGCCCCGAGCAGGTCGTCGAGATCCTGCGCTACGCGATCACGAAGTAGGGCGATCTCGCGCCGCGCGAGGGCTCGTTTCCCGCATCGTGCGGCGGGTAGGGGCTGCTTTCACCCCACATGAGGAGGTAACGCATGCCTGAGACGAAGCAAAGTGACAAGAAGCTGATCCAGTACCTGAACGAGGCCTACGGCAAGGAGCGCGAGCTCGAGACGGCGCTCGAAGCGCACGCCGGCATGACCGATCGCGCCCCCTACAAGAAGCGCCTGCAGGAGCACCTGCGCGAGACCAAGCAGCACGCGCGCAAGGTCGAGCAGCGGATCAAGAAGCTCGGCGGCACGCCGCAGCCGGTCCAGACCGTCGTCGGCAAGGCGACCGCTGCGCTCAAGGGCCCCGTCCACGCGCTGCGCGGAAGCGGTGCCGAGGAGAAGCTCCTGAAGAACGCCAAGACGGAGTACTCCGAGGAGGCCGAGGAGATCGCCACCTACACGGCGATCGAGGAGTTCGCGACCGCCGTCGGCGATCGCGACACGGCGAAGCTTGCCCGCGAGATCCGGCGCGAGGAGGAGAAGATGGCGCGGTTTCTCGAGCGCCAGATCCCGCAGCTCGCCAAGGCGGTGGCCAGGGCGGAGGTGCCGGCCAGCGAGCGGCCGACGTCGCGTCGTCGCCGCTCCACGGGCCGGCGTCGCTCGACGACGCAGAGCCGCTCGTCGACATCCCGCGGATCGAAGCGGAGCCGCGGATCCTCAAACGGCTCCCGCTCCGGCGGGCGCCGAGACGACGAGCCGCAGCCGAAGCGGCAGCCGCAGCTGACCGGCTGAAACCGCGCGTGGCCGGCCTTCAGCCTCCGCTGAAGGCCGGCTCGCGCTTCTCTACGAACGCCGCGGCCCCCTCGATGAAGTCCTTGCTTCGGCCGAGGGCGTGTTGCAGCTCGGCCTCGAGGTCGAGCTGCCCGTCGAGGTCGCCGTAGATGAACTGGTTGAGCGCGCGCTTCGAGCTCGCATAGGAGCGGGTCGGCCCCGCCGCCAGCATCTGGACCAAGGCGTTCGCTTCGTCCATGAGCTTGGTGTCCGGGTGCACCCAGTTGACGAGGCCCCAGTCGAGCGCCTGCTCGGAGGAGACGCGCTCGCCCAGGAGCGCCATCTGGAACGCCCGCGCGCGGCCGACGGCGGGGGGGACGAAGGCGGTCGAGCCACCGTCGGGCATGAGGCCGATGTTCACGAAGGCGAGGCCGAAGTAGGCGGACTCGGAGGCCATGATCAGATCGCACGAGAGCGCCAGCGAGCAGCCGATGCCAACGGACGGGCCGTTGACGGCCGCGACGACCGGCTTGGGCAGCCGCCGCACGCCGGCGATCACCGGGTGGTAGAGGTCGTGGAGCTCCTTCTTGATGTCGGGAAAGCCATCGTCCGCCGGGTCGAAGCCCGCCTTCAGGTCGGCCCCCGACGAGAACCCGCGCCCGGCGCCCGTGATGAGGACCGCGCGCACGGACTGGTCGGACGCGTCGCCCTCGATGACCTGCTTCATCTCGGCGCCGAACTGCGCGGTCCACGCGTTCAGCGTCTCAGGCCGGTTCAGGGTCAGGCGGCCGACGGCCCCGTCCTGCTCCCAGATGACGGTCTCGTAGCTCAAGGGATCTCCTTCGTCGTTTCAGCGCGTTCGCGAGCGCTGACCGTATCGGCTGGGCGGCGCTAGCCTTCCCCACCTCGTCATCTCGGAGGGGTGGCAGAGTGGTTGAATGCGGCGGTCTCGAAAACCGTTTCGGGCCATTTCGGTCCGACGAGGGTTCGAATCCCTCCCCCTCCGCTAGCAAGCCAAAACCGGCCGATTTGCAGGGCGTTTGAGAGGCGCTCGGCGGCTGGCTCGGCGGCCAGCTTTTCCGCTCGAGACCGCTCGAAGCGGCCAGAAACTGGCGCAAACTGGCGCGCAACTGGCGCGCACTCAAAATGCGAACAGGTTCATCAACACGCGATGCTGCCCGAGGCGGAATGCCGTGACGTCGAAGACGCCGCGGCCTTGCCCTTAGCTCTCGCGGCGTCCCTTCTGCTTGCACGCGGGAAGCGGCAGCAACGGGCGGTGGGTGAACCAGCAATCCGGGCGTAGCCACGGCGTGCCTTCGGGAGTCTCCTTATCATCGAAATTCCTTGGGCGAATGTTCACAACCTCCGCCGCGGCATCACCCCAAGTTGTTGAGCGAGGATCCTCGCGGGGCAGTCGCGGAGTTGGTCCAGCGGGCGCGTCAGGGACGGCTCGTCTTGTATACGGGCGCAGGCCTAAGCCTCGCCGAGCCGGCAGCGGGCCTCCGTGGCTGGCAGCTTGCGGACCGCCTTCGATCCGCAGCGGCGGAGCTTCTCGGCGTCGACGAGGAGGCGCTCGCGGGCGATGACTTGGAGCGTCTTGGGGCACGTGTAGCCGCGGAGGCCGCCGACAAGATGAATGACCTCCGACGCCGGGCTGCCGATGCAGCGCCGTTCTGCACGATGGAGCCGAATTACGCCCATGAAGCGGTAGCTCTCCTGATGCGCGAGGGGGTAGTCACGGCAATAACGGCCAACTGGGATCTCGGGATCGAGACCGCCGGGACGCGGCTAGACATCAAGATCGTGGGTGTTACGACGCCGCTCGAGAGGGCGGCGCTCGGGCAGGAGCTGCCCCTCTACAAGGTGCACGGGTGCGCAAGCCGACCCGAGACGCTTAAGGTCACGCGTGAGGAGGTCGACGAGCCAATGAAGTGGGCTCGGGCCGAGGTGCAGCATGCGCTCGTGGATGGGACGGTCGTGTTCATCGGGCTCGGCACCATTGGTGCCTACGTGAGCGAGCCGTTCGACGAGCTCGTTCCGCTGTGGCGCGCAGCTGGCGCGACCATCAAGGTCGTCGACCTGGAGCTGTCCAACGCGTGGCGCGAGGCGCTCGGAGACGACGCCGACGGTGTGCACATCGACGCCGACGCGGCGGAGTTCCTCGACGATCTCCTGCGAGCCATCGCGCGGGAGGCGCTCGGACAGGCGGCGCAGCGCATTCGGGACATCCAGGACGAGCACACCGCCTGGACGCAGACGATGCTGGACGGCATCGAGCGCCTAGACGAGGCCCTCAGGGATGCCACCGGACATGCCGTCCTGAGGTGGATGCGCGACGGCGTCACCCAAGCGCGGGACGGTCAGCAGTTCGTCCTCGACCACGCGGGCGAGCAATCGCTGATGGCCCTCGCCCTGCTGGCGGGCGGCGACGGCGGCGACCTTGAGATCGAGCTTCGCGGGCCGGACCTTATGGTGCGTACACCGCGGCAGTACCTGGAGATCGCGAGCCGTCCAGGTGAGCCGTTAAGGAGGTCGAGCGCTCCGCCCGCGAGCGCGTGCGTCGCCGACGCGAGCAGGGCCTTTACGGCGCCGGGGGACCGGTCGCCGTCGCCGTCCATGGGACGATTGGGCCTTTCCCCGACTTTGAGGCGCCGGTCGACATCGCAGCGGCCGAGGATGAGGCTTTTGATGTCGCAGCGGGGATCGAGGACAATGTTCGGCTGCTTCGGGCCGAGCGCGCGGTCGCAGGAGACTTGGCAGCGTGACAACTCGGGCGGGCTCAGACGGCCTGGCGCTCTTGCGCGGAGTACTGGAGGATGGGGGTTATGCAGTTGGGACGCGCAGCTCGAGGGCGTCGGGGACGCGCTGCTGGCGGAGACGGCGTACGCCCTCGTCTCCGTCATCGATGCTGAGTGGGAGAGCCTCGAGGACCGGATCGCCGCAGCGCAGGCGTCGCTGACGACGGCCGCCGCCGAACACCCATCGGCACGGCGGTGGGACCTGTACGTGGTTGCTGCCGTTCCACCGCCGGCGACGCCGTTGCACGACACGATTCGCGAGACTGTCGAGAACGACACGCGCTACGCGCGTAAGTTCGTTGTTGTGGATGCCCCCGACAGGATGGGCGCGAAGCGCGGCGTGCGCGCGCTGCTACCGTTGCAGCCGCCTGCGGACATCCCACGGGTCGACGCACTTGAGGCAATCCGCGCTGGACTGGATGATGAGGGTGTGGACGCTAAGTTGGCCGAGGCCGCGCTCGCGGCCTTTAGGTCACGGTCGGAGATAGACATCCCATGAACACGCGTTTGACTGCAATCGAGCTTGAGGGCTTCCGCGGCTTCTCCGACGCTCGACGGCTCGATCTCGATGCCGACGCAGTGATCATTCGCGGCGACAACGGGGCAGGCAAGACCTCGCTTGTCGATGGGATCTTGTGGGTGTTCGCAGGTGAGCTTGCCCACCTTGTCGAGCGCGTGCGAGGGATGCGCAAGGTCGAGGATGCCATCACGAATCGCCACCGGGCTGGCGACGCGACTGTCACCCTGGAGATCGTCGCCGACGGACACCTCTGGTCCTTCACGCGGCACGGCAATCAGCTGCAGACGACTCTCGAGGCGACTTGCGACGGGGCGCCTGAGGCGAACCCGGAGCGTGCGCTGGCGGAGGTGGTCGGTCACGCAACTTTGGCCGAGACCGTCGACGCAGTGAACACATGGGGACTTCTCCGGCAAGACGCCGTCCGGGCCGCGCTGGACACCGCGGGGGGTGCGATGCATGAGCGCTTGTCCGGGATCCTTGGGCTTGAACGGGTGACGCGCTTTGCAGCAGCGGCAACCACGGCATCGAACGCGCTCGTCAGCGAGCGCACCACGGCACGAAAGGCGCTCAAGCGCCTGGAAGAGCGCCATCGTGAGGCGGTGAAGCGGCGGGACGACGCAACAGCGAGAGTGGCCACAGCCGAGACCCGTCGAGCAATAGTTCGTGATGGCATCGCAGAGATCAATGCGGGTCTGCCCAACGGTGTGCGGCTCACGCCCGCGGATGATGCCGATCTCGGCGCACTCAAAGAGCTCGGGCGTCTTCTCGCAGCCTTCGGCGGTGCGCTTACGTCTCTCGCCGCAGCGCGCAAGGCACTCGCGGAACTCGACACCGCGCCCGACGACGCAGTTGCAAAGGCCGAGATGGAACTCGAAGCCGCTCGCATCGCGGCAGTCGCCGCAACGGAGCGAGCGCCAGCGATGACCCAACTTGCGGTTGCCGCCCTTGGGCTCCTCGGTGACCGGTGTCCCGTGTGCGAGCAGGAGATCGACCAGGCGTCGGTGCACGCGCACCTTAAGGAAGTCATCGAGGAGAACCGACGGGTGGCTGCCGCCGCGCAGGAGGCCGCCGCGAGTGTTGCCCGGGCGCAAACGGCGCTCGCTGCGGCTAAGGAGCAGACGCGCGTCCGTCATGAGGCCGAGGAGGCGGTGCGGAGCTGCATTGTCGAGCGCACGGGAGGCAAGCCAGGTATTGACCTCGGCCGGCGCGGAAGTCGACCAGACGGCGCTGGAATCGCCCGGGCTAGCGGATGCCGTGTCATGGGCTGTGGATCAACTGCGCGGTGTGTACCGACGTCTCGAGGAGGCCAGCGACGTGCACGTGACGCGACTGACGGACGAGATCGCGGCCATCGCGGCGGAACTCGGGAACGCCCAGCAGGAGCTTGACGAACTCGAGCGCCGGTGTAGGGATGCCAAGACACTCGAGCACGCCGCGCACTCCTCGGCCGAGGCGATCGTCGAACGTGCGCTCGAGCGTCTGGAGCCGACGTTCGCTGAGGTATTCGAACGGCTGAACCCGAATCCCGCCTTCACCGAGCTGCACGCGCGGCAGGACGTGTTCCGCAACCGCAACCAGATCGTGCCGGTCGTCCGCGACGCGGACCGCGGTATCGAAGCGAACCCGCTACTGGTTTTCAGTGAGGGCCAGCTGAACGTGGTCGCGCTGTCGTACTTCCTCGGGATGGCGCTCAACGCCCGCGAGAGCGCCCTGCCATTCCTGGTGCTGGACGATCCACTTCAAGCTCTCGACGTGCTGGCGATCCTCGGATTCAGTGACCTGTGTCGGCGTATCCGCGATACCCGCCAGCTGATCGTCACGACCCATGACCGGCGGTTTGCTGATGTCCTGGTACGCAAGCTGTCCCCACGCGAGCGCGAGACTCGGACGATCGTTCATGACTTCACTGCGTGGACGCGCGAGGGTCCAACAGTCTCGACGCGTGAGCCTGAGCTTGCGGAGGTCATACCTTTGGTGCGCCGACAAGCATCCTGAAGCCGGCCCGTATGGCCCGGGTCGTCTCAGGATGGCTTCTCCCTCGCGCGAGCAGGGTGAGCGAACAACCGTCGCCGTCACCACGGGAGGTGTCGAGACTGCCGACCGACTACGTCACGGGCACCGGCAACCAATCAAGCGTAGCCAGATCGACCGCGCCTTGGAGTCCGTGAACGGCAATTGCGTCGTCAAGGTGTTGGTTCATCCAACGCTGTCCCTCATCCGATAGGCGGACATCCGGCTGTCTCGGATATGCCAGCCGCGGGTTCGTATTCCCATGACCGGCGCGGCTGTTTCGCTGCGTCGACGCCAACGCCCCGGCGCCAAGTTCGTCCATCAGCTCGTACAGCGAAATGCCGTTGTCGAGTGACCCAGCCAGGAACTGCCCATCGTGAACACGAATGTGGTGCGGCCAGTTGACTTTCCACCGTCGCAGCGCGATCTCATCGCGACTGGCGTCATCGCGGCCAGGGGCGTACGCGAGAGCTGTGGCTCGGCCGAAGATCAGGATGTCGTTTGGATGACTCACCAGGCGGCCCATGAACATCAACGCTCCCTCCTCCACCCGCCACGGTCGCTTGTTCTTCGGGTATGAACAGATCCGATGACATCCCGATCCCTCAATTTCGTCGAAGATGGATGCTGATCGCGGGGCTCGCTCGAGGTTTCGACCGAAGAACTTGACGAACGCCTGTGGCGCTTCGTTGAACCACGGTGGTGAGGGGCATGTTCGCGGTCGATCCCACCGTCCTCCCCCTCGTCGCCAAGTCCCTCTGGATTGACGGCCACTCCGGATCGCGCAAGGTGTTCATCGATCTTCCTCTCCCAGTCGGCGACGCGTTGCTCGGTTAAATCGACCCGCGTCCGCCTCCACAACTCCTCGAAATAGCTTTGGCACGGGTTGACGCTTGTTGCTCCGCTGCAAACAAACCCGAGTTCGTGGTTCCCGGTCAAGCCCGCTTCGGTGAGGTTGGCCATGTCACGATCGCCAAATGCGGATGCTCAAGTAGAGCTTCGCGTGGAGATTCTTGAGGCCGCGGATCACGGCGCCGTTGGCAAGCAGCAGACGAAGAGCGGCGATGTCGCTAACGCCTTGGACGAAATTGGCCAGGTTGAATCGTGTGATCACTTGCAACTCAGCCGGGACTCCGGCCTCGAGCAAGCGTTCGGCAGCGCGCCGCTTGATGAACGGAACCACGATCCGCACGCTTGAGTGGTCGGTGGCCAGCGCATCGGCAAGCTGGCGGTCCCAGTATCTAGTGACTAGCCGTATGGGCATTCGAACCGAGGCTAACCTGCTGCCGTGGTGTCGACCGATCCCAGCGAGCATGACGCGGAGATCCTCGAAGCGCTTGTCGACATTTCGGAGGCCATGGGCGACTCCCAGTTCGAGATTCCTCCCGGCGCTGACGCTCTTGAGCATCCACGCTGGCCGGCTGGCCTCTCAAGCCCACTCGCGACGAGGTGCGAAGACTCGTTGCCCGCGAGTTCCTACAGGTGGACAAGAGCGCGGCCCCAACCTGGCGCTTTTGGCCGTCCGAGGAGATACGCGTGCGCTATGCCGGCGCCCTGGCGAACGAGCGGGCGACGGCGCTGAAGGATCCTGACCGGCGTCTGGGAATCATCCTCGATGCGATCGTGGATGCCTTCGAGAGGGATCCAGCTACCCCCTTGCTTCTCGTTCGTACCTCGGGGGCCGACATCGTCAAGCATCCAGGCTGGGGGATCGAGCCCGATGTCGTTCGCGCGCACGACCTTCGGCAGCTTGAGGACCTACAGCTCGTTGGCTGGGAGGGGTCGACGCAGTTCTATCCGACGCCGTCGGGCCGCACCGCGGCGCGAAATCCAGCTGCATTCCTTGCGCGGCGGGCGGATGAGACGAATGACGAACAGGAGCGCTCGCGGCTTCGGCGGTGGGCGGCGAAGTTTCGGGCTGGCGATGTCGCCGTCGGTGCCGCAGGTG
Organism: uncultured Actinomycetes bacterium; assembly: GCA_963771655.1. GTDB lineage: Bacteria > Actinomycetota > Thermoleophilia > Solirubrobacterales > 70-9 > JAWVFM01. The sequence goes on along the minus strand of CAVYUG010000003.1, from coordinate 1,861 downwards.
GCCTCACCGGCGCCGCGATTCGGGCCGCGTTGGGCTTGTAGCCAGTCTGCGCCTTCGTTACTCGTCTCCTCTTCAGACGCCGGGTTCGGGTCACGCTAGACAGGAATCTAGGTCGACACCGCCGTGACGCTCGCAGGGGCGGCGCCACGAACGCCTATGAGTGTCGGCCGGCGCCTCTCATTTTCGCGATCAGGAGCAGCGCTCGACTCGCCCTCGCACGGGACGGTAGGGGCGCGGGTTGACTTCCGGGCTCGCATCGGCTCTTCTTCACTCGTGGCTGCTCCTAGCTCCCGCCGGGTCTCTCAACCCAGCTGGCCTTGAGCACTTGGTCGAGGCGGCTGCCGGCCAGATCTCAGGCAGGATCCGCTGCGTAAGCACCCAAGCTCCAACAGTCCCAGCCAACCACTCGAGCGGTTCCCAGCTGCAGGTGCCAGCACCGATGCCGACGCACACGAGTGCGCTGAACACGACGAAGGCCAGCGCGAGCAAGCGCTTCTTGGGCTGGGAGAAGACCATTGCACCTATTCCATGTGCGGACGAGTCCGGAAGTAAGTGCCGGTCAGGTCCTGGCCTGGCGACTGGCATACACGCCTGTATCCATTCGTGTTCGTCAGCTGGCGTCGTAAAGGGCTCACGTCCGCGGCTATCTCACTCGGCCGCGAATCTGCGCTCCCGGGGTCTTCGCGAGCCGGGACTCCTTGCGGCTCCGCCACTTCGCCCCTCATACTGAGAACCGAGATGGATTACTCAGAGATCAACCGCCTCGCCCGCCGATTCCGCCCGGACGCTGACCTCGTCGATGCGGCCCGAAGGCAGGCGAGCATCGGCCCCTCCCGGCACAGCGATGTGTTGCAGCGCACGCAGGAACTACTGGAACGCCCGCAGCGGCTGGCGGATATCACCGCCGGCCGAGCGACGAACCGCCACTTGCGCCTCGTCGATCAGGCGTCTCGCTCGATTTCGGGCTCAGTCGCCCGCATCCCCTCGGCGGTCAACCGGTTCGAGGCGTCCCTGATTTGGCTGGCGACGCGGCCAACCGGATGATGATTAGCCGGGCCCGGATCGGCGTCAGCGCGTCGAACATGATCGACGCGTGCGGTCGACCTCGGTCCGCTACACCTTCTTTCATGCACGACGCCGAGATCTGGCAGATGATCGAAAGCGCCAGGGAGGCGCGCATGCGCCGGTGATCCAGCCCTTCAGGGGCCCGCCAGCAGGAAATGTTCGCGCGAATGGATGCCGTCGATGCGGCGCTCGAGGGCAAGACCCACCGCATCACGAAGCGCATGGTTTTCCTGCTCGACCCAGTTCCGTGGGGCTATGCCCTGCGGCTGAAGGAGCGGATCATTGACGAAGGGATCGAGGCGTTCGTTGACCTGCTGGCGAAGATCCTGCTCGAGTCGTCTGCCAGGACGGCCTTCCGCGCCGCCGTTCAGACGTCATCGACGCTCACTCCGCTGAATCGCAAGCGCCTTGAGCATGCGCTCGACCATCTCGACGCAGGCGAGTACGACGAGGCGTTCCCGCCGCTGATTATTGGCGTCGAGGGCGCGCTGCGCGACGTCGCTAGGGGGCGCGGCGTGCGCGTGAAGATGAGCAACGCCAACTCGGTTGCCGCCCAGCTGAAGCTCGAGCATGAGCACAAGCTGCTGATCGCGGCGATCTATGGAGCCGCAAACGATGGCCGGCATGGCGAGGATGCTGACTCTCGCGACGACTGCGTACTGGCGCTGCTCGCGTTGCTGATCTGGATCGAGGAAGAGTTCGTCAAGCCCGTGCTCAAGAGCTGGCTGGCAACGCGGCTCAACGAGGAGTTCGTCGGCGGCTATCTCGCCGCCTGACCCCCTACGTCGTGCCTCGG
>CAVYUG010000002.1:0-238297 GCA_963771655.1 uncultured Actinomycetes bacterium | reverse complement strand
CGTCGTCGACGAGGCTCACGCGCTTCGCAACGAGGACACGAGCTGGTATCGAGCGATGGAGCGGCTGCTCGGCGGCTACCCGAGAACAGGTCGTGCTGCTGACGGCGACGCCGATCAACAATGGGCTGTGGGACCTCTACAACCTCGTGATGCTGTTCAGCCGCCACGACCGCGGACTCCGCGCGGGCCGGGATCGACTCGATCCGCGAGCTGTTCCTGCTCGCCGGGGCCAACGAGCGCGACCCCGAGAACCTCGAGCCCCTCGGCGCTTTTCCCCCTGGCCGACGCGGTCAGCGTGCGCCGCGACCGCAAGTTCATCGAGCGCTCCTACGAGGGGGCGACGTTCCCCAACGGCACCAAGGTCGCGTTTCCGAAGCCGAAGCTCCGAACCCGCCGCTACGACCTCGACACGGCACACCCGAACCTTTTCGAACGGATCACGGTTGAGATCGACACACTGACGATGGCGCGGTACCGGCCAAGTGCCTTCGAGCAAAGGCGGCGAGGAGACGAAGCGTCGAGGCCCAGCTCGGCGGGCTCGTGAAGTCGGGGCTCCTGAAGCGATTCGAGTCGTGCTGGGCTGCCTGCCTCGAGACAGTGGAGAGGATGCTGGCGGCCCACGACGCGTTCCTCGCGGCGTGGGGAGAGGGACACGTCCTCCTCCCGCGAGCAGCTCCGCGAGGCGGCCGCCACCGAGGAGGACGAGTCGGGGCTCGCCGGCCTGGCTCGAGCAGAAGCTCGATGACGGCGTCGGGGACGCGGCCGCGGGAGGAGTTCGTCGACGAGTACGGGGCGGCCGTCGCCGAGGACCGCGATCGCCTCGTGCGGATCCGCGACGCGCTCGCCGAGCTCGACCCCGGAGTCGGACCCGAAGCTGCGCGCTGCTGCGCACGGTGCTCGAGGACCTCGCCGGCCGAGAAGGTCGCGGTGTTCGCGACCTACGCAGCGACCGTCCGCTACCTCGACGAGCACCTGCCCGACGGCATCGGCGGGCGTGAGCGGATCGCCGTCGATCGGCACCGAGACGACGCCCGACGAGCGGCTTGCCGCGCTCGGGGCGCTTCGCGCCGAGGACGGTGGTGCGCCCGGACTACGAGCCTCGCGATGGAGAGGTCGACCTCCTGCTCTCCACCGACGTGCTCTCGGAGGGACAGAACCTCCAGCAGGCGCAGGCGGTCGCTCTCCTACGACATGCCGTGGAACCCGCAGCGGGTGGTACAGCGAAACGGCCGCGTGATTCGCCTCTTGAGCGAGCACGAAGAGGTATTGCTGACGACGATGCTCCCCGAGCCCGGCGAGCTCGATGCCCTGCTCGGGCTCGAGGCACGGATCCAGGGCAAGATCAAGGCAGCCGGCGGCGTCTACGGCATGGAGCTCGGAGGTGATCGAGGGGCTCGAGGCCGAGCTTCACAGCTCCGCTGAGCGACTTGCGGGCGAGGACCCCGGGGGTACTCGACGACGCTGAGGAGGACTCCGGCGCCTTCGTCGGCGAGGAGCTTCGGCGCGAAGGTCGACCGCGCGCTCGCGGAGGGAGAGGTTGAGCGTCTGCTGAAGCTTCCGTGGGGAATCGGCGCCTGCTTTCGGCAGACGCCGGGCGGGCGCTCGCGTGGCGCGCCCGGGGGTCTTCTTCGCTGTGCGGACGCCGCCGATGCCCGATGCCGAGGGCGGCTACCGCTACTGGCGTTACGTGGAGCTCGACGATGGCGCGCCCGCGGCCGACCGAGACCCGATCAACGTCGACCTCGAGATCCTCGAGCGAATCGATCCGGAGGGCGGCGAGGTCACGGAGCTCGAGGGGACCGACCTCGAGGGGGCTTGGAACATGGCCGCGAAGAGCATCGTCGCCGCCCACAACGAGCGCGCCGACCTGCGCACCGACCAGGAGCGGATCGGCCCAAAGCAGCGCTGGGCATTGGGCGTGCTGCGCGACCCGGCGGTCGCTCTGCCGAGCATGGACCGGGCAGAGCGAGCGATGGAGGCGCTTGCAGTGGAGCGAAGTTCTGCGGTCCGCCGCGCGCTGGGCGCGATCCAGGAGCGGCTCACCGAAAGCACGATCGGCCGCGACCAGGCGGCGATGGAGATCATCCAGGTGGTCGAGGAGTTCGGCCTGCGCCGCGTCGACCCGCTGCCGGTGCCGAGCGAGGTCACGACGGATGACCTCGGGGTGGTGTGCTTCATGGTCGTGCTGGGCGCTCGACGCGCCACCCACCACCTCCCCGGCCGAGCAACAGCCAGATCGACAAGACCGGGCGGCTGCTCGTGAAGGCGCGGAGCCGACCCGGGGCCGTTGCGGCCGATGAGATCGCTGCCGCCGAGGCGACGGTCGAGGCCTGGCGCCAGTGGCACGCGCCGGTCCTTTCGAGCGTCGGCGCGAACCTCCGGTACTACGTTGCTCCCTTCGGCGATCCCCATGTGACCCAGCGACTGAAGCGGCTGCGCACGATCGTCGACAAGCTCAGGCGAGAGTCGACTCGATTGAGTCAGATGGAGGACGTCGGCGGCGTACGTGCCGTGGTGTCACGCCCGGACGACGTCTTCGCCGTCGTCCGGCAGCTGCGAAGGAACTGGACGGTGACGCGTGAGCGCGATTACATGGCGCACCCTAAGCCCGACGGCTACCGCGCCGTGCATCTCACCGTGCGCAGGCGAGGCCGACTAATCGAAGTCCAGCTGCGGACTCGATGGCAGGATCTATGGGCCAATGCCGTCGAGGAGCACTCGCGACTGCGCGGCGTCGATCTGAAGAGCGGTGCCGGGCCGAAGCGGCTTCGTGAGGCTTATCGCGCGATCTCGGAGCAATTCGCCGAGGCCGAAGCTTCAGGTAGGGTCGCACGGTTGGACCTGCCGTCGGAGTTCCTGGTCGCACTGACGGAGCTCATTCACGACCCGGATCGGCTTGCCGATATCGTCAAAGAACGGAGGCGGAACCGATGAGTCCCGACGACATCAAGCATTTCCTGATCGCCTACGACGTCACCTCGGGGAAGACCGACGTCCGCGAGTTCGGCACCGACTACGATGCCGCAATCGCCGCCTACAACGAGGCCGAGCGGGAAAACGAGGCGGACTCCGTCGACATCGTCCTCCTGAGCTCCGACTCGCTTGCGACGATCAAGCGCACCCACTCGAGCTACTTCGCCGCCGGGCGGGAGCGCAAGCTCGACGAGCTCCTCTCGAGTGTTTGAGAACTCAAGCTCTGAAGACAGTATCCCGGTGCCATTCGAGCAGCGCCGGGGCAGGCTGCTCCGCGCTATCGCGTGGCAGCCGAATCTCGCGGCCTGCAAGCTCGTAGTAGACGCGGCCGTTGCGGTAAGCGTCGCGGAGAGCTCGGCTGACCTCGAAGCGATGGTCGGGGCGAACCGTCACGAAGCCGAGGTCGAAGAGGCGGTGCAGGTCGCGCCGCAATGGCAGGCCGTTCGGAACAGCGTGTTCCCCGCCGGCCGCAAACGGCTTGATGTGCGAGGCCTCGACCACCGGGAGCGACCTCTCACCGGTCACAGCGCAGCGTTGCTCGTAGGCGTCGCAGCACGGCGATTCGAAAGCTGGCCTGGCCAAGACGGGGACGGATGAGCTGGGGCCTACCGAGGCGCGTCGCCTCGACCGCGTCCCATGCCCATTCGCGCCGCGGCGCGGAGTGACCTCGCCTTCTCAACGCAGGCCTCCAGGAGCCGCCGGCCTTCGCCGACCGTGAGGTCGTAGCCCTTGCCGGACACGATCTCGCGTTTCCAGTCGGCCGGGATGGCGACCCAGTCGTCGGGAGGGAAGAACACCGGCTCGTTGATGGCCAGACCCCGATCCAGTCGTCGACTGTGAGGGCCGCACCGCGACCACCGCTGATCCGCTCCAGGCGGTCGAGCAACGCGTACACCTCCGGAACGCCGTTCGCTGCCCCGAACACGTCCCATGCCTCCCAAACCGGCAGCACCGCCCCACGCGTGAACATCCCGAAGCCACCGATCGCGTTGTGCGGCGCCTTGAGCTTGAAAAAGAACAGCTCGCCCGACTCAAGCGCGGCGAACCGGGACTGGCTCGGCCGCCAGAAATTGACCTCCCGCAGCTCTGGGCGGGCTTGGAGGAACCGGTACCACTCGTAGTCCGTGGGGGCAACGAAGCCGCGCACGTGCGGTTCATACCGCAACGCGATGGGTTACGACAACGCTCGGGAGTAAGCAGGCGTGAGCATCTGACGCGGGTAGAAAGATGCCCGGAGCCCGGACGCCCAAGACTAGGTCCCGACAAGGAGCTCTAAGGCTCGCGTCGTCTGTGAGACCGCCAGTCGTCCGCGGTCCAGCGCTGGTCCCCGCTGGCCTTGCCGTCTTGAAACCTGATGCCCTCTTTGGCGAGCTGGTCACGGAGCTCGTCCCGCGTCCGGGGCAGGCCCGGATGGTCACCGCCCCAGCCTGCGCTGATCTCGCCGTTCTTGTTGAGGACCCGGTAGACGAGTATGACGTCCGGGTCCCAGCTGGCAAGCCCAAGCCACTTACCGATCGCCTGGGCGCCCCTGGGGCTTCCGGCAGCGACGGCCACATCCGTGTACGAGGTCCAGCGACCAGCCGGCACGGACTCAATGAAAGCCTTTGCGTCGTCCCAGTTGATGGGCATCCTCTCCTCCTCTCATGGTGTTGGGTCTACGCCAGGACGGACTTCCGCGGGTAGACGACCTCGGGGTCGGTGAGGGCGTTGACGAGCGTCGGGCGGCCCGAGGAGAAGGCGCGGTCGAGCGCCGGGCGCAGCTGGTCGGGCCGCTCGACGAGCTCGGCCTCGCACCCCAGCGCCCCCGCCACCTCGTCATACCGCGTCCCCTGCCGCAGCTCCGCCGCCAGCGAGTAGCCGTAGAGGAACTTCATCGGGTGGTGCTCCAGGGCCCAGATGCCGTTGTTGCCGATGATCCCCACGACCGCGATGTCGTGGCGGGCCATCGTGTCGAGCTCGAGGCCGCGTGAAGCCGAAGGCGCCGTCGCCCAGGAGGAGGCAGACCTGGCTGGTCGGGGTGGGCGAGCTTGGCGCCGATCGCCTGGCCCGCGCCGGCGCCCAGGCAGCCGTAGGGGCCCGGGTCCATCCAGGTGCCGGGCTCGTAGGTGTCGATCACGCGGCCCGCGTAGGAGACGAAGTCGCCGCCGTCGCCGATGACGATCGCGTCGCGGTCGAGGACCTCCTTGAGCTCCTTGTAGATGCGCATCGGGTGGAGCGGGGCGCGGTCGTCGTCGAGCTCCGCCTGCCTCGGCCTCGCGCTTCTCGGCCTCGGTCTCGCGCAGGGCCTTGAGCCAGGGCTCGGTGTGGCCGGCGCCGCCCCCGGCGGCGACGGCCGCGGCGTGGAGGGCTCCGAGCGTCGCGGCGATGTCGCCGGTGAGCTCGAGGTCGGGCTGGCGGTTTCGGTGGAGCTTGTTGGGCTCGACGTCGAGGTAGATGACCTTCGTCTCCTCGCCGAAGCTGCCGCCGAAGCCGAGGCGGAAGTCGAGCGGGACGCCGACGACGAGGGCGACGTCGGCCTCCTTGAGGCCCCTCCCCCGCGCCCGGCTGAAGTAGAGCTCGTGGTCGGCGGGGACGCAGCCGCGGCCCATGCCGTTGAGGAAGACGGGGATCTCGAGCGCGGCGGCGAGGCCGCGAAGCGCCTCCTCGCCGTGGGCCCAGTAGAGGCCGGTGCCGGCCATGATCGCCGGGCGCTCGGCCTTCGCCAGCAGCTCGCCGGCCTCCTCGGCGCCCTCGGCGGGCTCGCCGTGGGCGCGCTCGGGCGCCGGCGGCACCTCCGCCTCGGCCTCGGAGAAGACGACGTCGAGCGGGTAGTCGACGAAGACCGGGCCGCTCGGCTGCTCGAGCGCGCGGTCGAGCGCGGCGGCGGTCACGGCGGCGATCTCGGCCGGGTCCTTCACCGTCTCGGCGCTCTTGGTGACCGGGGCGACGAACGGGACGTGGTCGATCTCCTGGAGCGAGCCCGAGCCCCAGCGCATCTCGGGCGCGCGGCCGCCGAGCACGACCAGCGGCGAGCGGTTCTGAAGCGCGCCGGCCATCGCGCTCATGCCGTTGGTCACCCCGGGCCCGGCGGTCAGCGCGCAGACGCCGACGCCGCGGGTCGCCTTCGCGAAGCCCTCGGCCGCCCAGGCGGCCGACTGCTCGTGGCGGGTGTCGATGACCTCGATCCCCTCGGCCTTGCAGCCGTCGTAGATCGAGAAGAGGTGGCCGCCGGAGAGCGTGAAGAGGTGGGTTACGCCGCGAGACTTGAGCGCCCGGGCGACGTGGCGGCCGCCGTGGATGGCGCCGGCCTCGGTCGCCGTACCGCGGGCCTCTTCCTCCGTGGTCGCCATCGCCCGCACTCTATTCCCGAAGCGGCGCCTGAGAAGCGAACGGCCCGCAGATGCGGGCCGTTCGAGGTTGAAGCGGGACGGAGCCCGCACACCACCCAGTTCCTTGAAGTTTAGGCGCGGAGGGCGCCGGACTCGAACCGGAACCGACCTCGCGGCCGGTCACATCCATTCTGGGTGGTGTATCTCGCCTCGAGATTTCAACCCTCCGCGCGCGCTGCATGAGATCGCCTGCGGGCGCGCGGGTGTCATGCCAACTGCGCCAGCTTGGAACCGCCGGTCAAACAAGTCACACTCGCCGCCGGCGTACAATTTCGTTCGACCTCGGTTGGCGATCGGGCCCGGGGTAGCTCCCCGGCCGCAGCTCACGGCCCGCTTCGGCGGGCCGTCGCGGTTCGGGGCTCTCTCACTCGGCTCGCGCGCCGCCTCCCCCGCGGCCCTGGTCGCTCATCACCCAGCCGCCCGTAACCTGCGCTGACGATGACCGCGCGGGCTGCCTCGTTCACGGGTCGGACGGCCTGGGCGCGAAACCTGGCGGCGCCGGTTCGCGACTACCTGAGCGCCGAGACCGGCGGCGCCATGGTGCTGCTGGGCGCGGCGGTGGCGGCGCTCGTGTGGGCGAACTCGCCGTGGTCGGACTCCTACGAGTCGTTCTGGACGACGAAGCTCTCGATCCACCTCGGCGGGAGCGGGATCTCCCTCGATCTGCGCCACTGGGTCAACGAGGGCCTGATGACGTTCTTCTTCCTCGTCGTCGGGCTCGAGGCGAAGCGCGAGCTCGACACCGGGGAGCTGCGCGAGCGCCGCCGCGTGGCGATCCCGGCGGTCGCCGCGGTGGGCGGCATCGCGATGGCGGTCGCGATCTACCTCGCGTTCAACGCCGGCGGGTCGGGGGCGCACGGCTGGGGAGCGGCGATGTCGACCGACACGGCGTTCGCGCTCGGCCTCTTGGCGCTGGTGGCGCCCCGCGGCACCCGGCTGCGCGTTCGGCTGTTGACGCTGGCGGTCATCGACGACTTCCTGGCGCTGCGTCGTGATCGCCACCGTCTACACGGAGAGCCTCTCGTGGCTTCCCCTCGCGGTGGCCGCCTGCCTGTTCGGGGCGCTGCTGGCGCTCCGCTACGCGCCGACCGCCTGGCGCCGGCAGGCCGCCGTGCTCCTCGGCGTCGCGATCTGGGTCGCCCTGTATGAATCGGGGATCGACCCGGTGATCGCGGGGCTCGCCGTCGGCCTCGTCACCAGCGCCTATCCGCCGGCGCGCGGCGACCTCGAGCGGGTGACGGAGCTCGCGCGGTCGTTTCGCGAGCAGCCGACGCCCGAGCTCGCCCGCGCCGCGCAGCGCGGGGTCGCGTCGGCGATCTCCGCCAACGAGCGCCTCCAGCACCGCCTTCACCCCTGGACGAGCTTCGTGATCGTGCCGCTGTTCGCGCTCGCGAACGCCGGCATCCACGTCGACGGTGGGCTGCTCGGCGACGCCGCCACCTCCCCGGTGACGCTCGGGATCCTGTTCGGCTACGCGCTCGGAAAGCCGCTCGGCGTCGTCGGGGCCTCCTGGCTCGCGACCCGGCCCTGGCTCGCCAACCTGCGCCGGTCGCTCTCCTGGCCGGTGATCGTCGGCGGCGGGACGGTCGCCGGCGTCGGGTTCACCGTCTCGCTTCTGATCTCGAGCCTCGCCTTCCACGGCAGGCAGCTCGCGGAGGCGAAGCTCGGCGTCCTCGCCGCCGCCGTGGTGGCGTCGCTTCTGGCCTGGGGCGTCTTCCGGGTCATCGGGAGGCTGCCGGTGGAGGTGCGGGCCCGTCAGATCGCCGGCACCGCCGACGAGCTGCTCGACCTCTCCGACGAGGTCGACCCCGAGCGCGACCACGTGCGCGGCTCGGAGGAGGCGGTGGTGACGCTGGTCGAGTACGGCGACTACGAGTGCCCCTACTGCGGGCAGGCGGAGGTCGTCATCCGCGAGCTGCTCGACTCCTTCGGCGACGACCTCCGCTACGTCTGGCGCCACCTTCCCCTCAACGACGTCCACCCGAACGCCCAGATGGCGGCCGAGGCGGCGGAGGCGGCCGCCGCCCAGGGCGCCTTCTGGGAGATGAACGACGCCCTCCTCGACCATCAGGGCGAGCTGGCGCCGGCGGACCTCAGACGCCATGCGGAGGCGCTTGGTCTCGACGTCGAGCGCTTCTGGGACGAGCTCAGAGCCCGCGACCATCTGGCCCGGGTGGAGGAGGACGTCGCCTCCGCCGACGCCAGCGGGGTCGCCGGCACGCCGAGCTTCTTCATCAACGGCAGGCGCCACCGCGACTCCTACGACATCAGCGACCCTGACGGCGGCCGTCAGGGGCGCGAGGACCCGCGCCCGGCTGATGGAGAAGGCGGCGGCGTCGGCCGCCTAGAACCAGGGGCGCTTAGGCTACGGCCGATGGGCGAGGTCCGGATCGAGGAGCGTGGCGGCGGCGTCGTCGTCGCGACGCTCTCGAACCCGCCGCACGGCCTCATGGACTTCGGGATCGTCGACGGGCTCGACGCGCTCGTCGCCCGGGCCGAGACCGACCCCGGCCTCACCGGGATCGTCCTCACCGGCGCCCATCCGGAGCGCTTCATCGCCCATTTCGACGTCGGCGAGCTGCTGTCGGCCTCGCGGGCCTCGCCGTCGGTGGGCGCCGGCGCCGCCAAGGCCTCGCTCGGCGCGGTCGGCGGCCTGCGCCGCGTGCCCGGCGCCCACGACGCGCTCGGCCGCACTCCCCTCGCCGGCCTCGCGGAGGCCGAGCGGTTCGGCGAGATCTTCCAGCGGCTCAATCGCGCCGGCGCCTTCGCGGTCGCGGCGCTCAACGGCTCGGCGATGGGAGGCGGCTGCGAGCTCGCCCTCGCCTGCGACGCGCGGCTCATGGCCGATGGGCCGTTCGGCATCGGCCAGCCGGAGATCCTGCTCGCGTTCCCGCCCGGAGGCGGCGGGACGCAGCGCCTGGCGCGGCTTCTCGGCAGCGCCCGGGCGCTTCGGATCTGCCTCGAGGGCGGGCCGCTCTCGCCGCCCGAGGCGGCTGGCCCTCGGGCCTCGTCGACGAGGTCGTGCCGCCCGAGGAGCTCGTCGAGCGCGCCGTCGCGCTCGCGAGCCGGATCGCGAAGCGCCCGAAGGTGGCGATCGCGGCCGTGAAGCGCTCGGTCTACGAGGGCGGGTCGATGACGCTCGGCGCCGGCCTTCGCCACGAGCGCGCGCAGTTCATGGCGGCCATCGGCAGCCCCGAGGCCGAGGCTGCGATGGCCGCCTACGTCGATGCCACCGAGCGGACGGGCGAGCTTCCGCTCTACGACGCCGAGGCGATCGAGCGTGCGCTCGAGGCCGGGCGCTTCGAGTAGCCCGGCCTAGTAGCCGTACCCGCCGCCACCGCCGCCCGAGGACGTGCTGCTGCTGGCCGCGCCGCTCGAGGCCGAGCTGCCGGAGCTCGCCGTCGAGCTGCCGGCGGGCCCCTTCGCGCCGCTCGGCGTCACCACGTTCCAGGCGGCGCCGAAGGCGGTGGAGCCGTTGCCGGTCACATCGCCCGGGGACTTGTCCTCGAAGAACGTGTAGAGGGGGTGTCCGCCGAACGTCACCTGCATCGACCCGTCGCTGCGCTTGCTCGTGCCGAGCATGCCGGAGCTGACGCCGCTGCCCGCCGTCGGCTTGCCGCTCGCGATCAGCGGCGGCCAGCCCTTCGCGCAGGCGCCGGAGCACGTCGACTTGCTGCCGGTGTCCTTGGCGAACGTGTAGAGCGTCAGGCCCTTGCTGTCGACGAGGATCTTGCCGAGCTGCGGGTTGTTCGCGACGTCGACGGTGGCGCTGCCGCCGCTCCCGCTCGACGCCGGTCCGTTCGCGCTGGCGTTCGCCGGGCCGGTCGAGGAGGAGCTGCCGCCGCCGCTGCTGCCGCAGCCGGCGACCGCCAGGAGGGCGAGCAGGGCAAGGGGGAACGTGAGGAAGACTCGTGCCTTCACGGGTGGTACCTCTTTCGGTTGGGGGGAATCCGGCGGGAAGCGCGGGGGCGTTGGTCCTCTGAGCGCTTCCACCACCGGATACGGGCGGCGGACCGCCGGGGTTCACGCGGGCGCCGGGCGCCGGCCGAGGTTTTAGGCCTTCTTCAGGTCCGCGCCGGGACGTGGTGCGCCCCGCTTGGTAGGCCCCTGGCCTGCGGCCTCACCTGGTATGAACGGGGGCGTGGCTGAAGCGCGGTCGCGCCTTTCCGAGCTGGACCTGTCGCTCAAGCTCTCCAAGCGCGAGGAGCAGGAGCGCCTCGCGGCGGCGCAGCGCGACCTCCTCGCCCTCCGCCTGCACCTCGCGGGCATGATCGGCCCGGGCGAGGTCGGTCCGGGCCTGTGCGTCCTGTTCGAGGGCTGGGACGCGTCGGGCAAGGGCGGCGCGATCAAGCGACTCGTGGCATCGCTCGACCCGCGCCACTTCACCGTCGCAACCTTCGGCGTACCCGCGCCCGAGGAGAAGCGCCATCACTTTCTGTGGCGGTTCGTTCCGGCCCTTCCCGGCTCGGGATCGATGAGCGTCCTCGACCGCTCCTGGTACGGCCGGGTGCTCGTCGAGCGGGTCCAGGAGCTGGCGACGCCGGAGGAGTGGGACATCGCCTACGAGGAGATCGTTCAGTTCGAGAGCATCATCGTCCGCAACGGGACGATCCTGGCGAAGTTCTGGCTGCACATCTCGCCCGAGGAGCAGCTCAGGCGGTTCCACCAGCGCCAGAACGACGAGCTGCGCCACTGGAAGCTGACCGACGAGGACTGGCGCAACCGCGGGCAATGGGATGCCTACGAGACGGCGGCCGAGGAGATGCTCGCCCGCACCGACCACGACGCGGCTCCCTGGCAGCTCGTCGAGGCCGAGTCCAAGCGCTACGCCCGCGTGAAGGTGATCGAGACGACGATCGAGCTCATCGAGCGGGACATGCGCGCACGCGGGCTCGAGCCGCCGCCGAGATCGGGCTGAGGGAAGTCCAGCAGCGGGCCGGCCCCGTCACGCTCGATCTGCGCTCGGTAGTTGACCGCGAGAGGTTGCGGCGCGGCCCCGATGCCGCGCTGCCCCCGTCGTGATGCGATCCACGAATGAGCTGGCGAAGGCGGATCTGTGGCTGCGCGGGCGCCCTCCTCGTCGTTTCGGTCGTCGCGCCCGCGACCGCCGGCCAGGCGGCGACCGGGAAGCGCACGGTCGCGATCACCGGCACGGCCTACGCGTTCGACAACCAGGATCCGATCGCGGGGGCGACGATCCGCGCCCGCGGCGCCCCCGGCGCGACCGCGACGAGCCGGAAGAACGGCAGCTACCGCCTCGTCGTCCCCGACCGCCGCAAGGTGACCCCGTACATCAAGGCCGCCGGCTATCACGGCATCTACCTGCAGACCTTCGCCACCCACGGCCGCAACCTGCGCCGGGTGAACTTCCAGACCCCGAGCGAGGGCATCTACCAGCTGCTCGCGCAGCTGCTCGGGGTCCAGCTCGACGAGAACGGCGACCCGGCGCGATGCGCGATCGTCTCCACGGTGAGCACGAAGGAGATCCGCGACCTGACCTTCCCGCAGTTCATCGCCTTCGGCGCCCACGGTGTGCCGGGCGCCACTGCGACCACGCGCCCCAAGGTGCCCGGCCCCGTCTACTTCAACGACGACGTGATCCCGGACCCCTCGCTAACGAAGACGTCGACGGACGGCGGGGTCATCTGGACCGAGGTCCCTCGCGGCACCTACACGGTGAGCGCGAAGCACCCGAGCAAGCGCTTCGCGAGCTTCCAGGCCACCTGCAGGGACGGGCGCATCGTGAACGCCAACCCGCCCCAGGGCCTCTACCAGCTGCGGCGCGGCGAGTAGCTCGCGGGCGCTCTCTCGACACACATCGTTGACCAAGATGGCCGAGTTCGCGTCCCAACCGCGCGGCATCTTGCGGTCTCCTTCGGCTGGCGCGGAGGGTTGAAGTCTCAAGGCGAGATGCACCACCGAGGATGGTTGTGACCGGCTGCGAGGTCGGTTCCGGTTCGAGTCCGGCGCCCTCCGCGCCTACACTTCTGCCACTCGGTGGTGCGCGGGGTTCGGCCCCGCTTCAACCGCGAACGGCCCGCTACTGCGGGCCGTTCGACCGTTCGGGAGGCGGGCGGCCGCGGCCCGCCCTTCGCCTCAGCTCGCACCGAGCGCCGCCCGAAGGGCGTCGAGGTCGGCCGCCCCGAAGACCACCCGGTTCTGCGTGGCGACGTAGACCAGATCGAGGTTGACCCCTGCCCGGGCGATCCTGCGGGTCAGATCGGCCAGCACGCCCGGGCGGTCCTCGACATCGACCACGACCACCTCGCGCTCACGCGTGACCGCGACGTGGGAGATCGCCAGCGCGTGCCTGACCGCCTCGGCGTGTGGGACGAGGATGTGGAGCTCGGCCCGCTCGGCCCGCTCGACGCACGTGGCGGCGGCGATGTTCACGCCGGCATCGCTGATCGCGGCCGCCACTCGCGCGAGCGCGCCGGGGGTGTTCTCGACGTCGATTGCGAGGTCGACCGCCATGCGTTCCGTGGGCCAGCCTAGTGCCGCGCGATGCCTTCTGATCCCCCGCATCCTGCGAGACTGGCCTCGTGCCCGAGAGCCCGCCGCGCCAACTGCTCGAGACGATCGGCAATCTCACGCGGACGCACCGCGAGCACGAGAAGTTCTACTCGCAGGCGCCGCTTCGGGCCGCGGCCGACGCCCAGCGGGCGTCGCGGATCCTGAAGGCGCTGGCGGCTCAGTGGAGCGAGGCGACCCCGACCGACCATCCGGCCGCGAGCCCCTTCGCGGGCGCCGAGGACCTGAACGCGCCGGGGCTCGTCGGCGAGACCGGTGTGCTCTTCATGGAGGGCGAGGAGGAGCCGGCGGAGCTTCGGCAGCTCAAGCGCGACCTCGAGACCGCGGCCCGCGACATGGCGGCAAGCTCGGACTGGCTCAGCTCCGCGATGGAGCAGTCGTGGGGCGTCGCCGGCGCGCTTGCCGCCTACCCCGAGCTGGCGGACCTCCTTGGCGAGCGCCACCGCATCATCGCCAACGACTGGCAGTCGGCCGCGCTCCAGGGCCTCATCGCGCGGCTCCTGCACCGCGCGCTCGACCTCATCGGCGCGGTCGACCTCTCACCGGCTGCGTTGCGCGCCGACCTCGCCGGACCGCGCAACGCGCCGGGCTACCTCTACTCGGCATCGGAGCTGATCGACCGCGCCGCCGACCTGATGGCCGAGTCGGCCATCCTCGTCCACGACAACGAGCGCCGCTGGCGGGTCTTCGGGGAGCGAGTCCGCGAACTGCTGGTCGCGCCCTGAGCGCGCTCGGCCGGCCCTATCGGCGCTCCCCGTGCACGGACCTGGCACAGCGTGTGCGCCACGCGTGAACGATTCCGGTGCATGCTCTGCGCGCGGAGCGTGAAGCGGTGAGGTGCCGCGCCCAAATGCCACTTGAGGCGGCCGGGTTAGGACCCGGCTGGGGTTCGAGTCCCCCGCGCTCCGCCGCCGTCGGGGGCGGTTCCGTGGCAGACCCGCCCGCCGGCGTAGACTTGATCGCAACCTCAAGTGGCAGTTGGGCCCGGGGTAGCTCCCCGGCCGCAGCTCACGGCCCGCTCCGGCGGGCCGTAGCGGTTCTGAAAGGCTGAGAGGCGATGTCCCACGTCACCGAGCTCGGCGGCAAACATTGGACGCTCATCGCCGCCTGGCGGACGATGCACGCGCTCATCGCCGTCGGCTTCCTCGCCTCGATCGCCTACGTGTACTGGTGCGCCCTCACCGGCCGGCGCGGACCGCTGCTCCACGCCGCGATCGCAGGCCTCGTCGGCGAGGGCGTCCTCGTCGGAGCGAACGGCGGCGACTGCCCGCTCGGGCCCCTCGGCGATCGGATCGGCGACGAGACGCCGCTCTTCGAGCTCGTCCTCTCGCCGCGGGCGGCGAGGCGGGCCGTGCCGGTGCTCGGCGGCGTCGCCGCCCTCGGGTTGGCGCTGCTGGCTGCCCGGCGTCCCTAGGCGCTCGCGACGACCTCGCGGACCGCGACGTGGTCGAGCGTGACGGCGTCCGGCATGTTCGCCGAGATCGCCTCGGAAGCGTTCTTCGCCGCCTCCTCGGACTCGAAGATGATCATCGAAAGGCCGTTGTCGTCCTTCCTCGTCCAGTAGCCGGCCTTGAACCCCGGCGCCTGCGAGACGCGGGCACCACCTG
The DNA here is from genome assembly GCA_963771655.1 of uncultured Actinomycetes bacterium. GTDB lineage: Bacteria > Actinomycetota > Thermoleophilia > Solirubrobacterales > 70-9 > JAWVFM01. The sequence continues at coordinate 223,818 of CAVYUG010000002.1, read as the reverse complement.
CTCGGTGAGCTCCGTCGTCGCGGCGTCCACGTCCTTGATCGTGACCCTTACGACCACTGCGTGCATTCCTCTACCTCCGTCAGTAGGTGGATATCGAGCCGACCCTACCGCGCGCTCGGCACTGCTGGCGAATGACGCCTGATCTTCTTGGCGGCGACGATCGCCAGGTGCTGAGTGCCGTTCTCGGCGATGCCCACGACCCTGATCGTGATCAGGTCGGTCTCACCGTTCTGGAGCGTCGCCTTGCACTCGATCGTCGCGTTCACCTTCGCCTGCGCGCCGGCGGGGCAGTCGACGGCCTTCACCGGCGAGTTCGCGGCCCCGTAGATCAGATCGACGGCGAGGGCCTGATCGACGATGTCGGGGTTGCTGTTGATCGTGCCGCCGCTGTCGCTCGTCGTGACGACACGAGCGGGATCGTGATCTTCTGACCGTTCTCGAGCGTCGCCGTGCACTCGAACGTGGTGCCGGTCTTGGCGTCGACGCCGTCGGGGCAGTCGACTGACTTCGTCGGCGGCAGGTTCGTGAGCTGCTGGTCGATGAAGTTCTGCGCGTTCTTCACCTCGTCGTCCTGCTTGATGGTGTCGCCGGAGCTGAAGCTGACCGAGCAGCCGCTGAGCGCGACCGCCACCACTGCCGCCGCGAGCATGCCGCCCCCGCCTTTGGACCGAATCGACTTCACGCTGAACCTCCTTCGCCGCCTCAAAGCGCGAGCAGAATAGATTGCGCGGCCGACGAGATGCTCGCCCTCTTCCCCGCACATCCCGGGCACCTCGAGCTCGCCTCGGGCTGAACGGGGGTCAGCTCGGCGCACCCGGGGGACCGTCGCGAAGCTGCGCGACGGCGAGGACGACGAACAGGAGCGGGACGGCGATCCAGAACTGGACGACCGTGTAGTGGCGCAGCTCGCGCCCGATGTCGACTCCTGCCAGCTCGGCCTCGAGCCGGTGGCCGGGAAATAGCGAGACCGCGTGGATGGCCAGCGGCGCGTAGTTCAGCGACACGCCCGTGAGCCAGGCGCCGAAGACGACCCAGCCGGCGCCGGGGAAGCCGATCGCGACCGCGAGCCCGATCGCCGTTCCGACCACCGCGCCGAGGACGAACTCGGCGACGATCACCCGGCGGCGGCGCCTCGTCCCGCGCGCGCCGTACATGTCGACCGCCGCGAGCCTGCGGATGTCGACTCGGAGCATCCATCGCATCTACCCGGTCCTCGGGGTCGCACTCCCGCCGGCGCCTGGGCGCGCCGAGGGCGGGCTTGGAGCCCTCAGCCTCGCCGGCGCTGGCCGCGGGCCATGTTGAGCGACATCTTGATCGGTGCCGCGCGCGGGATGGTCCCGCGCAGGGCGCCGACCGCGCGCTCGATCGAGTTCGGGTCGCCCTCGACCGGCCGGCCGCGGCGCTGAATCAGCAGGTAGGTGAAGAGGGTCAGGAGCGCGGGGATCCCCACCCCGAGGAGCAGGAACGCGAGCGGCGTGTCGATCCGTTTCACGAGCCAGGCGAAGTTCATCCCGAAGAAGCCCGTCGCGAAGGTCAGCGGCAGGAAGATCGTCGCCACCACGGTGAGCCAGTACATCGTCTCGTTGAGCCGCAGGTCGACGAGCTGAGCCATCGAGCTCGACGCGGCGTCGATGCCGTCGATCAGGCGGTGGAGCTGGCCGTCGATGCGATCGAAGTAGCCCCGCTGCCTGTCGGGCTCGAGCCCATCGACCTGGCCGATCTCCTGGCTGATCCGCTCGAAGATCCCCTGCATCGGGCCGAGCTGGCGGCGCATCACGGCCAGCCGTGCGCTCGCCTCCCGGAGGGTCGTCATCCGCACGCGCGCGTTGCCGATGTCGGCGGAGGCGACCTGCAGGCCCTCGATCGCGAGATGCACGTTGTTGAGCGCGTCGAAGGCCGTGGCGCCCATCGCGTCGAGGACCGCGTAGACGACGTACTGCTCGCTGCGGCCCTCGGGCGTGTAGCCGGAGATGATCTGCGGCAGCGGCGGCCCGTGGCGATGCATCGTCAGCAGGTAGTCGCCGTGAACCAGCACGTGCACCTCGATCGGCTCGAACCGGGCGACGTGTTCCTCGAGCGACGGGGCCTCGGCGAAGACCACGAACGGGAAGACGACGTGCTCGCCGTCGGCGTGGAACTTGTGCGAGGGAGGGATCTCGCGGCCGAAGTCGAGGAGGGGCTCGAGGGCGTGGGGCTCGATCCCGAGCGCCTCCTGGAGCTGGTCGCGGCTGACCTCGTTGAAGTCGAGATCGATCCAGAAGAAATGCCCGTCCCGGCGCAGCGTCGCGATCCGCTCGCGCTCGGCGCCCCCGAGCGCCTCGATGATCTCGGCCATCGAGCGCGAGGCTAGAGGCGGCGAAGGACGGCTCCGACGCCCCCACGCCGGAGCCGGTCCCTACGGAGTCGGGTCGCTCGCGACGGCGGCGAGGATGTCGGTGTTGCCGAAGGTCGCCGGGCAGTCGGTGCCGGGCGCCGGCGGCGCGCCGGCCGTGCCGTCAACCGTCGCCTGGCGGAACGTGTTGATCATCGGGCACACCTCCGCGCTGCTCGCGTCGTTGAAGACGCTAACTGCGCCGGCGGGCGTGGAATCGACCGTGTTGTAATCGCCGATGAACTCGTCGATGAGGCCATTGGCGCTCGACGCGCGAGCGTCGCCGGGCGCGCTTCGATCCAGGGTCCCGCAGCCCGCTCGAGCGCGGTGCCGCTGACGTCGGCGTGTCTCGTGACTCCGAAGAAGGTCCGGCTGCTCGTTGTGTCGTCGCGGAACGGATCCGTGAAGCCGTCGTAGACGACGTAGAGGTCCTGCCCGTTCGGCGAGATGCTGAGGAAGGCGAAATCGGGACGATCGCCGGACTCCTCTGTGGGCGCGGGATCCGTCCAGTTACGCCCACCGTCCCCGGAGAGTTGCACCAGGGCGTGCTCATGGTTGAGCCCGTCGGCGGCGTCCGACCACCCGAGAGCCATCGTGTTCGGAGCGCCGCTGCCGCTGGGCGCGCCGTTGGCGATGCTGAGGCTCGGGAACGAGCTGGTTCGCGCTCCGGCGATGCCGTCGAACGAGAACGAGCGGACGCCGTCGAACTTACCCACGTCGGTGACGTTGGCCACCACCTGCGCCTTGCCGAAGCTCCTGCCGCCGTCGGACGACCGCGCCAGCTCGAACACCGATCGCTTGTGCACGGCGTCCTCCCAGACGACGTTGACGATCCCGTGGCTGTCGGTTCGGACCGCGCAGCCCTGCCGGCCGTCCTGGGTGCGGACCTTCGAGGCGGAGCTGATCGTCTTCGGAGCGGAGAACGTCATCCCGCCGTCGGTCGAGCGACTGAAGGCGATCTTGATCGGCCCGTCGGGCTGCTGGCTGTTGAACCGCGAGTAGCAGACGTAGACGTTGCCGAAGTTCGGGCTCGATGCCGCGTTGTCGGCCGTCATCGCCTCCTTGTCGGAGAACGTCGTCTGGCTCTGGCGCTGGCTCGTGACCACCGCCGGGTCGCTCCAGGCGCCGGCGTCGTCGGCCGCAGCGTCCGTCGACGCGGTCGGCGTGCGAGACGGCGATCGCCTCGAACCCGCGGAAGGTCGCCTCGGAGCGGACGGTCGAGAAGTTCGAGGTCAGGTTCGCGTAGTAGAGGCGCGAGCCGTTCGACCACGAGAAATGCCCGTCCGCGTCGGGGCGGGGTCCGAACGCGACGACGGGGTCGCCGTCGGAGACGAGGCCCTGCTCGTAGTAGTGGGGAAGCGTTCCGATCGGACCCGGGCCGAGGGTGCCGCTGCGGCCGCTCCACCCCTGATAGGTGGGCTGGATCCAGCTGCCGCCGCCGTCGAATGAGAAGTAGATGCCCGAGTTGCCGACCCCCTGGGCGAACGGGCAGTCGGAGCCGTCGCAGGGAGGCTCGTCGATCTCGTCGTTCGATCCCGCCGCGACGACGCTCGGATCGTTTGGATCGATCGCGACGGTCGGCTCGTTCTGCTTGTTCTGGGGGAAGGGCGACGGAGGGCTCGCGTGTGTGACCAGGGACTCCGTGGCCGCCTGTCCGGCGGCCGGCGCCGCGAGGGCCAGTGCCAGGCCAATCGCTCCGACGATCCATCCCCGCTTCAGCATTGGAAGTACCTCCTGGTCGCCACTGGGAGTTCCCCGTTCGGAGCGCTACCCGCGAGCGCGAGGCCCTAACTGCGCGGCCTGTACAAAACACGGTCGCGCGGTGGGCCGAATCGGCCCGGCACCGGCGAGCTCGCCGGAACGGCGGTGGCGGCGGTCGAGATCACCGCCCCGACCGCCGCCCTGCCAATCAGCCCCCGCCGTCCCGCCTACCCCTTCGACACTCCGGGGCGCCGAAAGTTGCTCAGCCGGCCCCGAGCTCGGCGAGGGCCGCGGCGCGATCTGTGAAGGCGCGGGCCCAGTACCACCTTGTCGTCGCGCAGGCGGAAGACCCAGGTCACGGGCAAGCTCGATCGGCGCGCCGCTCGATTTGCCCTGGAGGTCGATCCGGCCCTCGGCGAGGATCGTGTCGTCTCCCTGCCAGCTCGCCGCATCGATCCGGCGTAGCTGTGCTCGAAGAGCTCGTCCGTCTCGGCGACCCACCTGCGAATGCCGTCGTGGCCGCGGATAGGCGCCCTCGGTCTCGGAGCGGAGGGGACACCATTCGACCTCGGGGTCGAAGTCCGCCAGCATCGTGTCGAGGTCCCGGGCGTTGAAGGCCATCCATCGCCTCCTGGCAGAGCGCGAGGGCCTCGGCGTCGTCGCCCCGGTGAGGAGCCAGCCTGCGGCGCATGCGCGCGTCAACCTACTCGCAGGCCGATCCCGTCGCCGTTTCCGTCGAGGTAGTAGTGATCGCTGCCCGTGACGCGGATCGGGCCCTGGACGTATTTCGGCCCGTCGCCCCCGCCGCCGGCGCAGTCGTAGTCGGAGGCGTCCGGATCGAGGCAGACACCGGAGTAGTTGGGGTCGCAGTTCGACCCGCCACCCGACGAAGCACCACCTCCTCCACCGCCCGCCGACGGAGTCGGCGCGCTCGACGGAGCTGCGGCCGGAGCAGGTGCCGGCGCCTGGTACTTCACCCAGTCGAGGATCTCGTGCTGGGCGGTCGCGAGGCTGATCGAGCCCGCGCAGACCTCCGCGTGCAGGCGGTTCTCGAGCGCGTCCTTGTCGGTGGCGCCCCTGCGGCCGGCGTAGGGCTCGGGGAAGAGATTTCGTGGATCCGCGGGCGCGCCGCCCAGTTCAAGCGAGATCAGGTGGTCGAGCTCGGTGCTCGCCGGAGAGGCGGAGAGGCCGTACGAGCGGAGGAGCTCGGACTCAAGCGGCGCGGTATACGAGTAAGGGGGGCGCACCTCGCTGGTGTAGCCGCTGACGCAGATCGTGGAGTCGATGCTGGCCTGGCTCACGCGTGGGTCGATGGCGCCCGGCGTGCAGCTCGGGTCCTGGAGCGCGCCGCCATCGCGGAGATGGCAGCTGCCGGGCGGCGGAACGCTCCCGCAGGCGCTCGAGCCGGGGTTGGTGTAGCTGCAACGGCTCGCGACGATGCCCGCGCGGGTCGGCCGACGATGGCGCCGGCGATGGTGGCGCCGTGCGTGCCGGCGGTGCTGCCGTTGCGTGCCGGCGGTGATGGCGCTGGCGCTCGCGGCGGTCATGGCGGCCGGCCGCCCCGCCTCCAAAGGCGACGTGATGCGCGCGCTCTCCCCCGCCGCCATTACCGCTCTTCTGCGAGACAACGACGAGGGTGAAGATCGCGGCGGCGATCAGCACGCCGACGATCGCGCGGCCCTGCGGACGCGGGTTCACCGCCCCGAATGATGCCGGTCTGGGGCAAGCCGCTAGGAGTTGGGGCCGAGCGCACAGCCCGCGCCCGGGCTCACATCCGGGTGCAGGGCGATGCAGGCGAGCGAGCCGAAGGCCTTGAAGAGGCCCGGGTCGGGCGGCTTCGGCTTGCGGAAGAACTTGTCGAAGGCGACCGAGGTGTTGCCGAGAACGACGATCGTGATCTTGCGGGCCGGCGAGTAGAGCGCCATCGAGTCGTAGCCGGGGACGGCGCCGTTGTGGCCGTAGAAGTTGATCGTCTTGCCCGCCTTCAGCGTCCCGACGCGGAAGATGCCCAGCCCGTAGAGGCCACTCTGGGGGATGTTGAGACGGGCGCGCTCGAGGCGCGGGCTCAACAGGTGGTGGCCGGTGGCGATCGCGTGGACCCACTTCGCGAGGTCGCCGACCGTCGAGATCATCGCGCCGGCGGTGAACCAGGGTGAGATGTTGATGCGGGTGGTGTCCTCCTGCCGAGCGTCCTGCTTGACGTAGCCGTGGGCCATGTGGCGCGGCAGCTTCGGCCGCACGCGGAACTCCGTATGGCCGAGGCCGACGCGGTGGAAGAGCTTCGCGTAGCTCGCGTGCATGCTGTCGCCGCTCACCCTCCGGGCGATGACGCCGAGCAGCAGGTAGTTCACGTTCGAGTAGAGGAACGGTGCCGGCGGATTGGCGACCGGGCCGATCTTGATCGAGCGGCGGGCGAACCGAAGCGGGCCGCGCTCGCGCCGAAGGTGGCTGAAGATCGACTGTGCGACCTGCGGCGGGAAGTCCGGCAGCCCGCTGGTCATGTTGAGGAGCTCGCGGATCGTGATCCGCCGGCCGTTCGGAATCCCGCCGATGAACTCGCTCACCGTGTCGCCCAGGTGGAGCTTGTGGGCCTGGATGAGGCGGAGGATCACCGTCGCGGTGAAGGTCTTGGTGACGCTGCCGATCCTGGTCGGCGTGTGCGGGGTCATCGGGCGGCGCTTCGAGCCGGTGCGCGCGTGGCCGGGCGTGAAGATGAACCGCCCGTGGCCGTGCTTCCAGACGCCGACGATCATCCCCGGGTAGCGGTCGCGGTGCTTCTCCTTCAGCACCGTCTGGCGGAACGCCTTCTTCTGGGCGTGGGTGAAGGCGGGCGCCGAGGGTGCCGCGAGCGCGAGCCAGGCGGTTACCGCCACCCCCGTAAGCAGCGCCGTGCGTCGCATCCCGCCCGGGACGATACGACTCCTCAGGCGCGCAGCGCGTAGCGGAGGTAGACGACGCCGCTCGCGAAGCGCCGCTCTTCGAGGAGCTCGAGCTCGATCCGTTGATCCTCGGGCAGGGCCCGCTTGCCAGCGCCGACGATGATCGGCACGAGGAACAGGCCGACCTCGTCCACCAGGCCGGCGCGGAGCGCCTCGGCCGCGAGCTCCGGGCCGCCGACCGACAGGTCGCGATCCGCCTCCGCCTTCATGCGCGCGATGGCGCCGGGGTCGAAGTCGCGCTCGACGCGGGTCCGCTCGCTCGAGGGCTCGGTGAGCGTCCGCGAGTAGACGACCTTCTCGGCCGCGCGCCAGATCTCCGCGTAGTCGCGCATCACGTCCGGCTCGCCCTCGATGAGGTCGTCGGACTCCCAGACGACCATCGTCTCGTACATCCGGCGGCCGTAGAGGTGGGTGCCCATGCCGCGCTCGAGATCGTTGACGAAGGCGTGGACCTCCTCGCCCGGCGCCGCCCAGTCGAACTTGCCCGACGCGTCCTCGATGTAGCCGTCGAGCGAGCAGATCGCTGAGTAGACGAGCCGCGCCGTGACGAGCCCTCAGTCCGCCAGGACCTTCGCCTTCTCGGCGGCCATCTCCTCGTCGGTCAGGATGCCCTTGTCGTGGAGGGCGGCGAGGCGCTCGAGCTGCTCGATCTTCGCGTCCTGCGGCGTGCGCGCGGGTGCGGCCGTGGCCATCGGCGCGGTCGGGGCCTCGGCCGGGCGGCCGTCGGTCGCGGCGCCGTCGCTCGGCTCGCGCTCGGTGAGCGCCTTCTTGCGGGCCGTCTCCCCAGCCGACTTCGCGCTCTCGCCGAGCGACTTCGCGCCCTCGACCATCCGGTCCCTCGCGCGGACGAAGACGTCGGAGTCCTTGGCGTCGGGGAACTCGCGCGTTGTCTGGCGCCGCATGCCGTCGATGCCGTAGGCGGCCATGGCGCCGATCGCGAGCGTGGTGAGGAACTGGCGGAGGCCCTGGGTGCCCGCCGAGAGGAAGTAGATCCCGAGGACCACGGCGAGCCCGCCGTAGACCCAGCCCGTCTGCTGCTGGAGCACCGGCGCCGCCGCCTTGCGAACGCGCCAGGCGAGCTTCGTCGGCGAGGCGAGCCAGCCGGCGACGATGAAGAGGAACCCGGCGATGATCACGCTGGTCGCGATCGAGGTCATGAGCGTCGTTGCGATGTCCCACGCGTTGTCGGCCGCGGGTTTCACGCTCGGGTCCTTGACGAGCTGGTTGACGACGATCCCGCCGGCGACGTGCCGCGCAACGATCACCGCGAAGCCCGCCGCCACCAGCGCGACGCCGCCGTAGAGGATGGTGATCCAGCGCTCGCCCTTCGAGAGGTAGATGGCCAGGCTGAGCGTGCCGAGCGTCAGGAGGATGAAGACGATCGCGAGACCCTTGACCGCGACCGCGATGTCCTGCGCGGTGCCGAGCTGGTCCGAGTGGAGGATCGTGATCTGCCCCGCGTCGGGCGGCAGCTCGATGCTCGGCCCGAAGCTCACCTGCCCGAGCAGGTTGTTGACGAGCGAGCCGAGGTTGAGCGTGACCTCGCCGTTCTGCGTGGTGACGGTCTCGCCGCCACCGTTCAGCACCGCGAGTAACTGCTCGTGTGCGTCGCGGTTGGCCGTCTCCCAGAGGCTTTGCGCGGTGGAGGTCTCGAGGATCTTGTCGGCGGCGCTGCCCGCCACCTGCCGCAGGCCGGCCGCCGCCGGGCCGGAGAACTTCTTGACCTCGCCCGGCAGGACGCTGCCGATCTGCTTCTTGACGTTGACGTTCGCGTAGAGCTGGTCGACGAGGTAGTCGCCGACCGCGGCGCGGATCGTGTCGTCCTCGAGGAAGTGGCCCGAGGTCGAGACCCACTCGTTGGTGTCGAGCGCCTGGCGCTCCACCCAGACCGAGAAGATGCTGAGGAACGCGAGGAGCCCGGCGAGAACCAGGAGCACCTTGACGAGGCGCCGCCGCCCCTTGCGCGGCGCCACCGTCACCTGGCCCATCGTCACGTCCTGCGTGGGCTGCTCGCTCGGCTCCTCAGCCACGCGCCGAGGCTACCGGCTCATACCGCTCGAATATGGTCATTGCATGCCATCTGCCCGCCCGTCGCTGATCGAGTTCCCGGCCGACGACACCAACCGCGCCCTCGCCTTCTGGGGCGGCCTGCTGGGCCTCGAGCTCGCCGAGCGGGGCGAGGGAGAGGGCGCGGGATGGCAGACGACCTCCGCCGAGCCCGCGGTGGGCGTCCACGCGCGCGGCCAGGGGCCTGGCGATTCCTTCTCCCTCCCCTACTTCGAGGTCGACGACATCGCGACGGCGCAGGACCGGGTCGTCGAGCTCGGCGGCACGCTCGTTCACCCGGGCGAGCGGTGGGCGATCTGCCGCGACTCGGAGGGCAGCCCGTTCGCGCTCGCCCAGCGCTGAGCCCGGCGCGTCCAAGGGCGTTTGTGACTTGAACCCGGCTATGGCCGGTCCCAGATCACAATTGGCGCGGGGCCGGGCGTCCCGACCCTAGTGCTTCGCGCCCGGCACGTTCGCCGAGGGGATGAGGTGGCGGCGCCCGCAGCGCGGGCACCGCTGGAGGAACCGAACGCCCGGCGTCCCGCAATGACGGCACGTCGGCACGGGCTTGACGATGGAGGTGGCGCTCACGGCGCTGCAATTCTCGCCGAACGTCCCTCGCTGGGGGCTATACGGGGTAGCGCGGGACGTTCGCGAGGCGGGTGGCGGCGAGGCTAGCCCGCAACCGGCGCCAGGGCCGGCGCGGGCGCGGCGGCCCGGCGGCGAGCGGCGAGGGCGCGCATGGCCGCGAGGAGGGCGCCGCCCCCGGCCATGACCAGGCCGACGGCGGACACCGTGGCCGCGCCGGCCGGGCCGGCGAAGGCCGCGAGCGTGGCGAGGCTCGCGCACCAGGCGACCGCACCGGCGGCGTTGAAGGCCGTGAAGCGCCGCCACGGCATCTCGGCCGCACCGGCGGTGAGCGGCGTCAGGTAGCGGGCGATCGGGACCCAGCGGGCCAGGAAGACCGCGGGCTCCCCGTAGCGCGCGAAGAAGGCCTCGGCGCGATGGAGCGAGCGGTGGCGCCAGCCCGCCAGCGGGCCCGGGCGAAGCAGCAGGCGCCGGCCGCCGCGATGGCCCACCGCGTAGCCCAGGTTGTCGCCGAGGATCGCTGCGGCGGCGGCGATGGCGATCACCGCCCCGAGAGCAAGCTGCCCGGCGCCGGCGAGCACGCCCGCCGCTAGGAGGGCGGTCTCGCCGGGCACCGGGAGACCCGCCGACTCGGCGAAGACGACGCCGAAGAGCGCCGCATAGCCGAGCTGCGGGTCGATAGGGAGGGGCACGCAATCAGGTTCGTCGACCCGCCTGAGCGATCGCTAAAGATCAGCTGAGAAGAAGCTGAGTCTCGCCGAACGTCCCTCAACGCCGCTTATAGCCCCCAGCGAGGGACGTTCGCGCGGGTTTGCGCGGGTGAAGCGCGCGCATCGGCTCACGCTGAGGAGCCTAGCCCCCTAACCCCCTCGCCACACTCAATTTATACCGCTTCGGAGGCCCTCATGAGGCCCCGATTCCTCCCGCATAATCGCCCGGCGAAGCGCCGAAACAACGGGATGGAAGGAGCGAAATGGGTGGGATTACCGAGCATGAGGTGGTGATCGCCGGAGGAGGTCCGACAGGGCTGATGCTCGCGGGTGAGCTGGCCCTGGCGGGGGTGGACGTCGCGATCGTCGAGCGGCGCCCGAGCCAGGACCTCCCCGGCTCGCGCGCGGGCGGCCTGCACTCGCGCACCATCGAGGTCCTCGACCAGCGCGGCATCGCCGATCGGTTCCTCTCGGAAGGGCAGGTGACCCAGGTCGGGGCGTTCGCGGGGGTTCCCCTGGACATCAGCGACTTTCCAACCCGGCATCCCTACGGGCTCGGGCTCTGGCAGAAGCACATCGAGCGCATCCTGGCCGGCTGGGTCGGAGAGCTCGAGGTGCCGATCCACCGCGGACGTGAGGTGACGGGCTTCGGGCAGGGCGAAACCGGCGTCGACGTCGAGCTCTCCGACGGCCGGTCGCTGCGGGCGCAGTACCTCGTGGGGTGCGACGGAGGGCGCAGTCTTGTCCGCAAGGCAGCCGGCATCGAGTTCCCCGGCTGGGACCCGACGACCAGCAGCCTGATCGCCGAGGTCGAGATGTCCGAGGAGCCGGAATTGGGCATCCGCCACGACGCCCTCGGCACGCATGCCCTCGGCAGGGCGGACTACGAGATCCGCGACGGCGAGGTGGTCTACGCGGATAGCGGGCCGGTACGGGTCATGGTGACCGAGAGGCGCATCGAAGCCGCGGGCGAACCCACACTGCAGGACCTCAGCGAGGCGCTCATCACCGTCTACGGGACCGATTACGGGATCCACAATTCCACGTGGATCTCCAGGTTCACCGATATGACCCGGCAGGCCGCAACCTACCGCGAGGGACGGGTCCTGCTGGCCGGCGACGCCGCACACGTGCATGCCCCGGACGGCGGTCAGGGCCTTCAGGTCGGCGTGCAGGATGCGGTGAACCTCGGGTGGAAGCTGGCCCAGGTGGTCAACGGGACATCCCCCGAGAGCCTGCTCGACACCTACCACGCCGAGCGTCACCCGGTCGCTGCGATGGTGCTGCGGAACACGATGGCGCTGGTCGCGCTTCGCCGCCGGGACGAACGCACGAATGCCCTGCGCGACACCGTCGCCGAGTTCCTCGGAGCCGACGAGCCCCGCCGACGATTCGCCGCGACGATGTCCGGCCTGGGCATTCATTACGAGCTCGGCGAGGGACACCCGCTCCTCGGGCGCCGCGTGCCCGATCTCGACCTCATCACCGCCGACGGCCCGCTGCGGGTCTTCGCCCTGCTGCACGATGCCCGGCCGGTGCTGCTCAACCTCGTGGAGCCCGGCGGCCTCGACATCGCTCCATGGGCCGATCGGGTTCAGGTGATCGACGCCGAATACGTCGGGACGTGGGAGCTTCCGGCGCTGGGGACGGTGACCGCTCCCGCCGCCGTGCTGATTCGGCCCGACGGATACGTGGCGTGGGTGGGGGACCCGACGCAGCCCGGGCTCCTTGACGCGCTGGCCACCTGGTTCGGACCGCCGATTGCGGCGGCGCGGGACCTAGTGGTGGTGGCGGTGGCGGTGCAGGCGCTTGATGCGGAACTCGCGCTTGGCCGGCGTGGAGTCCTTCGCGCGGGCCGAGTCGATCGCCCGGACCTTGAGCATGTAGTGGCCGCTCTTCAGGTGCTTGTGGAGGTAGGGCGAGGAGCAGCGGTGGAACGGCTTCTTCGGGTTGCCGCGCTTCTTCGGATGCAGGAGCTTGCACTCGAACCTGTAGGGCGAGCCGGAGCCGCCTGAGCCGGCGAACCGCGCCTTCACCCGGTGCCTGCGCGAGCTCGCCTCGAGCTTCTTGATCTTGGTGTTCGGCCTCCCGCCCGGACCGGGGCCCGGTGGCGGCGGCCCAGAGCCGGTGTCGATCTCGGCCGAGTAGCCGACGTTGCCGGCGTCGTCGACGGCGCGGTAGGCGATGTAGCGCCTGTGCGAGGTCGGGTTGAAGACGACCTGGTTGCCGCCCGGCACGGGCGTCGGCGTCTTCGCGTAGGCATCGGCCTGGTCGAAGTTCTGCGGCGTGATCGGCTTCGCCGAGGTGGCGATCTCGTACTTCGCGGGCGTGCCGCAGCTGTAGTCGTCGCCCGGCGAGCTGAATACGAACTCGCCCGAGAGAACCCTGAGGTTGGTGGGCGTCGAGGGTGGGGTGCCGTCGGTGTCGTAGTTGCCCGACTGGCGCGGGTCGTGGCGGAACTGGGCCACTCGCGTCTGGCACTTCGGCAGCTTCGGCAGGTTCCACTGGAAGAGGTAGCCCTCGCGCGTGATGTCGGCCATGCGACCGTCGTCGGAGAACGCCGCCGGGGCGAAGAGCCAGCCGCCCGTGACCTTTGGGAACCCCGGGGCGTCGAGGCCCGAGGCGCCGTCGTAGGCGTGGAGCAGCCCGAGGCCGGTGCCGGCGACCACCTGGTTGGTCGACGAGCCGGAGTCGACCTTCGCGACGTCGGAGGAGGAGAGGAACTGGAAGTCGTCGGTGATGAGCGGGAACGAGGGGAGCGGCGCGCCGGTGGATGAGTCGTAGGCGCCGATCAGGTGGTTGTAGGGGACGTTCTGCCCGACGAGCAGCAGGTTGGCGACGTCGGAGAGGCTGAGCCCGTACTTGATGACGTCGAGCGGCGCCCCCGGCAGGAGCTTCCCGAGCGAGGCCGACTCGAAGAGGTTGATCGTGCCCGTGCGGTCGGTGGCGTTGGAGCCGGCCCCGTAGACGGCCTGGTTGATCGTGCGGACGATCTGGCCGGAGGTGTCGTAGAGCTCGATCGTCGCCGAGCCGGTGGTCGAGGCGACGACGGTCGGCTTGCCGCCGATGTTCGCGATCGAGGGGTCCTGGCCGGGGCCGATCAGCGGCAGCGTCGTCTGGATCGCGCCGTCGAGCTTCACCGGCCACCCCGGCAGGAACGGGCCGCCGGCGTGGCCCGTGCCGTCGGAGTGGACCGCGTAGACGCGGGATGAGCCGCCGGCCGCGCCGGCCAAGAGCGCCGAGAGCGCCTGCTGGGGATCCTGGACCGCGTCGTAGGCCTCGTTGGTGGCGACCACCACGTCGTCCTTGCCGTCGCCGTTCAAATCGCCGATGGCCGGCTCGTTGATCGACTCGGCGATCATGCGCTTGTCGGGCGGCACGGCCGGGTCGACGAGCTGCACCGGGAAGCCCGGCAGCGGGTTGCCCTTCTCGTCGAAGGCGTAGAGATGGCCGTCGAGCGAGGGGATGACGATGTCGAGCGGCCGGCCCGGGCCCTCGAGGTGGCCGACCGTCGGGCTCGAGAGGAAGCCGCACTTGGGGTGCACGAGCGGCTGGCTCTCGTTGGCCGGGTTGCAGAAGGAGAGGTTCTCGGTGACCGGGAAGCCCGCAAGCGCGGAGCCGTCGGGCTCGAAGGCGTAGACGTGGATCCCGGCGGAGTCGACCACCTCGGGCACGCCGTCGCCGTTCAGGTCGGCGACCACCGGCCCGCGAAGCGGCTCGCGCGGCGGGGAGCCGCCGGCCTCGAGCGCGTGGAAGCCGGGCGCCGAGTCGTGGCCCGCGGCCGATAGCTGGGCGCGCGTGTGGACGGGCCAGCCGGCGAGCTCCGAGCCGTCGGGCTCGTAGGCGTGGATGGCGCCGTCCTCGGTGGGGACGATCAGCTCCTGCGTGTTGTCGCCGTCGAGGTCCGCGTAGCGGATCGGCGCCTCGCCGCCGGTTCCCATGCGCTTCGGGAAGCCGGAGCGAAGGCTCGAGTCCTGCGCCGAGGTGAGCACGCGGCGGTCGACGCCCGGGGTCGAGATCCCGGCGCCGTTCGCCACCACGCGCACCGTGAACTCGTTCTTGAAGGGGCTCGGGCTCGTGGGCGAGAGGGTCGGGCCGGCGAGGTCGACCGGCGGGGTCGAGCTGGCGATCGCGCTGCGCACCTTGCTCAGGTCGATCGAGCCGAAGTCGGTGACGGTGCCGGTGGAGGTGCCGCTCTTGGCGGTGGTCCAGCTCGTCGGCGCCTCCCCCACGCCCCACTCGAGCTTCCAGTTGAAGCTGCCGCCGGCGGCGAACCGCGAACGCGCGAGGCCCGTTATCTCGATCGAGTTGCCGGTGACGGGCGCGTACCAGTCGGGTGAGTCGATCGCGACCTCCGGCGGGATCTTTCCGCTCTGCGCGAGGGCGACCGCTGCGCCGAGGTTCACCCGGCCCCAGCCGAAGTGCGTCGTCCACTGGTCGATCGAGGGCTTCGTCGGGTCGGCGCCCGGGTCGGGGATGCCCAGCCCGATCGTGTTCGGTGCCAGCACGCGCTCGGCCGTCTGCTCCAGGATCTCCCGCGTCTCGTCGGGCCGGAGGGTCACCGCCGGGCTCGCGTCGCGCGCGGCGCTGACCACGAGACCCGCCGCGCCCGCGGCCTTGCCCGTGTTCTCCGACCCCGTCGAGCCCTCCATCGAGATCGAGCTCTTGCCCCCGTACTGGGTGGTGTTGGCGCCGCGGAAGTAGGTGAGGGCGGGGATCGAGGTGCCCGGGCAGCCGAGCTGCTGAATGCCCTGGCAGATCCCCGCGAGCGCCTGCGCTGCTTCGTTGCCCGCGTCCTGGCCGAGGCCCATCGTGTCCGGCACGGTGCCCTGGATGAGCATCGCGTGGCCGTAGTTGGCCGCGTAGTTGTGGTTGCCGGTGTTGAGGTCGTCGCCCGAGTAGGTCTGCACGACCCCGTGGTCGTACGCGTACTGCGACGCCTGCTCGGCGAACGCCGAGTGGTAGGTGGAGCCGTTCGCGCCCTCGATCACCGACGCGCCGTTGTCGGTGGCGTAGATCATCCCCATGCCGAAGTCGTTGCCGTCGGAGACGAATGTGTCCCAGGTGCGGATCGGCAGGAGCTGGCAGTGCGGGCAGACGCCGATCGAGCCCTCGCCGTCGTTGCCGCGCTCGGCGACCTCGCCCATCCGGCCCGAGCCGTGGTTGGAGGCGGCGAAGTAGCTCGAGGCGTCGTAGGGGTCGTTGTCGTTGTCGAAGAAGTCCCAGCCCGCGATGTCGTCGGCGAAGCCGTTGGAGTCGGCGTCGGTGCCGTCGGTGAAGGCGGCGATCAGGTCCTCGGCGTCGACCTGCCCGGCCACCCCGTGCGGCCCGCCATTGAGGCTCACGCGGGGATCGTTGGCGTAGTCGGTGACGTTGAACTCGCCGTCGCCGTTGCAGTCATACGACGCGCAGTCGGAGCCGCCGGCCTTCTTCGGCACCGGGAGCTCGCCCCTGTTCAGGTGCACCTGCGTGCGCAGGCCGTTTCGATCCCACTTGATGCCGGTGTCGAGCACCGCGACGACCACGTCGGGGCGGCCGCGGTCGAGCTTCCACGCGCCCGAGGCGTTGAAGCCCGAGATCTGCGGGCACGGCAGGATGACCTTGGCCGCGCACGTGGCCAGGTTCGGGCCGGCGGTGTAGAGCGCCGTCAGCCGGGTGCGGGCCGACGGGAACCCGAAGAAGCCGAAGTCCTCGTCGTAGATGTTCGTGGAGGCGTCGAACGGGCCGCCGTTCAGCTTCGAGTCCGGGTCGTCCGGCTCGGCGATGTCGTAGCCCGGGTCGTTCGGCGTGTCCGCCCGCTGCGGGTCGGTGGCGGGAAGTCCGAACTGCTGCTGGGCGTCGGCAGGCGCGTGGTTGGCGGGGTGCTCGAAGTCGCGCGCGGCGGCGCTCGCGACGCCGGCGATCGCGACCAGGAGCGCGCACACGCCGACCGCGATGCAGGCGATCCGTCGCCGAGCACTCCCTCTGCCGAGCCCCATCAGTTGCCCAGGCTAAAGCGCGATGGACGCCCCCGCGCCGATTCCCCCGCCGATCGGCGCGTCAGTTCGTTGCGGACTTTTCGGGGCTATAGCCCCTACAACCCCACAACGAACGGGTCGGCGAGGTCAGAGCTGAGCTAAGCCGCTCGGCTCGCGGTAGGGCAGCGGCTCCTCGCCCGGCGTGGAGCCCACGGCGTCGCGCAGTCGCGGCACGAAGAGCTCGACCGGGCGGTCGATGCCCTTGAGCTCGTGCTCGCCGCGCGTCTCGACCTCGAAGGCGGGGCCGAGGCGACGGGCGGTCTCGGCGCTCACGAGGAAGTCCTCGTCGAGCTCGCGGGTGGTCGCCTCGACGCGGGCGGCGACATTGACGGCGTCGCCGATCACCGAGAAGTTGAGCCGCCCGGCACCTCCGATCGACCCGGCGACGACCGGGCCGCTGTTGACACCGGCGCCGATGCGGAAGGCGGTCTCGCCCTCGCCGTTGATCTCGTGCACCATCTCGCAGCCCGCTCGCACCGCGCGCTCGGCGTGGTCGGGATAGGGCTCGGGGGCGCCGAAGATGGCGATCAGGCCGTCGCCGACGAACTTGTCGACGTGGCCGCCGTGGCGGGTGATGATCGGGACCGTCAGCTCGAAGAGGTTGTTGAGCTCGGCGACGACCGCGCGCGCATCCGCCTGGGAGGCGAACTGCGTGAAGTCGCGGACGTCGAAGAAGAGCACCGACACGTCGACCTCCACCCCCTCCTCCGGGAAGTTGCCGGAGAGGATAAAGCGGGCGACGTCCTTATCGAGATAGGTGCCGAAGGCCTCGCGGATCTGCTCGCGCTCCTTGAGCCCCTTGACGACCTGGTTGAAGGTGGCGGCGAGCTCGCCGAGCTCGTCGCCGGTCGTCACCGGCACCTGCACGTCGAAGTCGCCGCGGGCGAGGCGCTCGGCCGCGCGCTGGAGGTCGGCGACCGGGCGCAGGATCGATTTCGAGAGCAGCACCGACAGCTCGAGCGAGATCGCCGTGCCGATGGCGACGGCGATGAGGACCGTGCCCGAGATGCCGCCGCCGTGGGAGGTCAGCGCGGAGACGATGAACGCCGTGATGATGTTGATCGCCGGCAGCGCGGTCAGCAGGCGCACGCGCAGGGAGATCGCCGAATGGCCGGTCTCCAGGCGGGGCGTGACCATCTGGTTGATGTCGACGAGGACGGGGCGCATCCCCGACTCGACCAGCAGGTAGTGGAGGATGCCCGAGTAGCCGAGGGCGACCGTCGAGCCCGCGACGAGCGGCAGGTAGTTGACCCAGCTCAGGTCGAGGAACGCCGTCGCGGCCGCGCAGCCGGGCAGGACGACGATGAGCATCGGGAGCTTGACGTCGTTTCGGATCAGCGCCAGTGGGAGCCCCACGGCCGCCGACCAAGCGCTGGCCGTGTGCTCGGGGTCCCGCTTTCCGGCGATCCAGGCGGTGATCGGACGGACGCGCGGATAGGTCCGAAAGAGCGTGATCCAGACGCCGAAGATCGTGAGCGCCTCGACCACGACGAGCGTCTTCAGGTAGGCGTCGGTCGACGCGTCGTAGAAGAAGGTGAAGAGCCAGAGCGTCGCCGCGACGATCACGAACGCCGACTGAAGCTCGACCGTCAGGAAGACGGTGGGATAGTGCCTCCCGAGCTTGCGATAGAGCCAATTGAGCAGCGGTAGCGCCATCGGGAATGCAGATTGTCCCACCGCTGCACGCCAGTAGGCTCATTTCCCGATGCGAGGAAGGATCCTTGCCGCGGCGGCCCTGGCCGCCATGGCGCTGTCCGCGCCGACCGCTGCCGCGACCTCGTCGGGGCCGACGGCGCGCCACATCCTCCAGATCGCCCGCGACGTGAAGAAGCAGCGGGGCCTGCAGGCGGTGCTGATCCGGGTCGACCGGGGCCGCCGCACGCTAGTCAACGCCGCGCTCGGCGATTCGATGACCGGCGTCCCGGCGACCACGCGCATGCACTGGCGCATCGGATCGATGGCGATCCCCTACGTCACGACGCTCCTCCTCCAGCTCCAGGATCGCGGCAAGCTCAGCATCGACGACCCGGTGTCGAAGTGGCTGCCGAACGTGCCGCGGGCCAACGACATCACCCTGCGCATGCTCGCCTCTGCGACCTCCGGCTACTACGACTACCTGCAGGGAAACCCCGTCTTCGAGGGCCTCCAGGCGGAGAACCCGTTCCGGGCTTGGAAGGAGAGCGAGCTCCTCCACTACGCGTTCGCGAGGGGTTTCGCCTGCGAGCCCGGGACGTGCTTCAACTACTCGCACGCGGACTTCATTCTCCTCGGCAAGGTGCTGCGCAAGGTCACCGGGCGGCCGGTGGCGAGGCTGATGCGAGAGCGGATCTTCGAGCCGCTCGGGCTGACGGACACGAGCATCTCGACGACTGCCGCGATCGCCTCGCCCGTTCTGCACGCCTACACGGCCCGGACCGCCGGCGGGCCCCTGGAGGACTCGACATTCTGGAACCCCTCGTGGTCGATTGGCAAGGGCGAGGTCATGACGGCGAACCTCGGCGACGAGGCGAGCGCGGCCCAGGCGATCGGGACCGGCCGGCTTCTGTCGCGAAACGGCTATCGCGAGCTGATCTCCCCCCCGCCCGGCATCAAGGCGAATCCGAATCTCTACTACGGGCTCGGCCTCCTGGTGACGAACTCGTGGATCGTCCAGAACCCGAACCTCAGCGGGTACGTCGGCATCCAGGCGTACCTGCCGCCGAGGAAGATCACGATCGTCATCGAATCCACCAACGGCCCGCTCACCGACGAGAACCACCATTGGGCCACCCAGATGTTCAACCGCATCGGCGCTTACCTGGCGCCCCGCAACCCACCGACCCTCCTGCCGTAGCGAGCCGACGCGCTTAACCCGTAGGCCTCAAGCTGTAGACCGATATGCCCGATTCTGTAGGCGTGGCGCCCTCCACCCCCGTACCCGTACGCCCCAGCGCGGCTAACGGCGGCTTCCCCGAGCCGTGGGCCGGGGCGCCCGTTCAGCTCATTCGCGCCACGCACGAAGCGTGCGGCGGGACGACGCTCGTGCGGCTACCGCCGGAGGTGCCCTCGCGCGCCGTGCGCGTGGTGGTCTGCGGGACCTGCCAGGAGAGCTTCGAGGTTGATGAGGTCGAGCAGGTCGGCGCGCTCGCGCCGCAGACGCGCCGCGCGCGCCCCAAGCCCAAGCCGAAGCCGACGAGCCGCTCGCTGCTCGAGGGCCGCTGGTCGCTCCTCGCCGTCCCTGTCGCGCTCGCGGCCGTCGTGGGTGGCCTGCTGCTGATCCAGGGCGGAGGGGGCTCGACCTCCACGATCGTCAACGCCGGCCCGCCCGATCGCGGCACCGGCGCCGGCGCCGACGCGAGGCCGCCGGCCGCCGGCCCGGCCAAGCCCTCGCCCAACGCCATCCTCGTGCGCGGGTCGAGCTACACCGTCGCGCTTCCCGCCGGCTGGGTCCGCACAGAGCCGCCCAACGGCGCGACGTTCGCCGCCCGCGCGGCCGACGGCACCGGCGACGCGACCCTCTGGGTCCAGCGCGACCCGAGCCTCAGCTACAACGCCTTCGTCAAGCGGTCGCTCGCCCGCCTTCGGCTCCTGGCCGGGAGCGCCCACGTGATCGACCGCGTGCCCGGCCCGACCGCAGGAGGCACGATCGTGCGGCTCGAGGCGGACGCGCCGCCCGGCAAGCCGGCCTACGACGTGACGCTGCGCGTCGCCGGGCCGTACCGCTACTACCTCGCGACGACCCTTGAGCCCGACGCTTCGGCGCAGGCCCTGAACGGCGTCGAGCTCATCGACAACTCGCTCACCCCGACCGCCGGCGGAGGATCGAAGCCGTGATGACCCGCAAGCGCTGGCTCGCGCTCCTGGTGGCCGCCCTCATCGTGCCGCTTCCCGCGTTCGCCGTCAGCGGCGGCTCGGCCAGCGCCTCGCTCGACGTGGCGGTCTCGAACGGGGGCTGCGGCATCGCGGGCGGGAGCTCCGTCGTCTGCCAGCTCCACGTTTCGTTCAACGCGATCGACGGGGCCTCGCGCTACACGGCCTCGGTGATCGCGCCCGACGGGAGCGTCGTCGACTACGGCGCGATCGGCGCCGGCGGCGCGAGCATCCCCGTGCCCTACGTGGGCGACGGCACCTACTCGGTCTCGGTTTCGGCCTGGGGCTCGAAGCCCAAGGACCGCCACGCGAAGCCGCTCGCCACCGACTCGAGCGGGCCCATCGGGCACGTGCGCCACACGCGGGCCACGGCCGGGGCCTCGAACGGCACGCGCGAAGCGGTCGGGCGCCGGGCGGACGCGAAGGCCTCCCAGGCAAGCGGCGCCCGTGCGGCCGGTGCCGATGCGGCCGGCGACGCCTCGGCCACGGTCGATGAGCCCACCACCACCACCGACACGCAGCAGGCCTGCGTGCCGATGACCCCGGCCGCGCCGGCGCCTCAGGACTCCGGCTCGAGCTCAGGGTCCGGCTCGGGCGACTCGACCACCACGACGACGGCGACGACCCCGGCCACCACCCCGCCGCCCGCCTGCCCCGACGGCCAGCCCGTCCCGCCGGACGGCTGCTGCCCGAGTCCCTAAGCGGCAAAATGCCGCGAGAGCCCTGAGCGGCGCTAGCATCCGCGCGTGGGCCTCTTCGACCGCCTCCGCGGACGCAAGCAGAGCGAGGACGCGCTCGCGCGGGCCCGCGCTGAGATGCCCGCCGCCGAGCAGATGGCGTCTCCCGCCCCCGTCGCCCCGCCGGCTGGCGACCCCAGCCTCGGCGTACCGCTGAACCAGTTCGGCTCGCCCACCGACGGCACCCAGATCCCCGCCGGCCAGAACGTGCAGATCCCGGGCATCGGCGACCTCGGTGCGCTCATGGCGATGATCCAGCAGGCGGCGGCGCAGGGGAACCTCCACATCGACACCCAGAACCTCCAGATGGGCATGCAGGGGATGCCCGGGCAGGAGGGCACGCCCATGGCCGCGATGCCGATGCTCGATCTCCGACAGGACCCGTCGCGCCGCCAGGTGGTCTTCGACATCCTCAAGAAGCACGGCTTTGACCCCCACGAGGGCCAGGCCATCCAGGTGACCGACCCGACAATCCAGGCAGAGATCATGCAGGCCCTTCAGACCCACGCCCAGGGTCAGCTGCCACCGCAAGCCGGCGCCGAGTAGATGCCCACTGCCACCGCCCAGGCCCTCGAGACCGCCGCCCGCGACTTCGTCGCCGCAGGGCCCCACAAGCTGGTGATCGGCGGCGAGCGCCCGGACGCGGCCGACGGTCGCACCTTCGCGACGATCGATCCGGCGACCGGAGAGGAGATCTGCGAGGTCGCCTTCGCGGGCACGGAGGACGTGCGCCGCGCGGTCGAGGCCGCGCAGGCCGCGCTCGACGGCCCGCTTCGCAAGGTGAACGCGGCCAAGCGGTCGGGCCTCATCTACTCGCTGGCCGAGCTGATCAAGGCCAACGGCGCCGAGCTCGCCGAGATCGAGTCGATCGACAACGGCAAGCCGCTCGCGGCGGCGAAGGGCGACGTCGCCGCCACGGTCAACCACCTGCGCTATTACGCGGGCTGGCCGACGAAGATCGAGGGCGAGACGATCCCGGTCTCCGCCCGCGACGTGCTCTGCTACACGCTGCGCGAGCCGGTCGGCGTCTGCGCCCAGATCGTGCCCTGGAACTTCCCGCTGCTGATGGCGACGTGGAAGATCGCCCCGGCTCTCGCCGCGGGCTGCTCGATCGTGCTGAAGCCGGCCGAGCAGACGCCGCTCTCGGCCCTGCGCCTCGGCGAGCTGGCCCTCGAGGCCGGATTCCCGGAGGGGACGCTCAACGTCCTGACCGGCGACGGGTCAACCGGCGCCGCCCTGGTCGAGGACCCGGGCGTCGCCAAGGTGGCCTTCACGGGATCGACGGTGGTCGGCCGCGAGATCGGCGCGAAGTGCGGGCGGGACCTGAAGCGGGTAACGCTCGAGCTCGGCGGCAAGAGCCCGAACATCATCCTCCCCGACGCCGACCTCGACGCTGCCGTCAAGGGCTCCTTCCAGGGCATCTACTTCAACTCCGGCCAGGCGTGCAACGCCGGCTCGCGCCTCTTCGTCCACGCATCGCTCCACGACGAGGTGATCTACCGCCTCACCGAGTTCGCCGCCAACGCGAAGGTGGGCCCAGGGCTCGACCCCGACACGCAGTTCGGTCCCCTGGTGAGCGAGGAGCAGTTCGACCGCGTCAGCGGCTACATCGACTCCGGCCTCTCCGAGGGCGCCGAGGCCGTCGTCGGCGGCATCCCCGACGGCAACGGCAGCGGCTACTTCGTCTCCCCCACGCTCTTCACGGGTGTGCGCGACGACATGAAGATCGCCCGCGAGGAGATCTTCGGGCCCGTGCTGGTGGCGATGCCGTTCGAAGACCTCGAGGAGGTCGCCCGCCGCGCCAACGACACCGAGTACGGGCTCGCCGCCGGCCTTTGGACCCGCGACATCTCGAGCGCCCACAAGCTCGCGGCGATGCTCAAGGCCGGCAACGTGTACGTCAACACCTGGGGCGGCGGCGACCCGGCCGCCCCGTTCGGCGGCTACAAGGCGTCGGGCATCGGCCGCGAGAAGGGCCATGCCAACCTCGACGCCTACCTCGAGACGAAGACGGTCTGGACGCAGCTCTAGGGCGCCCCGGTAGCATCGGCTCCGATGGGCCTCGGCGATTTCTTCCGCAAGCGGCAGGCGCGAGAGAGCGCGATCCCGCAGAGCGTGGTCGAGACCGGCGAGGCCGCCGCGACGCCGAGCTCGGCGGTGACGCCAAGCGTCACCGCCGCGACCGCCGAAGCCGGCGGCCAGGGGAAGGTCACGGTCAACAGCCCGGCGATGGTGCAGCTGCAGCAGCTCCAGACGCTGATGGCTCAGCACTCCGTCGACCTGACCAGCCAGCCCATGGAGGTGCGCCAGGCTGTCATCGCCGACCTCAACACCGGCGGCGTCCCCGCCAAGCTCGGCCAGGGGATGAACGTCACCGATCCCGCGCAGATCGACACGGTCGTCAACGTCCTCATCAAGCACGGCCTCCTTCCGCCCGGCACCACGGTCGACACCTCGTGAGCCGCATCGGAGTCCTCGGCACGGGCACGGTCGGCAAGACGGTCGGCACGAAGCTGACCGAGGTGGGTCACGAGGTGAAGATGGGGACGCGAAGCGAAGGCACCTATGCCGAGGCGGCTTCGTTCGGCGAGATCGTCGTCAACGCCACGGCGGGCTCCGCCTCGCTCGAGGCGCTCGAAGCGGCCGGCTCCGAGAACCTCGCCGGCAAGACGCTATGGGACATCGCCAATCCCCTCGACTTCAGCGAGGGCTTTCCGCCCACGCTCACCGTCGCCAATGACGACTCGCTCGCCGAGCAGATCCAGCGTGCCCACCCGGACGCCAACGTCGTCAAGGCCCTCAACACGGTCACGGCGGCGGTCATGGTCGAGCCGGCCCTTCTCGGCGAGGAGTCAAACCTCTTCCTCTGCGGCAACGAGAAATCGGCCAAGGCCGAGGTGATCGAGATCCTCGAGACGTTCGGCTGGCTCTCGGGCGACATCATCGACGTGGGCGACATCACCGCCGCCCGCGGCATGGAGGCCTACCTGCTGCTATGGGTCCGCCTGATGGGCGCCCTGGACACACCGACCTTCAACGTCCGCGTGGTCCGCCCCGAGGGCTGATGCGCTTTAGGCCTTAGGGCCCACGAACTCTTCGAGAATCGCCACGCCCTGGCGGCGGGCGACCTGAATCGTCACCGGCGGAACGGCGGTCCATGCTACGTCGATGCGGTCGAGATGCTCGGTGAGGATTCGTTTGATGTCCTCTGAGCGGTTCGAGAACGCGTATCTCGGATACATATAGATCTTCCCGCGCGATCGCTGCCGAGCCACGAAACGGCAACCATCGGCATGGAGAAGGCCCCGGATGAGATCGCGCGGGTGTTGGCTGGTGATTGCCCGCTGCCATTCCTCGAGTTCGATGCGGCGCTCGTGCTTCTTTCCCGGCCCATGCTGGGGAAGAAGCAACGGCCACAACTTCGAGTAGGAAACGACATCGACGGCGGCTTGCGCGTGCCGCGAATAGGCGCCCACGCGGTTCCGCGGCAGTATTGTCGAAATCGCCTCGCGGGCCCGACCTATGAGGCCCGGATACTTGGCGTCCATCGCCAGTCGCAGCGCGTATACCCCGCGCCGGTTGTATGCCAGATAGCCATCTCCGAGGTAAACGCCGAGCAAATATGCATAGCGGGCCTCGGCTCCGACGGGCAATGCAGCC
Organism: uncultured Actinomycetes bacterium; assembly: GCA_963771655.1. Lineage (GTDB taxonomy): Bacteria > Actinomycetota > Thermoleophilia > Solirubrobacterales > 70-9 > JAWVFM01. The sequence continues at coordinate 199,200 of CAVYUG010000002.1, read as the reverse complement.
CGTCCGTCGGCAGGCATCGGCCTTGGTGCTCGATGCCCGCGCCGTTCAATCCCCTCAGCGCTCCAACTTCGAATCGTGGACCGCGCCGCGCCGAGCCGCCGGGAACACCCGGCAATCGATACCCCAGCTGCCCGTAAGCGGAGCGCCTCCTCGACTGTCTCCCGGGGATACACGAACATATGTTTCTGATTGGAGAGGACGGAACGCCTCATTACGATCCGCCCCAGCCCGGGTTGACAAATTGGTGAAGTCAGGTGGCCTTAAAAGCTGCTGCCCGAGAGGGCTTGCGGGTTCGAGTCCCGCCCCGGGCACTCCTCGGCTGACCTCTTATTAGGCCCGCGAGCTTGATTCGCAACTAAGGGCGGGGTACGGTGTTCCTCTAGGTAACGGGATGGAGGCCTCCACCCTCACTCACGCGAGCCGAAGCGGGTTGCTTGCCCGGCGCTCGCCGCTGCTCCGGCTTCAGGGCGACGACAAGCTCGTCGGGCTGATCCGCGAGCACCATGACCGGGCGTTCGAGGTGCTGTTCGATCGCTACCAGTCGCGCCTTCTCGCCTTCTGTCGCGGAATCCTCTCGTCGTCCGAGGACGCCGAGGACGTGCTCCAGGAGGTGTTCGTCAACGCGCACGCGGCGATGCTCGCCGACACACGGCCGATCAACGTGCGGCCTTGGCTCTACCGGATCGCACGGAACCGGTGCCTGAACCACCTTCGCAAGCCGGTGCCGGAGGGACAGGACACGATGGACGTCCTCGAGTCGAACGGCGCGGGGACGCTCGAGCGCGTGCAGCGGCGCGAGGAGCTGAAGGCGATCTTCGCCGACGTGGGCGAGCTGCCCGAGACGCAGCGCACCGCGCTGGTGCTGCGCGAGATCGACGATCTCTCATACGAGGAGATCGCCGAGGCCATGGGCACGACCCTGCCGGCGGTGAAATCGCTTCTGGTGCGGGCGCGCATGTCGCTCGCCGAGGCCAGCGAGTCGCGGGTTCTCGACTGCAGCGAGGTTCGCCTCCTCCTCGCCGAGGCCGCGGAGGGACTGTCAAAGCTCGACGGCGCGAGCCGGCACCACGTTCGCAAGTGCGAGGGCTGCGGGCGCTACCGCTCCGAGCTTCGCTCGAGCACGAAGGCGCTCGCCGCGCTGTCGCCCGTGTTCCCGCTCCTCGCGCTCAAGGCACTGATCGCCGGGAAGATCTTCGGCGGCTCGAGCTCCGGCGGCTCCGCCGGGTCGGCGGGCGGCGCGGGCGCGACCGGAGCGGGCACGACCGGCGCCGGCGCGGGCGCAGGCGCCACGGGCGCGGGCGCGGCCGGCGGCGCTGCGGCCGGAACCTCCGGGGCGGCGATCGGCGCCGGCGCGGCGGGCGCCGGCCTCACCGGCAGCGGCATCGGCTCGGGCCTCGCTGGCGGAGCGCTCGGCGCGGTCGGCGCCAAGGCGGCCACGGGCTTCGCGACCGCGGCGTTGATCACAGCCGGCGCGGTCGGTGTGCAGGACATCACGAGCAAGAGCAGCTCGCGGAGCGCCCCGACCGCCTCGTCGGCCACGGCACGGGTTTCCGGCTCACACCGCGCGGCGGACCGTCGCGTGATGTCGAGCCACGCGACCGGCGGCGCAAGCTCGCAGGCCACCTCCGCAACCGGCTCCCCCGTGCAGGACCCGCGGGCCTCGACCGGTAGTGGACCGAAGGCCGACGCGCCACCGGCGCCCGGCGCTCCGCCCACCGGTTCGACCACCGGCGATCCGGGCACCACGACGCCACCCCCGTCCGGCGGCGCGACGGGCACCGGCGTCGACGGATCGGGTGGCGTCCCCGACGCCAGCGGCCAAGGCGCTCCGCCCCCCACCTACGGCGGCCCGGCACCCGAGCCGCCGCCGGTCCTGACGCCGCCGCCGACGCCCAGTCCGGCGCCGATTCCACCCGTGGTGATCCCGCCGACGCCCGACCCGCAGCCGACTCCTGATCCGGGTCCGCCACCGGAGAACGGGCCGCCGCCCACAACGAACGCGCCGTAGCGCTCAGCCGGCTGGTACCCGGGCGACCGCGCGGGTGCCACCGCCGCCGGGGCCGGCCTCGAGGGCCAGCGAACCGCCCGCCTTCTCGACCCTGTAGGCGGCCGAGGCAAGGCCGATGTGTCCCTCGCGCAGAGCGGATTCACGCCGGGTCGCGTCGATCCCTATGCCGTCGTCGACGACCTCCAGCACCAGCTCGGGCTGGTGCAGCTCCACCGTCACCGAGACCCGCGAGGCCTGGGCGTGCTTGGCGGCGTTCGTCAGCAGCTCGCGGGCGACGGCGAGGATGAGCTCGTCCTGACGCTCGGTCGCGTCGGGATCGACCGTCAGCGTGTACTCGAAGCCACCCTGGCGGGCTGCGCGGCGCGCCACGGCGGACAGCGCTGCCTCGAGCCCGCCCGCGGCGAGCGTGACCGGGTGAAGCGATCCCACGGCCTCGCGCAGATCGACGATTGAGCGGGAGACCACCTCGTGGGCCCGGGTGACCCCCACGCGGCCCGGCGCCGCCTCCATCAGCTCCTGGTTGGCCGCGAGGAGGCTCTGCAGCGCCTCGTCGTGGAGCAGCTGTGCCGTGGTCCTGCGGATCCCCTCGTCGGCGTCGAGGACCGAGCCGACGAGCGCCTCGAGGTCGGCCTGCCGGGCACGGGAGCGCGAGAGCGCGAGAGCGAGGTAGGCGCAGAGCGCAGCCACGATGACGACGGCGATCGCGAGCGCGATGACCACTATCTGTGGCGCCGGCCCCGGGCCGCCTACTCGACCAGCCCGCGGCGCATCCCCTCGGCCACCGCCGCGGCCCGGTCGGAGACGCCGAGCTTCTCGTAGAGCGTGTGCAGGTGCGTCTTCACGGTCGCCGGGCTGAGGTTGATCTCGGCCCCGATCTGCGGCGCCGTCAAGCCCTCTGCGACCAAGCGCAGAACCTGGTGCTCGCGGTCGGTCAGCGCCGGGACGCCGTCGGTCCGCCCGCGATCGCGGACCGCGCTCTGGAGGCCCTCCTGGACCTCGCTCGCGAACGCCGTGCCCCCACGCGCGACTGCGGCGATGGCGTCGCAGATCTCCTGTCGCGAGGCCTCCTTCGACAGATAGCCGCTGGCGCCCTCGGCGACGGTCCTGTAAGCCAGGTCGGGCTCCATGAAGGCCGAGAGGAAGAGGACCGAGGCGCCCAGGCCATCGCGCCGGATCGCTCCGAGGACCTGGGTGCCATCCAGCCCGGGCATCCTGATGTCGAGCACCGCCACGTCGGGCTCGACGCGCTTGATCTCCTCGAGCGCCTCGCGGCCGTCGGCGGCCTCGCCCACGAGCTCGAGGTCGGGGCGCTCGTTCACCGCCCGGACGATCCCCTCTCGATAGATCGGATGGTCGTCGGCGACCAGAACGCGTACGCGTGGGTCCCTCGTGCTCATATCTTGCGGGCGCCTTCGGCGCCCTCACACGCTGCTTTCGGGGCAAAGCCCCTCACCCACATACGTGCCGAGTCTACGCGGCGACGGATGCACCTAGGGTCTCAGCTCGGAGCCATCCTTGACTCCGAGCTGAGACGACTAGGTACGGGATAGGTCGCCCGTAACGGCCGAGGAGGGATATATGACCTCGACCCGGGCTTCCAGAACGCCGCAAAGGGTTTTGAGGGACGTGCCGCGCACCGCATTGGCATCCAGCCGGCGGCCTAGCGCGACGTAGGGAATCGACATCCGCTGTTCTCCCATGTAGTCCCCCTCCACCCCCCGCGGCTCGGGGGGTAGGGATGTCAGAAGACTGCCCGAACCCGCACACCGGTACATCAGCCAGGCGGCCAGTTTCCTGAATGATTCTCAGTGAACCGATCGGTTGGGCGAGACCCCACCGATCGATTGAGCCTCAGGCGAGGCCGATGACCTTGAGGCGCCGGGTGAGCGCCTGGGCCGCGAAGTCATGCGTCTCCTCGCGGTTCGCCCCGAAGAGCTCTGAGTCCTCCTCCTCGGGCCACGGAGGGTCGAGGACCTGGTCGGCGACCGGGAGCGCCTCGGCCATCGTGCGCTGGATCGCCGCGCGATAGCGCTCGTCGGCCGAGGCCAGGTCGGTGAGGAAGCGAACGCCGAAGGCGATGTGCCGGTGCTCGTCGCGGGCGACGTTCGAAAAGCCCTCGACGAAGCCAGGGAGGGTGCCGACCTTCGTGTTGTACTCGATGATGTAGTGCTGCCCCGTGAGGGCCAGGGCGCCCTCGATGATCATGTGGTAGAGGGTCACCGCCTCGACGAGCGTCTCGGTGTCCTCGGGCTCGGCGGCCAGGCGGTCGACCTTCCCGGTGAGCATCTCGTCGAAGAGCTCGGTGAACGAGGCCGTGAGGTTGTCCTCGGTCGCCCGCAGGCGATCGGCGACGCCGTCCGTGCCGTCGAGCACGCCGACCTCGGCGAAGAACCGGTTGAAGAACTGCACGTGGCGCGCCTCGTCGGCGATCTGCGTCGAGAGGAAGATCCGCTGCTCCTCGGAAGGGCAGGCGCGCATGATCGGCCCGAGCTCGTCGGTGACCCGCTGCTCGCCGGTGAAGAACGCCGACAGGCCGAACAGGCGCTGCACCTTCTCGTCGTCGGGGATGCGCTCGTGCCAGTCGATCCGGTCCTGGCTGAAGTCGATGTCCTGGGTGGCCCACTGCTGGCGCTCCCAGAGCTGGTAGAGCTCGACATAGCTCAGGAGGTTGGCCTTGCCGCGGTCCGGCGAGGCCTCGAGCGCCGGATCCGAGGTGGCAAGGAAGTCCTCGCGTTCGGCGATCGAAGTGAGCGTCTCCACGGACGCCAGTCTAGACCGAGTGCGACTCCCCAGGGTCGAGCACCACGCACTCCGCCGAGGTCTGCGACTCCACGTCTGACTTGAACGCCTCCGCGTCGGTCTCGATCGGCGGGAAGGTGTTGTAGTGCATCGGGATCACGAGCTTCGGGGCGATCATGTCGACCGCCACCACGGCGTCGTGCCGGTCCATCGTGTAGTGGCCGCCGATCGGCACCAGCGCCACGTCGACGGGGGTGCGGTCGGCGATCAGCCTCAGATCGCTGAACAGGCAGGTGTCGCCGAGGTGGTAGAAGGTCGTGCCGCCCACGTTCACGACCCAGCCGGCGGCCTGGCCGATCGCGACGCCTGTCTCGGCGCTGAAGGGGTCATCGCCCTTGCCCGGGGCCGTGCTGGTGTGGAACGCCTGCACGAGCTTCGCCCAGCCACCGTCGAAGGTGACCGTCCCGCCGAGGTTGGGGTCCGAGGTCTCCTCGACGCCCAGGCCGTCGAACCAGTGCGCGAGCTCGACGATCGCGGCGATCGGAGCGCCGGCGCGCTTGGCGATACCGGCCGCATCGGCGACGTGGTCGGCGTGGCCGTGGGTCACGAGGATCTGCGTCGGGTCCGAGAGCTCGTCGGCCGTGACGGGCGAGATCGGGTTGTTGGGCTTAAGGAACGGGTCGATCAGCACGCGGGTCGAGCCGTCGGTCAGCTCGAAGCAGGACTGGCCAAGGAATCGGATGTCGGTCATTCGGGTGTCTCCTTCGTCGTCGTCTCGTCGGCGCCGGCGCGCAGCTCGGTCGCGAGCGCCCATCCTACGGCTACCCCGACGAGCATTCCCATCCTCGTCTCCTCCGCAAGCAGGGTCCGAACGGCGCTGATCCGCGCCGCGTCGTCGCCCTGTGCCGTCGCCGCCTTGCGGACCTCGTCGTCGTGCGACTCCTCGAACCAGCCGCCGTCGGCGAGCGCCTCGGCGAGGATGCTCTGGAGCTGCGGGGCGGCGCGGGCGACCACGGACTCCGCCTCGCGGAAGCGGCCGGGATCCGACAGCGCCTGGACGGCCGCCTGGATCTCTTCGTCGGAGTAGCCGGTCATCCCTCGCGGCGCTCCCACATCTGGATCGCGCCGAAGCTCTCGTAGCCCAGGCGCTCGTAGACGGGACGGCCGAGCGGCGAGGCCTGGAGGCTCGAGGTCCTGAGCCCGCGATCGGCCGCGGCGCCGAGGCCTGCGCGGCAGAGGCGGCGGGCGAGGCCCGTGCCACGGTGGGCCGGGTCGGTGGCGACCATCGCCAGCAGGCAGTCGTCCTCGACGTCCAGGGTGGCGGCGACGCAGGCGAGCCCGCCGTCGACCCGGGCGCGAAACAGGCGCAGGCGGTCGGGCTCGGGGTTCTGGGTGAAGGCGCCGGCGAAGCCACCGTCCTCCCAGCCGTAGGCGACGTCGTTGAGTTTCCCCATCTCGGCGGGGGTGGCCTCGTCGTCCCAGTCGAGCTCGAAGTCCTCAGCTGCCGGCGCGGCGAGGTCGGCGAGGTCGATCGCCATCGCGGCCGGCGTCGCGTCGAGGTGATGGCCCGCCTCGGAGAGGATCTGCGCCGCGCGCGTCTCGTCCTCGGGCACCCAGACGGTCCAGGCCCTGATCCCCTCGTGGCGATACTCCGCGGCCAGCGGGTCGAGCGCGGCGGCAAGGTGCTCGGTGCGCTCGTAGACAACCGAGTTGGGGAACGAGCGCGTCGGGCAGAGGGGGACGGAGCACGCGATCACGCCCGGAAATTCGTGCATGCGCGAGCCCTCGCCGGCGCGGGCGATGACGCGGTAGAACGCCTCGAGGCCGTGCCGCTGAAGCTCGATGGCCGACTCGCGCTCCACTGCCCCTCAGCATCAGCGCCGAAGCGCGATCGTGATGCCGTCGGCGACGCCGAGCATGACCGACTCGACGCGCTCGTCGGCGACGATCATCTCGTTGGTGCGCAGGATGGCCTCGAGCGACTCGCCTCCGTCGGACCGCTCCGCGACCTTGCCGCCGTAGAGGACGTTGTCGACGATCGCGATCCCGCCCGGGCGCAGGAGCTCGACCACCGCCTCCCAGTAGTCGGGGTAGCTCGTCTTGTCGGCGTCGATGAAAGCGAAGTCGAACGGCTCACCGCCGCGGAGCTCGGCGAGGGTGTCGAGGGCGGGGCCGATGCGGAGGTCGATGCGGTCGGCGAGCCCCGCCTCCTCCCAGTAGCGGCGGGCGATGGCGGTCCACTCCTCGCTCACGTCGCAGGCGATGAGCTCGCCGTCGTCGGGAAGGGCGCGGGCCACGCAGATCGCGGAGTACCCGGTGAACGTGCCGAGCTCGAGCGCCCGGCGAGCGCCGATCGCGTGGGCGAGCAGGCCCATGAGCGCGCCCTGCTCAGGGGCGATCTGCATGATCGCGACGTCGGTGGCCTCCTCGGTCTCGGCCGCAAGGCGATTGAGCAGGTCGTCAGGCGGGCCCGAGTGGGCGACGAGATAGTCGTGGAGAGCCGGGGTGAGCGCGGTGAACTTCTCGGGCACGGCGCCGAAGGCTATTGGGCGCGCAGCAGGGCCGAATCGTCGCGGCCACCCCCGCTGGGTCATCTCTCACCCGCCGCCATGTGAACCGCACGACCCGGTAGCCCCGAAGAGCGAGCTCCGCGTCGCGGGCCCGGTCTGACTCGAAGGCGGCGGTCGCGGTGGTGCTGAATCACTCCGCCGGCTCCTCGGCTTCGCCTCCGGGGCCGGCGGCTTGCAACGCGAACCGGGGGGACCCGGGCGACTGTCATCGACCGCGACGTCGTCGCTGGCACGAGCCGGTGACCGCGCGGTCCTTCGTCGGCTCGGTGGAGGTGAGCTCGTCGATCGGCAGCGAGAGGGAGCGGGCTCGGTCGATCGCGTCCTCCCAGGCATCGAGGGGAGGACGCGCCGCAGGTCGGCGAGGGTGCGCGCGGGCTTCGTTGTCGCGATCGCGTCGCGGATCTGGACGTCCGTCCTGGCGAGCGTGCTCGAGCGGTGGAGGTGGATGCCCTTCCGCGATCGCCTGCCGTTGACCCCCGTGACCGTCACGTGGACCGGGCCGCGATAGGCGGCGAGGGGTAGGAGCTTTGCGAGCTGGGCAGCGCTTTGGTGGCTCAGCGCGGGGTCGGGGCCGCAGGCCTTGACCGCCGCGAGCCAGATGCCGTGCTGGGTGAGGCGACGCGGGTCTTTATGCCCTCGTGGTGAGCCCCGCGCGAAGGAGCTCGTCGACGTCGATCACCGAGTGCTGGCGGGCTGCGATCTGCGCGATCAATCGATCCGAGCCCCCTTTGGCGCCTTTTGGGTGCATACCACCCATAAAGCGCCAAGCGGCATGGCTTTCGCCCCTGCGGGCGGGGGTCCGCTACTCGGCGGGGGCAACCACGCGGGCTGACAGCGCGCCCGCGAGCAGGCCGACCGCGCCGCCCACCACGCCCGCCCACGGCGAGGCCAGGTCCTCAAAGACCGGCAGCAGGAGCACGACGCAGGCCGCGACGACCACGCCGATCTGGTCGAAGGTCTCGCCCGGGTCGCGCAGGCACTGGGCCCGCCGGAGCATCGCCCAGGCGGCGATCGCCCCGAGCGCGATCCCGTTGCCGCCGGCGACGACCAGCACGCCGTCGGAAAGCGCGTTGTCGATGCCGACCGCTGCCAGCATGCCGAGCGAGCCGCAGGCGATGTAGAGCACCACGGTCAGCGCCGTGCCGATGCGGCGCTCGACGCCGGAGCCGAAGATCGCGAGCGCGATCCCGACGACGAACAGGTATCCGAGGTGCTCGTAGACGAAGGGCGCGGCGAGGTAGCGCCACGGATCGGCGAACTCGGAATGGCCGAGGAAGACGCCGTGCCCGATCGCGCCCACGTCGAAGATGCTGTAGCCGCCCGCACGCTGGACGATGACCAGGATCGCCGGCGCGGCGATGGCTGCGATCGTCGCGTAGGGGCGCTCCGCGGCGAGGGCGAGCCGTGGCCGGGAGCGGCCGCGGCTCGCGCGGCGCTCGCGCACGGCCCGCTTCCGGCGCTCCCGCAGCGACTCCTGCGGACGGAGCTCGTCGCCCTCCCCGCGCTCCAGCTTCGGGGCCCGCCGCCGCAGCCGGGCGCCGCAGTAGGGGCACTCGGTGACGTACGGGCTCACCTCGGAGCCGCAGCTGCGGCAGACGACGCTGAGCTCCGGCGTGCTCACTCGTCCGAGGATAAACGCCTACGCCCGGCTCGCCTCCACGATTTGGCGCATGAGCTGGACGAGATCGCCCTCGCGCTCCCAGATGTCGGTCTGGCGCTGCGAGCCGGTGCCCTCTTCGACGAGGTCCCGGACGCCCTCGAGCTCCCTCTCGCAGCCCAGCTCGACCGCGTGGTCGCGAAGCTCGTCGAGCAGGCTGAGGGCCATCTCCGGCGCCTGGCGGCGCTCGCGGTGCAGGAAATCGACGAGCTCACCGCCGAGGCCGCGGAGCGCCGCCCGGACCTTGTTGTCGTCGATCAGCTCGGTTGGGAAGTCGACGTTGGGGCTTCCCTCGTCGAACTGGGCGCTGAACGCGTGGGCCAGCGAGGCGGTGAGCGCGGTGAGGGCGACGGTGTAGTCGATCCTCGTCTGCTGGTCGAAGACGCGCGTCTCGACCGTGCCGAACTTGGGATGCGGGCGCACATCCCACCAGAGGTAGGTGTAGTCCTCGATCGCACCCGCGCGCATCATCAGCTCGACCCGCTCGCAGTACGTCTTCCAATCTCCGTAGTGCGGGGGCACCCCGCAGCGCGGGAAGGCGCGGAAGACGGGCGTCCTCGCCGACGCGAGGCCCGTGGGCCAGCCGCGCCAGAACGGGGAGTTCGCCGACAGGGCGAGCAGGAGCGGCAGGAAGAGGCGGATGCCGTCGGCAACGTAGATCGCGCGATCGGCGCCCTCGATGGCGACGTGGACGTGGGTGCCGAAGATGAGCTCGCGCCGGGCGATGTAGCCGAGCTCGTGGATCAGCTCCCGATACCGGGGGCGCTGGACCACCTCCTGCTCCTCCCAGCGAGCGAACGGGTGCGTCCCGGACGCCCCCACGACGAGTCCGAGGTCGTCGGCGATGCCCGCGACCGTGCGGCGCAGGGCACGGAGCTCCTCGCCGGCCTCGCTGACGCTGTCGCACGGCTTCGTCGCGATCTCGAGCACCGACTGCAGCAGCTCGGGCTTCACCTGCCCGTCGAGCTCAGCCGGCAGCACCTCCAGCACCCGCTCGATCTCCTGGGCGAGGCCGAGGCCGTCGGCGTCCAGGAGCATCAGCTCCTCCTCGACACCGATCGTGAACGGCGGGCCCTTGAACTGGTGGTCCATAACTGGGTAGTTTCCGCGGACTCAGCCGGCTCGCCCAGCGGGTAACTTACGAGGCGATATGGAGATCAAGACAGCCACCGAGCAAAAGTCCCTTCTCACGACACTATCCCCCGGCAAGCGGACCCGCCTGCGTCGCCTGCTGTTCGAGTTCGGCCCGGGCAACGGCACCCTGCTCTTCCTACCCATCGACCAGGGAATCGAGCACGGTCCGCGCGACTTCTTCGCCAACCCGGCGTCGAAGGACCCCGAGTACCAGTTTCACCTCGCCGCCGAGGCCGGCTATTCCGCGATCGCCTGCCAGATCGGGCTCGCGACCAAGTACTACCCCGACTACGCCGGCCAGGTCCCGCTGCTCCTGAAGATCAACGCCAAGACCGACATCCCGTCGTCGGACGACGCGCTCTCGACGACCAACGCGTCGGTCGAGGACGCCGTGCGGCTCGGCGCGGACGCGGTGGGCTACACGCTCTACGTGGGCTCGCCGCGCCAGGACGCCGACCTGCACCAGCTCAAGGGCGTCCGCGAGGACTGCGACCGCTACGGGATGCCGCTCGTGGTCTGGGCCTACCCGCGCGGGTCGGCGATCGACAAGAAGGGCGGCCACGTCTCCTTCTACGCGATCGACTATGGCGCGCGCCTCGCCATGGAGATGGGCGCCGACGTCGTGAAGCTCAACCTGCCGAAGATCGACCCGGAGAAGGACAGGGACGCTCCCGCGCCCTACAACGACATGGACATCACCCAGGAGGACGCGGTGCGCCAGGTCGTCCAGTCGGCCGGCCGCTCGCTGGTCGTGCTCTCGGGTGGCTCGAAGATCGACGACGAGCACCTGCTCCAGCAGACCCGCTTCATCATGGAGGCCGGCGGCTCGGGCGTGATCTACGGCCGCAACGTGTGGCAGCGCCCGCACAAGGACGCCATCGAGATCATCGATCAGATCAAGGAGATCATGCTCTCGAGCGTCTCGCGCATCCCCTAGCGCGCGCGCCCGGCCGCAGCGCGGCAAGGGCCCGCGGTCAGCGCAGCTTCACCTTCGCCCGGTCGTCGCCCTCGTTGCCGGCGGCGTCGGTGCACGTGGCGTTGATCGTGGCCCTGCCCCTGTCGGCGCGGTTGAGCTCGCGGTGGGCCTTCTTCGAGAGCTTCAACTTGAGCGTCCTCCGGTGACCGGCGGTCAGGGTGAGCGCTCTTCGGCTTGAGGCCGGCCCGTGGCTCGCCCTTCGGCTTCACCCTGCCCGCGAGGTCGAGGTCGCAGGTCTCGTTGGTCTTCGCGCTCACCTTGACCTTGCCGCCGGCGTCCTGCTTCCCCTTCGCCGTCAGGTTCACGTCGGGCGGGTCGTTGTCGGGCGGGGGCGGGGGCGGCGGCGGGGTCGAAGTCGGATCGCCCTCGATTCGCGCGACCGCGAAGTCGTCGTTGTTGTCGGTGACTCCGCTCAGGAGGATCTGGCCGTCGGGCTGGATCGCGACGTCGCCGCCGGACTGCGTCGGGCTGGCGAAGCCCACCCCGACGATCCCGTCGCCGCCGAAGCTGGTGTCGGCCGAGCCGTCGGCGTTCAGCCGCAGGGCGGCGAGCTCGTCGTTCGCGTCGCCGTTGCCGCCGACGACGATCTTGCCGTTCGTCTGCAGCGCGACGCCGCTGGCCTGGTCATCCGTCGAACCGAGGTCGACGATCGTGATGCCGTCGTTCGAGAACGTCGGATCGAGCGCGCCGGTCGGGTCGAGGCGGGCGACCCCGAAGTCGTTGCTGGTGCTGGACGCGGTCGGATGGGCGGACCCCACGAGGACGATCTTCCCGTCGGGCTGGATCGCGATCTCGCGCCCCGCGCTCGCGCCCGGGAACGCGGGCGCGGCCTCGCCGGCCTGGCCGAACGAAGTGTCGACGCTGCCGTCGGCGTTGAAGCGCGCGACGCGCATGCCGGTCAGGGCCCGCCCCACGACGACGATCTTGCCGTCGCCCTGGAGCGCGACGCCGAGCGCGAGGCGGCCGTCGCCGAACGTGACCTTGCCGCCGGTTCCGAATGACGTGTCGAGAGAACCGTCCGTGTTGAGGCGCGCGAGCGCATAGCTCGCGAGGCCGCCGTTCGGCAGGCTCTTGCCCGCGGCGACGATCTTGCCGTCGGGCTGGATCGCGATGTCGTCCGCCTCCTGGAACTTGGTGCCGAAGTCGACGCTGCGAAAGCCGCCCGGCCCGAACGAAGTGTCAGGGCTCCCGTCGGCGTTGAGGCGGAGGACGTCGAAGAACTCGTGCCCGCCCTCGGGGAGATCCTTGCCGCCGACGACGATCTTGCCGTCCGGCTGGACCGCGACCGCGAACGCCTTCGCCTCGACCCCGCGGTCGATGACCTTCTCGCCGCCGTTGCCGAAGGCGGGATCGAGCGAGCCGTCGGAGCGCAGCTTCGCGATCGCGAAGGACTTCGTGGCGTCGCCTGGACTGTTGACGTGGTCGGTCGACCCGACGACGACCGAGCCGCCGTCGGGCGTCGGCGCGATGTCCGCCTCGAAGCTCAAGGTGTCGTCGCCCCCGAAGTTGACCGTCGTCCGGCCGTCGGCGCTGAACGCCGGGTCGAGGTCTCCGGGCGCGGCGAGGGCGACTCCGGCCGAAAGCGCAAGCGCGACGGCCACAGACGCCGCCGCCACTCGCCGCCGCGGCCAGCCGCCTGCCGGAGGCCGGCGTTCGCGTCTTCCGGTGGCCGCGGCTCTGCGCATGCGCATTCTCCCTACGGGTGCTGCTGGTCGCGGCCGGGGCCGCCGTTCAGGGTGTCCTTGCCCGGGCCGCCGAAGAGCTTGTCCTTGCCCTTGCCGCCGAGGAGCTTGTCCTTGCCCTTGCCGCCGCGGAGGGTGTCGTTCCCCGCGCCGCCGCAGATCACGTCCTTGCCGCCGCGGCCGCTGATCTTGTCCTTGCCGCCGAGGCCGGCGATGACGTCGCGGCCCTTCGTCCCCTTCAGCTTGTCGGGGCCGGAGGTGCCGACCTTGGTCGCCTTGAGGCCGCCGCACTTGACGTTCAGCGTCGGCGGTGCCGTCGAGTCGCCCTCGAAGCGCGCGACGGCGAGGTCGAGGTTGCCGCTGCTGGTGGCGCCGCTCACGAGGATCCCGCCGTCGGCCTGGAGCGCGGCATGGGCGCCGAACATGACGCCACCGAATTCCGCCTTGGCGACGCCTCCGTCGCCGAATCCGGTGTCGACCGAACCGTCGCTGTTCAGCCGTCCCGCGACCAGCTCGCCGTCATCGAACACGTCCCCGCCGACGACGATCTTGCCGTTTCTCTGCACCACGACCCCGGTCGTGAGGCTGCCGGTTGCGTCGATGCCCGTGACGCCGTCGTTTCCGAAGGTGTGGTCGGTGGCGCCGTTCTGGTCGAGACGGGCGACCTGGCCGAACCCGGCCAGGACGATCCCCAGTCCCGGCTGGATCGCGACGCCGAAGGCGCCCCCGGAACCGGACGGCGTCGCCTCACCAAGCCGGCCGAAGTCCGTGTCGACGCTGCCGTTTGCATTGAAGCGGACGGCGTGCATCCCGACCGGGCCGGAGCCCGAGTCGTTGGCTCCCGCGACGATGATCTTGCCGTCGGCCTCCATGACGACTCCGAAGCCCTCGCTGTCGGAGTCGAAGTTGGCCGTCGTCGCCCCGCCCGAGCCGAACGAGCTGTCGAGGGATCCGTCGGCGTTCCAGCGGACGAGCGCGTAGCGGTTGCTGCCGACCGTGCCGTCGTTGATCCCCCCGACCGCGACGATCTTGCCGTCGTCCTGGATCGCCAGCGCGTTGATCTGCTGGTTCTTCGGGGTCCCGAAATCCTTCAGGCTGACACCGTGGCCTGGGCCGAACGACGCGTCCGGGCTCCCGTCCGCGTTGAGGCGATCGATCTCGAAGATCGTCTTCGGGTCGGCGGCCGAGAGCCGGGCGGAGCCGCCGATGACGATCTTGCCGTCGGGCTGCACCGCCACAGCATGCGGGGACGAGACGTCGAAACCGTTGCTGATCACCTTCCGCCCACCGGCGCCAAACCCCGAGTCGAGCGAGCCGTCCGGGCGCAGCTTCGCGACCGCGATTGCCCCGGTGCCGCCCGGGCTGCTCGTCTGGCCGACGACGATCGAACCGCCGTCCGCGGTGACGGCGACGCTGGCTCCCGCCCCATTGAACTCGGTGCCGCCGAAGTCGATGAGCGTCTCACCGTCGCCGCTGAACGTGGTGTCGAGATCACCGGGCGCGGCGAGAGCGACACCGGTCAAGCCGGCGAGCGCCAGGATCAGGACCCCGAGGACGAATGGAAGTCTTGCCTTCAAGAACACCCTGCCGTCCGTAGCGTATCCGCAAGTCCGCGCGAATTGCGTGTCACGCGTGTGAAATCACCGGCGACACTGGGAGGATGCGATCGCGGCTGGCCCTCCTCCCCCTCGCTGCCCTCATGGGTGGATGCGCCCTCGGCGGCGGCTCAGCGGACCGCGGCTCGCTTGACGCCGAGGCGCTTCCCAGAGACGTGAAGGCGAAGGTGATCCGCGCCGTCGACGGCGACACCGCGCTCGTCCGGCTCGACGGGGCCACCGAGTACGTGCGCTACATCGGCATCGACACGCCCGAGACCGTCAAGCCCGGCACGCCCGTGCAGTGCGGCGGGCCGCGCGCAAGTGCGTTCGATCACGAGCTCGTCGACGGCCGCACGGTCCGGCTCGTCTTCGACCGCGAGCGCCGCGACGACTACGGGCGCCTCCTCGCCTACATCTACGCCGGGCGGCGCTTCGTCAACGCCGAGCTCATGCGGCGCGGCTACGCGCGGCCGCTTCCATACCCGCCCAACACCAGCCACGCGCGGCTCTTCGCACGCCTGGCCGCCAAGGCTGGACGGCGTGGCGTGGGGTTGTGGGGGCATTGCTAGGGTTTGCTAACGATGAGGATGCAGCAGACGATCTCGGACTTCGAGCTCGCCTTCGAGGAGGAGGCCGCACTCGAGCGGAAGCGCCGCCAGCAGCTGCGTCACCGGGCGGCGGCGAGGTCGCGGGCCCGCACGATGAGCGCGAACGAGCAGAAGGGGAAGGTCCGATTCGGCGTCCTCTTCCTCGCGCTCGCGGCGACCGTGGTGGTCGTCATCGTCGTGATGTTCGAGATGCTCGCCTGGCTCATCGGCTAGGCGGGCGCTTCGGTTTCGCGATCGTCTCGCCTAGTCGCCCTCTGCGAGGGTGCCGAGCGCAGCCTCCACCCGCTCGCGGGTTTCCCGCTCGACGTCGTCACCGCCCTCACCCTTGATCGATAGATAGACCTCGCGCCTGTAGACCGGCACCTCGCGGGGAGCGGTGATCCCGAGCCTGATCTTGTCGCGCGCGACAGCGAGGACGGTGACCTCGATGTCGTCGCCGATCATGATGCTTTGATTCGTCTTGCGAGTGAGGACGAGCATCTCGCCTCCATTCGAGATTGTTGCCACGGCCCACTGCCCGCGGCGTATTACCTACCCGCTCTCTAGGTTACTCACTCACGACGATCCGACGCGCCCCCCCAAAACCGAACCGGCCACGCGGTTGGTTAGCATCCGCCGCCCGGCGGGGACCCCGACCGGCATCACATGGCCCGCAAGCCCCTTCGCTCACAACTGAACCAGATCCGCGCCTGGGTGCGCCAGGGGCGCACCGACGCGTGGATCGCGCATCAGCTGGATGTCTCGACGTCTGAATTGCGTGAGTTCCGGCGCCGCCACGAGCTGAGCGCCGACGACGAGTCCGACGCCGAGCTTGACCTCCGCGACGAGATCGAGGCCGAGATCGAGGCGACGATGGCCGAGGAGGACGACGGCGAGGAGGACGAGGAAGAGGAGGAAGAGGGCGAGGAGGGGCGCGACGACGGCGACGACGAGGAGAGGGAGGACGGCGAGGACGGCGAGGAGAAGCCGAAGCGCCGCCGCCGGCGCCGCGGAGGTCGCGGCCGCTCGAAGCGTCCCGGCGCCGCGATGGAGGGCACCTTCGACCACGGCGATGACGAGGGCTACGGCCTCTGGCTCGACCCCGCGATCGCCGACGACCCCGTCTACGCGGAGCACTGGGCCGGCCACAGGGAGGTCGAGGTCGCGGTCGAGCCCGACCGCATCGTGATCCGCCGCACGCGGCTCCCCGACTAGCTGCGGCGGACCCGCACGGGGATCCTCACCGGCACCTTGCGCCGGCGGCGCTGGCCGTCCCAGGCGTGCTTTGGCGCCTTCGCCAGGTAGCTCGAGAGCTCCTCGAGCTTGTGGAGGTCCTTCGAGTCGGCGCCCGCGGCGATCAGGCTCCGCATCGTCGCGCTGCGGGCCGCCGTCGGGGCATCCCCGAAGACGAACTTGGCGATTCGCGCGTCGTATTCGGTTGGGCCGTCGAGCTGCATCCCGCCCTTGCGGCCCACGCGTCGCAGGATCCGGACGAGCTGCGCGGCCTGGCGGTTGGTGAGGCTCGTGACCTGTGCCCTGCGGCGCCGCGTCAAGAGCGCCGTGCGCCCGCCTCCGCGACCGCCCGAGCCACCGCCGTTCGCGCCCGCCCCGTTACCCGCGATGGCGCCCGCGCTCGGCCCCTCCTTCCCAGCCGCGGTCAGCACCTCGACCGGGATCTTGTCCACGACCGCGCGACGGAGCTTCTCGCGGTTCTTCGCCGTGAGCGCCCTCAGGCCGCGGTGCCGGTTGAAGCCCTGCGGCCCCCGCCTGACGAAGCCCTTGGCGATCTCGAGGAGGGCCCGGCGGTGCTGCTTGGGCACGATGCCGGTCAGCGGCAGCGCGATGAGCCAGAGGCCGAGCAGGATCACGATCTCGATCGTCTGCAGCCACTTGTCTGACGGGTGGACGAAGGCGAAGAACACGGAGACCGCCGTCGCCAGCCCGATCGCGCCGAGGACCGCGCCGTAGCGGAACTCCATCCGCCCCTTGCCGCGCTGGTTCTTGATGAACAGGAACGCCGAGGGGATGCCGAAGCCGAGGAGCGAGGCGATCGGTGTGCCGACGATCCCGAAGCGCGGCACCAGCAGGAACATCCAGCCGACGAAGCTCAGCGCGGCGAAGATCACGCAGCCGATGAACCAGGCCCGCTTGTGCGGGAAGAACGACTGGCCGTTCACCGTCCGGAAGAGCGCCGGCATGGTCATCATCGCCGCCGTCAGCGGGATCAGCGGCGCAGCCGCCTGGTACTGGCTGCCGCCGACGCTGATCAGGAGCTCGCCGCCCAGCACCATCGCGAGGATCGCGAAGATCGCGATCAGGATGAAGTAGATGAGGAGCTGGCCCTTGGCGACCGCGGAGCCGTACTGGTCGCGCACCGCCTGGAACATCGCCGTCTTCCTCAGCGGTCGCAGCGCGATCCGGAAGCCCTGCGGCAGGAACGAGACGATGAACCCGAGCTTCTGGGCGAGCTGGTAGTAGCCGAGCTGCTTGTGGTCGACGAAGCGGGAGAGCAGGAAGCCGTCGGCGTTCTGAATCGTGAACATCGACATCGCGATCGGCATCCGCCCGATGCCGCGCTGGACGATCAGGCCGACCTCGCGGACCTCGAAGCCGAGCTCGAAGCTCCGCACCAGCACGACGATGCTCATGAGCGTTGCGATCGAGGTGCCGATCGCGGCGCCCATGATCGCTCCCTCCACCCCACGGCCCTTGGAGATCAGATAGGCCATGAAGACCAGGTTCAGGGTCGGGCGCATGGCATCGATGATCACGTAGGTCCAGCCGCGCCCCTCGAACCAGATGATGATCTCCGTGAGCTTGAAGATCGCGCCGACGCCGCCGAGGATGCCCGCCCACATCACGAGCTCCTGTTGATTCGAGTCGGCGCCGCCGAGCAGGACCTGGGCGATCGGCGCTCGGAAGATGATCGTCAACCCGGCACCGATCAGCCCCAGGAGGGCCACCCAGATGATTCCGATGCCGAGGCTCTTCTGTGGTGTCTCGGACTGCACGCTGGCGTCGTCGCCGGTGTCGAAGTCACCCTCGGCGCCGGCGTCGTCGTCATCGGCCTGGCCGAAGACGCGGCGAAGGGTCCCGGGCTTCGAGAACAGGTGGAAGACCTGGGTGATCGACCCCGAGAGGAAGAGCAGCAGCGTGTACGAACCGAGGTCGGACGGCCCGAGCTTCCGCGCCACGTAGAAGACCGCGAGCGCATGGAGGACGTTCGAGACGATCAGCGAGATGCCCTGAAGGCCGCTGTTCCGCGCCAGCTTCGCCCCGAGCGCCGCCGCCGTCGAGTCGACGACGACCTTCTTGCCCTTCCGCTTGCCCTTGCCCTTCTTCCCGCCGCCCTTGCGGTTCCCGCCCTTGCGATTGCCGCCCTTGCGGTTCGAGCCCTTCCCCTTGCCGTTGCCGGGGCTCACCGCCAAATCGACCAGTGCTCGAAGTCACGGCCGGTGAGCTCGCGCAATCGCTCCGCGTCGGAGCGCAAGAGCTCGAGGTCCTCGGCGCCGAGCGCCGCGCGGACGTCAGGACGATCGATCGGCCGCCGCAGGGGCAGCAGGGCGTCGAGCCCGAGCCACAGGCTCGACGGGAGCAACTTGCCGCCGCGGCTGCGGCTCGCCCGCTCGAGGCGTATGGCGAGCCGCGACGAGCGCATCTTGCGCGACGTTTGGTGGCGCTCGTCGGAGAAGCGCGGATGCGTGAACTCGGGGTCCACCCCGGCGAACTCGAAGACCGACCGCAGCGTCGCCTCCCGTTCGCCGCGGAGGTCGTTCTGCTCGATGACGAGCACCCGCTCGCGGTCGTAGAAGCGCAGGAACCGCTCGATCTGCATGTGGTAGCGGCTCCGCTCGATGTAGGAGGTCTGCGGGTGCGTGAGGGTCTCGCGGAGGGTCCCGCGCTCACGGCGCTTGGCGTAGTTGTGGACCCAGTGCGCCGCGATGCGCTCGAGCGGGTCGCGCACCAGGTAGATGAGCCTCGCTTCCGGAAGGAGGTCGTGCATGCGCTCCGGCACGCCCTCGTGCTGGGGGTACGCCGTGTAGTTCGGCGACGACTCGCCCCGCACGCGCGCGGCGGGATCGAAGTGGCGCCGGTACCAGTCGAGGCCGCGCGGCCAGTTGCGCTCCTCGATGAAGAAGTTGAGCTCCTTCGGGCGCGACATCGAGATCTCCGGATGGAGGCTCAGGTAGTAGTGCAGGCCGCTGGTGCCGCATTTCTGCGCCCCGATCACGACCAGGTTCGGAAGCGCGCCGACGCCCGCGCCGTTCGACTGACGCCTCGGACTCATGGATCGCCTGGGCCGCTTCGGTCATTCGTGAATAACTTGCGGGCCCCTTTCGGCGCCCTTGCGCCTCTTTCGGAGCTAGCCATTTAGATCGCGCAAGGGTACGCCCCGCGGAAGATCAGATCGCGGCTTGCAGAGCCGCTTCATCGGCCGTGCCGACCGCGATCGTTCGCCGGGGCCGGGGCCGCTCGGCGAGGATCAGCGCTATGCGCCTGCGCAGAAATGAATCGTAGTCGCCACCCGCGAGGCGCGGCTGCGCCTCACCCTCGGCGGGAACGTGCTCGTAGCCCACGCCGAGCTCGCGCAGCGGCGCGAAGTCGAGCGAGTCGGTGATCACGAGCACGCGGTCCGGTGGGTCGGGCGTGCGGCCGAGCGCCGCCCTGACGTGGTTCGAAAGGTCGGGACCGTCGAGCCCGAGGGCGAGCATGACGGTGCGCGGCGGTCGGGGCGAGACCACGAGCTGCTTCGCGAGCGCGGCCGCGCCGCGCGGGACGCGACCGAGGAACTCGAGCGCCTCCTTCGGGGAGCCGCCGGGCAGGTGCCAGTTCCGGCCCGTGCCGCCGGCCCCTCGCGCCGCGGGCCGCTCGTCCGCGAGCGCCACGAGCCAGTCGGCCGCCTCGCGGGCGCCATCTGCGGGAGGCTCCGAGGCCAGCCTCGAGGCGATCCCGTCGCGAACCTCGGCTTCGAGCAGCGCGTCGAGCTCGCGCTCGAGGCCGGCGGCCTCGGGTGAAGCGACCGCGCGGCCGAGGCCCGCCGACGCGGCGTAGCGCGCGCGGGCGGCCTGGTCGTCGGTCTCGCGCGTCATCGGCACGAAGAGCGCCGGCACCCCGAGGGCGATCAGCTCGTGAAAGGCGTTGTAGCCGGCAGCGGAGACCGCCATATCGAACGCCGCGTAGTAGCGGCTCATGGGGTAGGTGGCCCGCAGGTGCACGACAGGGTCGGCGAGGCCGGTCCCGCTGCCGCGCGGGGCCGGCCCCGCCGACCGCAGCGCCGCCACTTGCACCTCGCGGCCGGCGAGGTGCTCGATACAGCGCCGCGTCGCCTCGGCCACCTCCGGGCCCTGCCCGAGCGCCACGAGCACGTTCGTGCGCCCCGGCTCGAGGCCGAGCTCACGCTCCGCCTCTGCGCGAGGCAGGAGATCGGATCGGTCGAGATAGACGATGGGGCCCACGGCGTGGGCCTCGCCACGGCGAGCGACGGTGGGGCCGCGATCGGCCGTGGCGGCGATCTCGCCCGGCTCGAGGACGGCGTCGAACGCCGCCGCGCGCGGGAGCGCCGCGAGGTTGGCGCCGGGCTTCCACATCGCGCGCCGGCACCACACCGAGCGGACGCCGCGCTCCGCGCGAAGCGCGTCGAGGAAGCCGAGGTAGGGATGAGCACCGTCGAAGACGACGAGCGCCGGGTCCGCCTCGGCGATCGCCGCCCGGGCGCGGCCGCGAAGGCGCCGCGACCAGCGCCATTCCGTTCCCGCGCAGGGCGTGCGGTAGGAGGCCGCGAACTCGACCGGAAAGCCCTGCTCGCGCACCACGGGCGCTGCGGCCGAGAGCGTGAAGACGAGCGGCTCAAGGCGGCCCTCGAGCCGCTGGGCGATCGCCATCGAGCGCGTCAGGTGGCCGAGCCCGGTGCCGTTCGACGTGAAGAAGAGGACCCGGCTCACGAAGGAGAGGGCGACTGATCGACGGCCGCGAGCAACGCCGGGGCCGCATGGTTGCCCTCGCGCGCGAGCGCGTCGAGGGTGCGCCGGTACCGGCGCTCGACCCTCCACACGCCCACGGAGCCCAGCCCGCGGCGCCAGCGGCCCAGGTTCGCCGCGCTCGGGCTCATCTCCTCGTCGAAGTACGCGCGCATCGCCGTCGCATCGTCGATCTCGCAGAAGGCGAGGAGCCTCTCGTAGGTCGCCTCGCGATCGCGCTCGACGAGGTCGTCGAGGAGCAGGGTGTGGAACCGCTCGGGCGTCGCGTCGTCGCGGCTGACCCCGGCGTCGATCGCCCTCATCCGCTCGGCCCAC
This sequence comes from uncultured Actinomycetes bacterium, assembly GCA_963771655.1. GTDB lineage: Bacteria > Actinomycetota > Thermoleophilia > Solirubrobacterales > 70-9 > JAWVFM01. The sequence goes on along the minus strand of CAVYUG010000002.1, from coordinate 177,956 downwards.
CAATCGATCGCCCCGGCGAGCCGGTCGGGCCCCCACGTCTTCGTCGTGATCGACGAGGCGACGTCGCGACCGTCGCGGAAGACGTGGATGAACCGGGCGTGAGGGAAGAGGTCCTCGAGGACCGGCGCCTCCCTGACGTTGTGCGAGCTCATCTCGACGAGGCCGGGCCGCCCGAGCTCGTCGGCGACCGGATAGAGGAGCTCGGTGAAGAGCCGGCGGCAGGCCTCACGCGGATCGGCCTCGTAGGCCCCCTCGAAGGCCGCGACCGCGTCGTCGAAGCGCCGCCTCGTGCAGACGTTGTAGAGGCCACGCGGTTCGAGGTCCTCCCTGCGGACGCGATGCCACCAGAACTGGCGCAGCTTCCAGACGAAGTCGGAGACCTGCACCCGGCCGCCGAGCAGGTCGGGGAAGCCCTTCGGACCGTGGCAGTGGAAGCGCGACTCGATCGGGACGTCGGCGAGAGTCGGATGCCGGCCGAGCAGCCGGGAGATCACGTGGGTGCCGGAGCGGCCTGTGCCGCCGACGAAGATGAGCGGCCGGTCGCTCACGCGGGCTGCACCTGCGGCTCCTGCTCCTGCTCAGCCCGCTCCAGCGACTTGCGCAGGAGGGGGACCGCGGTGGACCCCTCCGTCTCCAGGCGGTCGAGAGCCCCTGCGTAGAGCCCGTCGATCTCCTTGGCGTCGCAGACGGTGATACCCCGCCGCCAGCGACCCTGGTTGGCGCGTTCGGCGCTCATACGCGATTTGTAGTAGCGGCGCACCCGAAAGCCGGGCGCGATCCCGGCGAAGTCGGTGATCGGCCGCAGCGCTCCAGCGAACTTCGACGCGACGAGCTCGTCGATCGAGACCTCGAGCAGCCGCTCCGGCGGGATCGCCTCGATTCCGGCGGCGATGCGCCTCATGCGCTCCTCCCACCACACGATGCCCTGCTTGCGGTTGCGGGGGTAGATGATCCGGTTCGTCTGCGAGACCCTGGAGGCCGAGGCGTCGCGGCCGTCGCGCACGACGTGGACGAACCTGGCCTCGGGAAAGAGCCGCACGAGCGTCGGCGCAGCCGCGACGACGTCGGTGGACTGCTCGACGATCCCCTTCGCGCCCTTGCGCTCGGCGCGGAACCACAGGAGGTCGTAGAGAAGGCGGCGACAGGCCTCCTCCGGCTCGTCGTCGAAGCGCCCCGAGAAGGCCTCCAGGGCCGCGTCGTAGCGGTCGCGCTCGATGAACTTGTGCATGCCGCGCCGCCGTGTGCCCTGAAACCCCTTCCACCAAAAGCCCCGCATCCGCCGCATGAAGCGGCGTTTGGAGACCTCACCCGAAAGCAGCCCCGGAAAGCCTCGCGGCTCGACGTGGAAGCGGCACTCCACGGGCACGAGGGCGAGGTCGGCGCTACGGCCGAGGAGCTTGCCGATGATGTGCGTGCCGCTTCGCCCGGTGCCGCCCACGAAGACGATCGGGGCGACCTCACGCCTTGACTCGGCTTCGGCTTCCATCGATCCGAGGTTAGTCAGCGAGGAGGTAATGATCGACGTAGCGACCGCAGGCGCCTCCGACCGGGACCGACTGCGGCGCCGCGGCCCGCGTCGCGGCGATTCCGCCCAGCCAGACCCGCCGCTCCACACCCAGCGCGTCCTGCGCCGAGCTCGGATCGGCGGTGATGACGGCGACCTTCAAGGGGCCTGCCCTGCGCACCCGGATCGAGCCCGCGGCCCACCACGCGCCCTCTCCCTGATGGGTGAGGTACATGCCGTCGAGCGACGGCGGCAGACGGACGGAGCTTGCGCCGGCCCGAACGGTGAGCGGAACCTGCGAGTCGTACTGGAGCGAGAGGTGCCAGCGCCCAGGCGGAAGGCGAAGCGTGCGCGTGGCGGTGGCGGGCGCGTCGAACGGCAGCGGCTGCGACCAGCCGATCGGGCTCCTGACGACCGGCTTGGGCAGGACCGTCGCCGTCCCGTTGAGCGTCCCGAACTGGGTGCCGCAGTCCCGCGAGCGCTTGGCGATCACGCCGGGCGAGCCGTCCTCGCCATCGAGGATCTTCTGGATCGGGGTCTCCCCCACGCGCTTGTAGAGCACGTAGTCGCCGGCGGTGGTGACGCGGTGGAAGTTCGGCGGGGGAGTCGACTGGAACGACGCATCGGTCGTGATCGCGTAGCGGTAGCGGTCGAGCTTGTGCGGCGAGACCGTGTCGAAATCGATCCCCTGCCCCTGCAGCCACGGCTTCTGGCTGCGCGCCTTGACCTCGGGCGGGACGTAGCCACCCGGACTCTGGACGAGCGTGCCGCGCAGCCAGTAGGCGGCGAATCGGTCGAGGCCGAGGAAGATCACGCTCTTGCCCTGGATCTTCGAGGCGAGAGCCTCGAGGTCGCCGCCGCGGCGGTCGAAGCTCATCGGGGCCGAGCGCAGGGCGAGGAAGGTGGAGGCGCCGGCGCCGATGGCGAACACCGCTCCCAGGGCGAGGACGATCCTGGCGCCTCGCACCGCGGTTTGCACATCCCTTGCGGGACGTACAAACCGGGAATGCTCGTCTCCACAATCGTCCTCGCCCTTTATGGGCCATGCGAGCAAGCCCTTCAGGGCCGTGAAGACGAGGATCGGGGCGATCACCGCCAATGCCTTCGCCTGGACGTAGATGCTCGCCTCGAGGCGGGCCGCCGCGTAGATCAGGCCCCCCGCGAGCGCGACAGCCATCAGGGCCGTGTCGCGGCGGCGCCACGCGGCCACGAGGCCGAGGCCTATGCAGACGAGCGCGAAGGCGGCCGCCGGGATCGAGCCCGAGACGTCGCCCCGCACGAGGCGGAAGTCGCCCTCCGGCCAGATACCGAACGCCTCGCCCGGCGAGATCGGCGAGCTCAGGCGGCCGGCGGAGGCCTGGACCTTGCCCACCTGGTCGACGAAGCTCGCCGCGGGACTGACGCCGAGCGCGACCACTGCGGCGAGCACGATCACCGCCCCGATCGAGATCCAACGGTGGCGTGCGACGGCCGCGCGCGCCGCGCCGAGCTCGACGGGGCGACGGCCGGCGAGAAGCTCCATCGCCAGCCAGACCGGGAGCGCGACCGCGAGCCAGATGAGGCCCGGAAGGCTGTAGACGAACACGGATGCGCCGGCGAGGGCGAGGAGCGCCCCGAGGGTCGCGCGCTTGGGCACCCCCTCGCGAGCCCACTCCCCGAGGGCGATCGCCGTGGCGAGCACGAGCAGCGCCATCGCGGTCTCCTTGAACGCGCTCTGGGCGAGGAACGCCGCCGCCAGGTAGGGCAGGCCGGCCAGCGATGCGGCGATCACACGCCTTACGGGCGGAAGCTCGGAGAGCGCCGAGAGGGCCGCCAGCGCCGCGAGGATCGGGATCGCGATCAGCAGCCCGTCGAATGCGTGCTCGAGCGAGGCGCCGGTGGGCTCCGCCGCGATCGCGGTCGCCGCCTGCGGGCCGACCGGGTAGCCGAACTTCACGGCCGCGGGCTCCGGCCCGAAGCCGTTCTGCAGCCAGTCGGTCCAGTAGAGCTGCGCCGCCTGGTCATTGGTGTAGATGCCCTCCCCGAGGACGCCCACGCGCTCGTTGAAAACGAATGGCAAGCACGAAACCGCCAGGACGATCAGAACCGTGGCCAGGGCAGTCTTATGCGCTGCCTTCGGGGCGGGGGTCGCGACTCCGGCTTCTCCCTGCCCGCGTTGCACATCGCTTTCGCGACGTACAACGCCGGGAGGGTCGTCGCCGGAGTCGCGACTCCCACCCCCTCGTTGCGCGAAGAACTTCCCTCGCATCAATGCAAGGGGGATGAGAAGGAGGACGGCCAGGATGATCGCCGCCGTTGTCGCCCGGCCCGGGAGGCGGATCAGCAGTGGGGCCGCGATGACCAGGAGCGCAAAGCCGATCGCGCCCGATAGCCACGTCGGCCGCGAGCGGCCCAGGACGTAGAGGAAGGCGCGGCCCGCCACGAACGAGGCGACGACGATGACGAGCGCGGTGGCGAGGACGGCGGGCACGGCTCAGGCCTTACGGGTCGGGTCGGGGACGCCGTGAAGCTGGCGCTCGTTGAGCGGCCTCTGGCCCTTGCAGCCCGCCGGGTCGAGCCGGCCCGTGATCCGGAAGACCTGGACCGGCCCCTGGCGCAGCACGACCTTGGCGTTCGGGTCCGAGCCGGTCCACCGGCCCTCCGGCGTGTTCTCGAGGGCGCCCGGCAGGTAGGGGTCGAAGGCGGTGATGACGTGGGTGAAGTGCCCGGCGTTCACCGCCTTGCGCCATGCCTCGCAGGTGCCGATGCGCGCGTAGCCGTCGTCGGCGACGCGCCGGCCGAGCCACTGCACGCGGTTCGAGAGGTCGGTGCCGTAGAAGGCGTACTGGGTGAACACCCCCCTGATGCCCGCGACCGCGATGCGCGCGTCGCGCACGTCGCGCGCCCAGGCGAGGGCGCGGTTCAGGTCCTGCTGGTCACCGGTGTCCTCGTAGCGGTGCTCGAGGTAGTGGACCTGGTAGCCGTAGCCGAGGCCGACGGTCGCGACGACCGCCGCCGCCGCGATCCCCGCCCTCGCCGCCCTGGAGAGCGAGCCCCAGCGGACGCCGCGCCCGGCGAGGAGTGCGATCGCCCCGCCCGCGGCGAGAACGGCGACAGCGACGCCCACCGCTCCCTTCACGTGCCCCTGCTGCCACTCGACGAGCGAGGCGATGGTGACTCCCACCAGAACCACAAGCCCCGCGAGCACACCTCCGCGCCGCCCGGGGGTCGCGCGCGCCGCGGGCAGGCAGGGCAGGATCGCGAACCCGAGCGCGACGGCCGGGGCCAGGTAGCGGAGGTTCCACTCGAAGGCGATCGGCTCGCCCTGCACGCCCGCCGCCGTGAGCGGCGTGAAGAGATACGCGATCGCGGTGACGCCGGCGACCGCGCCCAGAAGCCGCAGGATCGGCTCGCCGCCGCGAAGGACCGCCCAGATCGATATCACCGCGACGCCGATCACCGTGGCCGGCCAGAACAGCCCGAGCGAGTCATGAAGGCCGGGGAAGAACCAGTGGCTCCAAACGTTCGTGTCGGTGAAGTAGTGCGACACCGCGTAGCCGGGGCGAAGCGAGAAGTCGCGGACCGGGCCCGGCAGCGAGATCGGCCCCAGGTGGTGGATATACGGAATTGGGTTGCCGACCGCGACGAGGTTTCGCAGGTACCAGAAGCCCCCGGTGGCGACCATGGGCACGATCCAGGCGACCGCGGCGCGCACGCGATGTCGCCGCCCCGCGAGAACGATGACGCCGACCGTGAGGACCGCGGCCGGGGCGAGGAACGAGAGCTTGACGCCGGCCGCGAGGCCCATGGCGAGGGCGGCGATGGCAAGGGCCGGGAGTGTCGGGTCCGCCTCGCGAGCCTGGCCACCTCGGGATGGCTCGCGCCGGCGGACCCGCCGCTCCCGGCCCGAGTGCGCGTTGACGAGGATTGCGGCCGCGGCCAGCGTGAACGCCACGCCCGTGATGTCGTTGAGCGCCTCGCCCGCCTGGAACTCCACCAGCATCTGGGCGCCGAGCCCGACGCAGGCGCCGATCATCGCCTGCGGGCCGAGGCCGTAGGGCCGGCCGATGCACCACGCCGCGAGCAGCGAGATCGCCAGCCAGCAGTCGTTCAGGAGCGGCGAGAGGATGTCGCGCTGAAACAGCAGGATCCCGAGCGCGTGCGGGATCTCGGAGTTCGCCGGGTAGAACGAGGCGAAGTAGATCGGGTCGAAGAAGAAGACCGGCCCGATGTGCGAGGTCTGGACCCACCGGGCCGCCAGCGGCATGTGGTACCAGAGCGAGTCGGAGCGGTCCATACCCGCGGCGAGGGTGCCGAGCGTCGGGACGGCCCACGCCGCAGCGAGCGCGGCAACCACGAAGAGCGCGACGAGCTTCGCCAACGACGACGCCGACGGAGCGGGCGGCCCGGCCGGGGCGACGGCGCCCGGCAGCGTCCACCTTCCACCGAGAGCCCGCGCGGCCAATCCGCCGCCGACGCCGACGACGACGAGCGCGGCGATCTCAACGGCCTCGGTGAAGAGGCCGACCACCCCGACCACTTCCGAGGTGATGACGAGCGCCGAGACCCCCAGCACCAGCTCGGCCAGCCGCGCCGGGGCGCCGCGCCAGTTCGGCATCAGGAGAGCGCGCACCGAGACCGCTCCGAACGCGAGCGCGGCGACCACTGCCGCGAGCTCGACGGCGCCGGCGAGGTAGGCGCCCCCGCCGAGGACGCGCTCGCTCCCGGGCGCGATCGTGAAGGCGAGCGCGCTCACGCCCGCCGCCCGGAGGTCTCTACCTGGGAAGACCCTTGACGAGGTAGGAGCGCTCGCCCGGCTCGACCATCCCGAGGCGCCGGGCGGCGCCGAGCGCGTCGGGGCCCTTGCTCTCCTGCTCCTTCTTGATCAGGGCCGCGTGCTCTCCTCGTAGCTGGGTGAGCTCCGTGGCGGCCGCGCCCTTCTCGTGCCAGGCGCCCAAGAGGCCCATCAACGGGCCGACGTACGAGGCGAGGACGCCGAAGAGGACGAGGACGAGGAGGACGCGCCCGAGCTTGTCCCACCGCACCCGGCTCGACCGGCGCGCCCCACGCCGCGGCGCGGGGCGCAGGCGGTATGAGCGGGCCGTCGCGGCGCGGGTGGCCATGGCCCTGGCTTCGACGGTGGGGGCCGACGTCCTCCCCCGAGAGGAGGCGAGATGAGCGACTCTCGGTCGGCGTGTGCCCGGGGGCGCGCCTGGCCGAGCAGCTCAAGGACGCAGTCCGCGTGGCGTGGCAATAGCCACGCGAGCGGTCGAGGACGCCGAGATGCGACGCGTCAGGCGCGTCAGCCGGGCGCGCGGCGATCGGGAGTCACTCATCTGCCACGCTCGAACGCCTCTAACCCCGGGTAGGTGGCGGCCTCGCCCAGCGCCTCCTCGATCCTCAGGAGCTGGTTGTACTTCGCCACGCGGTCCGAGCGCGAGGGCGCGCCGGTCTTGATCTGCCCGGCGCCGGTGGCGACCGCGAGATCGGCGATCGTCGTGTCCTCGGTCTCGCCGGAGCGATGCGAGATGACGGTCGTGTAGCCCGCTTCGTGGGCCATTCGGATCGTCTCCAGGGTCTCGGTCAGCGTCCCGATCTGGTTCACCTTGATCAGGATCGAGTTGGCGATTCCCTCGTCGATCCCGCGCCGAAGCCGGGCCGGGTTGGTGACGAAGTTGTCGTCGCCGACGAGCTGGCAGCGGTCGCCGATCCGCTCGGTGAGAAGCTTCCAGCCGTCCCAGTCCTCCTCTGCCATCCCGTCCTCGATCGAGACGACCGGATAGCCGTCGACCACGGCCTGCCAATGCCCGGCCATCTCCTCGGCGCTCAGCGCGCGGCCCTCGTGCTCGAGGACGTAGGCGCCGTCGGAGTCACGATAGAACTCGCTGGTCGCCGGGTCGAGCGCGATGAAGACGTCCTTGCCAGGGCCGTAGCCGGCGCCCTCGATCCCCTCGACGAGCAGATCGAGGGCGGCGTCGTTCGACTCGAGGTCGGGCGCGAAGCCGCCCTCGTCGCCGACGGTCGTGCTCATTCCCCGCTCGTGCAGCGTGCGCTTGAGCGCGCCGAAAACCTCGACGCCCGTCCGCATCGCCTCGGAGAACGTCGGCGCACCCGCCGGCACAACCATGAACTCCTGGAAGTCCACCGAGTTGTCGGCGTGGGCGCCGCCGTTGAGCACGTTCATCATCGGGACCGGGAGCGTGGTCGCCCCGGTTCCGCCGAGGAACTGGTAGAGCGGCTCGCCGGCGGCTGCCGCGGACGCGCGCGCCACCGCCAGCGAGACCCCGAGGATCGCGTTTGCCCCCAGGCGCGACTTGTTCGGCGTGCCGTCGAGGTCGCAGAGGGTCTCGTCGATCGCCCCCTGTTCGGCGGCGCGCGCCCCGACGAGCGCTTCGGCGATCTCGCCGTTCACGTGCTCGACCGCGCGCGCGACGCCCTTGCCGTTCCACTCCGAGCCGCCGTCGCGAAGCTCGGTTGCCTCGAACTCGCCGGTCGAGGCACCGGAGGGCACCGCGGCGCGGCCGAAGGCGCCGGTATCGAGGGTCACGTCGACCTCGACCGTGGGATTGCCTCGGGAATCGAGGATCTGGCGCGCGTGGATCGATTTGATCGTCGACATCGACGCGGGAGGTTATCTTGGGGTTGCGGCGTCCCGGAAGCGCTCAGCGGCCGCCCGCACCGCCAGCTCGGGGTCGATCCGCAGGCGCCGCGAGAGGTCGACGAGCGAGAAGAGGGCGTCGCCGAGCCAGCGCTCGGCGGCCTCCCGGCTCGCCTCATCCGAAACGCCGTCGGCGTCCTCGAGGTCGCCCATTCCGGCGGAGGCGGCGCGCCGCTGGATCTTCCGCGCGTAGAGCAGGCCCGGAAGGTTCTCGGGCACATCGGCGAACGGCTCCTCCGCCGAGGTTCGCCCCTCCACGTCGCGCTTGATCGCGTCCCAGTTCTGCAGGACCTCCCCCGCCGTTTCGGCCTCGACCTCGCCGAAGACGTGTGGGTGGCGGCGGATCAGCTTCTGCGACATCGACTCGGCGACCGTCGCCAGATCGCCGGCGCCGCGCTCCTCGAGCAAGAGCGCCAGGAAATGCACCTGGAAGAGCACGTCACCGAGCTCGTCGACGAGCTTCGCGTCATCACCGCGCCCGGCGGCGTCAGCGAGCTCGTAGGCCTCCTCGACGGTGTGCGGAACGATCGAGCGCTCGTCCTGCTCGCGATCCCACGGACACTCACGGCGCAGGCGCCGCGTGATCTCGTCGAGGCGGGCGAGCGCTTCAGCGGCCGCGGGCTCGTCGCCCACGAATCTCTTAGGGTCGCGCTCGGCCGGAACTACGGCTCCCTTATTGAGCCTCGCGCTCCCAGACCTCAGCCCGAGGGGACCGGCGCCGCGCCCGGCGCCGCGCCTGGCGGCGCACTGGGCGCGCCGCCGGGACCGAGGGGTATCGGCGTGCCTCCCGGCAGGGTCGCCCCACCCTTGGCCGGCGGCTCGATCGGGCCCTGCGGCAGCTGCGCCGGGATCGTGAAGAAGACCGCGGCGTGCCCCGGCTCAACCGGCTTGATCGAGGGGACGACCGCCGGGCAGCCGGTCTTGGCAGCCGCGGCCTCGGTGCACGAGGGCCGCGCGACGTAGTTCGAGCAGCGGAACATCACGTGGTCCGGCGAGCAGAAGGTGCGCGATGTCCACTTGTCGGAGAACTTCGTCTGGAAGTTGGTGGCGATCTGCCCCTGAAGCGCGGTCGCGAGCTGCTGCTGGATCTGCGGGCGCACCTTCTCGAGCGGCGTGGTGGCCGCCGGATGGATCGCCTCGACCTCGATCACGTAGTAGCCGGACTGGCCCTTGATGGGGCCGATCACCTGATGCGGCTCCGCCGCGAAGAGCGCGCTGTCAAGCGCGGGCTCGCTCTGCCCCTTGGCGACCTGGGCGCGCAGGCCGCCGGCCGACTTCGTGGTGGGGTCGGTCGAGTACTGCTTCGCGACCTTCTTCCAGCTGGCCGCGGAGTCGTCGGCGTCGAGCGCGGCCTTCGCCTTGTCCACCTCGGCCTTGCTCTTGTTGAGCACGATGCGCACGTCGCGGGTCGCCGGCTGCGCGAACTGCGCGCGGTTCGCGTTGTAGAAGTTGGTGATCTCCTCGTCGGGAATTTTCGGCGGCTTCCTCGGGATCACGGCGTTCTGAACCCGGGTGCTGAGGATCTGGAGGCGCACGCGCTCGAGCGCGTCCTCCTGGGTGAAGTGCGACTGCTTGAGGAACGCCTCGAACTGCTGCTGGCTGTTCGAGAACTGGGAGCTGATGATCGTCTTCAGCTTGTCCTGCACCACGCTCCCGGAGACGTCGATGCCACGCTCGGCCGCCTCGCCCTCGATCCAGCGCTGCAGCAGCAGATCGGAGATCGCTGACTCCTTGACGGTCGTGAACTGCGTGCTCGATCGCGGGGGAAGCTTGCTCAGGCCGATCCGCGGGACGGCCTGGAAGAGGGCCCTGCCGTACTCCGCCTTCGTGACCGTGCCGTTCGGCGCATCCTGTACCACCGCGATCGCGTCGGAGGGGATGCTCGGCTCGCCGAGGCCGCGGAATGCGGCGTAGCCGGCCGTCGTCAGGACAACCGCGAGAGCGAGCACGATGAGCGCGACGCGGTGCGCCGTGCTGAACCTCGGCTGGGGCGGCGCCTTGCTCGGCCTCGGCGAAGACTTGCGAGGCGTCGAGCGGCCGCTGCCTTTGCGCTGAGCGGGACTCACGAGCCGGGCAGCATATAGAGCCAGGCTTTACACAACTTCAAGCGGCACCGGTGATTCGGGTCAGCGAGGGAGAGTGTGTCGCCGGGGCGTGAGGAAATCCCGACGCCCGGGTCGACTTTGCCCCGAATAGCGCGGTCAACTCGCCCAGCACCCCATCCGACCGGGACCTGGGGCGAGTTTCCGTTGATATGCAGCGGAAACTCGACCCGGCCACCGCGCTCGCTCCCCGTTCAGGCCTCGCGCGCGACGGAGGCAGCCCGTGCCTCCCCCTCCTCGCCAGCCCCGTCGACCCCATCGGCCGGTGCGGCCGCCGCGAGTGCCTCGCACAGCTCCACGATCGCGGCGAGGCGCTCGTCGGGGTCCGCCGGCACGCGCAGCGACAGCGTCTTCGGGACCGACTCGTAGATCGCCTCCGGCACACTCTCCCGAAGCCGCGTCACGGCTGCGGAGTCGAGCTCGATCGGGGTCGCGGAGAACCGGTCCCCGCGAACCTCGGCGGTCCGGGCGCCCATGCGCCCGAGCTCGATGCGCGCGCGACCGAGCGCCAGGAGCGCTGCAACCGGCTCCGGAACCGGCCCGAAGCGATCGCGCAGCTCGTCGCGGAGGGCCCGCAGCTCGCCCGGCTCGCGGGCGGCGGCGATGCGACGGTGGATGTCGATCTTCGCCGCCTCGAACGGCACGTACTCCGTCGGCACGTAGGCGTCGACGGCGACGTCGAGGCGAACCTGCGCGTCCTCGGGCTCCTCGCCCTCGCCGTCGGCCCGGCCCGCGCGCAGCGCCTCCACCGCATCGTCGAGAAGGGCGACGTAGAGCTCGAAGCCCACCGCGGCGACGTGCCCGGACTGCTCGTCGCCCAGGAGGTCGCCGGCCCCGCGCAGCTCGAGGTCGCGCATCGCGATGCGAAACCCCGAGCCGAGCTCGGTGTGGTCGGCCAGGGTCGCCAACCGCGACGCAGCGTCGGGCGTGAGCGCCTCCTCCGAGGGATAGAGCATGTATGCGAATGCCCGCTCCGAGGACCGCCCGACCCGGCCGCGGATCTGGTAGCTCTGCGCGAGGCCGAGGTGGTCGGCGCGCTCGACGATCAGGGTGTTCGCCTGCGGGATGTCGAGGCCCGACTCGATGATCGTCGTCGCCACGAGGGCGTCCGCGTCGCCGCGCAGGAACTCGAGCATCGTCGCCTCGAGGTCGGTCTCGTCCATCTGGCCGTGCGCCTCCGCGAAGCGCACGCCCGGGCACAGGGCCCGAAGCCTCTCGGCCGTCTCGTGCAGGGTCTCGATGCGGTTGTGGAGGAAGAAGGCCTGCCCGTCGCGCGCAGCCTCGCGCTCGATGGCGCGCCGCACGAGCTCCTCGTCGTATGGGCCGACGTAGGTGCGGATCGGGCGCCGTCCCTCCGGCGGCGTCTCGATCACCGACACGTCGCGCAGCCCCGCGAGGCTCATCTGGAGCGTCCGCGGGATCGGCGTGGCCGACAGCGAGAGCACGTCGACCCGGAGCTTCAGCTGGCGAAGCAGCTCCTTCTGGCGGACGCCGAAGCGCTGCTCCTCGTCGAGGATCACGAGCCCGAGCTCGCGGGCGCGGACGTCGCGCGAGAGCAGGCGGTGGGTGCCGATGAGCACATCGACCTTGCCCTCGGCGAAGCGCTTCAGGACGTCGCGCACCTCGGCCGGCTTGCGCAGGCGCGAGACCATCTCCACCTCCACCGGGAACTCGGCGAAGCGCTCGCGGAACGTGCCGAGGTGCTGCTGGGCGAGGATCGTGGTCGGCACGAGCATCATCACCTGCGCCCCGTCGGAGACGGCCTTGTGCGCGGCCCGCAGCGCCACCTCGGTCTTGCCGTAGCCGACGTCGCCGCAGATGAGGCGGTCCATCGGGCGCTCGGACTCCATGTCGGCCTTCACGGCGTCGATCGCCTCGATCTGGTCGGCGGTCTCGCGGTAGGGGAACGCGCGCTCGAGCATGAGCTGCCACTCGCCGTCGGGCGGGAAGGCCCGGCCCTTCCGCGCCTGCCGCTCGGCGTAGAGGTTGAGGAGCTCGCCCGCGAGGAGCCGGGCGGCGCGCCGGGCGCGCGCCTTCACCCCCTCCCAGCGCTTCGAGCCGAGCGCCGAGAGCTGCGGCTCGCCCCCTCCCGCGCCGACGTACCGGGTGATCTTTGCGAGCTGGTCGGTGGGCGCGAAGACCTTGTCGGACCCCCGGTACTCGAGCTCGAGGTAGTCGCGGGTGGTGCCGGCGATGGTCTTCGTCTCGAAGCCGGCGAAGCGGGCGATCCCGTGGTCGGCGTGGACGACGTGGTCGCCCACGCGCAGGTCGAAGGCGGATGCGAGGCGGCCGCGCGACGGCGCGGGTTCGGCCGCCCTGCGCCGGTGCACGAGACGGCGGTACGGATAGACCGCGAGGTGGAGGTCCGGCGAGACGAAGCCGTCGGTGACCGACGCCTCGGCGAGGTAAGCGCCGGGCGCCGTTGGCGGCTCCTCCAGGAACCGAGCGCCGACCCGGTCGAGGTTGTACTGCGCCCGCTCGGCCTCGCCGCGGCGCTCGAAGGCGACGGCGACCACGTACCCGGAGCGAACCTCCTTCTCGAGCTGCGATTGCGCCTCGGCCAGCGAGCGCGCCGCCGAGGTTGGCGCCTGAGCGCGGAACGTCGCCGACCGGGAGGACTCCTCGTCCTCGTCGCCGACGCGGTGGAGGCGCAGCAGGGCGCGCTCGGCGAGCGGGTCGGAGACCTCCACGTAGAGGCGGCGCGCGTCGTCGTCGTGCATCGCCGTCGTCACGTCCTCCCAGTGGTCCCGCAGCGCGCCGGGGATCTCGTCGGCCGCAGCCAGCAGCACCGCGGTCTCGGACGGGATGGTCTCGAGGGGCGCGCCGAAGCGATCGATGGGCACGACCTGGGCGAGGTCGGCCGGCTCGCCGCCCTCGCGCTCCTCGGCAACGGCGAGCTCGGCGAGCTCCCGATGCTCCAGCGCGAGCTCAGCGGCCGGAGCGAGCTCGAGGCGATCGGCGTCGCCCAGCGAGCGCTGCGTGAAGGTCGAGAACCAGCGGATCGACTCGATCTCGTCGCCGAACAGCTCGATCCGCGCCGCGCGGTCCTCGGTTGCCGCGTAGACGTCGAGGATCCCGCCGCGGACCGCGAACTGCCCGCGCTCGGTCACCTGGTCGGCGCGCTCGTAGCCCAGCTCGACCAGGAGCTCGGCCACGTCCGGCAGGTCAATCTCCTCGCCGACGGAGACCGCGAAGCCCGAGGGGCGCAGCGAGGCGTCGGGGATGGCCTCGGCCAGCGCGACCGCACCCGCCACCACCACGGGGGGTGCCCCGTCGCCGCTCCAGCCCGTGAGCGCGTCGAGCGCGGCGATGCGCAGCCCCACCAGGTGTGGGGCCGGCGTCAGATGCGAGGCGAAGCCGATTCCCCGGGAGGGGTAGTGGTGCACGCGTCGGGGGGTCAGGTACGCGGACAGGTCGGTCGCTAGGTCGCGCGCCGCGATGTCATCGCCGGCGACGACCAGCACCGGACGACCCGCGAGGGCCTCGGCCTCCTCCAGCAGGGCGGCAAGGAGATAGGGGCGGATCGCCGACGATGCGCGCGCGGTCGCGGGCTCATCGCCGCCGAGGGAGCTCGCGAGCGCGGCAACCCGCTCGTCCTCCGCCGCGATCCGAAGCAGCGGGCGCAGGCTCATCGCTCGTGGTAGGGCAGCCCCGGGCCGGCCTGCTGCCCACGCCCTTGCGGCGGCTTCGCCGCCGTACCTGCCTCTGCCGGCACACTGTGTGTGCCGGCCCATCGCACCTGGCCTTCGCCCTCGACGCGGGAGCGGTCCTCCACCCCGTCCCAGTCGTGGAGCATCCGCTTGAGGCGCGCGACTGCGTCGGGCGGGTTGGCGGCCACCTGGGCGGCGAGCTGCAGGGCGGCATCCTCGGTCCTCGCCGCGGGCGCGACCTTGTGGACGAGCCCCCAGCGAAGCGCCATGTCCGCGTCGACCTCCTTGCCGGTGAGGAGCAGGTACTTCGCCACCGACAGGCCGCAGAGCGTCGCGAGACGAGCGGGCCCGACCGGGACCCCGAGGGCGCCACCGGGAAACCGCAGCCTGAGGTTCGCGCCCCCAACCCGCAGGTCGCACGCGACCGCCACCTCCGCCCCGCCCCCGACGCAGGCGCCGTGGCAGGCCGCGATCGTGGGCTTCGGGAAGGCGGTGAGCTCGTCGTAGAGATCGGCGAAGAGCTGCATCCGGCGGACGCGCCCGGAGTCGTCGAGCTCCTCGCGCACGTCGGCGCCCGCGGAGAGGCTCATGTGGTCGGTCGAGGAGACGACGAGCACGCGCACAGCCTCGTCGCCGCGCGCGGAGGCCAGGTGCGCGAGCAGCTCCTCCAGCATCGCGGTGTCGATCGCGTTGCGAGCGTCAGGGCGGTCGAGGCGCAGAAGAGCGATCCCGTCCTCGTCGACCGAATAGCTCGTGCGGGCCATCAGTCGGGCACCACCGGCTCGGACTCCGCGACCGCGATCTCCTCCGCGAGGCGCTCGGCCTCGTCGGCGGCGCGCCCGATCAGTTCGCGCACGTCCTCGACGGGCTCGGAGAAGCGGGAGAGCACGTACCGGGAGACGACCTCGGGGTCGGTCGAGTCGGGGCGGCCGACCCCAACCCGCACGCGCCAGAAGTCGGCGCTGCCCAGGCCCTGGCGCAGGCTCTTGAGCCCGTTGTGACCGGCCACGCCGCCGCCGAGGCGCGACTTGATCGAGCCGAACGGCAGGTCGATCTCGTCGTGCACGACGACCGTGCGCTCGATCGGGACCTTGAGGCTGCCGCGGGCGGGGCCCGCGGCGTCGCCCGAGTCGTTCATATAGGTCTGCGGCAGGAGGATCGCGGCGCGCGGGCCACCGGGGCGGGTCCGCCCCTCGGCGATGAGACCGCCGAACCTCCGTTTTGCGCGCGGCAGGTCCCATCTCCGCGAGAGCTCACTGGCCACCTCGAAGCCGATGTTGTGGCGCGTCGCCGCGTAGCGGTCGCCCGGATTGCCGAGGCCGACCACGAGAACGTCGATGGCGCCCGAATCGCCTGAGCGGCGGCGAAAGAGCGCCAGGGCCTAGCCCTCGTCGCCGGAGGAGCCCTCGGCCTCTTCGCCCTCGGCCGCGGGGGCCTCGCCCTCCGCGGCCTCGCCCTCCTCGGCCTCGATGGGCTCGCCGTCCTCACCGACGAGCACGGCCTCCTCCTCGAGCTCGGGCTCAGGCTCCTCCTCGATGCGCGGCGGAGAGAGCGTGGCGATGGTCACCTCGTCGGGCTCCTCGGCGACGAACGTGGCGCCCTGAGGAGCCGCCAGGGCGCTGAGCTGAAGGGTGTCGCCGATCTCCATGCCGGATACGTCGGCAACGATGCTCTCGGGGATGTCGGTGGGGAGCGCGCTGACGGTGATCTCGCGCGTGACGTGCTCGAGCACGCCGCCCTCCTTCACCCCCGGGGCGTCCTCGGTGCCGAGCAGCTCCACGGTGACCTCGGACTCGATCGCCTCGTCGAGCTTCACCTCGAGCAGGTCGAGGTGGACGAGCGAGTCGCGAACCGGATGGCGTTGCTGCTCCTTCACGACCACGGGCGTCGACGAGCCGCCGTCGAAGGCGACGTCGATCAGCGCGCCGGGGCCCGCGAGAACCGTCCGCGCGTCGCGCTCCGGAACCTGGAACGCGCGCGCCTCGCTGCCACCGCCGTAGACCACACCCAGCACGAGCCCGTCGCGGCGCAGGCGTCGCGCGGTGCGCGAGCCGAACTCGGTGCGCTCCGAAACCTTGAGGGTGGCGCGATCAGCCATCGGCGGGTGAGGATAGAGAACCGCCGCGAGTTCTCCGGGCATACCTGGTTTCAAGGATCTGGCTCGCCGGCCGATCTAGTGGGCAGGGCCGTCCACGACGGCCGCGAGAGCCATGCCGATGCGCGGAATCCTGAAACTGAGCCTCCTCGCCGCCCTCGTCGGTGCCGTGGCGATGCCCGCGGGCGCCACGGCCGCGCCGCGCAGCACCTACCGCGTGGCCGCGAACCACTTCAACAACCCGCGGGGCGTGTCGCTGAGCCCGGACGGGCGCTACCTGTACATCGCCGCGGCGGGCACCGGCGGTAGCAAGTGCATCCGCGTCGCCGGCAAGGGCCAGACCTGCACCGGCACCACGGGCTCGATCATGCGCTTCGACCTCGCCACCCATGCCCGCCAGAAGCTCGCCGGTCGCCTGCCCTCGTTCGCGAAGAGCGACGGCACGTTCGCGACCGGCGCCGACGGTGTCTCGGCGGCTCCCGACGGCTCGGTCTTCGGCGTCGAGACGGGCGCCCCTTCCTTCGTGACGCAGCTGCTTCCGGCGAGCTCGCGAAAGCTCGTCGGAAGCGTGCTGCAGCTTCGCGGAACGGCGGCGAAGGCGGCGGGCAACGTCGCCGCGTTCGAGACCAAGCACGACCCCGACGGCCAGGGTCTCGCCTCGGGCCCCTACGCCCTGGCCGCCGCGAGCGCGGCAACGCAGTACGTCGCCGACGCCGGCGGCAACGACGTCCTCCAGGTGGGCGGCGCCAAGGTGTCGCTGCTCGACGTGCTCCCGAACCTCGGCGCGGCGCGCGCCACCCCGACCGCGATCGCGATCGGGCCCGACGGCCTTTTGTACGTCGGCGAGTCGCTGGGCGGCGTGGGCGGCAGCGGGCAGGTCGTCCAGATCCTTCCGGGTGGCATCGAGCGCGTCTATGCCACAGGCTTTGATCGCATCAGCGGCCTCGCCTTCGGGCCGGCAGGGGTGCTATATGTCACCGAGCTCTCCACGAGCACCCTCGATCCGGGCTCCCACGGCGACGTGGTCGAGCTGATGCCCCTGGCGCTCGGTCGCTGCGTGGTTCCGTTCTCGGATCAGCTCTCGTTCCCCGCGGGCGGGGCGGTCTCCCCAGACGGGCAGACGCTGTACGCGGCGAACAACAGCGTTCTCCCGGGCATTGCGCGCGCGGGCGGCGCCTTCGGCGGCGCGAACGGGCAGATCGTCTCGGTCCCGGCCGCTCCTCTCTGCCACGCCTGACCCGCGAGCCCCCGTACGATCCTCCCGTGGCCGACGACGGGAAGATCCCGAAGGGGCGGGTTCGGCGCTCGGCGAAGCTCGGGACCACGCTCGGAGTTCAGGCAACGCGCTACGCCGGAACGAAGGCGGCGTCCGTGGCGCGCTCGGACGAGGGCGCGCGGGAGCGCCTCGAGGCACGGCACATCGAGACGGCGCGGAAGATGGTGTCGACCCTCGGGCAGATGAAGGGGGCGGCGATGAAGCTCGGTCAGCTCGCCTCGTTCATCGACACCGAGTTCCTGCCGCCCGAGTACGCGGAGATCTACCACGACGAGCTCGCGAAGCTCCGCACCTCGGCGCCGCCGATGCCGTGGGAGAAGGTGCGCGCGGTCCTCGACGAGGAGTACGACGGCGAGCCGCTCGACGAGCTGTTCTCCGAGATCGAGGAGGAGGCGTTCGCCGCCGCCTCGATCGGCCAGGTCCACCGCGGCACGCTGACCAACGGCCGCTCCGTCGCCGTGAAGATCCAGTACCCGGGCGTCGCCGAGGCGCTCGAGGCGGACCTCCAGAACATGGGGGTGATCGTCCGGCTCGCGAAGGCGCTCGCGCCGGGACTCGACGCGAAGGCCGTGGCGAGCGAGCTCCGCGAGCGGGTGCTCGAGGAGCTCGACTACGAGTACGAGGCGCAGAACCAGCGCGCCTTCTCGCGCGCGTACCGAGGGCACCCCTTCATCTACGTCCCCGACGTCCTGACGCGCCTCTCGCGCCGGCGGGTGCTGGTGACCGAGTACGTCGACGGCCTCGGGTTCGAGGGGGTGAAGGAGCTCGAGCATGAGGAGCGAAGCCGCTTCGGCGAGATCGTCTTCCGCTTCTGCTTCGGCTCGATCTACCACCTCCAGCACTTCAACGCCGACGCGCATCCCGGCAACTACATCCTGATGGGCGACGGGCGGGTCGCCTTCCTCGACTTCGGCATGACCAAGCGCCTCGACCCGGAGCAGATCGAGCTCGAGGCGCGCGCCGTCGACGCGGCATCGCGCCAGGATTCCGAGCGGCTTCGCGAGGCGCTCCACGATCTCGGCTTCATCAAGAACCCCTCGAAGCTCGACGCCGAGCGGCTGATGGAGCACGTGATGGTGGTCGGCGGCTGGTACCTCGAGGACCGCGAGATCGAGATCTCGTCCCGCCGGGTGATGAAGGTCATCGAGTCGACCTCCGACCCGCGTTCGGAGTACTACGCGCTGATGCGCCGCGAGAGCCTCCCCGCCGACGAGCTGATGGGGCGGCGCATGGAGACGGGCGTGCTCGCCGTGCTCGCCCAGCTGAGCGCGAAGCGGAACTGGCACCGCATCATGCGCGAGTGGGTCTACGCGGAGGACCCGGCGACCGAGCTTGGCGAGGCCGAATGGGCCTACTTCGAGTCGCGTGGCCAGCGGCGCGTGCCCGGGTACTCGGGCCGCCCGGCCTGAGCGGGCCCGCGCCTCAGCGAGCCGCCTTGACTCCTGGCGGGCGATCGAAGAGGATCGGCCTCCATCACCCGTCCATCAAGGGAGGAAGCTCATGCAAGTACGGAAATTGGTCGGAGCGGCATTCGTCGTTAGCGTGGGGCTGGCTCTGCCAGCTTCGGCGATGGCGGGGACCGCCACCTACGCTGGGAAAGCCGGGGGCGGCGCCAAGGTTGCGTTCGACGCGACGCTGAAGCACGGCAAGCCGAAGACGATCACCGAGCTGCGCGCGGCGAAGTTCCTGCTGCATTGCGACATCTCGGGGGACCTCGGCGACAACCAGCTCTCGCTCCCCGTTTCGCTGCCGGTCAAGAACAGTGAGTTCGACTTCAGGTTCGTACAGCCCACCTACGGCAACAAGAGCCACGTGACGGGCGCGTTCGACGGCGACAAGGCAACTGGGAAGTTCAAGATCAACTACCACTTCCCGGCCGATGGGCAGTACCCGGAAGAGGACTGCCACAGCGACAAGCTCTCCTACACCGTCCATAAGGGAGCACCGGACCACACGCAGCCCGGCTGAGCCTCACCCCAAGAGCCGCGGGTCGTTCGTGCAGACGCCGTCGACCCCCGCGGCGGTCAGCTGGCCGACGCGGCGCGCGTCGTCGACGGTCCACGCGATTACCTGTACGTCCACCGAGTGAGCCGCCTGGATGAGCCGCGGCGTGATCGCTGCGTGGTAGGTCCAGACCGCCCATACGCCCAGCGACGGGGCCACCTTGCGGACGGTGCCCGGCAGCCGCGCGCGCAGGCTCGCGAGCCCGGCGGCGAGCAGGGGCTTGGCCCAGCGGTGCCCGGTCCAGTCGCGGTAGGTCTTCGGCACCGTCCAGCCGATGCGAAGCCCGGGGTCGATCCGCCGCAGCTCGCGGAGGCTCGAGAGCTCCATCGTCGAGACCATCGCGCGGTCGCGCAGGCCGCGCTCGCTGATCGCGTCGACGAGCTCGTCCTCACGGCCGGCGATCTTGAGGTCGACGTCGATCTGCACATGGTCCAGGGGCGGCGACGCGAACGCGTCGAGCGTCTCGCCGAGCGTGAGCGGCTCACGCCGGGCGGCGTCGCCCCAGTCGTGGGCGACGATGAGCGGGTCGCTCGGGCCCGAGACCGGCCCCGCCGCGGCCCTGCGCCACTCGCGGGGGTCGGCGAAGTCCGAGCGGGGGCGCAAGACATCGAGCTCGACGATGTCGACCCCGATCTCGACCGCCGCGCGAAAGCTCTCGAGCGTGTTGCCGGCGACGATCGCGTCAGCGCCCTTGTGGCCAATCCGAAGCGGCCGCTCGCGGGCCTCAGTCACGCTGACGTCGGGCGGCGACGTTGAGGCGGACGAGGGCGCCCATCCCGGCGAGCAAGCCGGACGAGGTGATCCCGAAGAGGAAGGCGCCAACCGCGATGGTGCCTCGGTTCTGCTGCTGAAGCTCGCCGACCACGGGCAGGTCGCTCGAGGAGCTCGAGATGGCGATGCCGCCGACTACCGCCAGGGCCAGCACCACCGCGGCCGCCCCGAACAGGACCTTCCCCAGGATGTCGAGCCACTCGAGCGTGTTCTCGTCCATACGGGGAAACTATCCGCCGTGGGGTACCTCAGTCCGGTCATTCGCCGGCGAATCGCCGCGGCGCTGCTGGTGGTGGGCGCCGTCGTCGTGGCGCTCGCGATCGCGAACGTGGGGCCGTTCTCTGACCCGCCCACTGAGGCAGACCGCGCCCGGACGGCGCTCGAGGACTTCTTCACCGCCGCTCACCACAAGGACTACAAGACGGTCTGCCGGTTCCTGACCGCGCCGGAGCGCAGCCAGATCGAGATCCGAGCGGCACAGCTGGCCGGCAACAGCACCGGCTGCGCGAACGTCCTCGACTCGCCGCTTGGCCTCGTGCTGGCGAGGACCGAGGTCGAGGTCACCGACGTGCGGGTGAGCGGCGACCTCGCGGCGGTCGATGCCAAGCTCCGCGCGCCCGGGGTCAAGCGGGCGCAGTTCCGCACCTACAAGCTGCAGGAGATCGGCGGGAAGTGGAGGATCTCCGAGGTCACGTTCTGACTCGCCGCTAGAAGAGCTGGTTCTCACCAGCGAAGATCTCCGAGACCGAGTCGTCGGCGAAGATGCGGCGGATCGAGTCGGCGAGGGTCTGCGCTGCCGAGAGGACAACTACGTTCTCGGGCTTTCCCGGACGCTCCTGGGCAATGGTGTCGGTGACGACGATCCGCTCGATCCCCGAGCTCTCGGGGGCAAGCCGTTCATAGGCCGGCTCGGAGAAGACGCCGTGCGTCGCGCAGGCGATGACCCTGGCCGCGCCCTCTTCCTTGACGGTCTCGGCCGCCGCGCAGAGGGTTCCCGCCGTGTCGATCATGTCGTCGACGAGGACCGCTGTCTTGCCCTCGACCTCGCCCACGACGTAGCCGATCTCCGCGACCTGCTGGGCGGGCCGCTCCTTCTCCATCACCGCCCAGTGGCAGCCGATCTTGCGGGCGAAGTTGCGCGCGACCTTCACGCGGCCGGCGTCGGGCGAGACGATCACGAGCTCCTCGTCGAAATGCTGGTCCATGAAGTACTGGGTCAGCATCGGCATCGCGGTCATGTGGTCGACGGGGACCTCGAAGAAGCCCTGCACCTGGCCCGAATGGAGGTCCATCGTGAGCACGCGGTCGACGCCCACGGCCTCGAGGCACTTGGCGACGACGCGGGCCGTGATCGGCTCGCGGGGCTGCGACTTCTTGTCCTGGCGCGCGTAGCCGTACCAGGGCATGACGGCGATGATCCGGTGGGCCGACGCGCCCTGAGCGGCGTCGACCATCGCGAGCAGCTCCATCAGCGCGTCGTTCGGCGTCATCCGCTGCGCGGCGTTGGCGGCGGTCGACTGGACGAGGAAGACGTCGGCGCCGCGAATCGACTCGTTGTAGCGGCAGTAGACCTCGCCGTCGGCGAACGTCCGGAGATCGACCTGGCCGAGATCGACGTCGAGCCTCGCGGCGATCCGCGCGGCCAACTCCTGCGAGGCGCGGCCGCCGAAGACCATGAGCTTCTTCGTGTAGTCGTGCGATATCGAGCTGAGCAGCCGCGGGCTTTCCTCGACGATCGTCATTCCTCGCGCTCCTCGGCTCGTCGCTTCGCGTATCCCTCGATGTTGCGCTGCTCGCCCTTGCTCACGCCAAGGGCCCCGGGCGGCACGTCCTCGCGGATCACCGCACCGGCGCCAGTGTAAGCGTCATCGCCGACGCTGACCGGCGCGACGAGCGCGGTGTCGACGCCGATTCGCGCATCTTGGCCGATCTTCGTGCGATGCTTGTCGTAGCCGTCGTAATTCGCGGTGATGGTTCCAGCGCCGAGGTTCGCGCCCTCGCCGACGTCGGCGTCGCCGACGTAGCTCAGGTGCGGCACCCGCGCGCCCTCGCCGACCTCGGAGTTCTTGATCTCGACGAAGGTGCCGGCCTTCGCCCCGGCCGCCAGCCGCGTGCCGGGCCGCAGGTAGGCGAAGGGGCCGATCGAGCAGCCCTCCCCGACCTCGCTCTCGAGGACGTGCGAATGGACGACGCTCGAAGCCGCGCCGACGCTCGAGTCGGCGAGGGAGGCGTGGGGGCCGATGGTGGCGCCGGCCGCAACCCGCGTTCGGCCTCGCAACGAGCAGCCCGGCTCGATGCGCACGTCGGACTCGATCTCGACGTCGGCGTCGATCCAGGTGGCGTCGGGGTCGACGATCGTCACACCGGCGAGCATGTGGCGCTCGTTGATGAGCTTGCGCGCCTCGGCCTCCGCGGTCGCGAGGTCGGCGCGCGAGTTGATGCCGAGGTTCACGTGGGGGTCCGACTCGAGGTGGGCGGTCACGCGGAGGCCGGCGGCGCGCATTTCCGGGAGGACGTCGCCCAGGTAGTACTCGCCCTGGGCGTTGTCGTTGGAGATGCGGCCGAGGGCCTCGGCAAGCGCCGGCGCGTCGAAGGCGAAGATCGCGCTCGAGACCTCCTTGATCGCGAGCTCCTCCGGCTTTGCGTCGCCGG
Source organism: uncultured Actinomycetes bacterium (assembly GCA_963771655.1). Classification (GTDB taxonomy): domain Bacteria; phylum Actinomycetota; class Thermoleophilia; order Solirubrobacterales; family 70-9; genus JAWVFM01. The sequence continues at coordinate 155,265 of CAVYUG010000002.1, read as the reverse complement.
CGCCCGCCTTCGCCTCGGCGATGCGCTCGACGTCGCCGCTCGAGTCGCGGACGATGCGGCCGTAGCTGCCCGGATCGTCCATCTCGGTGGTTAGGACGGTCGCCCCCGCGCCCGCGTCGCGCCGCGCGGCGAGCAGGCGCGAGATGGCGTCGGTGGAGATCAGCGGGTGATCTCCGGGCAGCACGACCACCTCGTCGGAGTCGCGGATCGCGTCGAGCGCGGCGCGGACCGCTCCGCCGGTGCCGTCCGGCTCCGGCTGGACGACGGTCTGCGTGCCGTTCGGGAGCGCCGCCGCGAGGTCGTGGCTTGGCGAGACGATCACGCAGATCCGCCCTGCGCCGGCCGAGTTCGCGGCCGCGACCGGCCACGCGATCATCGCCCGCCCGCACACGGGATGGAGCATCTTCGGCAGCGAGGAACGCATCCTTGTCCCCTCGCCCGCCGCCATGATCAAGACGGTGGGTGCGCCGGCCACCGGGGAATGGTAGGTCGGTTGGGCCGACGAGGGGGCGGTGCCTCAGGAACGCTGCACGGGAGCTTCCGCGGCCCGAGACGAGTCACGGGTGAGATCGCGGCGCCGTCCGAGCCTCCGAGCCGCTACGCGGGGCCCTTTGCCCGAATAATTCGGGGAAACCTCCCCGCGTAGGGCAGGGCGCAACTGGGGAGCCAGGATTCGAACCTGGATTGCTCGGACCAAAACCGAGAGTCCTGCCATTGGACGACTCCCCATTGGCCGCGCTGGGTAGCGTAATCGCCCCGTGATCGCCGATCTTCACGCGCACTACCCCATGCACCTGCGCCCGCGGATCGAGGGCGGGATCGTGAAGCTCGTCGCCTCCGCGCCCGGGCGCTGGCGGGCCCTCGACGCGGTCCGCTCGTTCCTCATTCGCACCGCGAGCCTCTTCGGCAACTACCGCCGCTACGACTCCGGCCCGCGGGTCACGGTGCCGCTGCTGCACTCCGGCGGGGTGGGCGTCGCCCTCTCGGCCCTCTACTCCCCGTTCGACGAGATGGACCTCGCGAAGAAGTACGGCTCGCCGCCCGACGGCAGCTACTTCCCCACCCTCCTCCGCCAGCTCGAGGACGTGGAGACGGAGGTGGCGAACGAGCAGGTCGGGCGGGCGCGGATCGCCCACGACCCCGACGAGCTCGAGCGCGGCCTCGCTGCCGGGGAGGCGGTGCTGATCCATTGCGTCGAGGGCGGCTTCCATCTCGGCCCGACCCCCGAGGAGATCGACGCCAACGTCACCGAGCTAGCCAGGCGCGGCTGCCTCTACATCACGCTTGCCCACCTCTTCTACCGGTCGGTCGCCACCAACGTCAACGCGATCCCGTTCGTGCCCACCGGCATCTACGACCGCCTCTTTCCGATGCCGCAGGACGCCGGCCTCACGGACCTCGGCCGCGCCGCGGTGCGGGCCATGGACCGCGAGCGGGTGATCGTCGACCTGAGCCACATGGACGAGCGGGCGATCGCCGAGACGCTCGACCTCCTCGACGAGCTCGACCCCGAGCGCGAGACGCCGGTGATCGCCAGCCACGCCGGCTACCGCTTCGGGCATGACCGCTACAACCTCACGCCTCCCACCCTGCAGCGGATCGCCGAGCGCGACGGGGTGGTCGGGCTCATCCTCGCCACCCACCAAGCGGCCGACGGGCTCGGGCACCCCACCCGCCTCGAGGACGGCCTGGCGGTCCTCTACCGCCACGCCGACCGCATCCGTGAGATCACGGGCTCGCATCGCCACACGGCCATCGGCACCGACTTCGACGGTTTCATCAAGCCGACGCTCCCGGGCCTCGAGGACGAGGGCGACATGCACCGCCTCGAGGACGCGCTCCACGACCGTTATGGCGCCGAGGACGCGGAGGCCATCGCCTCCGGCAACGTCCTGCGCCTCGTGCGCACCTACTGGCGGGGCGGGCTGGAGGAGAACCCGCCGATCGCGCCCGTCGCGCCGGCGCGCGCCGGCGGATTAGTCGGATAGGGTCGGCTCGACCGTCGTCCAGGAGGAGGCAGCTGTGCGCAAGGTTCTACTCGCCGTCGCCGTCTTCGCGGCGGCCACCTCGGCCCTCGTCGCCACCGCGGCTGCGCAGACCACCCGCTCCAGAACGACCGCTTCCAGGTTCTCGGCGGCACACGCGCCTACAACGGCGTCGCCGGCAAGGTCCTCGTCCACAAGAGCCACGGGCGTGGCACCCCGCTGACGTTCGTGCTCGTCCGCTAGACGCGCCCGAAGCTCACTCCGCCGGCGGCCTGACCCGGCCGGCGGCCGCGCCCGGCTCGGCCGCCGGGCCGCGCGGCGACGGGATCCCCAGCACCCGCATCGCCTTGAGCCCGAGGCCGAGCTTCTCCCGGCCCTCGGTCGACGTGATGTCGTGCCCCGCGAGCTCCTTCACCCGCTCGAGCCGGTATCGCACGGTGTGCCGGTGCGTGAACAGGCTCTCGGCCGTCGGCGTGACATTGCCGTCGTTGTCGAGATATGCCTCGATCGTCGCGAGCAGGTCGGTCTCGTACTGCTCGTCGTAGGCCACGAGCGGCGCGACCGTCTCCTCATAGAAGCGCTCGAGCTCGCCCGGGTCCTCGCTCATCGCCGGGAGCAGGAGCCGGTAGGCGCCCGTGTCCTCGAAGGCCAGAATGGCGAGGCCCTCCGCCTCGGCCACGTTCGCGGCGAGCTCCGCCTCCTTCCCCGCCCGGTAGAGGTCGACCGGATCGGCCGCAAACCGGCTGCGCGAAACGGTGAGCGCGAAGCCGGGCAGCGACGAGTCGAGCTCGCGGTGAACGGCGTCGGCCGCTCGCGCGAGCGTCGCCTCCTCCGTCGCGGGAATCACGGCCACGACCTCGGCCCCCTCGCCCTCACCGAGCGCGGTGAGCGCCCCCGAGCTCGCCGCGCGAGCGCCGCGAGTGGCGAGCGTGAGAACGCGCGCGCGCCACTCCCCCGACTGGGCCGCATGCGGCGTTGCGCGGGCGACGACGACACCGGCGCCGGCCGCGACGTCGGCGCCGAGCTCGGCCGCTCGAGCGACGATGTCGCCGCGGTCGGTGACCGAGCGGGCGAGCAGCGCCCTCACGAGCTCCCCCGCGGCTTCCTCGGTCGCCCAGTCCGGCGCCCGGGAACGCTCGAGCTCGAGGCCGAGGAGCGCGGTGACCATGCGCGCCAGGGCGGTGTCGGCTGCGCCCGCGCGCGACCTGTACCTCAACTCGCCGACGACCGTGTCCGCGACCCGAAGCTCGGCGACGCTGACGCCCGAGCCGCCCTCGAGGAGCTTCGCCTCCTCCGACGACGAGGCCGCCGCGACCGCGAGCACGGAGCTCGAGCGGTCGATCAGCACGACGCTCGCGTCGAGAACGCGCGAGGCCGCCCGAGCGACCGCCGGTAGGCCGGCGCCGGACTCGATCGCGTCGGAGAGCGCGTCGAGCGGCGCGGACCCGCTCTCCGCCCGCGCGGCCTGGCGGGCCCGTGAGGTCGCCGACGGCTTGCCGCCGGCCTGCTTCGGGCTCATTCGGGAAGTCTAGGAGGCTCCAACGGCCCCGGGAGCCGGCGCTCTAGCCGAGCCAGTCCGAGATCGTGTCCCAGTTGTAGAAGACGAACGCGCCGATGACGAAGCCGACGAGCACCAGGGCGGCGAGGACGAATACCGACAGGACAGCGGCCGTCGCCTTCTCCCACGGGCGACCATACGCGCCGAGGGCGGGCGCGAGGATCAGGGCACCGAAGGCGACCAGGCCGATCAACCCGGTGCCGGCGAACAGCCAGACCTGCGTGGTCGAGATCTCAGCCAGGAGCAGAGTCATCGCGGGAATTCTGCCGCATGCGTGCGACGGCGAGCGCAGCGAGAGCGCAGCCGGCGAAGGCGGCTGCCCCCAGGGCCCATCCCCCGAAGACGTCGCTCAGGTAGTGAGCGCGCAGGTACACGCGCGTGACGCCGACGAGAAGCGCGATCCCGAGCCCAGCCCCGATGAGCGCCGTCGACCACTTCACCGCCGGGCGAACCAGCGCCACCGCCATGACCGCGAGCGCCGGGTAGATCACGGCGTGCGCGGCGTGGCCGCTCGGATAGGACAAGCCGACGGTCCCGACCAGGGGGTCCGGCGGCCGCGGCCTCGAGATCAGCGCCTTCACCACCTCGGCGGCGACGAAGCTGAGAATGACCGCGGCTGCGAGGACCGCCAGCTCCGCCCACCGCTCGCGGCGCGCGAGGAGGACACCGGCGATGATCGCCACCGGAAGGACGACCCACGCGGACCCGAGGAAGGTCAGCACCTTGGCCACGTCGACGAGCGAAGCGGTCCGCAGGTCGGCGGCATCGGCAAACGCGGAGCGGTCGAGCGCCGTCGGCCCCGGATGGGCGCTCACGATCGCGCCGTAGGTCACGAGGACCCCCAGCCCGATGACGAGGACGGCGGTCATCGCGCTCACCGCGACGCGCCGCCGCCTGTGCGCATCGGCCCGGCGCAGCCAGCGGACGAAGAAGTACGTGGCAACGCCGCCCGCCGCGAGGACTCCGAACGCAAACGTCGCCCGCCCCGAGATCCTCACGGCATCGTCGATGTGCTGCGAGGCGAAGTACCCGACGAGGCAGAAGGCCGCGGCCCACAGAGCCGTTCCGACCACGCCGTAGGGGGCGTACTCGCGATAGCGCCACCCCGACGTCCCTGCCACGAACGGGGCAAGCGCGCGAACGAGCCCGATGAACCGCCCGATGATGATGGTGCGCCCGCCGTAGCGCTCGAAGTAGCCCTCCACCGTCTCGAGCCGCTCCTCGGTGATCCGCAGCTTCGGGCCGTGCCGGAGCGCGAAGCCTCGCCCGAGCTTGTCCCCGATCCAGAAGCTCGTGGAGTCGCCGGCGAACGCCCCGATCCAGACAACCAAGATCGTCAGGCCGATCGACGTCGCTCCCTGACCGGCCACGGCCCCCGCGAGGATGACCGCGGTCTCACCCGGAAGGATCAGGCCGACGAACGCGCCCGTCTCGAGGAACGCGGCCGCGAACGCGAGCGGGTACGTCGCCGTGCCGAGCGACGTCGAGAGGTCATGGAGCACCCTCTGGGCGTTGATGCTGGGAAGGACGAGGTTGATCACGACGAGCACCGACACCACGACCGCGGCGAGGATCAGGTCGCCGCGGTTCTCCCTTGCCCAGGCGGCCACTAGGCGGCGCCCGTCGACGTGACGAACGCCTCCGCGAAGGCCGGCGGCAGCCTCGAAGCCCCGCGGTCGGCCGCGGCGACGTCGGCGAACAGCCCCACGGCGGTCGGCCCCGACCCGGCCACCATCGCCACCTCGGCGCCCACCTCGCGCAGCGCCTCCAGGGCCGCGCCCACCTCGGGCCTGAGCGCGAGCACGGCGGGCTCCAGGTCGTTTCGCAGGAGCTCGGGATAGTCGAGCGGCGAGACGGCCGAGCGGGCCCTCCCCTCGAGGCGCTCCCCGATTCCCGCGAGGTCTGCCTCCGTGCGCCCGAGCTCGAGCCGGTCGGCCTCCGCGTAGACGTCGCCCGCAGCAAGGCCTTCGCCGGGCACCGCGACGACTCCGATCTCCGAGGCGCCCGGCAAATGCTCGACCCGCTCGCCCGCCCCGCCGATGAGGGCAATGCTCGGTTCGAGCTGCGAGGGCACGTCGGCGCCGAGCTCGGCCGCGACATCGTCGAGACCGTCGACCTCCCCGCGCCCGAGGCGCAACACGGCGGCCGCGTCGGCGCTCCCGCCGCCGAGCCCGGCCGCCACGGGAATCCGCTTGTCGATCTCGATGCGGACGGGGGGATGCTCCCATCCCCGCGCGCGCAGGGCGCGGAGCGCCGCGGCGGCGAGGTTCGGCCCGCGGACGCCCGGACAGACCACCTCGTCGGCCTCGGCGGGTTCCACCACGATCCGGTCGGCCAGGCGGAGCGGGGTGAAGATCGAACGGATCTCATGCAGGCCATCGGCCCGCACCGGCCCCACGAAGAGGCAGAGGTTGAGCTTGGCCGGCGCGCGAATGATCACGCGAGCGCCTCCGAGAGCGCCCTGAACTCCTCCGGGCTGAGCGCCTCGGCGCGGGCGTCAACCGGAAGCCCGAGACCACCCAGCGCCGCGGTGACGCGGTCGCGGCCGAGCCCGATCCGCGCCAGCTCGACCGATCGGGCGAGCGTCTTTCGCCGGTGAGCGAACGCGGCCCGCACCAGCGCCGCGAGCCGCTCATCCGGGGCGGGGGCACGGCGCTCCAGGCGCACCACTGCGGAGGCCACTCGCGGACGCGGGCGAAAGACCGCGGCGTCGACCGGCCGGACGAGGGCGACCGAGCAGGCGAGCTGGACCGTGACGCTCGGCGCTCCATACGTCCGGCTCCCCGGTGCGGCGCGCAGCCGGTCGGCGATCTCGCGCTGCACCATCACCGTCCATCGCGCGAGGCCCGGAAGCTCGGCGATCGTGCGTATGAGGAGCGGCGTGGCGATCGAGTAAGGGAGGTTCGACACCATCGCCTCGGGCGCAGGGTCAAGGGCCGCGAGATCGATCCGCATGGCGTCGCCGAAATGAAGCGCGACGTCTTCGCGCCCGGCGGCGACGGCCTCCAGCGGCTCGCGAAGCCGCTCGTCGAGCTCGACGACGTGGACGAACGCCGCCGCGTCGGCCAGGAGTCGGGTGAGCGCCCCCTCACCGCCGCCCACCTCGAGCACGGCCTCGTCCCCCGAGAGCCCGGCGTCGCGGACGATCGCGTCGAGCAGGTTCGGGTCGGCGAGGAAGTTCTGCCCGAGCTTCACCATCGAAAGACCCGCCTGGCGTTGGCCTCGAGCAGCTCGTCGAGCTCCGCGTGCTCGACGCCGCGAACGTCGGCGAGCGACCGCGCCGTGTGGACGACGTTCGCCGGCTGGTTCGGCCGCCCGCGCTCCGGCTGGGGGGCCAGGAACGGGGAGTCCGTCTCCACGAGGAGCAGGTCGTCGGGAACCAGCGCCGCGGCCTCCCGCAGATCGCCCGCCTTCGGATACGTCAGGTTCCCGGCGAACGAGCAGTACCACCCGCGCTCGCCCGCCTCGGTGACCGCCTCCGGCGGCCCGGAGAAGCAGTGCAGGATCACGTCGACCCCCTCGGCCGAGGATCGGAGCACGTCGAACGTGTGGTCCAGCGACTCGCGCATGTGGATCACCACCGGCTTGTGCGCTCGGCGCGCGATCTCGAGTTGGGCCTCGAACGCGCGGCGCTGATCTTCGCGGGGCGCTCCGTCGCGGTAGTAGTCGAGTCCGGTCTCCCCGATCGCCGCCACGCGGGGGTGCGCGGCCAGCGACTCGATGGCGGCCGCGGCGGCGTCGTCGAAGCCCGTCGGCCGAGTTGGGGTGCCGCCCGACGCAGGCGAGAACCTCCGCGTGCTCCGACGCGAGCTCGATCGCCTGTGCGTTCGTCTCCTCGTCGAGCCCCACCGTGAGCATGCGCCCGACGCCGGCCGCGCGCGCCCGCCCTACGAGCTCGGCGGCCGGCGGCTCGCAGAGCCCGAGATGGCAATGCGTGTCGACCACGGTGTCGGCGATGATTACGGAGATGGGCGACGCTCCGCTCGACCGCCGCCAGTTCGTGGTCCGCGCCGCGGGTGGAGTCGCGGCGCTGACCCTCGCGGCGTGCGGCGGTGGCGGCTCGTCGACGACGAGCACCCTGACCCGCACCGCGCGCCGCAAGGCCGCCCCGGCCAAGCGGCCCGCGACGCTCTCCCAGCTCGCCGATCAGGTCCGCGGCCGCGTCGTCACCCCGAGCTCGGCCGGCTACCACCACGCGGCAGGGATCTACAACGAGATCTACAACGGCTCGAAGCCGGTCGCGATCGTCCAGGCCGCCAGCGAGGCCGACGTCCAGGCGGCCGTCAAGTGGGCCACGGACCGCGAGGTCTCGGTGGCGCCACGGGCGGGCGGTCACAGCTACGGCGGGTACTCCACGGGCAACGGCGTCCTCGTCATCGACGTTGCCGCGCTCGACTCGATCTCGGTGGACCGCGGCGCGGGGGTGGCGGAGATCGGCGCCGGCTCCCAGCTCGTGAACGTCTACGCGAAGCTCGCCCACCACGGCGCGACCACCCCCGCCGGGTCGTGCCCGTCCGTGGGCATCGGCGGGCACGCGCAGGTGGGAGGCACGGGCCTGGCGGCCCGCAAGCTCGGCCTCGCCTGCGACAACATCGAGGCCCTGCGGATCGTCACCGCCGACGGCCGCCTCATCGAGGCGAGCAAGCGCTCGAACCCCGACCTCTACTGGGCCTCGCGAGGCGGCGGGGCCGGCAACTTCGGCGTCGTGACCTCCTTCCGCCAGCGCATCCACCGAGTCTCGAGCGCCGCCTGGTTCAACGTCTCCTGGCCATGGTCGAGCGCGGCCGACGCGCTCGGCGCCTGGCAGCGCTTCGCGCCCCATGCGCCCGACGAGCTGATGTCGATCTTCCACCTCTCGACCGGCGCGTCGACGCCGTCGGTGAGCGCGAACGGCCAGTACTTCGGCTCGGCGGACAAGCTGAAGCGCCTGCTGAAGCCGCTCGACGTCGCCGGCGGGTCGGTGACGACCGGCACGCTGCCGTACATGGCGCTGATGCTCCGCTGGGCCGGCTGCGCGGATACGGCGCTCAGCAAGTGCCACACGGTGGGCACGAGCCCGGGCGGGACGCTGCCCCGCACCCGCTTCCTCGCGAAGTCGAGCTACGTCACGAAGCCCATGCCGGGGGCGGGCCGCAGGGCGGCCGTCGCGGCCATCGAGCGCAGGCAGGGCCAGTCCTCGCAGGGCAGCGCGGCGCTGCTCTTCGACTCCTACGGCGGTGTCGTCAACCGGGTCCCCGCCAGGGCGACCGCCTTCGTTCACCGCGACACCCTGTGCTGCATCCAGTACCTCGCCTACTTCAACGACCCCTCGCAGGAGGGCTCAACGCGCCGCTGGATCGACTCGGCCTGGCACGCGCTCCAGCCACACGTGTCGAAACAGGCCTATCAGGGCTACATCGACCCTGACCTCACCGGGTGGGAGTCCGCCTACTACGGAGCGAACTACAGCCGGCTCCAGCGCGTCAAGAAGAAGTACGACCCGGACTTCGTGTTCCGCAACCGCCAGGCGATCCGCCCGGCCTGACGCTCAGGAATTCGCCTCGAGCTTGGGGAATAGCGGCGCGATCCGCTCAACCCGGCGCCCGCCCGAGCCCGAGCCGAAGCTCGCCAGGTCGCGGCCGCCCTCGCCCAGGGCGTCGAGCACGGCGTCTGACGTCGCCGGCATGTACGCGTGCAGCAACAGCGCGAGGACGCGCAGCCCCTCCGCGAGGTTGAAGAGCACGGTGTCGAGGTCGCTCGCGAGCGCCGGATCCTTGGCGAGCTCCCAGGGGCGGCGCTCCTCCACGTAGCGGTTGAGCCGCCGCACCCGCGCCCAGATGGCCTCCAGGGCCTGAGTCAGCTCGGCGCGGTCGAGAAGCTCGCAGACGCGCTCCTCCACGCGGCCCAGCCCGTCGTCGCCGCCCGCGAGCTTCGGATCGGCATCGGCCGCGGGGACGACCCCGTCGCGGTAGCGCTCCACCATCGCCAGCACCCTGCTCGCGAGGTTGCCCCAGTCGTTCGCCAGCTCGGTCTCGTAGCGCGACTCGAAGCCGGCGGCCGATACGGCGCCGTCCTGGCCGAAAGACACCTCGCGGAAGCAGTAGAAGCGCAGGGCGTCGGCGCCGAACCGCTCGATCACCTCGTTCGGGTCGAGCACGTTCCCGAGCGATTTCGACATCTTTCGCTCGCCCATCAACAGGAAGCCGTGGATGACCATCCGCCGCGGCGGCTCGAGCCCGGCCGCGTAGCAGAGCGCCGGCCAGATCACCGCGTGGAACTTCAGGATGTCCTTCGCGAGCACGTGGAGCGTGGCCGGCCAGTAGCGGTCGGTCAGGTCCTCGCCCTCCCGCGCGAACGAGAGCGCGGTGACGTAGTTGAGGAGCGCGTCGAACCACACGTACATTCGCTGGCTCTCGTCCCACGGCAGCTTCATCCCCCAGCGCAGGCGCCGCCGCGACAGCGAAACGTCCTCGAGCCCACCCTCGATGAACGCCACCGCCTCGTTGCGGCGGAAGTCGGGCACGACGAAGTCGGGGCGCTCGGAGTACAGCGCGCTGAGCCGGTCGGCGAACGACGAGAGCCGGAAAAACCAGTTCTCCTCCCGCTCGCGCTCGAGCGGGATCTCGTGGATCGGGCACGTGTTGCCGGGCCCGAGCTCGCGCTCGGTCTTGAAGTCGGCGCAGCGCGGGCAGTACCAGCCCTCGTAGACGCCCTCGTAGACGTGCCCGTTGTCGTAGACGCGCTGCATGATCTCCGCGACCTTCGCCTCGTGGCGCGGATCGGAGGTGCGGATGAAGAAGTCGTTCGTCGCCCCCACCCGGTGGGCGAGCTCCTGGAATTTCGGCGCGTTGCGGTCGGCGAGCTCCTGAGGGGTCACCCCCTCCCGCTCGGCGGCCAGCTCGATGGGCTCGCCGTGCTCGTCGGTGCCGGTGAGGAAGAAGACGTCCTCGCCCCGCTGGCGCATGTGCCGGGCGAGGATGTCGGCGGCGATCGTCGAGTACGCGTGGCCGAGATGCGGCTGCGCGTTGACGTAGTAGATCGGCGTGGTGACGTAGTAGCTCACGGGCGGCGGAGGATACGCGTGGGCCTCTCGGCGCTTGGCGCAGGACACAGCGCCCAGCGATCAGCGAGGAAGCACCGGCCGCTTCGGCCTTTCGATGTGGGATTGGTAGTGCTATAGCGCCCAGAAGCCCACAACGAACGGGCTTCGCCCCCCTCGCCGCCCCGTTCGTCCTGCCGATGCGGCAGGTGCCAGCGTGGCAGGCGCTCAGCCGAGCAGAGTCTCCTGGCCCTTTGGCGTCCTGCGCGCGCGTGGGATGCCCGCCGCCTCCGTGAGCGCCGCCTCGACGTCCGCGAGGATCGCGCGCTCGGAGCGGGACGCCACCAACGGCTCGGACAGGCCGTCGACGTGGACGTACGTGCGCCGGCCCTCGCCGCGCTCGCCGGGCTCCAGTGGGACCAGCGCGAAGATCCGGTCCGCGCGCACCAGCTTGCCGTAACCGAGCGAGACCAGTCTCGGCTCCCTCTTAGCCGCCACCGCCGCCTCCCTTCTTGCCTTTCTTCTTGCCGCGAGCCAGCCTGTCGAGCTTGCGCTCGGCGAAGTTCCGGCAGCCGGGGGCGAAGGGCTTGATGACCTCGACTCCGACGGTGTGATCGCGCGAGGCGATCACGCGACCGCTGGACGAGGCGTCCTTCACCTCGCCGACGTCGTTCAGGAGCTTCGTCGTCGAGCAGAACGGGTTGTCCTGGATCGCGAGATGGCCCTGGACCGGCTTCATCTGCAGCGTCGAGCGGATCTTCGAGTCCGGCACGCCCGGGCCGCCCCCGCTGCAACCGCCGAGCGCCGTCAGGGCAGTGATGCCGAGCACGAGGGCGACCAGGCGGCCGGAGGGGGACATCGCAGCGCGGAAGCTACACAGCGCGGTGGTCGGCGACAAGCCCACAAAACGAAGAGGGGGCGGTCCTGCGACCGCCCCCTCTCCCCAGCTCAGCTGGGGATCAGGCCACTACTTCGTCTTGCAGGGCGTCGTGGTGGTGACGTTGTCGGTCGGGTCACCGTTCTTGTACTTGAACTCGCCCTTCAGCGTGTACTTGCCCTTGCTGCACTTCGCCGAGACGTAGTTGTGCTTCTTGCCCTTCGACTTGAAGGCCTTGCTCACCGTGGTCTGGAAGTCGGTGATCGTCGCCACCGAGGACACGGAATCGGGGATCGGGACGTTGAGGATGTTCGTCTTCCGCGTCAGCGTTCCCTTGAGGACCGTCGTCAGCTGGAACTGGTCGTTCCGCGAGTGCAGGATGATCGAGCCGACCTTCGAGTTGCCCGGGCCGTTGAACGCGGTCACCTTGAACGCCAGCTTCGACGTGCAGGGAACCCCCGCCGCTCCGAGGCACGCCGTCGCGGAGCCGCTGCCGACCTGCGCGTTGCCGCAGAGCTGGATCGCCTGCTGCGTCGTCGTGTTCTCGAGGCTCTTCTTGCACTGAGCGAGCCCCTTGTTATCGAACTTGATCTGCTTGTCGAACTTGAGCTTCACGTTCGTGGTCGCGATCGGGACGTTGCCCGGGCTCGTCGGCGTCCCCGGGTTCGCGTTGCTGAGCGTCGACGTCTCGACCGAGATCGTCGCCTTGCCGAACTTGTGCTTGTCCTGCTTCGCGGGCTTCAGGCCCTGCTTCAGCTGCGAGAAGTCCGCGCCCGTCGAGTCCGTCGCGTAGGCGATGCCCACCGCGGACGCGCTCACGGCCACCGCAAGGATCCAGATCAGGTGCTTGCGCATAACCACAACCTCCTTCTGGCCGGCCTCCTGCCGCGCCAAATTTGCCCTCCGGCGGGAAACTTAGCCGAAAAAGAGGGGGCGGCCCCGGTGGCCGCCCCCTCTCCCCCCTCTCAGCGAGGGATTAGGCCGCTACTTGGTCTTGCAGGGCGTCGTGGTGCTCACGTTGTCGACCGGGTCGCCACCGAGGTAGGTGAACGCGCCCTTCAGGGTGTACTTGCCCTTGCTGCACTTGGCGCCGACGTAGTTGTACTTCTTATTCTTCCCGTGAACCTTGGCCTTGTACGTCTTACCGACGGTGGTCTGGAAGTCGGTGATCGTCGCCACCGAGTAGACGCTTGACGGGATCGGAACGTTGAGCGTGTTCTTCTTCGGGTCGAGCGTCCCGGTAAGGACAGTCGTCAGCTGGAACTGATCATTCCGCGAGTGCAGGATGATCGTCGGCTTGCCGCCCTTCGTGCCGCCGTTGAACGCCGTCACGAGGAAGGCGAGCTTCGACGTGCACGGGGTCCCCGACGCGCCGAGGCACGCGGTCGCCTTGCCGCCGCCGACCTTCGAGCTCTTGCAGAGCTGGATCGCCGACTGCGTGGTTGTGTTCTCCAGGCTCACCTTGCACTGCGCGAGCTTCTTGGTCGTGAACTTGAGCTGCTTGTCGAAGGTCAGCTTCACGTTCGTGGTCGGGACCGGAACGTTGCCCGGGCTCGTGGGCGTCCCGGGGTTCGCGTTGCTGAGCGTCGAGGTCTCGACGAACAGGGAAGCCTTGCCGAACTTCTTCTTGTCCTGCTTGTTCGGGCTGACCTTCGTCTTCAGCTGAGAGAAGTCAGAGCCGGTTGTGTCCGTCGCGTAGGCGACACCGGCCACGGAAAGGCCGACCGCCACAGCGAGGATCCAGATCAGATGCTTGCGCATACTTTCTGCACACCTCCTCCTGGCTCAGCCTCATGCCGCGCCAAGTTTGTTTGGGAACTAGGGGATGACCCTCTGGTCTCTGCCGTACAGCAGAGACCAGAACCTATAGGAACCCCGCTTGGGTCCAAAAGTTGCGCTCTCACGCACGCTCACTTCTCCTTGCGCACGTGGAGGTACCGGGTGAACTCCGGCGACACGCCGATCGAGTGGAAGTTCGGCTGCTGCTTGCACGGCGCCTGCGGGATCGATGCCGCGTCGGGCTGGCGCTTGAACATGAACCGCTGGATGCGGCTGAACAGGTCGGCGGGCGAGGTCCCCGAGCTGGTCGCGCGCGTCTGGAAGGTCGGGTTGCTCGGCGTTCCCGGGTTCAGCGTCGCGTTGATCCCGCCCGAGCACTGCCTGGTCTCGAACGAATAGAGGCCCTTCTTCGTCGCGAGGCGCGAGTAGCCGCCGGGCGCGACGTACGGGTTGGTACGCCCCGTCGAAAGCCGGCGCGGGTACGCGGCGAGGACCTCGGGCCCGAGCACGTTGGTCGTCCGTGCGTAATGGTCGCGCCGGGTGCCGGTGGCGATGTTGAAGCCGTTGAGGGCGGCCGCGCCGTTCGCGAAGAACCCTGTCACCTCATGCCGGTACTGGTGCAGGACGGTGAGGATCGGGTCGAGCTGTCGCAGGAACGGATTGAGCTTCGTCAGCACCGGCGGCAGGTCGTTGCCGAGAAGTCCCCTGAGCGCCGGCAGGCCTCGGACGCCGGCCGGGATCGCCTGGCGCAGCCCCTTGAAGAAGGTCTCCAGGTGCGGCGCGAGCCGCTTCGTCGCTTCGAGCGTGGGCGTGAGCTGCTTCGCGGCGGGCCGCAGCTGAGTGACGAGCGGGTCGGTATTGATGGCGAACGCCTGCAGGCGCGCGAGCGTCGTCCGCGACTCGTCCTGGAAGGTGGGCAGGATGCGGAAGATGTCCGCCAGGTCCGCGTTGCGCTGCGCCGTGGTGTCGAACACCGTCGCCGAGTGCTGGATCAGCGATCGAAGCTGGCCCTCGCGCTGGGAGAGCGCCCGGAAGGTCTCGCCGCCGCCGCGAACGAGCTGCCGGACGGCCTGGCGCTGCGTCGAGAGGATCCGGAACGCGCGGTTCGCCGACTCCGTGAACGGGACCAGCTCGCCGAGCGCATCGTTCAGGTCGGTGCCGCGTCCGCGGAACGCGATCGCCGCCTGCTGCATCCAGACGCGGAACGCTGCGCGGGTCGGTTTGTTGAAGGTGCGGAAGATCTCGTCGAGCTGCACCGTCGGCGCGACGTTCGCGGTCGACAGCTGCCCGTCCTCCGGCAGCGGCTTGGCGTCGCGGTTGCCGGGCGTCAGCTCGACGTAGGTCTCACCCAAGAGGGTCTTCTGCCGCAGCGTCGCCCGGGTATTCGACGGGATCGGCGCGTACTTGTCGTCGAGCTCGATCGTCGCGTCCGCAAGCCCGCGCTTCGTGAGCTGGATGTCGATCACCTTGCCGACCGAGACCCCTGAGATTCGTACGTCCGACTGCTTCGCGAGCTGGGTCGCCTCGTTGAAGTTGACGCTGAAGCGATAGCCCTCCGCCTGGAGCGGAACCGGGCCGCCGAAGGTCACCCAGAGGAAGAGCGCCAGGCCGAAGCAGGAGAGCGCGAAAGCGACCGCGATGATGGTCTGGCCGACTGTCGGGCCCTTGGTTCTCACATGCACCCGCCCTTCGAGTCGATCAGCGCGTGGCTCGGGGTGTTCGTCACCTGGCGAATGGTGTTGAGCTGCGGGCGGGTCGCGGTGACGCTCTCGGCGAGCTGCGACGTGGCGCAGGAGAGGACGACCAGGCCTCGGGTCATCACGCCGGTGGCGTCCTGAGCGGCAAGGGCCGAGTTCGAATCGTGGTTGAGCCAGGCGACCCAGAACAGATAGCCCTCGTCGCCGCCCGGCGGGTTGTACGCCAGGCCGTTCAGCAGGTAGTTCAGGTTCGCGAAGCCACCGCGGAGGCTCTCGGTGCTCTTGGCGAGCGGAACCGAGCCCTGCGCGAGGTGGCGGACCACCGGCTGGACCTTGCGCGTGAAGGGCCGGATCTGGTCGCGGATCGGGACCGTCGTGTCGCGGAACAGCGGCCGCAGGGCGCGCAGCGCCGGCCCCGTCGCCTTGGCCTGGGGGATCAGCCTCGTGAGAGCCGGCTTCGAAACGCGGGCGAGCCGGTCGCCGCTCGCCAGGGCGCTCTGCGTCGAGCGCAGCGCACCGGGCAGCTCTGCCACCGTCTGCTGGAGGTTCGTCTGCTGGTTGGCGAACGCGTGGAAGACCTGGTTGGAGGAGGTGACGAAGTCGGCCAGCTGGCGGTCGTGGTTCGCGAGCTCCCCGCTGAGCAGGCCGAAGTTATGGATGACGTGGGCGATGTTGTCGCGCCGCTTCGCGAGCGCCGTGTTCAGCTTCGAGAGGTCCTGCGCGAGGGGGTCGAGGCGGCGCAGCGTGGACGAGAGCTTGCTGGTGTTGCCGTGCAGCCCCTGGGCCGCGTTGGCGAGCAGGATCTGCAGGAATGCCCGCGTGTCGCCGTCGAGCGTCGCGAGGATCTCGTCGGGTTGCACAGGGGGCAACGAGTTGGCGAGCGGGATCGTCGCCCCCTCCTTGATCTTCGGCGAGCTCCGCGTGCCGGGATCGAGCGCGACGGTCATGTCCTCCAGCCCGGTTCGCGGGCGGAGCAGAATCGACGCGTCGTCGTGGATCAGCGGCGCGTACTGCGGCTCGATCGCGAGCGTCAGGTTGGCGTTGCCGTTCTCGAGGTCGACCGCCTTGATCTCACCGATCTTGATGCCGGCGATGTTCACGGTCTGTCCCTGGCCCGGCGTTACGGACTTCGCGGAGGTGATCTCCGCGTTGATGTCGAAGCGGTGGGTCCCGACGAACGGGACCCAGCTCGGAATCGTCGCGTGCTGGGAGACGATGATGATCCCGGTGGTCACGGTGCCGAGGACCAGGAGAACGAGGATCGCGACGAAGTCGCGGAGATGGTCCTTGATCGCCTTTTTCACGGCGCCACCTTCAGGTCAGGGGGACCGACCGCGCCGGCGGGGCCGTTGATGTCAGGCACCGGGTTGCGGTAGCACGGGAAGTCGGGCCTGAACGGCGGCAGCTTCCCGGTCTTGAAGACTGGCTGGACGCCGAGCGGGGGCGCGACGTTGTTGCCCCACACCGAGCTGTTGGCGAACCCGCCGCCCTTGTTGGGCGCCGTCACCAGCGACGCGCCGCCGCCGGCGTTCACCCGCAGGTAGCTCCCGTTGCCGTCGAAGCCCTGCCCGACGCTGGTGGTGTTGGTGAGGCCGTAGAAGAACTCGTGCGAGTTCGGCTCCCCGGTGCCGAACCGCGAGTCGCTCACGACGGTGTCGCCCGCGGGGATGAGGACGTTGGTGGTGCACCGGCTCGTCAGGTCGAGCTGCGGGAGGAAGGCGGTCGTCGCCTTGACGGCGCGGGCCGTGGCGGGCGCCGAGTCGCGGGTGAGCTGAGCGAGGTTGCCGAGCTCGCTGGGCTGGAGCAGCGCCTGCGCCTGGCGCAGCCAGGGGAGGCCCGCCCTGATCGTCGCCGGCAGCTGCTTGATCCCCGGCGTCGCCGAGATCGCGTATGCCCGGAGGGCCGGGAACGAGGCGTTCAGGTCGCGGAAGGTGGTGCGCGCCTGGTCAAGCGTCGGGGGCAGGAGGCCGACGGTGGTCGCGAGGTTGGTCGCCTGGGCGGCGAGCGCGCCCATCGTCGTGTTGAAGTTGGTGATCAGGTCCTGGAGCTGGCTCTCGCGCGAGACGAGCGTGCCGAACACGCGGCTCTGCGCCGCGATCAGGCTCGAGAGGTCGTGCTCCTTGAGGCCCAGCAGCGCCTCGCTCACGATCGCGGTGTTCTTGCCGGCGCTCGCGCCGTAGTGGAACGAGTTGTTGAGGGCACCGGCCGCGTTCACGCCCTGCACGACCGGTGACTGGGTGGCGTCCTCGGCCGGGGTCGGTGTCTTCGTCAGCGCGCGTCCGTAAACCCGCAGGACCTCCTGGAGGTCCGCGCGCTCCGGCGCGCGGAGCGCCCCCAGCACCTGGTCGAGCTGCACGGCCGTGGCAGTGTTCGGAATCGGGATCGTGCCCCCGCTCGGGAGCTCGGGAGCGCCGGGACTGCCGGGCTCCAGGTCGAGGTAGAAATTGCCCTCGAGGAAGAGGCGTGGCCTGATCACGACCTGGGCGTCTCGCCGGACCGGGCGCCCGGAGTCGGAGACCGTGAACGTCATCTCGTTCGTGTTGCCCTTCCGCTCGCTCGAGAGGACCTTGCCGACATTGACCCCGGCGATTCGCACCGGCGTGTTGCTCGCCACGACCGGCGCGTTGCGGAACACGGCCTTGAGCTCGTAGCCGTAGCTCGTGAACGGGATGTGCTTCGTGTAAGCGAGGACGAGGCCGATGAGCGCCACGAGCACGAACAGGGCGCCGATCAGCCACGGCCTGCCGCGGTAGTTGCGGCCGAAGACGCGCTCGTCGGGTTGGTATGCCTTGCGTGGGCTCATGGATTCGCGTGGAGCTGGGATGGGATCTGCCCGGCGGTGACGATGCCCTGGTTGCCGGGGACATTGCCGATCACGGTCTGGCCCTTGGCGTAGGGCTCGTTGCCCGCCTCGCACTCGAACGTCTGCCCCGGCGCGGCCGTGTTCGGGTACGGGTTCGCGTGCAGGTGGTTGTTCTCCGGCACCGGCCCGCCGCCGTTCGCGGGCTTGCTCGAGGGCGCGCCCTCGTTGTTCGGCCCGAACGGGGTCTGGAACAGCAGGAAGCGCTGCCAGTTGCCGCCCCCGTCGCCGAGGCTCAGCGCGCTCGCCGCATTGCGGAACAGGAGCGTCGGGTAGTTGCAGACGCTCTGAACCGGGGTCACGAAGTTGAGCAGGGGCCCGAGGTCCTTCTTGTTCGACTTCGTCAGGCGGTCGATTCCGTTGCGGACGCCCGCGTTCTGCGAGAAGGCGAGGAGGCTGTTCGCCGTGGGCGGAAGCTGTGCGTTGAGGGCCGGCGAGCGCCGCAGGGCCGGGATCCCCACGGTGATGGCCCGCGAGAGGACCGGCGCGGCGTCGGTGAGCGCGCGCACGCCGGGGCGCAGGTCGGCGAACAGGGTCGCCGAATGGGCGAGGAACGGGCGAATCACCGGCAGCGCCCGGTTGGCCGTGTCGAGCGTGGGCGGCGTCTTCGAGATCGTCTCCTGGAGGAACGGGCGCGCGATGCTGGCGAAGGCCCGGAAGGTCGTGTCCAGCGAGACGAACATGCGCGCCTGCGTCTCGGCCACCGGTGCGACCTCGGCCGACGTCGCCTCGAGGGCGCGGAAGAATTCGGCGAGGCCGGTTCGCGGCGACGCCAGCGTGTGCATGACCGGCCGCAGGCGGTTGAGCAGCGGCTTCAGGTTCCCGATCGTCTCGTTGAGCGCGGGCCCGCGGCCGATCAGCGCGTTGCCGAACTCGAGGAGGTTGCGCTGGATGGCGAGGCGCGTCGGCTCGTTGAACGTGTTCAGGACCTGGTCGAGGTCGATCGTCTCCGGCTTCGCCTGCTTGCGCGAAATCGTCGCCCCATCCGGATAGCTCTTCGACGAATTGCCCTTGTTGATCTCCAGGTACTTGAGGCCGAGAGCCGACTTCGCCCGGATGACGACCGTCGAGTTGACGGGGATCGGCTTCGCGCTCTGATCGAGCCTCAGGTCGAGCTTGGCGTCGACGCCGCCGTCGGGGCGCTGGATCGGCGTGATCTCCTCGACCGTGCCCACGAGGACGCCACCCACGCGCACCTCGTTGCCCCGCACGAGCGACTGAGCGTTCGGCACGATTGCCGAGATCCGGTAGCTGGCGACGAACGGGAGCCCGTGGTTCGCGTTGTAGGCGAGGAAGACCGCCACCACCGCGATGAGCGTGGTGATCGCTCCGACCAGCGTCGGGCTGGCCGCGAAGGAGGCCGCGATGCCGCGGCGCCTCATCCGGTGCCCCCTGGGACTTGCTGACCGGGCTGGGGCGTTGGGCCGAGGGGCACGCCGCCACGGCCAGGCCGCGGCTGGTGGACCGTGCCGCCGGCGTCCACCCCGCCGTGGTTGTGGTGCGGACGGCGGTTGGAGCCCTCGCCGCCCACGAGGAACTGCAGCACGCTGGCCGCGCCGCGCAGCGTGCTGCGGGTCGCTGCGCTCGCCGTGCCGGCCTTTGCCTTCGTCGCCGGCACGGTCCCGGCGGCCGGGGCGGATTCGCCGGTCGCGTCGATTGCGACAGGCGAGGCGATCCCGCTCGCCGAGCCGGGGCCGGTGAAGTTGGCGCCGCAGCCGGTGGCCGGGATGATCACGTAGTCGACGCAGCTCGTGACGAGGAGGTTCGCGCGCAGGATGTGGCCGAACTTGTCGAAGCCGTTGACCGAGCCGGCGGTGTTGTAGATGAACTTGAGGAGCTGTTGGTCGCCGCCGCTGAGCTTCAACGTCGAGAGCAGCTTGTCGAGGTCCTTGGAGGGCGCGACCGTCGCCCTCGAGAGATCGCGAAGGTCGACGACCACCGGGTCCGACTTGACCAGCGGCTTGGTGCTCTTGGCCGCGGCGTCGCCGAGGCTGAGGAGCGACTTCTCGGTCGCGCTGGCGAACGGCGCGGTCTGCTTGGTCAGCTTCGTGAGCGTGGGCGCCGCGGCGCCGAGGTCGGCGAACACGGGCGTCGCCTGGTCGGCGAACCGCTTGAGCTGCGTGTTGGTCGATTGCAGGTTGCGCAGGAAGAGCGGGAACTTCTGGAAGCCGGCCTCGAGGTCGGCGCTGCGCTCGGCCGTCGCCTGCGCGGTCTCGCCGGCGTTGGCGATGAACCCGGACACGTGGCGGCGCTCGCGCGCGAGTGGGGCGAGGACCGTGTCGGAGTCCGCGGCGAGCTTCGCCAGCACCTGGTTCTGGCCCGCGAGGATGTGCAGCACCTGGTCGGTCTCGCGCAGGGCGGGATCGGCGCGCTTGATGACTGCGTTCAGCGTCGGGCCGCGGGCCGCGAGCCCGGCGCCGAGCTCGTTGATGATGATGCGGAAGCGGTCGGCGAACGGCAGTCGGTTGATGTTCTGGACGATGTCGATGTCGACGATGTGCCCGTTGTTCTCCAGCGGCAGGAAGTACTGGCCCGCGCCGTACTTCGCGTCACTCGGAATCTTCTTCACGGGCGGCGGCTCGGGCGTTCCGGGCGCGCGTGGCTTCGTGGGCGAGCAGTCGATGAACTTCTCGCCGAGGAGCGACTGCGGCCGCACGGTGCACGTGGCGTCGCGGCGGAAGTCCTGGAACCCGGCGTCGGTGATCTTGAGCTCGATCACCGCCTTCCCCGGATCGTCCTTCCCGTCGGCATGGACGGGCTCGCCCGGAAGCGAAACCGCCTCCCCGACGACGGAGCCGACCTTCGCTCCCGCGATCCGCACGTCCTCGCCGTTGACGACGAAGTCGCCGTTGTCGAAGTAGGCGCGGACCACGTAGTCGGACCCGCCGCCGCCGAAGGGACCGAAGGCGGCGAGCGCGCCGAGAGCGCAGAGGGCGAGGAGAATTGCGATCGCGCGCTTCATCGCTAGGGCCCGGGTGGGACGTCGCTGGGGTTGCACGCCCCGATGAGGGCGCCGTCGTCGAGGAACGGGTTGGAGCCGGCGATGGGCTGGGTCCCGCCACCCGGGCAGCGCGTATAGACGCCGGTCTCAAGCCCGGTGTACTGGGCCGAGGGCGGGATCGGGTCGAGCTGCTGAGTGCCGCTGTTGTAGGCGAAGACCCCGGTGTCGGCCGGGCTGACGCGGACGTAGTGGCCGTTGGCGTCGTAGTACGACGTCGCCTGCCCGATCTTCGTGAGGAACCCCGCGAGCTCCGGGCTGTAGGGGCGCGCGAACGAGATCGTCGGCAGCGATGCGTTGATCGCCGCCACCGTGTGCGGGCTGGCCTTCGCCGCGTGCTTCTCCAGCTTCGGCAGCCGCCGCAGGGCCGAGACGAGGTCGTTGTTCTTCCCCGGCTTGCGAAGGG
Organism: uncultured Actinomycetes bacterium; assembly: GCA_963771655.1. Classification (GTDB taxonomy): domain Bacteria; phylum Actinomycetota; class Thermoleophilia; order Solirubrobacterales; family 70-9; genus JAWVFM01. The sequence continues at coordinate 134,087 of CAVYUG010000002.1, read as the reverse complement.
CCGTCGCGAGGTCTGTGAACACCGGCACCGAGCGCTCGGCGACGGGGCGGAGGTTGCGCAGGAACGTCGGCAGGTCCTTCGTGGCGGGCTTCGCGGCATTGACGAGGGGATCGAGGTCGTCGAGCGCCGCGCGGAGGTTGACGAAGGTGGTGTTCGCCTCGCGAAGCGTCGGCGGGAGCTTCACCAGCGTCTGGTCGAGAGCCTGGTTCTGGCTCGCGATCGCGCCCAGGGTGGTGTTGGCGTGGGAGACGAGGTTGGTCAGATCGTTCCCACGCTGCCCGATCGCCGTGAGGACGCTCCCACTGGCGACGATGAAGCGCGTGAACGTGCGCTGGTCCGAGGTGAGCTCGGTGAGGAGGCGCTGGGTCGCGTCGAGCGAGGGCGCGAAGTACTTGTAGGTCTTGTTCGCCTGCGGCGCGGCGCCCGCGTAGATCTGGGCGTTGCCCTTGATGAAGTCACGCAGTCCCTGCCGCGTGCGCGGGTTGAACGTGTTGAAGAGCTGGTCGAGGTCGACCGGCGCCACGGTGCTCTCGCCGTGGAGCGTCGACCCGCTCGGCAGCTCCTTCGCGTTGTTCGGCGCCGGCGTGATCGAGATATAGCGGTTGGCGACGCCCGAGAGCGAGGTGGTGCGGATCACCGCAACCGTGCCCTCGCGGAGGGGCACGTCCATCGAGACCGTCACGTCCGCCTGCGAGTCGTCGGTGAGGCTGATCGAGTCGACGCCGCCGATCGGCTGTCCGGCGACGAGAACCTGGTTTCCCGGGACCAGCTGGCCGCCGTTCTGGAACAGGAGGTGGTAGGTCCGGCCGTCGCCGCCGGCGAAGAAGAGGACGTATACGACGAGGATGAACGCGACGATCAGGGCGGCGAGCGCGACGACACGCGCGAGCCGCGATTTCCGCGCAGGAGCGGTGGTTTCCTCGACGAGCGTCAACGGACTGCCGTCGTCACTCCTCTCGTCCCCTTGAAGCTAGCCTCGATTTGCCGCGGCGCGCGGACATCCTCTCCGTTCCCGGCCGAGGAGTCGTTCCCCGGCGCGTCACACTCCTCGCGACCGTGATCCTAGTTCGCGAGGGAGATCCTAATCGTTGCCCTGCGTAGGCACCGTTAAGGATCGTTCATACGGTCACTCGCGCGGGGCGCGCCCGGTCAGCTCGCTGTAGAGCTGGTTTGCACGCGTGCCGGTGAGGGCGGCCACCACGCCGGCGGCGGCGCGCGGACGGGCGCCGGCCTGCACGAGCCGCCGCAGCGCGTCGACCGCGAAAGCGAGGTCGACGCGGTCGGGCGCCCGCTCGGCGGGCGCGATCACGACCACGATCTCGCCTCGGGCCTCACCCCGGAAGCGGCGGGCGAGCTCTCCCAGCGTCCCTCTGGCGACCTCTTCGTGCATCTTCGTGAGCTCGCGGCAGACCGCCGCCTCGCGGTCGGGGGCGAGGGCGGCGAGGGCGGCGAGGGAGTCCGGCAGGCGCCGCGGCGATTCGAAGGCCACCACCGTCTCGGGGGCGGCGAGCACGCGCTCGAGCTCCCCCCGCGCCGCGGGAAGAAGCCCTCGAAGCGCCACCGGTCGACCGGCAGGCCGGAGGCGACGAGCGCGGTGATGATCGCCGAGGGCCCCGGCAGCACCTCGAGGTCGAGTCCCCGCTCGACGCAGGCCCGCACCAGGCGGTAACCGGGATCGGAGATCACCGGCGTGCCCGCGTCGCTCACCAGCGTCACCCTGGCGCCGCGCTCGATCTCCTGCGCGATCGCGGGAGCGCGCTCGACCTCGTTCCCCTCGTGGTAGGAGACGAGCCTCGGATGCTCGAGCTCGAGCCGCTCGTAGAGCCGTCCCGTGTGGCGGGTGTCCTCGCAGGCGACCAGGTCGGCCTCGGTGAGCGCTCGCCGCGCCCGAGGCGAGAGGTCCTCGAGATTGCCGATCGGCGTCGGGCAGACGATGAGACGTCCGGCCATCGGCTACCCCGCGTCCCCCAGCTCGATCGCAGCCAGCGCCGCGGCCCCGATCATTCCCGCGTCGGGACCGAGCTCGGCCGCCTTCACGTTCACCTCATTCATCGGCGGCAGCGCTCTTGCGCGAAGCTCCTCCCGCGCCGGCTCGAGGAGCAGATCGCCCACGGCGATCACCCCGCCCCCGATCACGATCACGTCCGGGTCGAAGATGTTCGCGAAGCTCGCCAGGCCGATCCCCAGGTTGCGCCCGATCTCGGCGACCGCCCCGACCGCGGCATCGTCGCCGGCCATCGCCGCCGCCGTGACGTCCTTGCCGTCGATCACCTGGCCGCCGGAACGCAGCCGCCCGAGCGCCGACTCGGGCTCGCGCTCGGCGACGGCGGCGCCCGCTCGCGCAAGCGCGTGCCCGGAGGCGAGCGCTTCCAGGCAGCCCCGGTTGGGGCAGTTTCCCTGGCAGCGCGGGCCGTCCTTGTCGATCACCATGTGCCCGAGCTCGGCGCCGGCTCCGGTCGACCCGCGGTAGGGCTTCCCCTCGAGGATGAGCCCGCCCCCGATCCCGGTGCCGATCGTCAGGAGGACGAGGTCGCGCGCACCGCGCCCGGCGCCGAAGAGGTGCTCGGCGATCGCCGCGACGTTCGCGTCGTTGTCGATGAAGGTCGGGAGCCCGAGGCGCTCGGAGATGAGGTCGCGGATCGGGACGTCCGCCAGGTCGAGGTTCACCGCCTCGATCGCGACCCCGCGCTCGCGGTCGATCGTGCACGGGATCCCGAGGCCGATCGCCTGTGTCTCGGGGCGTGCCTCGAGCGCCGCGTGGAGCTGGCGCTCGAGCGTGGCGAGGACCTCATTCTGATGGAGGCCCACGCTCGGTGCCGTCGAACGGTAGAGCAGCTCGACATCGCCGTCGGTGACGCCCACCGCCATCTTGGTCCCGCCGAGGTCGACTCCAACCGTCTCAGCCATCAACGAGTATTCATAACCCCCGATGCCTCCCGACGACCCCCGGGGTCAGCCCGAGCGCCCCGAGTACAAGGTCTACAAGTCACGCCGCGGCGTCTTCTCGGGTTGGCATCGGCCCGACGTCTCCGGGCTGCGCGATCGGCTCGGCGGCTCCTCGAAGGCGCCCAAGGACACAGGGCCCAAGAAGCCGAAGCTTCCCGGCGCGCCGAAGCCGATGTGGCGCAGGGTCCTCAAGTGGGTGGGGATCGCGGCGCTCGGATGGATCCTCCTCAGCATCGTGCTGTTCGCCATCTCGGCGCAGATCCAGAGCTCGAAGCTCGCGGGCGGGGTCGACGACCTGCTCGGCGGCAACCCGTTCCTCGCGGTCGACCCGCAGACCATCCTCGTGCTCGGTACCGACGTGCGTCCGTCTGGGCTCGCGTCGAAGGGCGAGGCGACGCCCGAGCACTGCGTGAAGGCCGCGAGCCGCGGGGAGACACCGCCGAAGACCTGCGTGCCGTACCGGTCCGACACGATCCTCCTCGTGCGCGCGGGCGCGACGACTTTCCGCAAGCTCTCGATCCCGCGCGACACGCTCGCGATGATTCCCGGGCATGGCGGGCAGAAGATCAACTCCGCCTACGCCTTCGGCGGCGCGAAGCTGACGGTCAAGACGATTGAGGACTTCCTCGGCATGCCGATCGACCACATCGCGATCGTCGACTTCAACGGCTTCCGCGACTTCATCAACTCGATCGGGGGCGTCGAGGTCGACCTTCCAGAGAAGGTCTGCTCCGACATCTCCGGCGGCGCCTCTCAGGGCGGCTTCAGCCTGAAGCTCGACAAGGGCACCCACACGCTCGATGCCGACCAGGCGCTGACGCTCGCCCGCACGCGCGAGAACACCTGCGGCCACGGCCAGTTCACGGGAAGCGACATCGAGCGCGCGCAGTTCCAGCAGATCGTCCTCAACGGCATCAAGAGCCGCCTCACCGACCCGCTGCGCCTCCCCTACAACTTCCTGCACGGCCCGTTCATCGCCTGGAACGCGCCGAAGGCGTTCGTCAGCGACATGGGCGCGTTCACCCTGCCGCAGCTCGTGTTCTCGGCAGCGATCTCGGGGACCTCCGGCGCCGACGTGCTGAAGCCATCGGGCACGTCCGCCGCCGGCAACCTCGTCGTCTCGCACTCGGAGTGCCTGCGCGCCGTGAAGCGGTTCCTGGGCCACGACCCGCCGAGCGACCCGGCCTGCAGCCCGGCCCCGACGGGCTAGCGAGCGTTCGTTGTGGACTTTTGGGTGCTATAGCACCCACAACCCCGCAACGAACCGAATGGCGGCGTCACTCGGGCTTCTTCGCCGACTTCTCGGAGCTCTTCTCCTTAGCTGACCCGTCCTTCTTCGCGCCGGAGGAGGACGAGGACGAGGAGTCCTTGCTCGCCCCGTCCGACTCCGCCTTCTTCGCGCCCTTTTTCGCGTAGTCGGTGGTGTAGAAGCCCGAGCCCTTGAAGTGGACCGCCACCGGATGGAAGACCCGCTCCACCGGCGCGCCGCACTCCTCGCACGTCTTCACGGGGTCCTCCGACATGCTCTGGAAGACCTCGAAGGTGTGGCCGTTGCGGCAGCGGTACTCGTAAATCGGCATGGTTTGTAAGTGAGGGGCTTTGCCCCGAAAGCGGCGTGTAAGGGCGCCGCAGGCGCCCGCATGTGCCTAGAAGTATCGCAGTGGCTCGGGCGCGCACCCGCCGCCCTATGATCCCCCGAGCTGCGGGACATGGATGGGTTGCGGGAGAAGAGCTTGGCCGCGCGGGGAGCGCTTGCGCTCGCTGCCTTCTGCGCCGTCCTCCTCGCCTTCGCCGCGCGCGCCGACGCCGCGATCACGCTGAACAACCTCTCCGCCACGCCGGCGAACACCAACGCCGGCGCCAACAGCAACTTCAGCTTCCACATCGAGTTCGGCGGCGACGACGTCAAGGACCTCACCGTGCACCTCGCGCCCGGCCAGGTCGCAGACCCGACCGCCACGCCGCTCTGCACGGTGAGCCAGCTGAACGGGGACAACTGCCCCGCTGCCTCTGAGGTCGGCTCGACCACGACCAACGCGACCGTGACCGTGCTGTTTGTCCCCGTGACCCTCAACATCACAGGCTCGATCTACAACCTGACGCCGCAGCCGGGTGAGCCGGCGCGGTTCGGGATCGTCCTGCGACCGGTATCGATACCGCCGCTGCCCTCGGTGCTGCCCCCGGTGATCCTCCAGTCGGCGGTGAAGCTGCGAACCACCGATTACGGGCTCGACAGCGTCATCAACAACATCCCCAACACCTCGTCGGGGCTCCCGACCCACATCAACTCGATGACGGTGACGCTCTTCGGATCCGCCGGGAACCCGAAGAAGGGGTTCTCGCGCAACCCAACGTCCTGCGGGCCCTCGACCACGAACTTCGACGCGGACGCCTACGGCGGGGCGACGGTGACGGGGTCCGCCGGCTACACCCCGACCAACTGCGGCGCGCTCGACTTCTCGCCCACGTTCTCGTCGACGATCGGCTCCAAGGGCCACACGGCGGCGACCACGCATCCTCCGCTCGCGACCATCGTCGACCAGGACCCGGGCGAGGCTGGGGTCCAGAACGTGACCGCCATCCTCCCGAGCGGCATCGGCGCCGACGCCAACAAGCTGGTCAACCGGTGCCCGCTCGCTGCGTTCCAGGCGGGCACCTGCCCGGCGGCCACCGTCATCGGGCAGGCGACCGCCGAGTCGCCCTATCTCACCCAACCCCTCTCGGGCCCCGTCGTCCTCACCGATCCGACGCCGGGCCAGACGCTCCCGCGCCTCGGCCTCGACCTCCAGGGGCCGCTCCACATCCAGCTCTTCGGCTCCTTCATCCTGGATCCGCAGCGCGGCCCGGGGAACGCGTTCATGAACATCCCCGACATCCCCCTCTCGCACTTCGTGCTCAATTTCGCCGCTGACGGCCTGGTCGTCACCTCGCGCGACCTCTGCACGGGCGCGACGCCGGCGTTCCAGACCGACTTCGCCGGCTGGAACGGCGCCGCGACGCACGGGCCCGTCCCCTCCACGGTCCAGGGCTGTGGAGGCGGAGGCGGAGGCGGCGGTGGCGGCGGAGGAGGCGGCGGTGGCGGTGGCCACGCGAAGCCCAAGGCCCGGGCGAAGCTAGCGAAGGCCTCCTCCGACAACCCGCACCTGAAGCTGGTCGTGAGCGACAGGGCGAAGGTCAAGAGGACCGCGCTGAAGCTCCCGAAGGGCCTGCGATTCGCCGGCGGCAAGGCGACCAAGCGCGGCGTCAAGATCCGGGGCGGCCACGTCGTGAAGGCCAAGGCCCGAGTGCTCAAGGCCACCGGCAACGGGACCAAGCTCGTCGAGAAGGCCGTGAAGAAGGCGCTCGTGCGAACCCGAAAGCTCGCCGGCAAGAAGCTTCGGTTCAAGGTCAAGGTCACCGACCGCAATGGCAAGACGACGAAGCTCAAGCTGACCGCCAGGGCGAAGCCCTAGACGGCGCGAAGCCTAGACGGCGCGGCGCCCCCGTTAGCCTCCGGCGACCATGAGCGACGCGCCGCCGGTGAACATCACCCTCGACGAGATCGTCTCGCTGTGCAAGCGGAGGGGATTCGCGTTCCCCGCCTCCGAGATCTACGGCGGGATCGCGTCGACCTACGACTTCGGTCACTACGGCGTGCTGCTGAAGCGAAACGTCAAGGAGGAGTGGTGGCGAGCGATGCTCTCCGCGCCGGAGCGGATCGTCGCGCTCGACTCGGCGATCATCCAGCACCCTCGCGTCTGGGAGGCCTCGGGCCATCTCGAAGGGTTCACCGACCCGCTCGTCGATTGCCGCACCTGCAAGCTGCGCTTCCGGGCCGACAAGCTCACCGACTCCCAGTGCGGGCGCAAGCCCTCGAAGCACCCCGGCGAGGCGGATGACTGCGACCTCACCGATGCCCGCCAGTTCAACCTCATGTTCAAGACCCACATGGGGCCGGTGGAGGACCAGGCGGCGGTGGTCTACCTGCGGCCGGAGACCGCGCAGGGCATCTTCATCAACTTCAAGAACGTCCTCCAGTTCGCGCGGGTCGCGCCGCCGTTCGGCATCGCCCAGGTCGGCAAGTCCTTTCGCAACGAGATCGTCACCGGCAACTTCATCTTCCGCACCCGCGAGTTCGAGCAGATGGAGATGGAGTTCTTCGTCCCGCCCGACGACGCCGACGACTGGTACCGGCAATGGATCGATCGCCGGCGGACCTGGTACGAGGAGCTCGGGTTGAGGCCCGACTACCTGCGGGTCCGCCCGCACGACGCCGACGAGCTCTCGCACTACTCCTCTGCCACCAGCGACATCGAGTACCTGTTCCCGATCGGCTGGTCGGAGCTCGAGGGAATCGCCAATCGCGGCGACTTCGACCTGAAGGCGCACGCGGAGGCGTCCGGCGAGAAGCTCGAGTACTTCGACCAGCAGGCGAAGACCGCGTACGTCCCGCACGTGATCGAGCCCGCGGCGGGCGCCGATCGGGCGGTGTTGGCGTTTCTCGTCGACGCCTACGACACCGAGGAGGTGGAGGGTCGCCAGCGCACGGTCCTTCGGCTCCACCCCCGTCTCGCTCCGGTCAAGGTGGCGGTGCTGCCGCTGGTCTCGAAGGAGGGGATGCCGGAGAAGGCGCGCGAGGTGTTCGACGCGCTTCGGGCCCGCCTCGACGCCGAGTACGACGAGGGCGGGTCGATCGGCAAGCGCTACCGCCGCCAGGACGAGATCGGGACGCCCTGGGGCGTGACCGTGGACGGTCAGACGCTCGAGGACGACACGGTGACCCTGCGCGACCGCGACACGCTCGAGCAGGTGCGGATGCCGATCGAGGGCCTCGCGGACGAGCTCGCCGAGCGCCTCGCTGCACCGTGGACCAGCCCCAAGCTGGGCTGAGCCGCCCGCCGCGGCTCCCGATCTCCTTGAGCTCCCCTTGCCTTCGTCTTCAGCTCCGCTTTCCGGACGCGGCGTAGCGTGATCGGTGCACGAAGGAGCTGCCCATGAGTCACAACAGAACAATCCAGCTGACCCCCCTGACGCCGAAGGCCGACCGGAGCAATCCCACCATTCGCCTCTTCGAGGAGGCGGTCCTGAGGATCCGCGGCCGCTGGCCGGCGACGGCGACCGGGCTCTGCACCGACGTCAACCGCCTCTACGGCTTCGGCTTCGGGCTGAACGGCACCGCGGGCCGGGAGCGGATGCTCGAGAGCCGCACCGCCGAGGCGCTGCGGCTCGTCGAGGCGCTCTGGGGCCCGGCCGCCCTGGCCGAGGTGAGAAGCGCGGCCGAGAGCGAAGAGCCCGCGCCGACACCGGCGTCGATCGACCGCCACGCCCGTCGGCGTCGCGGCCGGACGCGCTCGCGGGGCGACACCCAGCGCGTCGCCGCTTAGACCTCGGTTATCCAGAGGCATAAGAACACCCTCACCCGGCCGTTAGCGCCGGTTCAGCCTCGAAGCGCACGATCCCGGTGTGCGTCGCGACCGTGGCATCGCGACTTGGCGGCGAGTCCGCCGGGTCGTGTTGCTCGCAGCGGTGATCTGCCTGATCCCAGCTGGCTACTCGTACGTCAGTGCGATGACCGGCCGCTACAACGTCGGCCTCGGCGTCGAGAGCGTCGAGTGGCTCCGCAACAACGGCGGCAACGGCCTCGTCTCGCAGATCGAGGACTGGTACTACACGCTGAACGCACCCTCGAAGGGCGGCCCGACAATTCGCTCCCTGCCCCATGTGGGCGTCCACGCCTCCGCAAACCAGGCGTCGAGGTCCTCGCGTCGCCAACACCGTCGCCCTGCCCAGCCCTACACCCCGCCCAACATCCGGCCGGTGATCCGTCCCGCCCTACCGAGTGAGGGCGTCTGGCGCCCGGCAGCCGCAGGCGGCGGCGGGACCCCCCCTGTGATGGTCACGACGTTCCGTAGCTCAGCCGCATACCCGCAGTTCGTCGCCGGCGTGGCCTGGATCGACTCCGGTCGCACCCGGCTCGCCTACATGCCGGGCGTCCAAGAGCCTCCCGGAACGCTCGCGCACCGGGGTCCGTCGGAGGTGCCGCCGGCGTTGCGCAAACGGGTCGTCGCCACGTTCAACGGGGGGTTCCCGCTCAGCACGAGCAACGCGGGGCTCGTCTACCGCGGCGAGACGATCGCGCCGATGGTCAAGGGCATCGCGACGCTCACGGATTACCGAAACGGGCAGGTAAACCTCGGTGCCTGGCGCGGAGGATCGACCGCGGGCCCGAACGTCTACTTCGCCAAGCAGAACCTGCCCCTGATCATCGACCACGGACGCCTCAACCCGAACCTGAGCGACGGGCCGCAATGGGGTTTCACCGTCCACAACGCGATCCGGGTGTGGCGGTCGGGCGTCGGCATCGACCGCCATGGGAACCTGATCTACGCTGCCGCGAACTATCAGACTGTTGGGAGTCTCGCGCGCATCCTCAAGCGTGCCGGTGCGGTCCGGGCTCTCGAGCTCGACATCAACCAGGACTGGGTCAGCTTCATCACCTACAGGCGCCCGGGCGCGCAGGATCCGTCAAACCTGCTGCCCGACATGTTTCGTTCGCCGACCAGGTACCTGACCCCGGACGACCGAGACTTCTTCGCCGTGTACTCCGCCCCGGCCGAGAGATGACGGTCAGCGCCCCGCCACCCCGCACCGATCGGCGAGCGCGGCAAGCCGCCGAGCGCCGCGCCCGCCGCGCGCTCGCGATCGACCTGGCGATGGCGACCGCTCTCGCCGCGTTCGCGCTCATTGTCGCGGCGGGCCTGGGCGTGATCGCATTCTTCGCCGTCCCGATTCTCCTCTTGGGCCTGGTGTGGATCGGCGTCGAGAAGCTCGTGTCGCACACACGCCGGCGGGGCACCTGAGCACTCGAGCGGCCGGACAGGCGGCTCGGCGCTCTGACCCACGCGATCAGCGAAGGGCCTCGACCCAATCCCAGCTGCGGCCGCAGAGCTCGTTGGCCCGTGAGGCCGGCACCGTTGCGATGCGCGTGTCCGCCGGATCCTGTGAGCTCAGCACCAGCGGCCCGATCGGGCCCGGCCGCCCGCCGCTCCCCGGATGGAGGTCCGCGCCGTGGACGCGGACCTCGATCCGGTGTCGGCCCGCGGCGAGCGGCGCGCGTCCGAGGAGGACGTACTCGCCCGCGTTGTTGAGCTGGGCGCGAACCGATCCCGCCCGCCTGCCGTCGACGAGCAGATCGGCCTCTGGGCGCACCGAGCCGCCGAGCCAGACCTCGTATCGCCCCGCGACGGGCACCCGGACGCTCGCGAGAAGCGATCCAGGCGAGCGCGGCACCAGTAGGCCCCGGAATCCGGGGGCGCGCCAGTCCGCGGGGTGCCGCGTACGGGCGAGCGGCACCGAGGCGACCGGCTCTCGCGCCACGAACGCGAGCCGCCCGCGCGGGCCCGCCTCGCCGGCGAGGCTGCGCACCGCCGAGCAGGGGAACACAGCCGCCGGTTCGGTGGGGCTGCCAAGGCCGAGATGGTCGACGAGGCGGTGCGGCTCGGCGGCGGACCGCTGCCAGACCTCGTAGTAGGTGCCGCGATAGGCGAGGCGGTACGGGGACGGTGGCCGGCTCATGCCCGGCGAGCGGCGCAACACGAGCGTCCGGTAGGCGAGAAGGCCCGAGAGCTGGAAGCGGTCGGTGTCGGCCGACTCCCCCTTCCGCAACTCGCCTCCGTTCACGAGCGGGTCCAGGCGCCGACGCAGCTCCGACGCTCCCTCGGGGTCGGCATCGCGCAGGAAGTGGCGAACCCCATAGGGCTCGTATTCGGTCATGAGGGTCGGCCCCTGCCCGGCGATCCGCTCGCCGATCGCCTGGAGCTCGGCGAGCTGATCGCGCGGCGCGAGGTTCACGTCGCGATAGGCCAGCGCGTTCGACCAGAGGATGCCCCCGGCGAGCACGAGCACGAGGGCGCCCCCCTCCACCCTCCGCCCCCTCGACCACAGCGCTGCGGCCGCGACGGCGGCCGCAAAGGGGATCGCCGGCGACGCGCTCGCCAGCGCCTTGCCGGTGACCCATGGCGATGCGATCGCGAAGATCACGAGGCACGAGGCGAGGGCGCCGACGACAAAGACGACCGGCGCCCAGGCACGGGCGCGCCAGGCCCACGCGATCGCGAGGACCGCGGCGAGAAGGGCGACCCCGATCAGGACGTCGGTGACGACCATGCTCGCGGGCGGCAGGCGGAAATCGCCCGCCGGCCAGATTCCGGCGAGCTCACGCAGGGGGAGCGGTGCGAACAGGTTGCCGAGCGCGGTGGCGCTGTCGATGGGGGATGAGGTCGGGGGCAGGAGGCCGCCCGGTGCGATCACCGGCAGGGCGAGGAGGGCCAGCGCGCCGACGAAGGCGAGGCCGCGTTTGAGCGTCGCGGCCGGGCCCAGCGCGATCACGAGCGCCGCGGCAACGGCCATCAGCGGCGGCAGGAGCCAGACGGCGCCGCCGCCGCTCAAGACGCCGACCGCGGCCGCGCCCATCACCGCAAGAACGGCGACCGGCCCGACCTCGCGTGGGCGCGAGATGGCGACGGCGCTCACGGCCGCGGTCCCCGCGATGAGTGCCGCGGCCGTCACCTCCTTGATGCCGCCCCAGAGGTAGTAGCCGTAGAGAAGCGCGGCCTGCGCGGCGACGAAGCCGACGACGGCTCGAAGCCTGGGCGAGGCCACGAGCACGCGCGGCATCTCCCAGAGAACGAGGGCCAGGATCGCGCCCAACGACGCCATGTAGGGCTGGATCACCCAGGCGACGTCCTGTCCGACCAGCTCGCGCGCGACCCCCAGCGGGAGAAACGCGCCGATCGGGTAGCCCTTGCCGATATTGAAGGCGAGAGCCGCCTCGTATGTGGAGGGCGCGAGGCCGGAGAGGCTGCGCCCGTGCTCCATGACCCGGTCCGTGAGGGCCATCCAGGTGGCCGTGTCGTCGAGCTTGATGAAGCCGGCGAAGGTCGCCTGGCCCGAGAGCACGATCGGCGCCGCGAAGACTGCGAAGACAGCGAACGCGCAGACGATCGCCCAGCCCGAGGGCCGCTCGATCGAGCGCGCCGACAGCGCGTAGCCCGCGAGGGCGAGCGCCACGACCAGCGGCGCGGTGAGCTCGGCGGTCCCGTCCCATAGCGTCGTGACCTGTCCGGCCACGACGATGAGCGCGAGCCCGATCGCCGGCAGGACCGCGCCCGGAAGCTCCGGCGCGGCCGCCCGGACGAGCAGCCCGCACCCGAGCGTGAGCGCGAAGAGGACGAGCGGGAAGAGGATCCAGGCCGCCAGCACGACGGGGAGTGTTACCTCGGCCGCCTCCGCGGGTAATATGCCATCAAATGATGTCTCATAACCTTATGTCGCTTGCTGCCACCGCCTCGGCCGCCCCCGCCAAGGGGGCGCCGGTCTCCGACCTTCTCTGGGCTTCCCTCGTCGCCACGGTCCTGAGCGTCGGCGTCCTTTGGGTCGCAACCTCCCACCGTTCCGGCCGAATCCAATGGCTCGGCCGCCTCGCCGCGTTCTCCGAGCGGCAGAGCGGCCTCCCCGGCTGGGCGGCACTTCCGGCGGCGATCGTCGGCGGCTCGCTCCTGATCGCCGTCTTCGGGTTCTACTGGGACGTCGCCAAGCACATCGACACGGGCCGCGACCCGAGTCCCTTCGGCACCGCCGCGCACTGGCCGATCCTCATCGGCCTCGCCGGGATCACCCTCGGCGGCTTCCTCTCCATCGTGCTCGGCGCTGACCGGAAGCGCGTCTCCACCGCGGTGAGGCTCACCGATGACTGGTACGCGCCGCTCGGCGGCGTGATGATCTTCGTCTGCGGCGCCTTCGCGCTGATCGGGTTCCCGCTCGACGACGTCTGGCACGCGCTGTTCGGCCAGGACGTCACCCTCTGGGGCCCCACGCACATCCTGATGGTGGGCGGGGCTTCGCTCTCCACGCTCGGGGTCTGGATGCTTCTCGTCGAAGCGCGACGCTCGGACGGGGCCGACGTTCCCGCGCCCACCGGCCTGCAAGCCAGGCTCCTCCGCTTCCAGGAGCCGGCGATCGCCGGCGCGTTCCTGATCGGCCTCTCGACCCTCCAGGGCGAGTTCGACTTCGGCGTCCCGCAGTTCCAGCTCCTCTACCAGCCGATCCTGATCGCGCTCGCCGCCGGCTGCGGCCTCGTCGTCGCGCGCGTTCGCATCGGCCGCGGCGGCGCCCTGTTCGCGGCGGCCTTCTACTGCGTGACCTTCGGCATCTTGAGCTTCCTCATCCACACCCCGCTCGACCAGGCCGCGGTCCTTCATTTCCCCCTCTACCTGGCGGAGGCGGCGCTGGTCGAGCTCGTCGCGCTGGCGATCCCCCGCGAGCGCCCGCTGACCCTCGGTCTCGCGTCAGGCGCCCTCGTCGGTACGGTCGGCTTCGCCGCCGAGTGGGGTTGGTCGCATGTGTGGATGCCCCTTCCCTGGACCGCCTCGCTTCTGCCGGAAGCGGCGCTCTTCGCGCTCGCGGCGGGGCTCGCCGGCGGCGTGATCGGTGCCTTCATCGGCCGCGCTCTGAACGGCGACGAGGTCCGGCGCATGGCCACACCGCGCTGGGCGCTTCCAGCCGCGGCGGCCGTCGCGGTGCTCTGCATCGCCTATCCGCTGCCGGTGACGTCGGGCTCGCACACCACGGCGACGGCGAGCCTCCACACCGTGCACCCCGGTCCCGACCGCACCGTCGAGGGCACGTTCAGGATCAGCCCCGCGAGCCAGACGAGCGACCCGCAATGGCTCACCGCGCTCGCCTGGCAGGGCGGCGGGCTCGTGAACGACCGCCTTGCCGAGGTCCGGCCCGGCGTCTACCGGACCACGCGGCCGATTCCCGCCTACGGCGACTGGAAGGCGATCCTCCGCCTCGCGAACGGCCGCGCGCTCACGGCGGTCCCGATCTACCTTCCGAACGACCCGGCGATCCCCGCCAAGGGAGCTCCCGCGAAGGCGCAGTTCACGCGGACCTTCGTCAAGGACAAGGAGATCCTCCAGCGCGAGTTCCAGGGCGGCCCCGCCTACCTGACGCTCCCCGGCTATGTGATCGTCCTCGCGATCGCGGGCGGCTGGATCGCCATGTTCGCGGTCGGCCTGCGCCGCCTCGACTCTTCCACGTCCCCGCGGGAGCCGGGCAGCTCGCCACGAGCGCCGGCGACGCTCGCGCCGAGCGGAGGCCGCGCATGACGATCCCGCTCGCGCACTTCGGGCACCTGATCATCGACCTGCCGATCTTCGCCGGCCCCGTCCTGGCGCTCGGCGGTTGGCTGGTCTGGACGACGCTGCGCTCGCGAAACCGGTCCTGAGGCCGGGGCTCAGTCCTGCCAGGGACCGAGCCGCAACGCGATCCCGAAGCCGGAGGTGAACAGCAGGCCCGCGCGGCAGCCCTTCACGCGGCGGCCGTGCTCGCGGAGCATCCCGCCGCCGACGCGATTGAATTCCAGACGCGGGTGGCGCTTGCGAACGCGCTCGATTCCGGCGGCGTCGAGCTCCCAGGCGCGAAGGCCGACGACGTCGAGCACGATTCCGTCGTGGACGAGGTGCTGCACGACACCCTCGGACGCGGGCACGGCTGGGTTGAGGTGTTTGGTAATCGCTTCGGCGGCCGCCTCGCGCCGGGGCCGGTCCCAGCCCGCCCGCTCGGCGCGGTCGAGGCACGTCTCGGCTCCCGGCAGGGTGAAGCAGCGGTCGCGCAACGACCCGATGTCCTTGATCCCGTAGTCGTGGAGCATCGCCCCCACGAAGAGCGCCTCCGGATCGGACTCGATGCCCTCCACGAGTCCCAGCGCCCGCGCGTAGAGGTACGAGCGGTAGCTGTGCTCGACCACAGAGCGGTCGAGGTCGGCGCACGCCTCGATCACCTCGCGGGCTATCGCGCTGTCGGGCGGGATCAGCTTCGAGGGGTCGGGGCGCCCCGGGCCGCCGCCCCTGATTCCGGCTCGGGCGCCGAGGACGCTCGGGAGACCTCGCCCCTGCTCGAGCGCGATCGCGGCGACGAAGCGCGCCCGCTCGCCCCGGCCGAGGATCCCGTTGGTCCGCCGGGCCCACTCGAGGGTCCCGATATCGCCGAGGATGCCCACGGCTCAGTGCCAGCGCTCGCCCTCGCCGAGCCGCTCGAGCCCGATCCAGGCGAAGTCCATGATCGACTGCGAGATGCGCTCGCGCGGAACGTCGCGGTGCTCGTCCCACCAGTTGGCGAGCGCCTGAACGGCACCTGTCAGCTCCTGAGCGATCATCTCGGTCTCCCGCGCCAGCTCCGGGTTGGCGCTCCACTCCGGGGGGGCATCGGCCGCCATGAGCCCCGCGAGCGTCGTGGCGACCTCCTCGCGAAGCCGGTTGACGGCATCCGCGATCTCGGGGTCCGACACGTTGCGGAAGACGAACCGCCAGGCGTCGCGCCGCTCGGAGACGAAGTCGAGAAAGGCATCGATGCCGCTTCGCAACCGCGCCTCGCCCGGATCGGCGGCGGTGGTCGCCTCGATGACGCGAACCAGCAACTCGTGCACGTAGCGCTCTAAAAGCGCGCGGTGGAGAGCGCGCTTGGACCCGAAGTGCTCGTAGATCAGCGCCTTGGAGATCCCGGCGCGCTCGGCGACGGCGTCGAGTGAGGTCTCGTGGTAAGCGGCGCCGGCGAAGGCGTCGAGCGCGGCCTCCAGGATCGTCTCGCGGCGATCGGCCGCCGCCATGCGGACTCGGGTCTTCGCCTCCACACGGGAAGCCTAACTGACTGACCGGTCAGTTACTATGCGGGCGCCAACACGCCGAGGAGGTCGCCCATGTCCGCCGCCACCGAGTCCGCCCACCGGCCCGCAGCCACCGCCGAGATCACCTACGAGGACCTCTACAGACGCTGGGAAGAGGGCAACTGGAAGGTGACCGACCTCGATTTCTCGCAGGACCGCGAGGGGTGGGCGGCGCTCACGGACGTGCAGCGGCGCTCGGCGCTCTGGATCTACTCGATGTTCTTCTACGGCGAGGACTCGGTCGCGGACAACCTCTCCCCCTACATCGACGCGGCGCCCACCGAGGAGCAGAAGTACTTCCTCGCCACGCAACAGGTCGACGAGGCCCGCCACGCGGTCTTCTTCCACCGGTTCTTCAAGGAGGTCATCGGCGCCGGCGAGACCATCGGCGAGACGCTCGCCTCCACCCTGGGCGAGCTCAACTGGGGCTACCGCGGCGTCTTCGACCGGCTCGACCGGATGGCCGACGAGCTCCGGGCCGACCGCTCGCTGCCGAAGTTCGCGCAAGCGATCGCGATGTACCACATGGTCGTCGAGGCGACCCTCGCCCAGCCGGGCCAGCACTTCATCGAGGACTTCTTCACGAAGGCCGGAACGATGCCCGGCTTCAGCGAGGGAATGCACAACGTCTCGCGTGACGAGCAGCGCCACATCGGCTTCGGCGTCAAGACGCTCTCGGAGATGTTCGCGCAGAGCGAGGAGTGCAAGGCCGCGGTGGCCGAGCTCCTCGGCGAGGTCCTCCCCTACTCGCTCACGATCTTCGTGCCCCCGAACTGGGACCTCCGCTACACCCGCGAGTACGGGTTCGAGCTCGAGGACATCTACGCCTTCGGCCTGCGCTCGGTACGCGCGAAGTGGCGGGCGGCCGGCTATCCGATCGAGGAGATGCCCGCCGGCGTCTTTCCCCTCGATCTCGACCTCGGCGAGCAGGAGATCGCGCGCCGGCAGGTCCTCCTGCTCCGCTCGGGGGTGACCGGCGCACCGGGCACCCCGATCGAGGCACCGTCCCCGGAGGTGCAGCGGATCTACTTCGACATCGTCGAGAACGCCGTCGACCACGAGCGCGTCGACCGACCGCTCACGATCCAGTGGCGCTTCTCCGACGCCGACAACTGGCACCTTCACGTCGACAACGGGGCGACCCGCGCCGAGCCCGGCGACGCGCCGAGCCCCGACGTGGCCCTGGAGACGAGCTGGAAGGACTGGATCGACGTCTCGATGCACGGCGTCGAGCCCTGGCGCGCCGTGCTCGGGCGGCGCCTGCGCCCACGCGGCTCACTCGCCAGCCTGCGCCGGATGCAACGCCTCTTCCCGCGCCGCCCGACGTTCGCTTGAGCGGGGTCGCCGGTCCCCGAGCCGCCGGCCATGCCATCGGACGGGGACCGGCGACCCCGCGCTCAGCGCGCGTCGAGCAGAAAGCGGGCGACCTCGAACGAGGCCGCGTCGATCGCTGAGAAGTCCCGCTCCGGGGCGACGATCCGCTGGATCACGGCGCCGTCGCCGGCGCTGAACAGGTAGGCCAGGATCGCCTCGGCGTCGAACCGCAGCCGCAGCACTCCGTCGCGCTCCTTGGCGCGAAGGACGTCAGCGAAGGCGGAGCGCCCGCGTTCGTAGAGCTCGGCGAGCGCTGCTTGGATCTCGGGTTTGTGCCGCCCGGCGATGAAGACCTCCGAGACGAGGTAGGCGTACCCCTGCTCGGCGAGCGTCGTGCGAGCGAACGCCGCGGCGAACGCGCCGATCACCTCGTCGACGGTCTCCGCCGCCTCCAGGGCCTCCGTGAGCGAGACGATCCGATCCTCCGTATCGCGGCGGATCACCTCGATGAGCAGGCGCTCCTTGGTCCCGAAGTAGTAGTGGAGGAGGCCGCGGCTCACCCCGGCCTTGGCCGCCACCCGCTCGAACGTCGAGCCCGCAATTCCTACCTCGGACACGGAAGCGCGCATCGCCTCGACGATCCGCTCGGCGCGATCGGCACCGGGCGCTGCTTCAGTCGGCGCCAAGCTCACGCCGGCGCGGCCGGCTCGGCCCTAGGAAGGCCTAGCTGGCGTTGGTCGCCGCCGCCTCGGGCGTCGGCACCGTGGTGGACGTGTACTCGAACTCCTCCTCGGCTCCGAAGAGGCGGTCGAGGACCGCCTTCCTGAGATCCTCGCTCAGCGCGAGGGCGAGCACCGCGCCCACGATGGCGACGAACATGAGCTTCATCAAGGTGTGGCTGCGCTCGCGCTCGCGAATCGCGTCCGAGGCATCGCGCAGGGCATCGGCGGCGTTCTTCAGGTCCTTGTGGACTTTCTTGTCGTCGAGGAGGGCCTTGGTGGGCCCCTTGCCGTTGGACATTCGCCCGTAGGCGCTCTTGGCCGAGGTGTACGCGGTGCGAAGGTTCTCGCGCAGGTCCTCGTCCTCGATCAGCTTCCGAACGTACGGGTTCTCGTACGCGGCCTGCGCCGTGTCGCGCGCCTTGTTCGCCTTCGTCGTACTCCTTGCCATCGACTCTCCACTCCTCCAGCGTGTTCGCGGTCTACGCGGAGCTTATACCCGCTGGGGAGGAGTCACAGCGCGGCGTCGAGCGCCTCGGTGATCCGCTCGACGTAGACGAACTCGAGCTCGCCGCGCTCGTGCTCGGGAATCTCGGCGACGTCGCCCTCGTTTCGCTTCGGCAGGATCACCCGGGAGATCCCCGCCCGCTGCGCGGCCAGGACCTTCTCCTTGACGCCGCCGATGGCCAGGACCTGGCCGGTCAGCGTGATCTCGCCGGTCATCGCGACGTCCGAGGAAACGGGCTTGCCCGAGACGAGCGAGGAGAGCGCGACCGACATGGCGACGCCCGCCGAAGGGCCGTCCTTCGGGACGGCCCCGGCCGGCACGTGGACGTGCACATCGTGGGTCGCGAACCAGTCCTCCGCGAGCTTCGGGGCGACCTCCGACGCGTGCGCGCGCACCCACGAAAGCGCGGCCTGGGCGGACTCGCGCATCACCTCGCCGAGCTGCCCGGTGATCGTGAGATTGCCCGACCCGCCCATCGAGGTCGCCTCCACGAACAGAACCTCGCCGCCGACCGGCGTCCACGCGAGGCCCGTTGCGACCCCGGGCACCGAGGTGCGCCGGCGCTGCTCCGCGAAATACCTTCGGCGGCCGAGAAGCTCTCGGGCACGCTTGGCCGAGACCGTCACCTTCCCCTTGGCACGGCCCTCGGCGATCTCGCGGGCAACCTTGCGGCAGATCGTGCCGATCTCGCGCTCGAGGTTGCGCACCCCGGCCTCACGGGTGTACTCCTCGATGATCGCCTTGATCGCAGCATCGCCAAACGAGATCTGCCCGCGACGGAGCCCGTTGGCCTCGATCTGGCGCGGGACCAGGTACCGCTTGGCGATATGCAGCTTCTCGTCGACCGTGTACCCCGCGAGCTGGATCACCTCGATGCGGTCGAGCAGCGGCGGCGGGATCGTCTCGAGGGTGTTCGCCGTGGCGATGAACATCACCTCGGAGAGGTCGAACGGGAGGTCGAGATAGTGGTCGCGGAACGAGTCGTTCTGCGACGGGTCGAGGACCTCGAGCATCGCGCTCGCCGGGTCGCCGCGGAAGTCGGCGCCCATCTTGTCGATCTCGTCGATCATGAAGACGGGGTTCCGGGACCCGGCGTCGCGAAGAGCGCGCACGACGGTGCCGGGCATGGCGCCGATGTAGGTGCGCCGATGGCCGCGGATCTCCGCCTCGTCGCGAACCCCGCCCACCGAGATGCGCTCGAACTTGCGACCGAGCGCCCGCGAGATCGAGCGCCCGAGGCTCGTCTTGCCGACGCCGGGAGGCCCGACGAAACAGAGGATCGGGCCGCGGTCGGAGGTGGCGCCATCCTCCGAGACCTCGGCCTGGAGCTTGCGCACCGCCAGGTACTCGAGGATCCGCTCCTTGACCTTGTCGAGGTCGTAGTGATCGTCGTCGAGGACCTTGCGGGCGTGGGCGATGTCGAGGTCGTCGTCGGTGCGGGCACCCCACGGCAGCTCGACCAGCCACTCGAGGTAGGTGCGAATCACCCCGTACTCGGCGGCAGCGGGGGGCAGGCGCTCGAGCCGCCCGAGCTCCCGGTCGGCCTGCTTCCGGGCCTCCTCGGGCAGCCCCGCGGCCTCGATCCGCTCGCGAAGCTCGTTCACCTCGGCCTGCTGCTCGTCGGCCTCGCCGAGCTCGGCCTGGATCGCCTTCAGCTGCTCGCGCAGGTAGTACTCGCGCTGGCCCTTGTCGATGCCCTCCTGGACCTCGGACTGGATCTTCGTGCCGAGCTTCACCACCTCGAGCTCGCGGGCGAGGATCTCCGAGAGACGCCGCAGCCGCTGGGTCACGTCGACCTCCTCGAGCAGGCTCTGCTTCTCGGCCGTCGGGATCCGAAGCGATCCGGCGATCAGGTGCGTGAGCGCGGAAGCGTCGTCGATGTTCGCCACCGCGAGCTGGAGCTCCTCGGGCAGATAGGGGATCTGCTCGACGATCTCTGCGAAGGTCCGCTGGACGTTCCGCGCCAGGGCGTCGAGCTCGGTCGACGGCGTCGAGACATCCGGCATCGACTCGATCCGCGCGACGAGGTACGGGCTCTCGGTGATGTAGTCGCCGATGCGGACCCGCTCGGTCGCCTGGACCAGGATCCGAATCGTGCCGTCGGGCACCTTGAGCATGCGAGCGACGACGCCGGCGACGCCAACCTCGTAGACGTCGTCGGGCCCCGGCTCCTCGAGCTCCGGGTCGCGCGAGGCCACGAGCACGACCATCCGCTCGCCCGAGAGGACATCGTTCACGAGCTTGATCGAGCGCTCCTGGCCGACCGCGAGCGGCGTCAGCGTCTCTGGGTAGGCGACGATGTCGCGAACGGGGAGCACCGGCAGCGCCGCGGGCAGCGGCTGCTCGCTGCGCTCGCGGATCGCCTCGTCGACGTCGGGGCTCTCGACGACCTCGAGCTCAGCCATCACCGAGGTTCGAGATCGGCACCTGCCTCGACTCCTCCCCGCCCGCCCGCAGCGGGAGCTCGACGCGCAGCACGCCGTCGTCGTAGGTCGCCCGCGCCCGCTCAGCGTCGACGTCCGCGTTGAGCCTCACGGTCCGGCGAAAGGGCCCGGTCTCGATCTCGACCTGCTGGTAGACGCGGCCCTCCGTCTCCTGCACCGGCCGCGCGCCCGAGATGACGAGATCACGGCCCGCTATCTCGAGGCTCACGCTCTCGATGCCGACTCCGGAAAGGTCTGCCTTGACGATCGCCATCGGCTCGTCGCGGCCGCAGTAGTAGACGTCGACCCGCGGGGAGAACCCCGAGGCGCGCCGCCGGGCAAGCCCGACCCCGCCCCAGACGTCGCCGAAGAGCTCGTCCATCTCGCGGCGCATGCGCTCGAAGTTGAACAGGATCTCGCGGTTGGGGGGCACCTCGGACAAGATAGCCCGCGAGAACTTCGACAATCGGCAGCCGGGGGCCGAACGGCGAACGTCCCGGCGTGCCGCGGATAACCCCCAGCGCGGGACGTTCGCTGCACCCCTCTGCGCGAACGTCCCGCGGCACCGGCCCTAGCCCCCACTGAGGGACGTTCGCCCTGCGGGCGGCTCGCTGCTGAACGTCGCTCCGCGTGCCCTCAGCCCGCCCTCGCCGGTGCCGGCACCGCACCGTCGTCGTCCCCGCCGGCGTCGATCCGCGGCGGGCCGAGCGCCCCGGCCGCCCCCGGCACGCCGTTCCAGTCCTGGAACGAGCCGCGATACAGAGCGTGGACGACCCACAGGAAATAGGCGGCGGCTGGCACGGCCACCACGTCGATCAGGTAATGCGGGAGGTCCGCCGAGTAGGTGCCGACCATCGTGTAGTAGGCGTAGAGCCCGTGCATGACCGCGCACGTGGGGAACACGACCGCCAGGCAGAGGCCTGACACCGACCAGCCGCCGAGCGGGCGGCGGTTCGCGATCTGGGTGCGAGCGAGGTAGTAGCCCACCGCGGCGTACAGGAAGAACAGCAGCACGTTCGCCACCACGATCGGGTTGATCGCCACCTGGCCCATGTTGGGGAGGTCGGTGAGGGCAGCGATGAGGCCGGTGACGTAGACCCCGCCGAGCGTGGGGAGCGCCACGATCCACAACGGCGTCCCGCGAATGAAGCGGTCGCCCCGGCCCCCGCGGAAGGCCTCGACCCGGAGCATGAACCAGATCACGCCGGCGGGGAAGCCGACGACGACGGCGATGAACTCGAGCAGGCCGGCCGGACGCCCGGCGAGGAGGTGGATGCCGTGGAGCCAGTGGTGGGGACCGCACGTCCACGCCATGGCGATCCAGGCGGCTCCGAAATGCGAGAAGCCCATGGTCCGGCGATTTCGGACCATCTCGATAAGGGTCATCGTCCCGTACTGGGTGTAGACGAGCCCGAGGATGATGCTCATGACGCCGAGCGTGACGCTCATCGAGAGCTCACCTCACCGCGTCCACGTTCGCGGGGATTCCGATCTGGCGCATGAACTCCCGGATCTGGGTCGGGTCGCCCACTCCCTGCTGCACGGCGGCCGAGTAGCCGTCGAGCTGCAGCTCGCCGATCGGCGCCGGCCGCGCGTAGATGAATCCCTGGGCATACTGGCAGCCGAGCTCGCGAAGCTCCCAATGCTGGCTGGGCTCCTCCACGCCCTCGGCCACAACCGAGAGGCCGAGCTCGTCGGCCATCGAGATCACCGCTGCGACGATCGCGCGATCGTCCGGCTGGTCCGGCAGGCCGGCGATGAACATCCGGTCGATCTTGATCAGGTCGATAGGCAGGAGCCGCAGCAGGCCGAGCGACGAGGTGCCCCCGCCGAAGTCGTCGATCGCCACCCGAACGCCGCGATCGCGCACGGCGTGCAGCGCCGGCACGAGCGGGCTCGTGTCGTGCAGCAGCGACGTCTCGGTGACCTCGAGGCACAGGAGCTGTGGCGGCAGGCCACTTCGCTCGAGCACCCCCTCGACGAGCTCGCTCACGTGCTCGCGGGCGAGCTGATGCGGGGAGATGTTCACCGAGATGAAGGCGTTGTAGCCGTCCCGCCGCCAGGCGGCCGCCCGCATGCACGCCTCCTCGAGAACCCAGGCTCCGATCCGCCCGATGAGGCCATGCTCCTCGGCGACCGGTATGAACTCGCTCGGCGGCACGTTGCCCCGCACGGGGTGGTGCCAGCGAAGGAGCGCCTCGCATCCGATCGTGGTGCCGTCGGCAAGCGAGACGAACGGCTGGTAGTGCACCTCGAGCTGACCCTGCTCGATCGCGTCGCGCAGGTCGGCCTCGATCTGCACGCGGGCGGCGAGCGCCGCGCGCATCTCCTCGTCGAACGCCTCGACCTCGCCCGGCCCGCGGGCCTTCGCCCGGTACATCGCCAGGTCGGCCTCCACGAGCAGCTCGTCGGGCGCCCGGTCGCGCCCGCCCCCGAAGGGCGCGACGCCGACGCTCGCGGTGGCGCGGCGATCGCGACCCGCGATTCGCACGTTCGCGCGCTCGGAGATCGCCGCGGCGACCTCTCTCGCCACCTCCTCGGCGCGGTCGGCGGGACAGCCGGGCAGGACGAGAGCGAACTCGTCGCCACCAAGGCGGGCGAGCGTGTCCGTCGCGCGGAGGCGCTCGCGCAATGCGTCGGCGACGCGGACGAGCAGTGCGTCGCCGGCCATGTGGCCGAGGGTGTCGTTGATGTCCTTGAAGCGGTCGAGGTCGACCATCAGCACCGCTCCCTCGCTCGCGCCGCGCCGCGCCACCGCCGCCTCGCGCTCGAGCTCCTCGAGGAAGCGGCGACGGTTGAAGAGGCCGGTGAGCGGATCGTGGTTCGCGAGGTGCCAGAGCAGCTCGTCGCTTCCCTGCCTCCCGGTGACGTCTTGCGTCGTGCCCACGAGGCGGTCCGGGACGCCGTCGGAGCCGGGCAGGTAGCCGCCGCGGACGAGCAGGGTTCGGACGGCGCCGTCCGGCCGGATGATCCGATGCTGGACCGTGAACGGTGTCCGGGTTTCGATCGCCGTGCGGACGGATTCCGCGTATGAGGAGAGGTCGTCGGGGTGAATGAGCTCTCTGATCCGGTCGAACTCGGGCGGATCGAAGTCCGCGCGGGTCACGCCGTGGATGCGGAGTAGCCCGTTCGACCAGCGAACCTCGCGACTCGCCACGTCGAACTCCCACGCACCGTGATCGGCGAGCGGATCGGAGAACCCGTTCACGCGTCAGATATCGGCTTGTCCTCAGCGCGGATTGAGGGCTGGCACCTAGTTAGGGCATCGGCTATTCGTCCAGATGCTCAAGGCCGGCCGGCGTCGCGTCGATGGATCAGACCCTCTTCACCTGCGGACGCCTTCGGCGTCTTACACTCCGCTTTCGGACCTAAAGGTCCTCAGATTTCATAACTGGCGCCGTCGACCGCCACGTCGACGGCCCCGCCGTAGGCCGCCGCGCCTTCCTTCCGCGCCCACGTCCGATCGAGCTCGTCCGAGATGTGGGTCAGGACGACGCGCTTCGCGCCCGCGAGCCGGGCGTGCTCGCCCGCCTCGCCCGGGGTGAGGTGGCCTCGCACGCCCGTCCTCTCGGGTCGGGGCAGCGTCGCCTCGATGAGCAGCAGGTCGGTGTCGCGCGCCAGCTCGACCAGCGCCTCGTTCGGCTTGCAGTCGGCGCTGAACGTAAAGCGACCGCCGCGCTCCGACGTGATGTCGACCGCGTAGGTGGTGACGAAGTGCGGGACCTCGCGAAAGCGCGCCCGCAGCGGACCGACGCCGACCGGCTCCGAGGGGTCGTACTCGACGAGCGTGAACGCCGCCTCGATCAGGTTCCCCTGCCCCCAGGCCCCGGCGACCTTGCGGAACGCGTCGCGCGCTCCGGGCGGCGCGAGGAGGAGGGGCCGCGCGGGGTTGTCGGTACCCGGCCACGGCGGCACCGGGACGGGTTGCTGCCGCGGCGCGTAGGTGAGCGCGTAGGCGTAGGGGACGAGGTCGAGGAAGTGATCGGCGTGCAGGTGTGAGACGAGCACCGCGTCGAGCTCGGTGTAGTCGAGCCGCTGGCGGAGCTTGCCGAAGATGCCGTTGCCGCAGTCGAGAAGCAGCGACGTCCCGCCGTCCTGAATCAGGTACCCGCTGCATGCTCCGCCGGCGTCCTGCCAGGCGGGCGACTTACCGAGGACCGTGAGTTTCACAACCTGCTGCCGCCTCCGGCGCCCTTACCTGCTGCTTTCGGGGCAAGCCCCTCACCACCACACCTCCGACTGTACAGTCGGGTCATAGGCGCTACCTGCAACAACTGTGGCGCGGAGGTGACGGGGGCCGGCCGCTTCTGCTCCACCTGCGGGGCACCGCTCGATCCCCGCAGCGGGCCGGAACGCAAGATCGCGACCCTCGTGTTCGCCGACATCGTCGGCAGCACGGAGCTCGCATCGAGCCTCGACCCTGAGGAGCTGCGGCGGCGGCTCGGAGCCTTCTTCGACGTCGCCCGCGACACGCTCGCAGAGTTCGGCGGCACGGTCGAGAAGTACGTCGGCGACGCCGTCATGGCGGCCTTCGGCGTCCCGCGCGCGCACGGCGACGATCCCGATCGCGCCATCGCCGCCTCCCTCGCGCTCGTCGAGCGCGTCGAAGCCCTCGGCCACGGCCTGCGGGTGCGCGTCGGCGTGGAGACCGGCGAGGTCCTGTCGGCGCCGGCCGAATCCGACCTGTCGGTTACCGGCGAGGCGGTGAACGCCGCCGCGCGTCTTCAGCAGGCGGCCGCACCGGGCGAGGTCCTGGTGGGCGAGCGGGCCGCTCGAGCGGCCCGTCGGGCCCGACTCGCCGCGCCCGAGCGCAAGGATGCGAAGGGATTCGGGTCGCCCCTCGTCGCGGCCCGCGCGACCGGGGCCGACGGCCCGGGCCGGAGCCTCGTAACGACGCCGTTCATCGGCCGCGACGACGACTTCGACCTCCTCCGGCTCGTCTACCGGCGCGCGGCGCGCGCGCGGGTGCCTGAGCTCGTCACGATCACCGGCGAGGCGGGGGTGGGAAAGACGCGGCTTGCCACCGAGCTGGTCGGTGCGCTTCGGTGCGAGGAGCCCGAGCCCGCCGTGGTCGTCGGCCGCAACCCCCCCTACGGCCGCGGAATCGCCTTCTGGGCTCTCGGCGAGATCATCCGCGAAGCCGCGGAGGTACCCGCGGACGCGCCGGTGGAGGAGGTGCGAAGCGGGCTCGCCGAGCGCCTGCGCGCGGCCGGGGCCGACGACGCCGAGCCAGTCGCCGGCGTCCTCGCGGCAGTGCTCGGCGGCGAGGGCGTGCAGGAGCGCTCGCTGCGCCATTCCTGGCGGCGGATGATCGGCGTCCTCGCGGCGGAGCGCCCGCTCATCGTCGGCGTCGACGACGCCCACTGGGCCGACGACGGCTTTCTCGATCTCGTCGAGGAGGCGGTGTTCCAGCTCGGCGAGGTCCCGCTGGTGGTGATCTGCACCGCTCGCCCCGAGCTGGTCGAGCGCCGGCCGGGCTTCGGGCGCGGCGCCCGGAACGTGACGACGATCGAGCTGCGGCCGCTCGCCGGCGACGCGGCGCGCGAGCTCGCAACGGCGCTGCTTCCAGGCTCGGCGCCGGACCTCGCGGAGCGGGTCGCCTCAGCCTCGGGCGGAAACCCGTTCTTCGCCGAGGAGGTCGCGAAGATCGTGGCCGAGGCGGGTAACGGCCATGCCGACGCGCTGCCGGACACGGTGCAGGCCGCGATCGCGGCGCGACTCGACCTGCTTCCAACGCCCGAGAAGTCGGCGGTTCAAAGGGCGGCCGTGCTCGGCTCCACCTTTCGCGAGGAGGCGCTCGCCGAACTCGTCGAGGGCAGCGCCGGCGAGCTCCTATCGCGACTCGCCGCGAAGTCGCTCGTGGAAGAGCGGCCGGCGCTGGGCCCCGGGCGCTTCGGGTTTCGCCATCAGCTCATCCGCGACGTCGCCTACTCGACGCTGCCCAAGTCCGACCGCGCGCGTCTGCACGAAGAGGCCGCCGCCGGCATCGAGCAGCGAGCGGGCGGTCGAGCGGTCGAGCTCGCCGAGCTCGTCAGCTTCCATCTCGCACGCGCGTGCGAGCTCGACCCCAGCCCGGAGCGGGTCGCAGCGGCTTGGCGCTCCACGATCGCGGCCGCCGAGTTGGTCGCCCGGCGCGGAGCGAGCGCCCGCGCGCAGGAGCTCTTCGAGCGTGCGGCCGACCTTGCGCCGGACGCCGCCGAGAAGGTCCAGGCTCTGCGCGCCGCGTCGGACGTCGCCGTCAGGCAGTTCCGAGGCGACCTCGGCCTCGTGCTCCTGCGACGTGAGGCCGACGTCGCCGAGCGCAGCGGCGACACCAGACGAGCGGCCTCCGCCCTCGCCCGGGGGGCAGAGCTCGCGACCAGGATGGGCGGCGTCACGGGCGAGGTGCCGAAGGCGGAGATCCAGGAGATGATCCGGCGCGGCGAGGAGCTCGCCGACGAAGACGACGTCGTCACGAGGGGCAGGCTGATCCTCGACCGCGCGTTCTACGCCTGGGCCTTCGGCGAGGTGGCCGATATGTCCGCGGCCGCGGAGGAGGGGCTGGCGATCGCCAGGAAGGCCGGCGACCTCGCCCTGCTGTCATCGGCCCTGGATGCCGCTGCCGCCGTGCCGTGGGACGAGGGACGGTTCCGGGAGGCCCTCTCGCTTACCCAGGAGCGCCTCGACCTGCTGCGCTCGGCACCCGAGGACGCGGGCGCGCTCGCGGTGGAGCTCGGCGACGCGCTGCACATGACGGTCGCCACCCTGCTTCAGCTCGGCGACTTCGCGGAGGCCGCCAAGGTCGCCCGCGAGGCGCGCGAGCGCGACCTCTCGAGCGGCGTCATCGACACCGGGTGGTCGCGGGAGATGATGTCGGCCTACTACCTCGGCGAGTGGGACCGGGTGGTCGAGATGGCGGAGCTGATCCGTGCCGAGTGGGGCGGGCGTGTGATCAGCCGCAGCGCGTTCGCGCCGGACATGGCGACCCCCGGCGCCGTCCTCGGATGCCGCGGAGACGCCGCCGGAGCCGAGGAATGGTTCGCCCTGGCGGAGGCCATGGTCTCCGATTCGACCGCGCGAGCGTTCGAGGGCGTGCGGATGCTCCGCGCCGATGCCCTCATCCACCGCGGTGAGTTCGCCGACGCCTCGCAGCTCACCAGCGAGGTCATCGAGGTCCAGTGGTCCTGGTGGCGGACCTCGTACCTCGCGACCCGTGCAGAGGCCTACGTCCTCGCCGAGCGCCCGGATGCCGGCGAGGCGGTCGCGCTCGCCGAGGCGAACACGGGCGACAACCGCTATGCGCGGGCGGTCACGACGCGGGCGCGCGGCCTCCGATCTCAGGATGAGCCGGATCTCGCGGCGGCGCTCCGCGAGTTCGAGGCGATCGGCTGCGCCTTCCAGGCAGCCCGGACCGGATGGATGCTCGGCGGCGCGCGGCGGGAGGAGGCGATGCGGGCCTTCGAGCGCCTTCGGGTGCCGCCCCCCGCGGGCGAGCCGGGCCCCGGCTAGCGCGGCGGGCCGCTCAGGTCCCGGCCCGCGCCTCGGCCTCGCGCAGCCTTCGGGCGAGGGTCTGCAGCATCGTCAGGGCGACGTCGGGATGCTCGAGGACGAACGGGCGGAACTCCCATGCGGCCATGCCGGCGCACCGCAGGTCGGTGCCGGCGGTCACGGTGGCCGACCGGGGGCCGTCGTCGAGCAGGGCGACCTCGCCGAAGTAGTCGCCCGAGCCCAGGGTGCGGATGATCTCGCCGCCGATGCTGACCGTGGCGTCGCCCTCCTCGATGAGCCAAAAGCCGGCGCCCCCCCGTCCCTCCTCGACCGCAACCTCGCCCTCCGAGAACGTTCGCTCCGACATTCGGTCCGCCAGACGCTTCAGCTCCTTCTTCCCGACGCCGGCGAAGATCGGCACCCGCGCAAGCGCATCGACTCGATCGGCCATCGGGAGGATCATAAGCCCGGCGGCCCCGCCGGGAAGCGAGCGGCTCAGCCCTGGCGTACGAGAAGCGCCGGCTGCCGCGGCGGGACCAGCCCGTCGGGCCCGTCGGGACGGAACGTCGAGCACGGCTGGTCGAGGTCGAGCGCGCACAGAAGGTGGCGGTGGAAGAAGCACTCGGAGCAGCTGCGGGCGTTCTTGCGCTTCGGCCTGCTCTCCCTTCGAGTCAGGCCGATCGCGTCCGCGATCACCGCGGGAGGCCTCTCGATGTCGGTCAGTGGCCGCGTCTCGATCACGTGGGCGATCATGCCAGCGATCCGTATCGGTGGCGGGCGGCTTTCTCGCAAAACGCCACAACTTCGATTAACGGCCCGTTCACGGATTCGCGGCATTTGGGTCAAACCGTCCTCGAGTTAGGTGCACCTAACGGCCCGTCCCGCCGCGGGCGCGATGGCTAGAATCGCCTGTGATGGCCCACGAACGCACAGAGCGCCTCAGCGCCTCGCCCCCGCTCTTCGAGAGCCGGTTCCTCGACTTCTTCTCGCGGATCCACCCCGCGGTGCCGGCGATCATCTTCGTCCCGGTGATCGTCGCCGGCATCTGGCTCGGCGCCGACCGCGGCTACGGGGCCGGCACCCTGGCCCTGCTCGTGCTCGCGGGCCTCTTCCTCTGGACGCTCACCGAGTACTGGCTCCACCGGCTGGTCTTCCACTGGGAACCGGACCACCCCATCGGCGCCCGCCTCCACTTCGTCATCCACGGCGTCCACCACGACCATCCGAACGACCGTCTGCGACTCGTCATGCCGCCGGGCGCGAGCATCCCGCTCGCCCTTCTCTTCGCAGGGCTCTTCGTCCTCGTCTTCGGAACGCCGGCGGCCTACCCCATCTTCTCCGGGTTCATCGCCGGCTACCTGCTGTACGACTACACCCACTATCACCTGCACCATCACACTCCGAAGACGAACCTCGGCAAGCGCCTTCGTGAGCAGCACATGCGCCATCACTTCCAGGACCACCGATACGGATACGGCGTTTCGACCCCCATCTGGGACGCCGTGTTCGGCACCCTGCCGCGACGCCGGCGGGATTAAGCGCCCTCGCGCCCCTCGACGTCTGGGCGGCCGCTCCGGCGCAGATGAGCACTTAGGGAGGCAGGATCGGCCGACATCGGGTTCCTTGTGGACTCTTGGGGGCTATAGCACCCACAAGGCCACAACGAAATGCCGCTGCGCCGGCGCCACGCCCCTCGCTGCCCTCCCCCACTACACTCGAATCACACTCAGGAGAATCACTTGAAGTAACGGTATGAAGGACGACACCGTTACAGGAAGGAACCGATGGCTTCAATCTCCAGTGCGGTCGATCAGGCCGCGAATCTGCTCAAGGAGCGAATCGACGAGCTCGAGGGTGAGCTTTCGAAGCTTCAGCGCGCGCTCGCGAACCTCACCGATGGTCGCCAGGGCCGCCGCGGGCCCGGAAGGCCGCGAGGCTCCTCGAGCGGCACCACCCGCCGCCGCCGGCGGCGCGGCGGCACGCGTGCCGATCAGGCCGTGAAGCTCATCCAGGCGAACCCGGGCATCAGCGCTTCGGAGATCGCCAAGCAGATGAAGATCAAGCCGAACTACCTGTACCGCGTGCTCGGTGACCTGCAGAAGGAAGGGCGCGTCAAGAAGTCGGGCCGTAAGTACACGGCCGCCTGAGCCTGACGGTCAGACCAGGCTGAGGCCGGACACCGCCTCGCGCTCCTCGTTCAGTTCGGCCACCGAAGCGTCGATGCGCTCCCGCGAGAAATCGGGGATCTCGAGGCCCTCGACGATCGCGTACTCCCCTCCCGAGCAGGTGCAGGGGTGGCCGGCGATGATCCCTTCGCCGATCCCGTAGGCGCCGGTCGACGGGATCCCCATCGACACCCAGTCGCCGTCGGGCGTCCCGAGGACCCAGTCGTGCACGTGGTCGATCGCCGCGTTGGCGGCGGACGCGGCGCTCGAGGCGCCGCGCGCGTCGATGATCGCCGCGCCGCGCTTGGCGACCGTGGGGATGAACTCGTCTGCGATCCACGCCTCGTCGTCGACCGTGTCCCACGCTGACTCGCCGCGGACCTTGGCGTTGACGACGTCCGGATATTGCGTCGTCGAGTGGTTGCCCCAGACGGTCATCTTCGTGACGTCCGAGACCGGGGCCTGAAGCTTGTTCGCGATTTGGGCGATCGCCCGGTTGTGGTCGAGGCGCATCATCGAGGTGAAGCGCTCGCTCGGCACGTCCGGCGCGTTCGACATGGCGATGAGGGCGTTCGTGTTCGCCGGGTTTCCGACCACGAGGACCTTCACGTCGTCGGCGGCGCCGGCGTTGATCGCCTCACCCTGCGGCTTGAAGATGCCGCCGTTCGCCTCGAGCAGGTCGGCGCGCTCCATTCCAGGGCCGCGGGGCCGAGCGCCCACCAACAGCCCGATGTTGCAGCCGTCGAAGGCCCGCTTGGGGTCATCCGTGATGTCGATTCCGGCGAGCAGCGGGAACGCGCAATCGTCGAGCTCCATCGCCGTGCCCTCGGCGGCCTTGACGGCGTCCGGGATCTCGAGCAGCCGCAGGCTCACCTGCGTGTCTGGGCCGAGCATCTCGCCGCTCGCGATCCGGAACAGGATCGCGTAGCCGATCTGGCCGGCGGCGCCGGTGACGGTGACGTTCACGGGGTTTGGCACTAGCTCATCTCCTTCTGAAGGTTCTCGTCGATCGCAGCGAGGAACTCCTGGGTCGTGAGGAAGCCCTGGTCGCCGCCGACGAGCAGCGCCAGGTCCTTGGTCATCTTCCCGCTCTCGACCGTTTCGACGCAGACCCGCTCGAGAGCGCCCGCGAACTCGCGGACCCGGGGCGTCGAGTCCATCCGCCCGCGCGCATCGAGCGCGCGCGTCCACGCGAAGATCGACGCGATGGGGTTCGTCGAGGTGGGATTCCCCTGCTGGTGCTGGCGGTAATGACGGGTCACGGTTCCGTGCGCGGCCTCAGCCTCGACCGTCTTCCCGTCGGGCGTCATCAGCACGCTCGTCATCAGGCCGAGTGAGCCGAATCCCTGAGCGACCGTGTCGGATTGAACGTCGCCGTCGTAGTTCTTGCATGCCCAGACATACCCGCCCTCCCACTTGAGGGCGGCGGCGACCATGTCGTCGATCAGGCGGTGCTCGTAGGTGATGCCCTTGGCCTCGAAGTCATCCTTGAACTCGCCGTCGTAGACCTCCTGGAAAAGGTCCTTGAAGCGCCCGTCGTAGCGCTTCAAGATCGTGTTCTTGGTCGAGAGATAGACGGGGTATTCGCGCTCGAGCCCGTACCGCATCGAGGCGCGCGCGAAGTCGCGGATCGAGTCGTCGAGGTTGTACATCGCCATCGCGACGCCGCCGCCGGGGAAGTCGTAGACGTCGAGCTCGATCGGATCGGAGCCGTCCTTCGGGGTGTATGTGAGCGTGAGCGCACCCTCGCCGGGAACGACCATGTCGGTCGCCCGGTACTGATCGCCGAACGCGTGGCGGCCGATCACGATCGGCTTCGTCCACCCGGGAACGAGCCGCGGGATGTTCGAGATCACGATCGGCTCGCGGAAGATCACCCCACCGAGGATGTTGCGGATCGTCCCGTTGGGCGAGCGGTACATCTCCTTGAGGCCGAACTCCTCGACGCGCGCCTCGTCCGGGGTGATCGTGGCGCACTTCACACCGACCCCGTGCTCCTTGATGGCGTTCGCGGCGTCGACGGTGATCTGGTCGGAGGTGGCGTCGCGGCTCTCGATCCCGAGGTCGAAGTAGAGGAGCTCGACGTCGACGTAGGGCAGGATCAACTGCTCCTTGATGAAGGCCCAGATGATCCGGGTCATCTCGTCGCCGTCGAGCTCGACGATGGGGTTGGCCACCTTGATCTTCGCCACGCGCGCGGCACCCTAACCAGCCGGAGCCGCGGGCGCCGGCCGCAGTCCCGCCCGTCGGGCCTTAGAGTCGCAGCGAGATCGCTTTCCAGGAGGTTGATATGGACCTGTACATGATTCGACGGCGCACGGCATGGAAGACACCCGACGAGCTCGGGGCGACTGCGGAACGCTCGAAGGCGGTGGCCGAGTCGGACTTCCCAGAGGACATCGCGTGGATTCGGAGCTACGTGATCAGCGAGGAGGACGGCCAGCTCGGCACCGTGTGCATCTATCAGGCATCGAGCGAGGACGCGGTGCGGCAGCACGCCGACAAGGTCGACATGCCCGCCGACGAGGTCCGCCCCATCGCCGACACGGTCATCGTGCGGCCCGACCCGGAATAGGCTTCTTGACACAAGAAGTGAATCGTGATTCACTTCTTGCATGGCGTACAGGCCGACGGAGCGAACCGAGGCCCGCAGGGCGGCGACGCGCGAGGGCATCGTCGCCGCCGCCCGTGAGCTGATCGCGCATGGCGGCTACTCCGAGGCGCCGGTCGCCGCGGTCGCCGAGCGAGCGGGAGTCGCGACCGGCACGGTCTACCGGCACTTCCCCTCCAAGGCGGACCTCTTCTCCGAGGTCTTCAGGACCGCGTCGCAGCACGAGGTCGACGCGCTGAGCGACGCCGCGGCGTCGGCGCCGGGCGGGGCGGCGGCGAAGCTCGCGGCGGCGGCCGAGGCGTTCGCCCGGCGCGCGCTGCGCGCGCCGCGGCTCGCCTGGGCCCTCCTCGCCGAGCCGGTCGACCCCGCCATCGAGGCCGAGCGCCTCGCCTTTCGCCGCGCCTACCGCGACGCGATGGCAGCCGTGATCATCGAGGGCGTCGACGCGGGCGAGCTGCCGCCGCAGGACGCGGAGGTGAGCGCCGCCGCGCTCGTCGGCGCGATCGGCGAGGCGATGGTCGGCCCGCTCTCCCCCACCGCCGGCCCGCACGACCCCGAGGCCCTGATCTCCTCGCTCAGAGACTTCTGCGTACGCTCAGTCACAGGAAAGGAGCCGGCCCTTGTCAATGCTTGAACAGCGCCCCGCCGCGACCACCCACGAGGTGAGGAACCAGTCCGCGCCCCTCGCCGGCTACAACCCCTTCACGTCCGACCGGGTGCTGACCGCGGCGCTCGAGCGCGAGGGGGGCGGGTGGGCGTCCGAGCGCGCGACGGAGCTCGGCGAGGTCTGCGGCCGGCCCGACGTGATCGAGCTCGGCCGGCTCGCGAACGAGAACCCACCGCGGCTTCGCACCCACGACCGCTTCGGGAACCGAATCGACGAGGTCGAGTTCCACCCCTCGTGGCACGAGCTCATGGACCTCGGCATCGGCGAGGGCCTCCACGCGCTGCCCTGGCGCGAGCCGCAGCCGGGGGCGCACGTCGCGCGCGCAGCGCTCTTCATGCTGCTCTCCCAGGTCGAGGCCGGCGTCGGCTGCCCGATCTCCATGACCTACTCCGTGATCCCCGCGATCCGCAAGCAGGCCGAGGTCGCCGCCGAGTGGGAGCCCCGGTTTCTCTCGCTCGACTACGACGGCCAGCTCCGCCCCGCCCCGGACAAGCCCGGGGCGCTCTGCGGAATGGCGATGACCGAGAAGCAGGGCGGCTCCGACGTGCGCGCCAATACCACGACGGCGGCGGCGCTGAACGGCGGCGGCGCGGGCGCGGAGTACGCGATCACCGGCCACAAGTGGTTCTGCTCAGCGCCGATGTGCGACGCGTTCCTGGTCCTCGCTCAGGCTGAGGGCGGGCTCTCGTGCTTCCTGCTTCCCCGCTTCACGCCCGACGGCGAGCGCAACCCGTTCCACATCCAGCGCCTCAAGGACAAGCTCGGCAACCGCTCCAACGCCTCGAGCGAGGTGGAGTTCCGCGGTGCATGGGCACGAATGGTCGGCGAGGAGGGGCGAGGCGTCCCGACCATCATCGAGATGGTCAACCACACCCGGCTCGATTGCGTGATCGGCTGCGCGACCGGGATGCGGTGGGGAACCGCCGCCGCGATCAACCACTGCGAGGGGCGCTCGGCGTTCGGGAAGACGCTCGTCGAGCAGCCGCTGATGCAGAACGTCCTCGCGGATCTCGCCGTCGAGTCCGAGGCGGCGACGGTCGCGGGGATGTGGCTCGCGCGGAGGTTCGACGAGGCGCACGCCGGCGACGCCGAGGCGGCGCTCGTGCGCAGGCTCGCCACTCCGGTCCTCAAGTACTGGGTGTGCAAGCGGGCCCCGGCGCACGCGGGCGAGGCGCTCGAGTGCTTCGGCGGCAACGGCTACGTCGAGGAGTCCGGAATGCCCCGTCTATACCGCGAGACTCCCCTCGCCTCGATCTGGGAGGGCTCAGGGAACGTGCAGGCTCTCGACGTCCTGCGCGCGATGGTGAGGAGCCCCGAGTCGGTCGAGGCGTTCGCGAACGAGGTCGGGGAAGCCGCGGGCGCCGACCGGCGCATCGACGCCTTCGGCGCCGCATTGCGCGACGAGCTGACCGACCTCGACGCAATCGAGTCGCGAGCTCGGCGCATCGTGGAGCGCATGGCGCTGGCGCTCCAGGCCTCGCTCCTGGTCCGGTTCGGCGACCCGGCGGTAGCCGACGCGTTCGTGGCGTCGCGGCTGGAGGGCGACTGGGGCCGGGCGTTCGGCACCCTGCCGGCCGGCACCGACTTCGGGAGCATCGTGGAGCGCCACTCGCCGCAGCTCACCTGACGCCGAACGTCCCTCACCACCCCCCATAGCCCCGACTCCGGGACGTTCGGCGTTTCAGAACCACTCCGCGTCCAGGCGCCGAACGATCGCCTCCACGAGCCGCACCGCGTCCCCCACGGACTCGAAGTCGACGTTCTCCGGAACGTCGGTCGGCCAGTGGTAGTTCGAGGGCTGCTTGATGTCGGTGCACGAGCAAAGGGACGCGCACTCGTAGCCGGCGGCCAGGGGGAACACGCCGTCGGTCGCGTTGCGCAGGCGGAGGTTCGGGAACATCCAGATCCCGAGCTCGTCCGCCGTTCCGTCGATGAGGTCGAGAGAGCGCGCCGGGTACTCCGTGATGCCCAGCATCCCCTCCCCCCGAAGCGCGAGCAGGTGCGGCGAGCCCACGGTGTCGATCGCGAGGAAGAAGGTGTCAGCCGTCGGCAGCTCCGGGAAGTGGCGCTTGGCGAACAGGCGCATGCCCTCGCAGGTCCCCTCCTCGGAGGTCGAGACGAGCAATACCCTCACCGACTCCGTCGGCCGCTCCGCGAGCGCCCGCGCGAGGGCGATGAGGGCCACGACCCCGGTCCCGTTGTCGTTGGCCCCGGGCACGACCGACCGCGAGCCGATGTCCGCCATGCCGGCTGCGAACAGCGCCGAGAGGATCGCCCCCGCCTTCGCGAGCCGGCGCCTGCCCGTCGCGGCGCCGAGGGCCGCCAGGGCCGGGCCGCCAACCGCCGGCCACATCAGCGGGGGACTCGTGTTGGCGACCTCGAAGAACTTGGGATAGACGCGGCGGATCGTCTCCGGCACGCCGGGGTGGAACACGAGCCCTGAGTGCGCTGCATCGTGGTGGACGACGAGGACGACCGTTCGGCGAGCGTCGGCCGGGCCCATCGCCGCGACGACGTTGGTCGCCGTCGCCTCCGGCAGCATCGAGCGCAGCCGGCGCCGGCGCGGCGGTGTCTCGTCCGCGGCCGCCCAGGCCGCGGCCCCCCCAGGGCCGCGGCCCCGAGGCTCCGCCCGCGCATGCCGCGGAGTCCAGCGAGGACGCCCGCTGCCGAGGTGAGCCCGAGCGGCCACCAGAACGTGTGATGCCCGCGCTCGGACTCCACGTGCGCGTCGCCGGCGCCCTCCTCCGCCAGCCGCGCGACGACCCACTCGGCGGCTTCGCGCTCGCCGGCCGACGCCGTCTCGCGCTCGAACGCGCAGAGGGAGGAGAGCAGCTCCCGGTGCCACGCTTCATCGAGGTGGGGCACGGTGGAGGCGGGATGGGCGGCGGTCATCGGGCGCGGAACCCTAGCCTGCCGGCCTCAGCGCCACCCTAAGATGGCTTTGTGCCTGCAACCGGCGGGATCACGCTGTTCCACATCCGAGGGATCCGCATCGCCGTGGACTACTCGTGGTTCCTAGCGCTGTTTCTCATCATCTTCTCGCTGTCCAGCTCCTACCGGGCCATCCTCGGCCCCGGCACCGGCGATGGCCAGGCCTACGGCCTGGCAGTCGTCAGCGCATTCGGGTTCTTCGGCTCGATCCTCCTCCATGAGCTGGGGCACGCGTTCGTGGCCCTTCGCCGCGGCATCTCCATCTCGAGCATCACGCTGTGGATCTTCGGCGGCCTGGCGAGGCTCGACCGCGACTCGGACTCGCCCGGCACGGAGTTCAAGGTCGCCGTCGCCGGCCCCCTCGTCACGCTCGGGATCGCGATCCTCTGCGTCGCGGTAGGCGCGCTGGTGGGCGGAGCCGACGAGTTCCGCCGCGCCCTCCCGACCAGCACCGGCACGGTCTCGAGCGGCTTCATCGCCGTGATGGCCTGGATCGCCTCGATCAACTTGGTGATCCTCGTGTTCAACCTGATCCCGGCCTTCCCGCTCGACGGAGGACGCATCGCGAGGTCGATCGCATGGCGCATCACGGGCGACCGCAACCGGGCGACGCGAACGGCCGCCACCCTCGGCCGCCTCTTCTCGTTCGTCTTCATCGGGCTCGGCCTCGCCCTGTTGCTGGCCGGCGATCCGGCGGACGGCATCTTCCTGGCGCTCGCGGGCTGGATCCTCGGCCAGGCCGCCCGGGGGGCCCTCGTGCAGACCGAGTTCGCCACCCGCATCGAGGGGATCACGGTCGCCGACCTAATGGACTCCGAGCCCGTGGCGATCCCCGAGAACGTGAGCGTCGAGGACGCGATCGACGAGTACTTCCTGCGCTACCGCTGGCCCTGGTTCTTCGTCGTCGACGCCGCCCACCGTTTCCGCGGCCTCGTCGAGCGCGACGCCGCCGACGCCGTCCCGGAGCCGTCGCGGGCCTCGGCGCGCGTGGCCGAGGTGGTCGAGGAGCACTCCAACGACGATTTCCAGGTCGAGTTCGACGCTCCGCTCGAATCGCTCCTCGGCAACGAGTCGATGCGCCGGCTCGGCGCCCTCGCCGCGGTCGACTCCGACGGCCGCCTTCGCGGGGTGATCACGGCCGAGCAGGTGGGCCGGGCCCTCCGCGACGCGCTGACCTCGACATAGAATCGCGCGGTGCCCGCAACGGGGGAGTTAGCCGAGTCGGCCCCACGCGGAAGGTGGCTGCGCGAGGTCTGGGCCTCGACCATCGGCAAGAAGGTCATCGTCGCGATCACCGGGGTCCTCCTGGGGCTCTACGTGCTCGCCCACATGCTGGGGAACCTGAAGGCGCTCCAGGGCACCGGCTCCAGCGGGGCCGCTATCGACACCTACGCCGAGTGGCTGCGAACGGTCGGCTCCCCGGTCATCCCGCGCAACGGCGTCCTGTGGGTCATCCGCATCGTCCTGCTGGCCGCGCTCGTGATCCACATCGTCGCCATCGCCCAACTCACGAAGCGGAACCGCGAGGCCCGGCCGCCCGGCTCGCCGGCGAAACGCCTGCGGCGCACGACCTCCGCCAGGACGATGCTCGCCACGGGCATCGTCATCTTCGCCTTCCTCGTCTTCCACGTCCTCCAGTTCACGACGCGGACGATTCAGGTCACGCCGATCTACGCGGGAACGGTGTACGCGAACCTCTACGGCGTCTTCCAGAAGTGGTACTTCGTCCTCATCTACGTGGCCGTCATGGTCCTCCTCGGCCTGCACCTCCGGCACGCGTTCTGGAGCGTCACGCAGACGGCGGGCTGGGACAAGCCGAACCGCAACACGACGTTTCGCCGGACCGCGACCTTCATGGCCTGCTTCATCGCGGTCGGGTTCGCGGCCATCCCGCTCCTGTTCTGGACCGGTGCCCTCCCCCAGCCCCCCACGTGAAGCTCGGGGCCAACATCCCAGAGGGCCCGATCGACGAGCGCTGGCGCACGTGGCTCGACGGCCACCGGCTCGTCGGCCCGCGCCAGCGGCACGAGTACCGGGTGATCGTCGTCGGTACCGGCCTCGCGGGATCCAGCGCCGCGGCGACCCTCGCGAACCTCGGCTACCAGGTGGAGGCCTTCTGCTTCCAGGACTCCGCGCGGCGCGCGCACTCGATCGCAGCCCAGGGCGGGATCAACGCCACCAAGGACTACGCGAACGAGGGCGACTCCGTGCGCCGCCTCTTCTCCGACACGGTGAAGGGAGGCGACTTCCGCGCTCGGGAGTCGAACGTCTGGAGGCTCGCCGAGCTCTCAACCAACATCATCGACCAGGCGGTCGCCCAGGGGGTGCCGTTCAACCGCGAGTATGGCGGCACGCTTGCGACACGCTCGTTCGGCGGCGTCCTCGTCGAGCGGACCTTCTACTGCCGCGGCCAGACCGGCCAGCAGCTTCTCCTCGGCGCCTACCAGGCGCTCCAGCAGCAGGTCTCGCAGGGGACGGCCAACGTCAATACGCGGCACGAGCTGCTCGACGTCGTCATCGTCGACGGACGCGCGCGCGGCGTGATCGTCCGCAACCTCGTCACGGGCGAGCTCGAGCGCCACGCCGCCGACGCGGTCGTGCTGGCGACCGGCGGCTACTGCAACGTCTACTTCCGCTCGACCAACGCCGTCGGCTGCAACGTCACCGCGACCTGGAGGGCGCACAGGCGCGGGGCCGGGTTCGCCAACCCCTGCTTCACCCAAATCCACCCCACCTGCATCCCGCAGTCTGGCGACTACCAGTCGAAGCTCACGCTGATGAGCGAGTCGCTTCGTAACGACGGCCGCGTGTGGGTGCCGCGCAAGGCGGGCGACGACCGGCCGCCGAGCCAGATCCCGCCCGAGGAGCGCTACTACTTCCTGGAGGAGCGCTATCCGCGCTTCGGGAACCTGGTTCCGCGCGACGTCGCCTCCCGGGCCGCGAAGATCGTTTGCGACGAGGGCCACGGCGTGGGGTCGACCAGCCGCGCGGTATACATGGACTTCGCCGACGCGATCGAGGAGAAGGGCGCCGAGGCGATCGAGACCCGCTACGGCAACCTCTTCGACCTCTACCAGCGGCTCACCGCCGAGAGCCCCTGGGAGGTCCCGATGCGGATTTACCCCGCCCCTCACTACTCGATGGGCGGCCTCTGGGTCGACTATCGGCTCGAGACGACGATCCCGGGCCTGTTCGCGATCGGTGAG
The DNA here is from genome assembly GCA_963771655.1 of uncultured Actinomycetes bacterium. Taxonomy (GTDB): domain Bacteria; phylum Actinomycetota; class Thermoleophilia; order Solirubrobacterales; family 70-9; genus JAWVFM01. The sequence goes on along the minus strand of CAVYUG010000002.1, from coordinate 94,427 downwards.
GCCAACTTCTCGGACCACGGCGCGAACCGGCTTGGTGCGAGCGCGATGATGCAGTGCCTCGCCGACGGGTATTTCGTCGCGCCGCACACGGTGACCGACTACCTGGCCGAGGTCGACGACCATCTCGACACCTCGCACCCGGAGTTCGAGGCGACCGAGTCCGCCGTGCGGGCGCGAATCGACCGCCTGCTCGGCATCGGGGGCACGACCCCCGCGAGCGAGTTCCACCGCGAGCTCGGCAACCTCATGCTCGACAAGTGCGGCATCACCCGCGACGCCGACGGGCTGGAGCTCGCGCTGCGCGAGATCAGGGGCATCCGCGATGAGTTCTGGAGCGACCTGCGGATCACCGACGGCGCCGATGGCATCAACCAGGCGCTCGAGTACGCCGGCCGCGTCGGCGACTTCCTGGAGCTCGCGGAGCTGATGTGCCGCGACGCGCTCGAGCGCGACGAATCCTGTGGTTGCCACCTCCGCGAGGAGCACCAGTCGGAGGAGGGCGAGCCGATCCGTAACGACCGCCGCTACTCCAACGTGTCCGTCTGGGAGCACCAGGGCGAGGGCGAGGAGGAGAAGCTGCACATAGAGGAGCTGGAGTTCGATCAGTTGAAGCCCGTCCAGAGGAGCTACAAGTGAGGTTCACGCTCGAGATATGGCGGCAGGACGGGCCCGACGCGCAGGGGGGATTCGAGCGCCACGACATCCACGACATCGACGGCGACGCGTCGTTCCTCGAGATGCTCGACGTGCTCAACGACCGGCTGATCGCCGCCGGCAGGTCGCCGGTGGCGTTCGAGAGCGACTGCCGCGAGGGAATCTGCGGCGCCTGCTCGCTGCAGATCGACGGCCTCCCGCACGGCCCGGGCCAGGCGACGAGCTGCCAGGTGTTCATGCGCGACTTCGCGGACGGCGCGCGGATCCGGGTCGAGCCGTTCCGCAACTCGGCCTTCCCCGTGCTTCGCGACCTGATCGTCGACCGCTCCGCCCTCGACCGGATCATCCAGGCCGGCGGCTTCATCGCGGTCGGCGCCGGCCCCAAGCCGGAGCCGAACGCGACGCCGGTCCACCCCGAGGTGCAGACGGCGGCGATGGACGCCTCGATCTGCATCGGCTGCGGCGCCTGCGTCGCCGCCTGCCCCAACGGCTCCGCGATGCTCTTCACCGGAGCGAAGGTCACCCACCTGAACCTGCTCCCGCAGGGGCAGCCCGAGCGGTTCCACAGGGCGCGCAGCATGGTGCGACAGCACGACGAGGAGGGGTTCGGCGGCTGCACCAACCACGGGGAGTGCGAGTACGCCTGCCCGCAGGAGATCTCGATCAAGGTGATCGGCGAGCTCAACCGCGAGTACCGCAAGGCGATGGTCGAGAAGCTCCGCCGACGCCGGGGCTTCATGAAACCGCAATAGCGGCGATCCTGTGTCACCATCGGGGACGTGGCGGTGGCGCTTCCACCGATCGGCTGGCTCGTCCCCTGGATCGCCCTTCTGGGATGGTGGGCGGGTCTTCTTTGGTTCCGCCGCGGGCGCCCCTGGCTTCGCTCGGCGCCGCTCGCGATCGGCCTCGTCATCGCGACGCTCTTCGCCGATGCCTCGGTGGTGGTCGCCTCGACCCGGATGACCACCCAGGGCGGGCGCTCCCTGGCGGCGTTTGTGCTCTGGGTGGCGGCGCTCCTGAGCATCACCACTTTCACGCTCCTTCGCACGCCTCCCGGCGAAGGCGGAGAGAGCGACGAGGATGGCGGCTCGCCCGTCGACAAGCCCGAGCCTCCCTGGTGGCCCGATTTCGAGCGCGACTTCCGCGAATACGCGCGGCGCGCCAGGCGGCCGTCCAGGGGGCCGCGCGCGCCGACGGCCTCGCGCTAGCCACTCGACATAGAATCCCGCGCCGCCCGTGCCTCAGCATGACGTCCTAGTGATCGGAGCCGGCCTCGCCGGGCAGCGCGCTGCGCTCGCGGCGGCCGAAGCCGGGGTCTCCGTGGGGATCGTCTCGAAGGTCCACCCGGTCCGCTCGCACTCCAATGCCGCCCAGGGCGGGATCAACGCGGCGCTCGACCCGGACGACACCTGGGAGTCGCACGCCTTCGACACGATCAAGGGCTCGGACTACCTCGCCGACCAGGACGCCGTCGAGATCATGTGCCGGGAGGCGCCTCAGGAGGTCCTGCACCTCGAGCACCTCGGCGTGACCTTCCACCGCAACGAGAAAGGGGGACTCGGCACTCGCGCCTTCGGCGGGGCCTCGCACGCGCGCACCTACTACGTCGCCGACATCACCGGCCAGGCGATCATGCACGTGCTCTACGAGCAGCTGATGAAGCACTCCGACCTGATCTCCCGCTACGAGGAGTACTTCACGACCGCGCTCGCGATCGGCGATGGCGGCCAATGCGTCGGCGCGGTGCTGCGCAACATCCGCGACGGCTCGATGGAGCTCTTCGGCGCCAAGGCGGTGATCCTCGCCACCGGGGGCAACGGCCAGATCTGGCGGCCGACGACCAACGCCCTCATCTGCACCGGAGATGGGATCGCCATGGCCTACGCGGCCGGCGCCGAGCTGATGGACATGGAGATGGTCCAGTACCACCCCACCACCCTCGCGCGCAAGGGCTTCCTCATCACCGAGGGCGCCCGCGGCGAGGGCGCGCACCTGCTGAACGCCAAGGGCGAGCGATTCATGGAGCGCTACGCGCCCAACAAGATGGAGCTCGCCTCACGCGACGTGGTCTCCCGCGCTGAGCAGACCGAGATCGACGAGGGGCGCGGCTTCCCCGACGGCACCGTCGCCCTCGACGTCACGGTCGTGCCGCGCAAGCGCATCCACGAGGCGCTGCGGGAGATCGTGCTGGTCGGGCGCGATTTCGCGGGCGTCGACATCACTCGCGAGCCGATCCACATCAAGCCCGGCAACCACTACATGATGGGCGGGGTCAAGACCGACGTACACGGCCGCACCACCATCGACGGCCTCTACGCGGCGGGCGAGGTCGCCTGCGTCTCGGTCCACGGCGGCAACCGCCTCGGCGCCAACTCCCTCCTCGACACGCTGATCTTCGGGCGCCGCTCGGGCGAGGACGCGGCGAACCTCGCCAAGCGCTCTCGGCCCCCGCTCGCGCCCCAGGCGCTGCTGATCGACGAGCGCCGGCGCATCGAGGACCTGCTCGCGCGCGAGAAGGGCTCGGGGCGCCGCGTCTCGGAGATCCGCCACGAGATGAGCGTCGTCATGGACCGCTTCGTCGGTGTCTTCCGCGACGCCGATGGGATCCAGGCCGCGCTCGACACCATTCGCCGGCTCAAGGAGGAGGCGAAGAGCGCCTACGTCGACGACCGCTCGAACGTGTTCAACCAGGACGTCCTGCAGGAGATCGAGCTTGGATTCATGCTCGAGAACGCCGAGTGCACGTGCGTCGCGGCCCTCCACCGCACCGAGAGCCGCGGCGCCCAGTACCGCACCGACTTCCCGGAGCGAAACGACGAGGAGTGGCTCAAGCACATCACGCTGTCGGCGAACGGCGACGAGCCGGACGTGGGCTACTCCGAGGTGACGATCACGAACTGGCAGCCGATGGAACGGACATATTAGGCATGAGCGCTTTAGCGCGAAAGAAGCATGTAAGGGCGCCGAAGGCGCCCGCAAGAGATTCAAGAACCACCGCAACTATGGTGTCGGCGTAGATGGCCGAGTACACGATCAAGGTGCGGCGGTTCAAGCCCGAGACGGGCGACGGCCCCTACTGGGAGAACTTCGACGTCGAGCTCGAGGAGAGCCTGTCGGTGCTCGACGCGCTGCTGCAGGCCCGCTCTGAGGTGGACGGCTCGCTGGCCGTCCGCTGCTCGTGCCGGGCGGCGATCTGCGGCTCGTGCGGGGTGAAGGTGAACGGCCAGTCGACCCTCGCCTGCAAGACCAAGATCCAGGACGCCCAGAACCAGGCCGACCGCGCCGCCGGGCTCACGGCCACCGAGGCGGTCGAGGAGCATCGAGCCGGCGTCGAGGCCGCCCCCATCGTGGTCGAGCCGATGGGCAACATGCCGGTCCTCAAGGACCTCGTCACCGACATGGAGTCCACCCACTGGACGAAGGTCCGCAGGGTCACGCCGTGGCTTATACCCGAGGGCCCCGAGCCGGAGCGCGAGTACATCGTGCCGCCCGAGTCGATGATCGACGTGACCCAGTCGATGGCGTGTATCCAGTGCGGCGCCTGCGTCTCGTCGTGCCTGTCGATGGAGGTCGACCCCGACTTCATCGGGCCGGCCGCCCTCGCCAAGGCCTACCGCTTCGTCGGCGATCCCCGCGACTCCCAGCGGCGCGAGCGGCTCTACGACCTGGCGCAGGACCCGCACGGGATCTATGACTGCACCCACTGCTTCTCCTGCATCGACGCCTGTCCGAAGGGCGTCGCGCCGATGGACCAGATCATGCGGCTGCGCCGCCTCGCCGGCGACGAGGAGGACATCGACGACCTCAACAACGGGCGCCGTCACGAGCGGGCCTTCACGAAGATCATCGAGCGCAAGGGCACGCTCGACGAATCGCTCCTCCTCCAGGAGTCCTACGCCGAGGGCGTCGCCGGCAAGCTCAAGCCTTCGAAGGGCGCCATCGCGGGGCTCGTCGGCTCCATCCCCACGGCGCTGCGCGGCATCCGCAGCGGGAAGATGCGCTCGCTCTCGAAGCTGATCCCGGGCGTCCACCCCGAGCTGCCCGGCGATGCGCAGGAGCGGGTCAAGCGCATCTACAAGCACGCCGAGGAGCACCGCGAGGAGCTCAACCTCTACATCGGGGGCGAGGAGGCCGAGGAGGAGATCGCCGAGCGCGACCTTCCGGAGGGTGGCCCCGAGGCCCAGGCGCCGCAGGTGACGGGGACCTAGGCCATGAAGCTCGCGTACTGGCCAGGCTGCGTCTCTCGAGGCTTCACGCCCGAGCTCCACGGCTCGATGGCGCTCGTCGCGGAGCGCCTCGAGATCGAGCTCGTCACGCTCGACCGCGCGAACTGCTGCGGCGCGGGCGTGATCGCGGAGCACAACCAGGAGCTGGCCGACACGCTCAACGCGCGGACCTTCGCGCTCGCCCAGTCGACCGGCCTCGCGATGATGAACATCTGCTCCACGTGCCAGGGAGCGATGTCGGAGTGCCAGCAGCGCCTCGACGCCGACTCGGCCTATCGCGCGCACATCAACGAGGCGCTGGAGGCCGAGGACATCTCCTACGTCCGCGGCAAGGACGGCTGGACGAACAAGAACTTCCTCTGGGTCCTGGTCGAGGACTACGGCCTCGAGAAGTTGAAGGAGCGGGTCCGGCGTCCGCTCGCGGGCCTGCGAGTGGGGCCGTTCTACGGCTGCTACATCCTGCGCCCGAAGCACCGCCTCGGCTACGAGGAGCGTCCCGACCGCGACCTCTATCTCGACTGGCTGATCGAGGCGCTCGGTGGCGAGGTCGTGGAGTACGACGGCGCCCGCCGCTGCTGCGGCTTCCCGGTGATCACGATGAACCGCGAGACCTCGCTGCGCCAGGCCGGAACCCACGTGGGCGACGCGCTCGATGCAGGCGCCGACTGCCTGGTGACGCCGTGCCCGCTCTGCCATCTGAACCTCGACCTTCAGCAGCCCGAGGCGGCGAAGATCGTCGGCCGCGACCTCGGGCTCGCGGTGCTGCACCTGCCGCAGCTGGTCGGGCTCGCGCTCGGCTTCGAGCCGAAGGAGCTCGGGATGTCCAAGCACGTCGCCCCGACCGGGTGGGTCGAGGAGCGGCTAGCGGCCACGGCCGCCTAGCGGATGACTGCCGCCGAATCCTCCGCTTCGCGTCCGGTTCGGCTCGATCTCATCTGCATGAGATGAGCGGGCCGGCACCGGTCCCGGACCCCTCGCCCGAGGTCTCCCAGCTCGTGCTTCTGGGCCAGCTTGACGACGCGGCGGCGCTCTACGCGAAGCAGGCCGGAATCGACGTCGAGACGGCGAGGGCGAAGCTCGTCGAGCTGGAGGGCTGACCGCGGCGCCTACTCGCGCTTGGGCGTCCGCCGCTCCAGCCAGGTGGCGCCGATCGTGTCGGTGAGGCCGTGCACGGCGATCGACGTGATGACGGTGAACGCAGCGGTCGTGAAGATCAGGCTGCGATGGCCGACCTTCGAGTCGAGGACGAACAGCGCAAACAGCATCGAGGCCACGCCCTTCGGCCCGAACCACGCGATGAACGCCTGCTGCGCGCGGGGGAGCCTCGCCCGCACGAAGGCGAGCGCGATCGCCACGGGCCTCGCGACGAGGAGCGCAAAGGCGATGAAGAGCACCAGACGCAACACGTCCCCCTCGTAGCCGGTTGCGTAGATGAGGGCGCCGAAGACGAAGAACGTGATCACCTGGGAGATGGCGCTGACGTTCTCCGAGAACTCGAGGAAGGCGTCGGGGACCTCGTGCTCGGCGGCGCCCATCGCGATGCCGCAGACGAACGCCGCGACGAACCCATTGCCGATCGTCACCTCCGCCAGCCCAAACGCGGCGAGACCGAATCCGATCGCGTAGATGCCCTCGTAGCGCGGGGTTATTCCACCGCCGGGGAGGTGGTGATGCAGGCGTCCGCCAACGGCCCCGAGAACCACCCCGACGAGCACCCCGAACGCAGCCTCTCCGAGCAGGGTCGCGGCCTCGGGACCGGGATCGCCGCCCGGGCGTGCGAGGACGAGGAAGAAGAGGACGAACGGCACAGCGAGCCCGTCGTTCAGCCCCGACTCCAGGTTGAGCAGATGACGCACGAACGCCGGCACGCGCGTGGAGGTGACCACGGCGGATGTGACGACCGGATCCGTCGGAGTGAGCACCGCGGCGAGAAGGAAAGCCTCCGGCCAGGTCAAGCCCGGAATCAGTACGTGGGCGGCGAGCCCGAGCAGGCCCAGGGTGATCGGCATCGCGAGCACAATCGCTCGCGTCACCGGGCCCCAGTGGACCCGCAGCAGCTCACGCTCGGCCGACAGCCCGTCCGAGAACAGGGTCAGCACGAGCGCGAGCTCGATCAGCTCCACGATCGAGTTGTCCTCCGCATGGATCGAAACCACACCAGCGGCCGCGAGGCCGATACCGACGCTGACCGCGAGGACCGAGATCGACAGGACCGTGCCTCGCATCAGGCCGGAGAGCGCGGCTGAGAGGGTGAGCAGGGCGCCGAAGATGAGCAGCGCGTCGGGGAAGCCGAATTCCATTAGGGCCTTATATTGGCTGGGTGACCCCGACGCGACTCGCCGAGGACCTCGTCCGCCTCGGCACCGCCTACGTCAACTGGTATCTCGTGGCCGACGAGTCCGGCGTCACGATCGTCGACGCCGGCGTCCCGGGCTACCGGCCGCAGCTCGAGCCCGGCCTGGAGCTGCTCGGCCGCGGCCTTGGCGATGTCAAGGCGATCGTCCTCACGCATGCCGACGGCGATCACACCGGCGTCTCGACGGGGGTGCGCGAGGAGACCGGGGCGGCGATCCACCTTCACCCCGACGACGAGGAGTCCGCGCGCAACCGCGGTAAGAAGAAGATGGACGAGAGTCTCCTAAGCGAGCTGACACACCCGGGGACCTACCGCCTCTTCTGGCACTTCACCCGCAACGGCGGCGCCAAGCCGCCCGTGCTCGAAGGCACGAAGCCGGTCGCCGATGGCGACACGCTCGACGTCCCTGGGAGGCCGCGCGTCATCCACACGCCGGGCCACACACCGGGGCATGTCGCCTACCTCTTCGCTGACGATGGGGCGCTCTTCGTCGGGGACCTGCTTTGCACCTGGCACCCAACGCGAGGACGACGCGGGCCTCAGACGATGCCGTTCAACGTCTCCACGCCGCGCTCGGTCGAGTCGTTGACCGCGATCGAGGAGATCGACGCGGCGTTGGTGCTCCCCGGGCACGGCGAGCCCTGGACCGAGGGGCCGGCGGCGGCCGTTTCGGCCGCGAGAGACACCGCGAAGGCCGACGGCCGGACCTCCTAGGGCCTTCCCGCGGCGCAATTCACCGTCGCGGCGACGACGCGCGAGCGAGTTCCGCGTTTTGTTAGATCTCGGGCCTAGCGTCACGGTCGTCAACCGACGAACTGGAGGTCTGATGGTGATCAGCAAGAGGATCCTCGTGGCGATCGCGGCCGGCGCCCTGGCGACGGCCGGTGTGGGCGGCGGGCTCGCCCTCGCGGCCGGTGGGCAGAAGAGCGGCGAGGCCATGAAGCACGAAGCCAAGAAGAGCGGGGAAGCCATGAAGCACGAGTCCAAGAGCGATTCCGCGATGCACGAGTCGGGCGCCGCGATGCACGAGTCGACCTCGGCCGGGGCGAGCTTCACCGGCTGACGAGCGCAACCCCGGTGCGGCGGACGAGCCTTCTCGCCGGCGTCGCCGGCGCGACTCTCGTGACGGCCGGCGGCGTCCTCTACGCCGGCGGCGAGTCGACGCCGGCGAGCCCGGGCGGGCCGCCCCACCATCGGCACGCGCCGGCGAATTCCGGGACCGCGCCGGTACGGGCGGCGCGGTCCGTGCCCGCCGGCGCCAGCGTCGTCGCCCGCGCCCGCGGTCGGCGCGTGGCGATCTTCCGGCGCCCTGGCTCGGGGCATCCGTGGCGATCGCTCGGCAGCGAGACCGCCAAGGGCACTCCCAGGGTCCTCCTCGTCAGCCGCCGCCGGCCCGGGTGGCGCCAGGTCTGGCTGCCGACCCGGCCCAATGGCTCCCGCGGGTGGGTACGTTCCCCGTCGGTGGCCCTCGCCCGCGATGACTGGCGGATTCGCGTCCACCTCCGCCGACACCGACTCGTCGCCCGCAGCCGCGGCCAGGTTCGCTGGCGGATGGCGATCGCCGACGGGGCGGCCGCGACGCCGACGCCGGTCGGCCGCTTCTTCATCACCGAGCTCCTGCGCCAGCCGGCCCGCCACGGCCTCTATGGCCCGTGGGCCTTCGGCCTCTCCGCCCACTCGGCGGTCCTCGCCCATTGGGGCGGCGGCGACGGCCAGGTCGGCATCCACGGGACCGACGAGCCCCAACTCATCGGCCGGAGCATCAGCCACGGCTGCATTCGCCTGCGAAACCGCGATATCGCCAGACTCGCCCGGGTCCTTCCACTCGGAACCCCGGTCGACATCGTGGCGAATTAAGCACCGTGTCACTTCTAGGTGCGACCCTGAGCTGAGTCGATGGTCCTCCTGATCGCATTCGCGTTCCTCGCCGGTGCGGGCACCGCCGTATCGCCATGCGTGCTTCCCGTCCTCCCGGTGGTCCTCGCAGCGGGGGCTACCGGCGGCCGGCGGCGGCCGCTCGGCATCGTGACCGGGCTCGCGCTCTCGTTCACGTTCGCGACCGTCGCGCTCGTCTACCTGATCGACGCCCTCGGGCTCCCGAGCGGGCTCCCCAGGACGATCGCGATCGTCGTCCTCATCACCTTTGGGATCGCGCTCATGGTCCCGCCGCTCTCCGACCAGCTGGAGGCCCGCCTGTCGCGGCTGACGAGCCGCTTCGGGCCGAAGCGCGGCGGCGGCGACGGGTTCGGCTCCGGGCTTCTCATCGGCGCCAGCCTCGGATTCGTCTACGCGCCGTGCGCCGGGCCGATCCTCGCCGGGGTCATCACGGTCTCAGCCGCTCAGAGCTTCACCGCGGGCCGGCTGGCGGTCGCCCTCGCCTACGGCCTCGGCTCCGCCGTCGTCCTCTACCTCCTTGCCCTCGGCGGGCGCAAGGTCACCTCGCGGCTGGCGCGGCGGAGCGCCGGCCTTCAGTTCGCGATGGGAGCGGTGATGGTCCTGGTCGCGATCGCGATGTTCGCCAACCTCGACACCCGCTTCGAGACCGCGATCGCCAGCGGGGTTCCATCGTTCCTCGTCGACCCGACGCAGGGGCTGGAGAACGACAAGGCGGTCCAGGACCAGCTCGTGAACGTTCGAGGCCGGATCGGCGACGCCTCCGGCAAGGTCTCAAAGGAGGCCGGAAGCAAACAAGCCGACACGGGCGAGAAGCTGCCTGTGCTTGGCCGGGCCCCGGAGCTCGTCGGCACCCAGGATTGGTTCAACACTCCCGGCGGGCGGCCGATCAGCCTCAAGCAGCTCCGCGGCCACGTCGTGTTGGTCGATTTCTGGACCTACTCCTGCATCAACTGCATCCGCACCCTCCCCTATCTGAACGCCTGGTACAAGAAGTACCACTCGAAGGGGTTCGAGATCATCGGCGTCCACACTCCGGAGTTCCCGTTCGAGCACAGCGCGTCCAACGTCCAGGCCGCGATCTCGCAGGACGGCATCCACTACCCGGTCGTGCAGGACAACGACTACGCGACCTGGACCGCCTACCGCAACGAGTACTGGCCGGCCGAGTACCTGATCGACGGCCAGGGCCGGGTGCGGCTGGTCGAGTTCGGGGAGGGCAACTACTCGGGCAAGGAGCGCGCGATCCGCTCGCTGCTCGCTGAGCAGGGCGCGCGCGACCTTGGAGCGGATACGCGCGCGCACGCTCAGGCGCCGTCGCAGGGCGTCGCGACGCCGGAGACCTATCTCGGAGCGGCCAAGGCCGAGCGGTTCACCAACGGCGCGATCACGCCTGGGACGCACGACTACGGCGATCCCGCGCAACCGCCGTCGAACGAGCTCGCCTACCACGGCACGTGGCGGATCGCCAGTGACGCCGCGACCGCGGGGGCCGGCGCGGGGATCGACCTCTCCTTCAAGGCCCGGCGCGTGTTCATCGTGCTCGGCTCCCCGGGGCGGGCCCGAGGCGTGCGGGTCCTGCTCGACGGTAAGCCCATCGCGGCCTCGGCCGCCGGCAAGGACGTCCATGGAGGAACCGTCAGGGTCGGCTCCCAGCGCCTCTATAACGTCGTCAGCCTGCCGCGCGTCGAGAGCCATAGCGTCATGCTGGAGCCCCAGCGTGGCGTCGAGGGCTACGCGTTCACGTTCGGCTGATGCCCGAGAAGCCCTGGCTGGGAGAATCAAGCGATGACCGGTGAGCAACGCGCCGGCGCTTCGGTCCTCGTCGTCGACGACGAGCCCACGATCGGAGAGGTCGTTTCGCGCTACCTGCGGCGTGCCGGGTACGAGGCCCGGGTCGCTCACGACGGGCGGGAGGCGCTCGCGCTCGCGGCCGCGAAGCGGCCGGACCTCGTCCTTCTCGACGTGATGATGCCCGGTCCCGACGGCCTCGAGGTGATGAAGCGCCTGCGCGCCCGCGAGCACGACCGCGTCGCGGTGATCATGCTGACCGCGAAGGGCGAGGAGTCCGACCGCGTCGCCGGCCTGCGGCTTGGGGCCGACGACTACGTCGTCAAGCCCTTCTCCCCCGCCGAGCTGCTGGCGCGCGTCGCCGCGGTGCTGCGCCGGGTCGAGCCGACCGTCGAGCGAGCCGAGCCCCTCACCTTCGGCGGCCTCGAGATCGATGCGGCCGGGCGCCGGGCGATCGTGCGGGGCGAGGAGGCCCAGCTCACCCAGCGCGAGTTCGACCTGCTCGTCTTCCTCGCCCGCCACCCCGGCCAGGTCTTCACCCGCGACCAGCTCATGGACTGTGTCTGGCGCTACCCCTTCTACACCGACTCCTCCACCGTGACCGTTCACATACGCCGGCTGCGGGCGAAGGTCGAGGTCGACCCGGGCGACCCGCGCTGGATAGAGACGGTCTGGGGCGTCGGCTACCGGTTCCGGCCATGACGCGCTCGCTCGGCCTCCTCCTGGTCGCAGCGCTCGCCGCCGCCGGAGCGGTGGAGTTGGCCTATGGGGGCGAAGCGGGTGCCGAGACGGCGGTGTTGCTCCTCGGCCTCGGCGGTGCCTGGCTCGCCCTCGCGCACTATCTGGGCCAGCGGCGGGAACGCATCGGTCCGCTTGGGCGCCAGTTTGCCCTCGGCGTCACGGTCGCCGTCGCCCTCCTCTTGGTCGCCGCCGTGGCGTTCGCGCTGTTGATGTTCGTCTCCGCGCAGGACACGGTCTTGATCGTGGTCAGCGTCGCGTTCGCCGGCGTGGTCGCCATCCGGGTTGCCCAGCTTCTGACCAGCGGAGTGCTGCGCGACGTCGAGTCGATACGCGACGGGCTGGTCGCCTTCGCCGACGGAGCCCGGGGCGTGGAGATCGAGACCGGCGCCCGCGACGAGCTCGCCCAGCTCGCCGCTGAGGCGAACGCAACGCTCGCCCGGCTCGAGGCGACGGAGCGGGCGCGCCGGGACCTCGTCGCCGCCGTCTCCCACGACCTTCGAACGCCACTGACCTCGATTCGCCTCCTCGCTCAGGCCATCGACGACGAGATCGTCGATGAGCCCACCCGGCGACGCTACCTGGCGACGATGGCCACCCACATCGACGCTCTCGGGATGTTGATCGACGACCTGTTCGAGCTCTCGCGCCTGGAGGCAGGCGACATCGAGTGGACGATGGATCGGGTCGAGATCGATGACCTCGTTCGAGACACGGTGTCAGCCATGCGCGTCCAGGCGGACGCAGAAGGCGTCGAGGTCCTGGCCGAGGTGCCTCCCGGCGTCGGGGCGGCAAAGGCGAATCCCGAGCGGGTTCAGCGAGTCCTGTTCAACCTGATACAGAACGCGATCCGCCACACCCCCGCGGACGGCAGCGTCACCGTTCGTGCGGAGCCGAGTCCGGCCGAGATCGAGATCGAGGTCGCCGACACGGGCGCCGGCATCCCCGAGCCCGAATGGGGGCGCGTCTTCGAGCCGTTCCTTCGCGCTGACTCCGACAGCTCTCGGTCGGACGGGGGAGCGGGCCTCGGCCTCGCGATATCGAGAGCGATCGTCGAGGCCCACGGTGGCCGGATCTGGCTCGCGGGCAACGGCGCCGGCACGCGGGTGCGCTTCAGCCTCCCGCGCGGAGCCTGACGGTCCGAGGCATCGGGCTCGGGTGGGCGTGGGTCACGGGGCGGGCACCCGCGGCCTAGTACCAGTCGAGGTAGCGACCGCAGGACCGGCTGAGAGGGATTGCCGCCTCGCCGTCACCCGGCGCCCCACGCGAGCCGCGGCCAGAGGGGGTTGCCGCGATGGCCCCGAGATGCGCGACTGACGTGGCGCCGAGAAGCCTGCCCGCGAGCGGGGGCCGCTCGACCGAGAGGGCCACGCGCACCGGGCCTGCGCGACGGACCGTGAGCTCGCCTGGCACGCGGTAGTAGGGCGTCGAGCCCCGGTAGTCGAGGTTGGCCGGGATCTTGGCGTCGAATCCGGGCGCCGTAACGCGAACGTCTCGGGTGGCGTCGTATTGGAGTGAAAGCTGCCATCGCCCCCGAGTCAGGTGGAGGGCGGCCGTTGCGAGCGAGCCGTCGGAGACGGTGGGGTCCGGCCGCCAGCGGGCGCTCGACACCGGCCGGCGGTCGAACACCGTCGCGGTGCCCGCCGAGGCCGCGAGGCGCCCGCCGTTCGGCGTCGAGCAGCGAAGGTCGGTGCCCGGATCCTCGCCCTCGGCGAGCGTGCGGCGCGGTGAGAGCCGGCCCACTCGTTTCCAGAGCGCGAAGCTTGGCGTCGTTCGGACGAGGCGCAGCCACGGGGGCGGGCCGCTTGCGAACGCGCCTCGGGTCGTGATCACGTATGGGAAGCCGTGGAGCTTCGCCGGACTCACCGAATCGAAGTCGAATTTGTGGAAGACGTCGGTGAGGCCCAATCGCGGCCTGACGTAGAGGTCGTCATAGAAGTTGCGGACGGCGACGTAGGGGCGGGCGCCGGCGAGGTCGTACCGAACGAAGTCGTCGCGCCCGAGGAACAGCACGCGCTGGCCGGCGACGAGCGGCCGCAGTGCCGCGAGCTCGTCGTGGTGGTCGGCCGGGCCCACCGGGGCCTCGCGCAGGACGAGGAAGCTCGAGGCCGCCGCCGCGACCGCGAGAGCCGAGGCGAGCGCGACCCGCAGGCGATCGCCGTCGAGAAGGGCGCCGAGGGAGATGAGCATCACGAGCGGGGCCGCGATCGAGAGCGCCTTGGCCGAGGTGTAGACGGTGCCGAAGAGGAGGGCGCCCAGGTAGATCGCGACGGCGGCCGCAAGCGCGGCGGGGACGGCAGCGCCCCGGCGCCTCAGCCACCGCGGTACCGCCAGGCAGAGGGCGACGAGGGCAAGCGCCGCGCCCGCGTAGAAGAGGAGCGGATGCGAGCTGTCGCCCGCGGCGAGGCGGAACTCACTCGTCGGCCAGACGCCGAGCGCCTCGAGCGGCGAGAGCTGGTGAGCGAGGTTGCCGAGCCCGCCGCTGATCGACTCCGAGCGGAAGGCCCGGAAGCCGGTGAAGTCGGCGATCCGGGGGATCTCCGGCGCGACGAGCAGCAGGAGGACGGCTCCCGCGGCGATGCAGGCCGCGATTGGCGCGAAACGCACCGCATGGGTGGGTTTCGCGCCAATCCGAAAGAGCCCGGCGAGCACGGCGTACGCCACGGCGGCCGCCGCCAGCCACGCGAGCCCGGGGAAGCTGTACGCGTAGACCGACCCCGCCGCGAGCACACCGAGCGGGATCGCGCTGCGGCCGTCGCGGACCGACGGGAGCGCAAGAGCGAACCCGAGCAGGAGCAGAGCCTCGACCGGCTCCTTGAACGCCTCCTGCGCCAGGTAGGCGGCCCCTAGGTAGGAGAGCGCGACGAGGGCGGCGGCGACGGTCCGCCGCCCGGGGCGCAGGTCGGCGAGAACGCCGGCGGCGAGGGCCGCCATCAGCGCCGGCAGCGCGAGCGTGAGACCGGCGAAGGTGTCGACCAGGCCGCTCCCGAGCAGCGAGGAGATGCCGTCGACGAGGGCGTGCGGGCCCACCGGGTAGCCCTGCTCGACGAGCTTGGGGGCCGATCCCGCATGCGAGCCGATCCAGTCCGCGATCACGAGGTGCGAGGCCATGTCGTCGTTGACGAGGCCGACGCCGAGAATGCCGACGCGTCCCGAGGCGACGAACGGGAGCGAAGCGCCGACCACCGCGACGAGGGCCGGCACCGCGGCGATCGCCGCCGCGCGGCCAAACCCAACCGCGCCCCCGCTGACCCAGAGCCACACCAGGGCGATCCCAACGGCCGCGGGGATCGCGACGGCGACCGCCGTCGCATGGCCCGGCAGCTTGATCGCGATTCCGGAGAGAACGAGCAGCGCGGCCACTCCCACGGGCGCCGAGAGCCACGTGAACTCGCGGCGCCCGCAGGCCGAGAGGACCGCCTGGCCGACGGCCACCGACGCTGCGCAGGCGACCGCAACGGTTGCGTAGGCGCCGATCACGGAGCGGGGATCTTCTCAGGCGGAGGCGAAGGCGCCGGCGGGCCGGCGAAGGAGATCTCGCGCCACCAGCAGCTCGGCGACCTGGACCGCGTTCGTGGCGGCGCCCTTGCGAAGGTTGTCGCCGACGATCCACATGTTGAGGCAGCGCTCGTGCGAGGGGTCGCCCCGGATCCGGCCGACGAGCACCTCATCGCGGCCCGTGGCCTCGCTCGCCATCGGATAGAGCCCCTCGCCCGGTGAGTCGACGACGGCGACGCCCGGGGCCGCCGCCAGCAGCTCGCGGGCCGCGGCCGGATCGAGCGGCGCGCGCGTCTGCACGTTCACCGACTCCGACTCGCCGTAGAAGACGGGAACGCGCACGCACGTGGCCGAAACTCCCAGCTCGCTCTCGGCGACTCCGAGGATCTTCCTCGTCTCGGCCATCATCTTGCGCTCCTCGGTCGTGTAGTCGTCGCCTTCGCGGAACGTCTCGACCTGCGGGAGGACGTTGAAGCCGATGCGGTGCGGATAGACCTCGGCCTCGCCGGGCTCGGCCTCGTGCAGGATCGCGTGGGCCTGAGCCTCGAGCTCGGCCATCGCCCGCCGCCCGGTTCCCGACGTTGGCTGATAGGTCGATACGACGATCCGCTCGATGCCCACGGCCCGCTGGATCGGCGCGAGCGCGACGACCATCTGCATCGTCGAGCAGTTGGGGTTGGCGACGATCCCCCGATGGAACTCCAGGACGTCGGGGTTCACCTCGGCGACCACGAGCGGAACATCGTCGTGCATGCGCCAGAAGCTCGTGTTGTCGACCACGACGGCCCCGGCATCGACGATCCGCGGCGCCCACTCCGAGCTGACCATGCCGCCCGCTGAGGAGAGGACCAGGTCGAGGCCGTCGATCGAGTCGTTCGAGAGAGTGCGGCATTCCAGGATGTCGTCTCCGTACGCGACCTCCACGGCCGCCGAGCGCTCGGAGGCGAGCGCCACCACCTCGGAGGCCGGGAACGATCGCTCGGCGAGGACGTCGAGGATCGTCGAGCCCACGGCGCCAGTGGCGCCGAGCACGCCGACGCGGAGCCGGTCGGGAGCCATCAGGCCTTCGGGCGGTGGTCGCCCGTGGGGTCCTCGCGCTGGATCCCGCCGTCGCCGAGCTCGAAGGCCCGGTGGAGCGCGGTCACCGCCTCGGGCACCGAGCCGGACGGGATCACGCACGAGATCTTGATCGGCGAGGTGGCGATCATCTCGATGTTGATGCGCGCGTCGCCGAGCACCTGAAAGACCTTCGCTGCGACGCCGGGGTGGCTGCGCATTCCCGCGCCCACCACGGAGACCTTGCCGACACTCTCGTCGGCGAGGACCGACTCGGCCACGCCGAGGCCCTCGAGCGCCTCGATTCCGGCGCGCAGGTCGTCGCCCGGCGACGGTGAACGAGAGGTCCGCCTTCGCGTCCTCCGAGACGGGCTCGTTCTGGATGATCATGTCGACGTTCACGTTCGCGTCGGCGAGCGCGTTGAAGATCCGCCCCGCCACGCCGGGCGTGTCGTCCACCCCGGTCAGGGTGACCCGAGCCTCCTCGGCGTGCGTGACGGCTGTGACCAGCGGGCGTTCCATCGTCTTGTCCTCGGCGATGACGAGGGTACCGGCGCCATCCTCGAACGAGCTGCGGCAATGCACGCTGATCCCGTGGTTTCGCGCGTACTCGACGGCCCGCAGCTGCAGTACCCCGGCGCCCGAGGCGGCCATCTCCAGCATCTCCTCGAACGAGACGACCGACAGCTTGCGAGCGTCGGCGACGATACGCGGGTCGGCGCTGAACACGCCCGCCACGTCGGTGTAGATCTCGCACACCTCCGCACCGAGCGCCGCCGCCAGCGCGACGGCGGTGGTGTCGGAGCCGCCGCGCCCAAGCGTCGTGACGTCGCGGCTCTCGGTCGAGACCCCTTGGAAGCCCGCTACCAGCACGATCCGGTCCTCGCCGAGGGCCTCCCGGATGCGCTCTGCGCGGACATCGAGGATGCGTGCCTTGGTGTGCGTGGAATCGGTGACGATGCCCGCCTGCGAGCCGGTGAGCGAGATGGCACGATGGCCGAGGTCGTTGATGGCCATCGCCGCGAGGGCGCAGGAGATGCGCTCGCCGACCGAGAGCAGCATGTCGAGCTCGCGGGGGTCGGGCCGCTCGGAGACCTCGCCGGCCATCGCGACCAGGTCGTCGGTGGTCTTGCCGCGCGCCGAGAGCACGGCCACGACCCGCTTGCCGCCCTCGCGCGCGGCGACGATCCGCCGCGCGGCGCGGCGGATGTCGTCGGCGCCCGCGACGGAGGTGCCGCCGAACTTCATCACGACGATCTCCCGCTCAACGGTTTGAACTGGCCCATCCATCGGGGCGAGCCAGGATAGTGCCGCCATGCCACCGTCCCGCGCCGTCGCGCTGCGCCGCCGCATGGTCGCCGTCGGCCTCACGATCGCCGCCACCGCGGCGATCTGGGCCCTCCTGCTTCGGGGCGACGGCGGCGGGCCGGCGGGCTCCGGCGCCGCCCAGTCGGCCGATCCCCGCGTGCGCGCCGTCGAGTCGCGACTGGGGGCCGCGCAGATGGTCGATCAGGTGATGCTGGTGGGCTTCAGCGGAACCTCGGCCGGCGGCGCCATCGAGCATGAGCTGCGCGCGCACGAGCTGGGGGGCGTCATCGTCGGCGCCTCGAACTGGATCGATCGCTCCCAGGGCTCGAAGCTCGTAGCCGGGCTGCGCGGCGCCGGCCTCGGCGGCGGCCGCGTCCCCCCATTGATCGTCACCCACCAGGAGGGTGGTCGCTTCCGCTCGCTCGGCGACATGCCCCCGGCGGTGAGCGAGCTGCGCGTGGGCCAGGAGCGGTCGCCCGCCATCGCCGAGCGCTGGGCGCAGGATGCGGCGAGCGCGCTCCGTGGGGCCGGCTTCGACCTCGACCTGTTCCCGGTCGCAGACACGACGACGCCGGCCAGCCCGCTGGGCGACCGGGCGTTCGGCGCCGGCCCCGACCTCGTCGCCGCGCTCACCGCGGCCAGTGTTCGCGGCTGCGAGAGGGGGCGGCTCGCCTGCGCGCCCCTCCACTTCCCCGGTCTCGGAGCCGCGTCGCAGGACACCGACCAGGGGCCCGCGACGGTCGGGCTCGACGCCGCGACCCTGGCCGGCCGCGACGCGGCGCCGTTTCGGGCAGCGTTCGATGCGGGTGCGCGAGCCGTGGTGCTGTCGCTCGCCTACTACGCGGCCTACGATCCGGTGACGCCGGGCGCGCTCACGAGCGGGGTCGCGACGGAGCTCTTGAGAGGCGAGCTCGGCTTCGACGGCGTCGCGATCACCGACGACCTCGGAGCCGGGGCGATCACGGCGACCGAGGCGGTGCCCGACGCGGCCGTGGAGGCGATCGCAGCGGGTGCCGACATGGTCCAGATCGACGATCCCCGCGACCAGCGAGGGGTCCGCGCGGCGCTCCTGCGCGCCGTCGCAACCGGGGCGATCCCCGCAGGGCGCTTGGCCGATGCCGCGGCCAGAGTGCTAGATCTCAAGCGGCGCATCGGTCTGCTGCGGGACCAGCCCCGCTGATCGTCGGCCCACGTAGCGCCAGGCATACTCGGTGTGATCAGGATCACATTTGCCGATATATCTGAGTGATACGTTCCGGGCGGGTATGGATCTCTCGCCGACGGCCTACGTCATCCTCGGCCTCCTTTCGCTCGGCCCTAAGTCGGGCTACGAGATCAAGGCGTTCGTCGACCGCGCGGTTCGATTCTTCTGGGCCGCCAGCTACGGCCAGATCTACCCCGAGCTCCGCAAGCTCGCCGAAGCCGGGCTGATCAGCGGTGAGTCGAAGCCGGCGGGAGGGCGGCGGCGAACCGTCTACTCGCTCACGGGGGCGGGTCGCAAGCGCCTGCGCGAGTGGCTCGCAGTTGACCCTGACGTCTTGGAGATGCGCGACGAGGGCCTGCTGAAGCTGTTCTTCGCCGACGCAACCGGGGGCGAATCGGCGGCCGCGACGCTGGAGGCGAAGCGCCGCCATCACCTCGAGCGCGTCGAGGCGCTGAAGGCGATCGAGTCGGCCGCCGGCGAGCATGCGAACGGCTTCCCGATGATCGTCTGCCGCTACGGAATCGAGTGCAACCAGTGGATGGCCGATTGGTGCGAGCGCGCGGTGCGCGAGCTGGCCGCCGAGGACTCCAGGAGCGCCGCCTGATGTTCGACGCCCTCGCCCGCTTCGTCTACCGCCGGCGGCGCTTCGTGGGGGTCGGGGCGGTGGTCTTCTTCGCGCTCGCGATCGCGTTCGGCGGCACGGTCGCCAAGCACCTCGCCCCCTACGGAAACGACGACCCGGCCACCGCAGAGCGTTCGGGCCGACAAGCTGGTCGAGTCGAAGGGGTTCCGCGACACCTCGGTCGTCGTTCTCTTCAAGGGACGCGTCTCATCGCCGGCGCAGAAGGCGCGCGTCGAGCGCACCGAGCGCTGGCTTCGCGCCCGTCACGACGTCGCGAGCGTCACCGGTTATTACGACACCGGAGCGCGCCAGTTCACCTCGCGCGACCGTCGCCAGACCTACGTGGCGGTGGCGCTGCGGCCCACCGATGACAAGCAGCGCCAGGACGCGGCGGACGCGATCACCGACCGGCTCACCGGGAAGCCCGGCATCACGGTCGGCGGCTACTCGGTCGCCCAGAAGCAGGTCAACGCGCAGACGGAGTCTGACCTGCGCCGAGCCGAGATCCTCGCGTTCCCGCTGCTCTTCCTGCTCTCGCTGCTCTTCTTCCGCAGCGCCGTCGCCGCCCTCCTGCCTCTCCTCGTCGGCGGGCTCGCGATCGTTGGCACCTTCCTCATCCTGCGGATCGCCAGCGAGTTCGGATCGATCTCGATCTTCGCGCTCAACCTCACGACGGGCCTCGGCCTCGGGCTGGCGATCGACTACAGCCTCTTCATCGTCTCGCGCTACAGGGAGGAGCTCGCGCGGCGCGGGGTCGACAACGCCCACGCCGAGGCCAGCCGAACGCAGCGCTGGGAGGCGCTTCGCATGACCCTGCGAACCGCCGGGCGAACGGTGCTCTTCTCCTCCCTCACGGTCGCCGCCGCCCTCGCCTCACTCACCGTCTTCCCGCAGCGCTTCCTCTATTCGATGGGCATCGGCGGCGCGGCGTGGCCCTGTTCGCCGCGCTCGTCGCGCTCGTCGTCCTCCCCGCCGTCCTGAGCCTTCTGGGACCGCGCGTCAATGCCGGGGCTCCGGCATTTCTGCGCCGGCGCGCCGACCGCGACGCGCGAGCGATGCAGGAGGGGTTCTGGTACCGCCTCTCACGCTTCGTCATGCGGCGTCCCGGCCCGGTCGCGGCGGGCAGCGCGGCGCTTCTGATCGCGCTCGGTATCCCGTTCCTGCAGATCAAGTTCACCTCGGTCGATCCGCAGGTGCTGCCCGAGAGCGCAAGCGCCCGGCAGGTCGACAATTCGCTGCGGGCCAACTTCCCCCCCTTCCACGACACGCCGATCCAGGTGGTCGTCGACGGCGGCGGCGAGCGCGCCGCGACCAAGGTCCAGTCGGAGCTTCACGACATGCAAGGCGTGGCGGCCGTGGAGCCGGCCCGGCGGCTGAACGGCGGCGTGACGATCGTCGACGCGGTGTCGACCTCGCCGTTCATCGCCCAGCGCAGCAAGGACGCGGTGACGCGCATCCGCGACCTTCCGGACCCCGCGGGCTCGACGGTCCTGGTCACCGGGGCGAGCGCCCACTTCGTCGACTTCCAGTCGAGCCTCGAACAGCACCTGCCGATCGCCCTCGCGATCGTCGTCATCGCGACGCTCGTGATCCTCTTCCTGATGACGGGCTCGGTCGTGCTGCCGGTCAAGTCGCTTCTGATGAACGTGCTCAACCTACTGCGCCGTGTTCGGGATCCTCGTCCTCATCTTCCAGGACGGCAACTTCGAGGGCCTGCTCGGCTACTCCGGCCAGGGGGCGCTCGAGCAGACGATGCCGATCCTGATCTTTGCCGTCGCCTTCGGCCTCTCGACCGACTACGCCGTCTTCCTACTGTCGCGAATCAAGGAGGCCCGCGACGACGGCGCCTCGGACTCAGAGAGTGTGGCGATCGGCCTCGAGCGCACCGGACGTATCGTCACCGCGGCTGCTCTGCTGTTCGCGATCGCGATCGGCGCCTTCGCGACGTCGCAGATCATCTTCATCAAGGAGAACGGGGTCGGGACCGCACTTGCGGTACTGATCGACGCCTCAATCATCCGTGCGCTGCTGGTCCCCTCGCTGATGGAGCTCCTCGGCAAGTGGAACTGGTGGGCGCCCCGCCCGCTGCGGCGCCTGCACGCCCGAGTCGGGCTCGCGGAGGGCTTAGCGGTCGAGCGACATGCGGCCGGCGAGCGCGCGACCGAGCGTGACCTCGTCGGCGTGCTCGAGGTCGGCGCCGACCGGCAGGCCCGAGGCGAGGCGGGTGATGGTCGCCTTCCCGCGCAGGAGCTCGGCGATGTGGATCGCCGTCGCTTCCCCCGTGGTGGTCGGGTTGGTGGCGAGCACGACCTCCTCCACGTCGCCCCCCTCGACCCTCGCGGAGAGCTCGGCGATCTTCAGGTCCTCGGGGTCGACGCCGTCGATCGGCGACAGGGCGCCCCCGAGGACGTGGTAGAGGCCGCGATATTCGCCGGTGCGCTCGATCGGGATCACGTCGGCGGGCTCCTCGACCACGCAGATGAGCGAGCTCTCGCGCCGCTCGTCCTCGCAGATCCGGCACCGGGGGCCCTCCGCGAGGTTGAAGCACACCTCGCAGAGCCCCACCTTCTCCTTCACCTCGCGGATCGCATCGGAGAGGGCGAACGCGTCCTCGTCGCTCGCGCGCAAGATGTGGAAGGCGAGGCGCTGCGCGCTCCGCTGCCCGATGCCGGGCAGCCGCGAGAGCTCGGTGACGAGCCGCTGGATGGGCCCCGCGTACATGGTTTGAAGCTAGCGGTCGGAGCGGCGGGGGCTACATGCCCGGAAGGCCGAGGCCGCCGGCGGCACCGGGACCACCGATGCCGGCGATGCCGCCGAGCTTCGAGGCTGCGAGCTCCTGCGCCGAGCGGAGGGCCTCGTTGACCGCCGCGACGACCATGTCCTGGAGCATCTCCACGTCGTCGGGCCCGGCCGCCTCGGGGTCGATCACGAGCTCGAGGAGGCGAAGGTCGCCGCTCATCTTCGCCTTCACCATGCCGCCGCCGGCGCTCGCCTCGACGACCTCGTCCTTGAGCTTCTCCTGAGCATCGGCCATCTCGGCCTGCATCTGCTGGACCTGCTTCATCATCGCGTTGACGTCGAAGCCTCCGCCCATCGGATTTCCGCGCGCCATCAGCCCGCCCCCTCTCCCGCGACCCCCAGGTCGGCGTCGAGCCCCGCATCGAGCGCTCCCTCTGCGGGCGGGGCGGCGTCGTCGAGGCCGAGCTCGGTGGCATCGAACTCCACCATCACCTTCTCGATCAGCTCGTCGTCGCTGAGCTGCGGGGACGCCGTCTCCGGCTCGGGGTCGAGGGTGACGTAGACGGGCCGAAGCCGCTTGCCGACGATCGCCTTCACCGCATCCGCGAAGCGGTCGCGGGCGTCCTGCGCCTCCGCCTTGCGCTTGTTGAACGCGGCGCTCGGGGGAAAGCCCAGCTTGAGCACCGAGCCGTCGCCGTCGACGGCGATGGGTCGCGCCACCGCGAGCGCGCGCGAGAGCACCTCGGCCCCCGACTCTCGAACCTGCTCGACGACGGCGGGCCAAGCCTTGACGAGCTTCTCGAGGTCGACGGCGCTCGGCTCGGGCGCCTCCTCGGCGGCCTCCTCCGGTGAACGTCCCGGAGTAGTTCCTATACCGGGGGCTGAGGGACGTTCGTCGCCGGCGGACGCCGATGACTCGCCCGCACCACCCCCGAGCTCAGCCTCGAGCTTCTCCAGCCGCTGAGCGAGCGCTGCTTTCGACGGGTCGAGCTGCGGCCGCGCGGCGCGCAGCAGCGCCAGCTCGATCGTCATCCGGGCCTCATCCCCCTCGCGAACGTCCGCAAGCGCCTTGGAGAGCGCGTCGATCGCCCGCGAGAGCGCCAACTCGGAGAAGGCGTCCGCCTGGGCCATCAGCACCTCGGGGTCGGCCACAGTGAGCACCAGCGACTCCGGTGGCTCGCCGACTGTCTTCGTGACGAGAAGCTGGCGGAGGTGCGCGAGGAGGTCGCGCCCGAACTGGACGACGTCGCGCCCCGACGCAGCGAGCCGCTCGGCGACCTCCAGCACGCCGCGGGCGTCGCCGGCGGCGATGGCGGCCGCGGCGTCGCGGATCACGTCTGACTCGGCGACACCGAGGACCGCGAGCACGTCCGCGGTCTCGATGCGCCCCCCGCCGTAGGCGACGAGCTGGTCGAGGGTGCCGAGCGCGTCGCGGAAGCTGCCGGTGGCGGAGCGCGAGATCGCGCCGACGGCGCCGTCGTCGATCTCGATCTCCTCGGCCCGCGCGACCTGGCTGACCACGCTGGCGATCTGCTCCAGCGACGGGCGCTGGAAGTCGAAGCGCTGGCAGCGATCGGCGATCGTCGGCATGACTTTGTGCGCCTCGGTGGTGCAGAGCACGAAGACGGTGTTCGGCGGTGGCTCCTCGAGCGTCTTCAGGAACGCGTTCCAGGCCTCGCGGGTGAGCATGTGCGCTTCGTCGAGGATGTAGACCTTCCACCGGCCGGCCGCGGGCGCGTAGCCGACGCGCTCGCGAAGGTCGCGGATGTCATCGACCGAGCGGTTCGATGCCGCGTCCATCTCGATCACGTCGAGCGAGGTGCCGGCCGCGATCGTCCGGCACGACTCGCATTCGCCGCAGGGGGTGACGGTCGGGCCGTTGACGCAGTTGAGCGAGCGGGCGAGGATCTTCGCCAGCGAGGTCTTCCCGGTCCCGCGCGACCCGACGAAGAGATAGGCGTGGTGAACGCGCGAGCGCTCCACGGCGTTTCGCAGGGTCCGCACCACGTGCTCCTGGCCGACCACGTCGTCGAAGCTCTGGGGTCGGTGGCGGCGGTAGAGCGAGGTCTGAGGCACCGCTCGCCAGTCTAGCCACGGCCTCGGCCCGCGCCGCCGGCGCTGAGACCGACCTGGGGTGGGCAAGCAGGCAGGACCGTGCGGCCCGCCCTCGAGAGCGGTCCGCGGGCGCTTACGTCGTGGCTTGCTCGGGCCAGGCCTTACCGCGGCGCCTGCTGGCTACCGCTTAAGGCTGCTTCCTTCCGGATCTGACCTGGTTCGCGGGCCCGCATCGCGCGGGACCTGGCCGTCAACGCCGCCCTCGACGCGCTATCCCGAAGGCCGCGACCCTCGGACGGGCGTTCAGCCCCGCTGGAGCGGATTGCGGGTTACAGGGCACCGCTAGCGCCCCGCTCAGCACGGTCCGAGGCCATCGTAGCGACTGTAGGGTCTGCGCCGTGGAGGCGAGCGGGCTCAGCCCCTGGCGAATCACGGGCACCTACCTCGAGTCGTGCAACTGCGAAGCGATCTGTCCCTGCCGCAAGATCGGCGGGCGCCATGGTGGACGGTCGACCGAGGGCATCTGCCTCGGATCGCTCTCGTGGCAGATCGAGGAGGGCCGGGCCGGCGAAGTCGAGCTGTCGGGTCTGCGAGCGGTCCTCGCCAATCGCTACGACGACGACGAGGAGGGCTCACCCTGGGACCACTACCTCTATGTCGATGAACGCGCCGACCACGACCAGCGCGAGGCGCTCGAGGCGATCTTCCTCGGCCGCCTCGGCGGCACACCGGCCGAGCAGTTTCCGTGGGTCTTCAAGCCCAGTCGTCTGCTGGGGGTGCGCGCCACACGGATCGAGATCGATCACGCCCCGACGCGCGGCTGGTTCCGGGCCGGCGAGGAGGTGACGGTCCGCGTCGGTGAGCGGGTGGCCGACCAGGAGCCCGTCACCTGCGTCATCCCCGGCCACGATCGCTCCGGGCACGAGCTCTATTCCGGTCCAGTCGAGGTCCACGCGGAACCGCTGGACTTCGAGTTCGAGGGCAAATGCGCTTACTGGGCTACGTTCGACTATTCGGGGTAGAGCCATAGCCATGTCGCAGGAAGACGTCGAGCTCGTTCGCAGCCTCGTTGCGCCGGCGGAGGTCGACTGGGCGGCGATCGTTCGCAGCGAGGAGCTCTACCAGCCACTCGAGGAGCAGGTGGGCGAGCTCTTCGAGCCCGAATTCGAGTGCGCGCTCGTCAGCGTCACCGAGAAGCGCTTGCGCGGGTTCGAAGGCCTCCGCAGCATCTGGCTCGACTGGCTCGAGCCGTGGGCGACCTACCGCGCCGAGGAGGAGCGGATCGTCGACCTGGAGGACGGCCGCGTCCTCTGGCTGGGCCGCGACTTCGGCGGGCGACGGGACGGGCTGGGCGAGATACAGCTGCTCTCCTCGGCGATCTGGAGGGCCAGGAACGGCAAGATCGCCGAGGTCGTCTTCTACGCGAACCGCGATGACGCGCTCGCCGCGGCCGGGCCGAAAGCGGCCGTGGTCACGTGACGAGCCCGTGCCGCATCGTGTTCTCGCTGACGACCCGGGGATCGACGAACTGCAGTAGGTAGTCCGGGCCGCCGGCCTTCGAGCCGACGCCCGAGAGCTTGTTGCCACCGAACGGCTGGCGGTCGACCATCGCCCCGGTGATGTGGCGGTTGACGTAGAGGTTGCCGACCGGCAGCCGCGCGGCGACCTCGGCCACGGTGCGCGGGTTGCGCGAGAAGAGCCCGCCGGTCAGCGCGAAGGGCAGCGACTCGACGATCTCACAGGCCGCATCGACGCTCGCCACGGCCTCGACGGTGAGGAGGGGCCCGAACACCTCCTCCGAGAGCACCGGTGAGTCGGCCGGCAGGCCGGTCGCCACCGCCGGGGCCACGAACCAGCCGCCGGTGGGTCCCGCATTCCCAGCCTCGGCGACGAGGCGCCCACCGCGTCGCGGCCAGCTCGCGGTAGCGCTCGACCCGCTCCCTCGCCTCGCGCTCGATCACCGGCGGCACGTCGGCGGCGAAGTCCTCCGCCTGGCCAACGCGCAGCACCTCCACCGCTCCCGCCAATCGCTCGAGCAACGTTTCGGCAAGGTCCGTGTGAGCGAGGACCCGCGCGCATGCTGAGCACTTCTGGCCGGCGTAGTCGAACGCCGAGTGGACGACGGCGGGGATGGCCTCGTCGAGGTCGGCGTCGGCGTCGACGATGACGCAGTTCTTGCCGCCCATCTCCGCCACGACTCTCTTGATGTGTTGCTGCCCCTCGCGCACGACCGCGGCCTCGCGGACGATCTCCTGCCCCACGGCGCTCGAGCCGGTGAAGGCGATGACCGCAACGTCCGGATGGCGGACCAGCGCCGCGCCCGCCTCGCCCAGCCCGGGGAGGAGCGCGAGGGCCTCGGCCGGCACGCCGCCCTCGTGGAGGGCCTCCACCAGGGCGAGCGCGCAGCCGGGCGATTGCTCGGCGGGCTTGAGGACGACGGTGTTGCCGGTCGCGAGCGCCCCGGCGACCATCCCGGCGGGAATGGCGATCGGGAAGTTCCAGGGCGAGATCACCGCCGCGACCCCGCGCGGTGCGTAGCGCATCTCGTTGCGCTCGCCCTGCACCTGGGTGAGGTCGGGGCCCCGCTCGAGCTCGATCGCGCGCTCGGCGTAGTAGCGCAGGAAGTCGATCGCCTCGCAGACGTCGGCGTCGGCCTCCCCCCACGGCTTGGCGCATTCGCGCACCTCGAGCGCCGCGAGCGCGGGTCTCCGGTCGCGGAGGATCGTGGCCGCCCGCTGGAGAGCCTCGGCTCGTTCGGTGGCGGCACGCCGTCCCCAGTCATCCGCGGCATCGCCCGCCGCGCGCACCGCGGCATCGACATCGGCCTCGCCCGCAACCCCGGCCCGCGCCACGAGCCGATCGGGAGCTCCCGGGTCGGTCGAGTCGATACCGGTCGCCGCACCGCGGTCGCCGGCGACGATCGGCGGCACCTCGAGCGGCAGGCGGCGGTCGAGGTCGCCCAGCGCCTCCAGCAGCGGTTCGCGGTCGGAGGCCCGGCGAAGCTCCAGCGTCGGCTCGTTCTCGAACGAGGTGCTCACGGCGCCGCGAGCAGCTCCTCCAGCGGAGCTCCGTGAGCCTGAGCCCAAAGGAACGACTCGTTCGAGGTGTTCTCGAGCAGCCGGCGGACGAGGTAGGCCATGCCCGCGACGAGGTCCCCGATCGGCGAGTAGACGCGAACGCGGAAGCCCTCGGCGGCGAGCGCGGTCGCGAGCTCGTCGCCCAGCCCGCGGAGCACCTGGAGCTCGAGGTCGGCGTCGCCTCCGCCCGCGAGGCGGTTGTAGGCGATGGCGTGGGAGATCGACCGTAGGTTGTGCGAGGCGACGGCGATGCGCACGTCTGCCGCGCGTCGAGAAGCCGGCGGGTCAGGGCCTCGAAGTTCCGGTCGCACTCCCGCTTGTCGGTGAACACGGGCACCCGCCAGCCGTGCTGCCGCGCCTCGGCCGACTCGTGATCCCAGTAGGCGCCCTTCACGAGGCGGACCACCAGGGGGTGGACGCGGTCGCTCGAGCGGGCCCAGTCGAGGATTCGATCGAGCTCGGACGGCGAGTCGCGGAGATAGGCCTGGAGGACGAGGCCGGCCGACGGGCCGCGGCGAAACCGCTCGCTCGAGAGCAGCTCGCCCGCGAGCTCGAGGGTCGTCTCCAACGAGTCGACCGACTCCATGTCCACGTGGAGATGCGCCCCGAGCTCGCGCGCCCGGTCGAGGAGCGGGGCGAGGCGCTCCTCGGCGTCACGGCGCCCCACCTCCGGGGCCTGCGGCCGCATCACCGGCGTGAGCGCGGAGACCTTCACAGAGAGATTGACGCGGGCGATCGGATCGGTGGAGTCCCGCTCGAGTCGCGGTCGCGCGGGCCACCGGCGGGCGCCGGCCGAGAGGTCGTCGAGCGCCTCCGCGCAGCGCGCGGCGTACGCGTCGGCCTCGCTGGACGTGACCGTCGCCTCGCCCAGGAGATCGGCCGAGAACGCGATCCCCCGCTTCCACAGGCGCTCGAGCTCGCCGAGTGCCTCGCGGGGCGTCGCACCTGCGATGAAGCGATGCGCCATGTGCCGAACGCCGCCGGCCACGGCCGCGCCCAGGGCGACGCGGCCGGCCTTGGTGTGCGCGGCGCGCATCGCCGCCTCGATCGGTGGCGGGCGATCCCCCACCTCCTCGACGAGGCCCGCGAGGTGACGACCGAGGTCGTCGAGATTACGGCAGGCGGGCGTGACGTCGACGAGGCGGAACATCGCCGCGCGCAGCTCGGCATCGGATGCCGCGAGAGCCATCGCGCGCTCGTCGACCGCGCGCATCGGCGACCTCTTCACCGACTCAAGGCGCGAGGCGATCGCGGTCCCGACGTCGAGGATCTCCGCCTCGAGGCGACCCGATTCCACGCTGCGAGCGGCGCCGACCGCCACAATCTCAGGCTACTCCGGAGGCCGACCTGCCATCATGGTCGGCGATGCAAGGATGCTAGGGATGGCGGGTTCGACACCTCGAGCACGATTCGCGGCGCTTGGCGTTGCGGTCGCGGCTGCCCTCGCGCTGGCGGCGATGCTGGCGCCGGCGGCGCAGGCGGGCACCGGCGCCCAGTGCCCGCGCGTCAAGAACAAGCCCGACCAGATCCCGCACGTCAAATATGCGGGGGTCCAGCACCTCACGTACTGCGTCGGGCCGGTCTCGGTCAAGCCGGGACAGAACGTCATCCGTCTGTATAACACCAACCTCTTCCCGCAGGTCCCCGGCTACATCACCCGGTTCGACCCGGAGCTCGTCTACCCGAACGGCAAGGTCCCACGAGTCGACATCCTTCATCTCCACCACGCGGTGTGGCTCGTCAACGGCAACCCGCAGTTCGCGGTCGGGGAGGAGAAGACCATCGTCCAACTGCCGAACGGCTTCGGCTGGCGCTCGCAGCCGAGCGACGGCTGGGGCATCACGGACATGCTCCACGACCTGACGGCCTCGGGCGGCAAGGTCTACATCGTCTGGCGGATCGACTTCGTCCCCGACACCTCCCCCGCCGCCGCGGCGATGAAGACCGCAAAGACAAGGTGGATGGATGTCTCCGGCCCCAGCCCCGGCGTCGGTATATCGAGCCCGATCTACCCGGTGTTCGACGCGCTGAAGGGCTGGGGGACCAACGGCAAGTACACGTTCCCCGACCAGGCGACCGGGAAGCAGACCCAGCTCGTCGGCCCGTCGCAGGGCTGGACGACCGATCATCCGGTGACCCTCCTGGGGACCGCCGGCCACCTCCACCCCGGCGGCCTTTACACCGACCTCGACGTGACCCGCGGCGGTCAGACGAAGCGGCTCTTCCGCTCGAGCGCCCACTACTACGAGCCCGCCGGCGAGGTCTCCTGGGACGTGGCGATGAAGACGACGCCGAAGGACTGGCGCGTCACCCTCCAGCCGGGCGACAGCCTCAGCGTCCACGCGGCCTACGACACCTCGCGAGCGAGCTGGTACGAGGTGATGGGCATCATGCCCGTCGCCGTCTACGACGGGACCGATGCGGGCGGCGTCGACGCGTTCTCGAGCGGCATCGATCAGAAGGGCGTCCTGACCCACAGCCACCTGGCCGAGAACCGCCACCACGGCGGCCGGCCCGCCGGCCTCCCCAACCCGCTCGGGCTGCCCGACGGCCCCCTCTCCGCGACGAGCCCAGTCGACATCAAGAGCTTCCTGTACTCGCAGGGTGACCTGCACACCTCCGCGGCCGCGCGCAAGCCGCCGACGGTCTACCAGGGCCAGGGCCTGACGTTCAACAACCTCGATGCCGCCCAGGACGCCTACCACACCGTCACGGCCTGCCGCGCACCCTGCAACCGCGACACCGGTGTCGCCTACCCGATCGCGAACGCGTCGCGGAGCTTCGACTCCACCGAGCTCGGGCACAACTCCACACCCTGGGGCGCGCCCGCCTCGGGCACCGACACCTGGACGACCCCGAAGGACCTCAAGCCGGGCACCTACACGTACTTCTGCCGCATCCACCCCTTCATGCGCGGCAGCTTCCGGGTCATCAAGCCGGGCTAGGGAGCACGTCGGGAAGCTCTCCAGTGAGGGTGAGCTTGGGGGCGGGTCGGCCGCCTGCGCGGCCTCGAGCGCCGGTCGCCCGCATCTCCGCGCCCGATGCCTCGCCTCCCCGTCGGCCTCACCCCGCGCAGAGCGGGCAGGCGGCCCCCGCGACGACGAGCAGGGTGAACGCTTGTCCGGGCGGCCGCCTCACCCCTTCGAAGGATTGACGTCCCTGCCTGCGGCATCCAGGCGTCCGGTCAGAGCGCTGACGCGGCCGCCTTGCGCGCTGCGCCGCGCCGATTAGGATGGCCGGGCGGGTCGAATGGAGGGCACGTCTCCAGAAACCTCGATCGCGGACCACTGGGCCGACCGCGACGTCTACGGCCTCATCGTCGCCGCCCTGGAGCGTGCATCGAAGCCCCTCGACTCAATGGCCGTGGAGGATCTGGCGCCGGTCGACCATTTCCACGCTCGTGGCTTTCCGGCCACCGTCGACCTCGCGGATCGCCTGCCGGTCGAGTCGGGCGACCACCTGCTCGACATCGGCTGCGGGGTCGGAGGCCCGGCCCGCTATTTCGCGCAGCGCTTCGGGTGCACGGTCAGCGGGATCGACATCACCGGGCCGTTCGTCGAGGCGGCGAACAAGCTGACCGCGCTGCTCGACATGAGTGACCGCGTCTTCATCGAACAGGGAGACGGCGGACGGCTGCCCTTCGACGATCGCTACTTCGACGGCGCCTACGCCCAGCATGTGACGATGAATGTCGCCGATCGCCCACGCTTCTTCGGCGAGGCCTCGCGTGTGCTGAAGCCCGGCGGATTCTTCGCGCTCACCGAGCACGCCCTCGGCCCGCTGGGAAGCCCACACCATCCCCTGCCCTGGTCGGAAGACGGAACAGGCGAGTTCCTCGTCACGCCGTCCGAGACCCGCGAGCTCCTCGCCGCCGCCGGGTTCGTGGACATCGAGACCGAGAGCACTGGGCCGAAGTACATGGCCGCATATGCGGCGGCGCTCGAGCTCGCCGACCGGGGTGAGGCGCCGGCGCTCGGCCTTCATGTGCTGATCGGCCCGACGGCTCCGGAGAAGATGCGCAACTCGGCGCGCAACATCGAGGAAGGGCGCACGCATCCCGTGCAGGTCGTGTGCCGAAAGCCGTCCTGAGGAGCCGCTGTATCAGCCACCAAGTACCGACGAAGGGAGCGAAATGGCCGACAAGGTGTTGATCAACCTTGCCACGGGGATGGAGGATGGCGAGCGTGTCCTCGTCGCGTACCTCGTAGCCACCGCAGCGCAGGCGCAGGGCAGGGAAGTTGTCGTCTGGGCGACGAAGGACGCGGTTCGTCTTGGTCTCCCGGATCAGATGCAGGGCGTCGTGTGCAAGGACTGCCCGCCGCTGGAGCGGCTTGCCGAGCAGTTTGCAGACGCCGGCGGTGAGCTGTGGCTCTGCCCGGTCTGCCTCGGCGCGCGCGACCTCGGGGATGCGGAGACGATTCCGAACGCGAAGGTCGTCGGAGCGACGCCGATGTGGGACTGGGCGGGTAGCGATACGACCGTCTTCAGCTACTGAGCCGACGTACGCCGTCCGCAGGAGGGCTTGAATAGGGCACCGAAGGCCGGAGCGGGTCCGCCCGGTAGCCCCACCAGGCGATCTTCGCGCTCGCAATCGGTGGCGGCGTCGGTTCCCAGGTCCCACCCGCTATTCGCGATCCTGGGCTTTGTCATGGGCGCTGCCGTCGGCGCGCGGCTGCATGGCCCGCGCACCGGCAGGCCGTGCATGCCGGGAGGGTGGCCCTCTTACGCCCTCATCCTCGTCTCCGCGATCGCGATGGGCGCTCAAAGCGCGGGCTCCGCCTGGTCGCGGACGTCACGACCACCCGTCTGACCGGAACCATGACGGCCCTGATCGTCGACACCGAGGCGGGCAGGGAGAGCGAGGCCTCCGCCCTTCGCAGGGCGTCAGTTATCCGCCTCGTCGCCGCGGGGGCTCTCGCCGCGCCGCTAGTGGCGCACGCGCGGACGCTCGCCCCGCTCGTTCCGACCGTCCTCAGCTGCACGGCGATCGTCGCGCTCGCGCCTCGGAGCGCCCGGGCGGGGTGTTGGCGAAACCAGCCGAACGATCTGATTCTGAGACCCCGCTTCCGTTGGTGATGGCTTCGGCCGACGTCGCTGTCGCTCAGGTTCTATCGCGGGGCGAACACCGGCCGAAGTGCCGAAGCGCGTCACCCGCCATCGGGGCGCCAGCCACCACGGGCCCCTTTGTCTCCGGCCCTGGCACCAGCCCAAGAACGACCGAACCGACGCGCCACTGGTGCGGAAGGGCGACGGCCCGCCCCCGGCCTGCCAAGGCATGCGCCCGGCTAGCATCCGCGGCTCAGGGCGCGTAGCTCAGTGGGAGAGCGCTCGCTTCACACGCGAGAGGTCGCTGGTTCGAAACCAGCCGCGCCCATCGTCCTTCCGCCGCGAGATACTGCGCGCGCGATGTCGCAGGAGAACGTCGAGTTGGTCAGGTCGTGCATTGAGGCGCTACGACGCCGTGGTGCCGACGCGTATCTCGAGTTCATGGCAGAAGACGTCGAGGTCCACCCCGATTCGTCCCGCTTCCCCGAGGCAAAGCCGTTTCGCGGTCGCGAGGAGTTCAGACGCTTTTTCGCCGAGATCGACCAGGGCTGGGAGGGGGGCGCACGCACCGGGGTGATCAGGGAAATCTCCTCCGTGGGCGACCGGGTTATAGCCCGGGCCGACTGGGGAGGCAGGGGCCAGGCCAGCGGTATCGACCTGCGCTCCAGCCTGACCGCCATTTACGCCGTCCGAGAGGGACAGATCACCAAGATCGAGTTCTTCTTCGACCACGCGCAGGCCCTCGAAGCCGCCGGATTGCGTGAGTAGGCGATGTCGCAGGAGCTTGGGCCGGATCCGCATGGTTGCCTACCTCTGCTCCCACGATGACCGCTTGACCCGTCTCGACCAGAACGGCCGCCTCAACGACGAGAACCTCGATGACCAGGTGCGCGAGGTCGTGCAGACACTTCTCAACCAGGTGAAGGGCGGGGTCCCTGCCCGGCTCGTCGCCTGAGGGGCCTCGCGATGTCCCTAAGCTGATGGTTGCCTCTCTTCGGCGCTCTCCTGACTTGGCCGAATGAACGAATCAAGCCCGATGAGGGCCCCAGAAAGCCCGGCACTGTCGCTCTCGCAACTCGGAAAGATCGCCGAGCTCGGTGAAGAGCGCTCCGCGGAAGTAGGCGATGCCCTCTACCAGGTGGGCGACGACGATTACCCGTTTATCGCGATCCTCGAGGGCGCCGTCGCGATCCTCGACGGCGCCGGCAACGAGATCGTTCGGCACGGCGCGTCGAATTTCCTCGGCGAGCTCAATCTTCTATCTGGGCAGAGCGCCTTCGTGACCGCCATCGTCACCGAGCCCGTCCGCTACGTCGCGGTCGACAGAGAGTCGCTCCGCGCCCTGCTGTTCGACGACGAGCCACTCAGTGATCTGCTGCTGACGACGTTCATCAACCGGCGCGAGGCGCTGCAAACGGTCGCGGGGCTTGGACTCGAGATTGTCGGCCCGCGTTCGTCCCCTACAACGAGGCGGTTGGTCGAGTTTGCTCGCAGCAACCGGCTCCCCGTGACATGGCGCGATCCGGAGAACGGAGACGACCCGGAGGCCGCGGCGCTCGTCGCCGGACTCGACGCCTCGAGCCTCCCGCTCGTGCGACTCCCCGGCGGTGCGGAGATGCAAGCACCTTCCTCTGGGGAGCTGTCTCGCGCGCTCGGGATCGGCCGCGAGCTCGCCCCGCGCGAGGAGGTCGATTTGCTCGTGGTCGGTGCGGGTCCGGCGGGCCTCGGTGCCGCGGTTTACGGTGCCTCGGAGGGTCTCGACACGCTGATCATCGACGGCAACGGCCTCGGCGGCCAGGCCGGTCAATCGCGCAGGATCGAGAACTACCTCGGCTTCCCGGCCGGGATCACCGGGACCGAGCTCACCGGCAGGGCGGTCGTTCAGGCGCGCAAGTTTGGCGCGCGGCCGGCGACGCCATACCGGGCGGTCGCGCTCGAGCCCGGAAACGGACGGCACGTCGTCCGGCTCGATGAGGGCCAGGAGATCGCCGCTCGCGCGGTCCTCCTCGCGACCGGCGCCGAGTACCGCCGCCTTCCGGTCGAGGGCCTCGCGGAGTACGAGGGCCTGAGCGTTTTCTATGCGGCGGGGCCGCCTGAGCAGGAGCTGTGCGGGGCATCGCGTGTCGCCGTCGTCGGCGGGGGAAACTCGGCCGGCCAGGCCGCTGTCTGGCTCGCGCGTGGAGGGGCGCTCGTGACCCTGCTCCACCGCCGCGCCGATCTCCGCGAGACGATGTCTGACTACCTCGTGCGCGAGCTGGAGCGCTATGGCGTGGCGGTGCGCGATCGCAGCGAGATCGCGGAACTGCACGGGCAGGACGGCCGGCTCGAAGCCGTGACGCTCAAGGACGGCGAACGCCTGCCGTTCGCGTTCTTGTTTCTCTTCCTCGGTGCGCGGCCGTGCACGGAGTGGCTCGACGAGGCGGTTGAGCGCGACGAGGACGGCTTCATCCTCACCGGCGCCGCAGTGGGCGGCGAATACCTGCTCGAGACGAGCGTGCGGGGCGTCTACGCGGCTGGGGACGTTCGTTCAGGCTCGACGAAACGATGCGCCACCGCCGTCGGCGAGGGCGCGATGGTCGTGCAGCTGGTTCATGCCCACATCCGTGAGCAGGAAGCGGCCACGCCCGGAGTCGCGAAATGACCGACGTCGCGGGAGCGAGCACGTGACCGCATCCTCCGCAGGAGCGCTTGTGGAGGTCGACGAGCGCGACCACGTCATCGGCGCCTCTTCGCCCGCACTCACCCTCGTCGAGTACGGGGACTTCGCCTGCCGGTTCTGCTTCACAGCGGATCGTCCGGTGATGTCGTTGCTCGATCGCTTCGACGGCCTGCGCCTCGTCTGGCGGCACCTTCCCGATCCCGAGCTGCATCCGGGAGCCGATCTCGCGGCCGAGCTATCCGAGCTCGCGGCAGCCCATGGGAAGTTCTGGAAAGCGCACGCGCTGTTGCTTACCGGGCGAGAGAGCTTCGCGCACCAGGATCTGCTCGCGGTTGCCCAAGAGCTGAAAATCGAACGAGAAGAAGCCGAGGCCGCCCTCGGGGAACGCAGCTTCCGTGAGCGCGTTCTCGCCGATATGGAAAGCGGACAACAGGCCGGGGTCCACGGAACCCCGACGTTCTTCCTCGACGGTGAGCGACTCCAGGGCCCATGGCGCCAGCTTGGGCAGGTCGTGCCGGCAAGGCTGAAGGGCGGGTGAAGGCAATGCCCTCCTGTGACCATCTCGACCACGTCCTGATCACCGAGCTCCCCGAGTCGGTGGACGGCTGCGAGGACTGCCTGGAGTCGGGCGATGGCTCGGTACACCTGCGGATCTGCCTCGAGTGCGGCAAGGTCGGATGCTGCGACAGCTCGCCCAACCGGCACGCTTCGCGCCATGCGCACGAGAGCTCACATCCGATCATGCGCTCGCTCGAGGCCGGTGAGGATTGGTCATGGTGCGTCGTCGATCAACTCGCCATGCTGATCCCAGAAGTACGCGGGGAGACCCACATTCCCCCCTCACCCCTGATGTGACCGACGAGCTTCCGCGGCGATGATCGAGCTCAGCGCGTGAGCGCGATCGACGACGTCGAGCTCGTTCCGCTTGAAGCCGAACCACTGCCCGAGGGGTTCTCGCGCTCCCGCGTCCGCCGATCCCTCCTCGTCCTCGCAGCAGTCGCCATCGTCATCGTCGCCGTCCTCGCGCTGCTTCCCGGTCTTGCCTCGGTCAGGCAGGCGTTCCGCGGAGCCGAGCCCGGATGGATCGCGCTCGCGGTGGTCCTCGAGCTCCTCTCCTGCGCTTCCTACGTCCTCGCCTTCCGGGCTGTCTTCTGCGAGCACATGAGCTGGCGAACGAGCACCGAGATCGGCCTCAGCGAGCAGGCCGCGAACTCCTTGCTCTCCGTCGGTGGCGCCGGGGGTCTCGCACTTGGTGCCTGGATCCTTCGCCGCGGCGGCGTCCCAGGAGATCGCATCGCCCGGCGCACCGTGGCCTTCTTCCTCGTGACCAGCATCGCCAATGTGGGCCTGCTCGCCGTCGCGGGCGCGGCTCTGGCGATCGGCCTCCTCCCGGGCCCGTCTCAGCGACTCACACTCGGAGCCATCCCGGCGATCATCGGTGTGGGGGCGATCGCCTTGGCTCTTGCCGCCGGTCGCATCGCACGCTCGCGCGCCGCCCGTTCCGGTCACCGCCGCCTGCGCACGTCGCTGGCGGCGCTGGCCGATGGCGTGGGCGAGGCCGTCAGCCTTCTGCGCTCGTCCGCGATGTGGACCGGCTCCCTCGGCTATCTCGTCTTCGACCTCGCGGTACTGGGCGTGTGCTTTCCGGCCTTCGGGAATCCCGAACCACCCATTGACGCGCTGGTCCTGGCCTATCTGATCGGGCAGCTTGGAGGCTTGGTCCCTCTCCCAGGCGGCATCGGCGGCCTCGACCTCGGGCTCATCGGTGCCCTTCTCCTCTACGGCGTCAACGCCACCGACGCGGCCGTGGCGGTGCTGGCCTACCGGGCCGTGCTGCTCACCATCCCGGCGGCGGTGGGCCTGCCGGCACTGGCCTCCCTGCGCCGTCGACTGCGCCGAGAGGACCACGACATCCGCGCCTGCACTCCCGGCGAGCAGGTCGAGATCGTGGGCGTCGGCCGGGTCCAAATGGCCGCGCCCGGTTGGGTCATTCCCCCCCGCTAAGCGGCTGGGCTCAGCCGCATCTCGGCGACGAACTCTGAGCGACCATCTCTGCCGCGCAAGCCCGGACAATGCCAGCCCTGCGTGCGCGCGAATTCCCTCTCGGCGCAGGCGTTTGTCTGGCTCCGGCAAGCTCCGCTTGGGAACAGACGCACCGCACGATCTAGCTTCACACGCGAGAGGTCGCTGGCTCGAAACCAGCCGCGCCCATGCTTCCCGATAGGGATCGGGCCTGGATGACGTTTTATCCGCGTTCCCTGCGGTGGGCTATCTCGTAGATCTCGACGTTCGAGCGGCGCTGGCCAGCGTCGACAGAGGGGGACATCGCGTTCAGCGCCTCGTCGCCGCGGCGCAGGTCCTCCTCGTTCTCGAAGAGCGTGACGCCCAGCCCTCGGGCGTTCTCGCGGTCGACGAGCATCCACATGGCCTTCAGGCCCTCCAACCCCTCGGGCGGCGAGTCGAAGTTCGAATCCATCATCTGGCGCGCGCCGCCTATCACCGCATCCATCTGCGATGTGTCGCCACCCTCGAACCGCGCGATCCTGGCATACACCAGCACCACCTCCTTTGTGTTGAACTCCGTCCGCAACCTACTCCGCTGGGCAAGGGCGCGTCGCCCCCGCGCGGTGAGCGGACGTCAGCCGCTCTTGTCACGCCTCGCGCGAGGCGCACCTAGCGGCCAGGCCCTGGCGTCGCCGCGAGATACTGCGCGGGCGATGTCGCAGGCGAACGTCAACGTTGTGCGTCAGGCGTTTGAGGCGTCCGAGCGCCACGACAACGAGGCGGCCTTGAGCTTCTACGACCCAGAGGTCGAGATCGAGTCGTCTTTCCTCGGCCGCACCTATCGGGGTCTCGACGGCGTCCGTGCGTTCTGGCGTGACTGGCTGGGCGTGATGACGTCCTATGGCGGGAGGTGGACGAATGGATCGAGGCGGGAGACCAAGTGATCGCGATCATCCATACGTGGGCACGGGGGAAGATGAGCGGCGTGAGTGTCGAGCGGCGCGAAGCGCACCTGTGGACGCTGCAGGACGGCAAGCTGCGGCGCCTGCGGGTACTTCCAACCAAAGTCGAGGCCCTCGAAGCCGCCGGGCTGTCGCAGTAGGCAAATGCCCCAGGAGAACGTGGAGATCGTGCGGAAGTACGTTGAGACACTGAGCTCGGCTGACGTCGCTGCGGTTGGCTGGAGTCGGGCCGCCGCCGACTTCTTTGACCCCGACGCCGACTACTACCCGGTGCGAAAGTTTCCGGAAGCCCGACCGTGCCACGGCGTCGAGGAGATCGGCCGCTTCCGGATCGACTACCGGGCTGCTTGGGAGGGCATCGAGTTCGTGTTCAAGAAGGTGATCCCCGTGAGCGATGATCGCGTCCTCTTGCACTCGACGATCCGGGCCGAGGGCCGCGAGAGCGGCGCCAAGCTGGACGGAGACCTCTACGGCTGCGTATGGCTGCGCCACGGGCGCATCTTCCGGTGGGAGGACCACCTGACCGTGAAGGGTGCCCTTCGCGCACTCGGCCTCAGCGGCGAAACCCTCGGGGCCGCCGGGCTGCGGGAATAGGCGGTCGAGCCCCATCGATCGATGCCGCGGGATACTGCGCGGGCGATGTCCGGCCGAGATCGGGAGATCATCAGCAGCCTCCGTGGCGCGTATGAGGCGTTCAACCGCGGTGACTTCGACAACGCGATTGGGCTGGCCCATCCCGAGATCGAGTTCATCCCGCCTGGGGGCCAGGGGTCGCGGAGGGGCGCGGACGCGCTGCGGGCATGGATGGAGCCAGACGCTTTCGAGGAGCAACGCATCGAGCCGGTCGAATTCCGCATGCAGGGCAACAAAGTCCTGGTCCACCAAATCGCCGAGGCCCGTGGAGCCGGGAGCGGCATCGAGCTGAATCTCGACGCCTGGGCCGTCTGGACGTTTGACGACGACGGCCGCGCGACACGCGTGGAGAGCTTCCTCCCCCACCAGGAAATGGAGGCCCTCGAAGCCGCCGGGCTACGGGAGTAGACGATGTCGACACAGGGAATCGAAGACTTCATCCGGTCTGCGTACCGCCGGTTCAACGACGGCGAGAAGGTGCCGCCGGACGATCTGTGGCATGCCGACAGCGAGTACGTCAACTCCTCCGACGACCCTGATCCCGCGACGCACCGCGGCCTCGAGGCTGTCCGCAAGCAATTCAAGGCGTGGGTCGACACCTATCCCGATCTGCGCGTCGAGCCGGTGGAAGTCCTCGTCAACGGTGACCGGGCATTCGCATGGACGCGTTGGACCGGCCACGCCGCACAGAGCGGTGCGCCCGTCGCGATGGAGATGGCTCAGGTGTGGACGGTGGAGGACGGCAAGATCCGGCGGGGCGAGGAGTACTTCGATCGCGCCGAGGCTCTAATGGCCGCCGGGATCGGTGACTCGACCACCGACTCGTAGTCGATCGTGTCGCAGGAGAACGTGGAGCTGGTCAGGAGAGGCGATGAAGCCTTCAACCGGCGGGACTTCGACGCTGCCCTGGCCGACGCGCACGACGATCTCAGGTGGAAGCCCTACTTCTCCGTCGAGACGAAGCTGCTCCGGGGCAAGGCGGAGATACTCGAAGCGTGGACCACGCAGACGGATGCCCTCGACGTGCGCATCGACCTGCTCGAGCTGACGGCCCTCGACGCGACCCGAGCCCTCGCCGTGGGGAGATGGAGTGGACGCGGCGCGGGTAGCGACGCCCCGGTCGAACAGGTGAACGCTCAGGTGTTCACCGTCGAGGAGGGGAAGCTGCGCTGGGTGGAGACGTTCGCAAGCAAGCGGGAAGCCCT
The DNA here is from genome assembly GCA_963771655.1 of uncultured Actinomycetes bacterium. Classification (GTDB taxonomy): domain Bacteria; phylum Actinomycetota; class Thermoleophilia; order Solirubrobacterales; family 70-9; genus JAWVFM01. The sequence goes on along the minus strand of CAVYUG010000002.1, from coordinate 54,701 downwards.
CGAAGCCACCGGGTTGAAGGAGTAAGGCGCCTCAGGCGCCCGGCCCAAGCACGAAGCCCACCTCGTCCACGTAGCACCAGCTCCAATCCTCGTCCGGCTGGGCGGAGCGGATGATCGGATGCCCTGTCTCGTTGAAATGGCCGGTGGCGTGGCGCCCGGGTGACTGGTCGCAGCACCCGATGTGGCCGCAGCTCTGGCACATCCTCAGGTGCACCCACCGTCCACCCGTCTTCAGGCACTCCTCGCAGCCCGGAACGTCGGCCGGCAGCTCGGCGACGGTGATCGTGTCGAGGTGGGAGCAGACCTGGGCGTCGTTCACCTGGTCAGTGTCCCACGACGCGCGGGTTGGCGGAGGGAGCGGTAGGGTCGGCGCGTGCTCAGCTTGACGCGCACCGGCGAACGCGCTCGTGAGCGGTACAACCGCACCGACACGACCCGCCGCTTAAAGACGCTGGCCGTCTGCGCCTGATTGGAGGTTGGTACATGGGCACGATCGGCGCACACGAATTCATCACTCTCGACGGCGTCGTCGAGACCCCATCGTGGACGTTCGACTACCCGTTCGACCCGAAGATGGCCGAGGCGATCAGCGAGATGACCGATCCGAATGGCGCGATCCTGCTCGGGCGCCGCACGTATGAGCAGTTCTACCCTGCCTGGTCGACCCGCACGGCCGAGGATGACCCCGGCGCGCCGTTCTTCAACGAGACGCCGAAGTACGTGGTCACGTCGACGCTCGAGAGCGCCGACTGGAACAACTCGACGATCCTCGGCCCCTACGACCCGGGCACGATCCAGTCCCTCAAGGACCGCGTCGGCGGAGACATCTATGTGAGCGGGAGCGCGACGCTCGTGCGGGCCCTGGTTGCGGATGGCCTCTTGGACGAGCTGCATCTGTTCGTATTCCCCCTGACGCTCGGGGCCGGCCTGCGGCTCTTCCAGGATGGCGACCCGGGGACGAAGCTGGCGCTGCTCGGCTCGGAGGCCTACGACAGCCAGGTCGTCCATCTCGCCTACGGGCCGGCGTGAAGATCCACGCGCTCGGCACCGGAACGGTGCGGCTGAAGGACTCGTTCCTGCACGCGCGCTCAGGCGTGCGCAGGCAACTCAGCCTCTTCACGCCGGGCCCGTTCTCCGACCCGATGCCGATCCACGTCTGGGTCGTCGAGCACGAGGACCGGCTTATCCTCGTCGACACGGGGGAGACCGCCGCGGTCAAGGACATCCCCTTCGCGAAGTTCGACGTCACCCCGGGCGACGAGCTCCCCGCCGCGCTCGCGACGATCGGCCTCGAGCCCGCCGACCTCGATACGGTCGTGATCACGCATATGCACGGCGACCACATGGACGGAGCGGCGCACCTCGGGAACGCGCCAGTGCTCGTGACCGCCGACGAGATCGCCTACGCCCGCACCGCGATGGCCCGCTTCTTCCAGCGAGTGCTGCGCCAGCCGATTCCCGCCGGCGTGCGGTTCGAGCCGATGGACCTCGACGGCGGCCCCTTCGGCGCCTTCGCCGCAAGCAGGCCGCTGAGCGAAGACGGCCGCATCGTGGCCGTGGCCACGCCGGGTCACACGCCGGGCCACGTCTCGGTGATCTGCATCGACGACGAGGGCAACCACGTGCTCATCGCGGGCGACGCGACCGACTCGGTGGAGCAGCTGCACGCCCGGCGCCCCGACGCGGTAAGCCCGAAGCCCGCGGTCACGGTTGCCACGATCGACCGCATCCGCGATCACGCCTCGAGCCACCCCACCGTCTTCCTTCCATCTCACGACCCGGAGTCAGTCGACCGCCTCGCTGCGCGCACGACGCTCTGACCGTGGGCCGACAGCTGCCAGTTCAGCGCGCTGCGCCGGTGAGCGCGTCGAGCAGCTCGCCGTAGCCGCCGACGCCGAGCGAGAGGTGGCCCCCGCCTTCGACCAGGTGCGCGTCCGCCCCACTTACGTGCGCGGCGAGCCACTCGCCGTGGGCGAACGGGACGAACCGGTCCTCCCCACCCTGCCAGATGGCGACCGGCGCCTCGATCGCTCCGAGGTCGAAGCCCCAGTCGCCCACGAACGCCACGTCGTCGTCGAACCAGCCCCAGATCCCGCCGCTCACAGCCGCCCGGAAGGTCGCCGCCATGTGGTCGGCGAAGTCGCCGGTCAATGCGCGGCGGTCGACCTCCGAGACGAGGCCGCCGAGCTCGCGGTGGAGCTCCTCGCCGCTCACCTCGGCGAGATCGGCCGCCATCGCTTCGAGGAACGCCCGCAGCTCCGGCTCCCCGGCCCTCGCGGCTCCGAACTCGGCGACGTTCTCCTCGCCCATGCCGCCCGTCCAGTCGAGCCCCTCTGCGTCGGCCGGCGCCACGCCGCCGATCGTCGCCGCCGAGAGGACGCGGTCGGGCAGGAGCGCCGCCGTGGCGAGGCAGTGCGGGCCACCACCCGACCAGCCGAGAACGTGGAAGCGGTCAGCCCCGAGCGAATCGGCGACGGCGACGACATCGGGAATGCAGTCGGCGACGCTCCGACCCGCGTTGCGGTCCGAGCCCCGATAGCCGGGCCGCGCGTAGCTCGCGTGGCGGAGCCCCCGCTCGGCCCCGGCCCGGACCAGCGGCTCGAAGAGATGCCCCGCCGTCGGGGTGCCGTCGTGCAGCAGAACGAGGGTCCCGTCGTCAGGGCCCGCCGCGGCGACGTCGAGCATGCGGCCGCCCTCAGAGGCAACCCGCAGACTGGGCTCGATCGTCACCCGGTCGGCAAACGCTGCTCGAAGAACGCCAGCGCGTCGGCCTCCGCGGAGACCACGATCCCCGAGTGGTCGACGCCGGGGTACAGCCTGTAGTCGACGTCGTCGCCCTTGGCGACCAGCTCCTGGTTGAGCTGCGTGGTGAAGTCCGGGAACACGGTCTGGTCGGCGTCACCCTGCGCCATGAAGATCGGCGCCTTCGTCGCCACCGCCGGATTGTTCTCGGACAACACCTTGAAGAGGAATCCGGTGTTCGCGCCCTCTCGAAGAAGGTCGGCCGGCGCGAGGCCACCGAAGCTGTTGGAGGCGGCGAGCTGCGGCTCGCAGACCTTCTTGACCTGCGGATAGAGGGCAAGCGCGGGGTCGGAGAGGAGCTTCGGGATGTCGACCTTCGAGTTGTCCGCGGCTGCGCCCTCGACGATGAGCGCGGCGAGCGCGGAGAGCGGGCTCGGCGAGGTGAGGAGTGGCAGGGCGTTCGCCTCGTCGCGGATGTGCGACGCAGGCGCGTACGCGACCGTGCCGCGGAGCTTGATGTCTGGCGTGTACTTCGCGGCGGCGCCGGCCGCGAAGAGCGCCGCGTGGCCGCCCTGCGAGTGGCCCGCGATCAGGTAGCGCTTGCCGATGTCCGGGTCGAGTTGGCGGGCCGCGCGGACGATGTCAAGGACGCTGCGGCCCTCCGCGGTGCCGATGAGGAAGGTGTGCGTGCCTGGCGTTCCGAGGCCCTGGTAGTCGGTGCGGACGACGGCGTAGCCGGCCTTGAGCCAGTCGTTGAGCTCGGGGTTGATGTAGGTGACGTAGTCGTTGGCGAGACCGCCGTTGGCGATGCGCGAGGGCGCGCAGACGTCGGCCGTGCCGGTGGTCCCGTGCGCGTAGGTGATCACGGGCCAGCCGCCGGACGGCGGGTCGCCCTTCGGGATGCTGACCGAGCCCGACACCGCCACGTCCTTTCCTTGCGGCGTGCGAGAGGTGTAAAGGACGAGCTTGGTGGAGGAAGCCCCCGAGAGCGGGACGAGGCCGCCCGCCTTGCGATCCCAGATCAGCTTGCCATGAGCACGTGGCAGGTCCTTCGGCGGCTTGTAAAAGCCGACGCCGCCAGGGCCCGTGGGCACCTTCGCGCGTGCGGCCGCGGTCGCGACCTGCCCGAGCGCGCCGGCGATAAACGCGACGACGACGCAGGCGACGGCCCAGCGGAGAGGGTGAGGTTGGCGGGTGGGCGGCTTCAAAGGGAGTTCCTCCTTGAACTCGGGCGGTGATCCTATAACCCGGCCGAACTTGAAATGCTTCGGTCACGATGAGCGACGAAGCAGCCGTCCTCACCGAGCGCCGTGGCGCGGTACTCGTCGTCACCCTCAACCGGCCCGATGCGCGGAACGCGGTGAACGCCGCGCTCGCCGAGGGTCTCGGCAAGGCGCTCGACGAGCTCGACGGCACCGTCGAGCTCTCGGTCGGAGTCATCACCGGAGCCGGCAAGGGGTTCTCTTCCGGAATGGACCTCAAGGCGTTCGTCGCCGGCGAGAGCGCCTGGTACGGCGACCGGGGCTTCGCCGGCATCGTCCAGCGCCCGCCCGACAAGCCGCTGATCGCGGCCGTCGAGGGCTTCGCCGTGGCCGGGGGCTGTGAGATCGCGCTGGCATGCGACCTGATCGTCGCCGCGCGCGGCGCCCGATTCGGAATCCCGGAGGTGAAGCGCTCGCTGGTGGCCGCCGGCGGCGCTCTCCTTCGCCTGCCGCGCCGCCTTCCCTACGGGCTCGCGATGGAGCTGGCCCTCACCGGCGACCCGATCGACGCCGAGCGCGCGAAGGGGCTCGGTCTGGTCAACGTCCTTGCCGACGAGGGCGGCGCGCTCGACGCCGCCCTCGAGCTGGCGGATCGCATAGCCGCGAACGGCCCGCTCGCGCTCGCGGCGACGAAGAGGATCCTCGCCTCGTCGGAGGCCTGGCCGGAGGAGGAGTTCTGGCAGCGCCAGGGCGAGATCTCAGGTCCGGTCTTCGCGAGCGAGGACGCCCGCGAGGGCGCGCAGGCGTTCGCCGAGAAGCGCGATCCGGTCTGGAAGGGCCGCTAGGCCCGTCCAGACCGTCGCGTTCGGCGAAGCTACGTGCCCGGGTCGATCCGGAAGCGCCGCTGCCGCGGGTTGATCGCCCTGTAGAAGACGGCCCGGTTCGGGAGCGACTTCCAGCTCTTCGGCAGGCTGCCGTCGGGGCGCTGCAGGAAGCTCGCGAACTTGTTCGCGGCCTTGCCGCAGCCCAGGATCGCGTGGCGCGGAATGTAGATCTGGTAGTAGCCGGCCGGGAAGAAGAGCGGCCCGATCCGGTCGTTGTGGAGCACGTGGAAGTTGCCCGGGCACAGGTGGCCGAGCGAGCCTCCGAGAGAATTGCCGCCGCCGGCGTTGCCCAAGAGCTTGACGCGGAACTGCTTGCCGGGCCGGTGGAAGAGCGCCTTTCCGCGGCCCTGGGGGATCGCCACCCACTGGTGCGGGAGGACCCCGTCGTAGTCCTGGAGGAACCGGCTGAATAGGGCGATCGTCTTCCTGCAGTTGAGACCCTTACGACCCTTGATCGCGTAGGTCCCCGCGGGAAGGACGGCAGCGCCGATCCGGTCGTTGTGCAGAACCTTGAAGGTCTTACAGCCCTTCCCCGCCTTCGCCCCCGGCGCCGCGGTGCTTCCGGCCGGAATCGCGAAGGCAAGTGCCAACAGTCCGGCCGCCAGAGCAAGCCAGATCCCCTTCTTCGACATGGTCCGCACCCTCCTCGACTCGAAGCCCACCTGTACCGCCGTCACGCTATCACTCGACGCGGGACGCGACAGGACGGCCGAGCTCGATCCGCGCTCAGCTTTGAGCCCGTAGGATTTGCGCGGTGAGGCGGGCACTGCCGATCGCAATCGTCGCCCTGATGGCCGTTGGCGCGGGCGTCGCGATCGCGGCGTCCACCGACTACTCCGGCACCGTCGACGGCGGCGGCAAGGTCCAGCTGCGGATCAAGTCATCGAACGGGCATAAGCGCGTCAACAAGTTCGACTTCCAGCACGTGAGCCTCAAGTGCGGCCGCAAGCACGAGCGTGCGACCGGCAACCTCAGCTTCACGAGGCCGGTCCGCCACGGCGAGTTCAAGATCCGCGGCCGGAACTCGCAGGGCGGCACGATCAGGATCAACGGCGAGCTGCGAAAGGCCGGCCGCAGGGCGAAGGGCACCATCCGGCTCGACGGTGCGATCCACGTCGACGGCAGGCCGGGCTTCACGCACGGCTGCCACTCCGGCGTCGAGGACTGGTCGGCGAGGCGGGGCTAGCCGTGGGAGCCGAGGCCGCGACCACCGGGACCGCGCCCAACATCGGCACCCTGGCGGAGCGGGCGGCAGCCGAATACGGCTCGCGAGCCGCCATCCGCTATCGCCGCGACGGCGAGCGGCAGTCGGTCAGCTTCGAGCAGCTCGCGAAGATCGTCGACGAGTTGGCCCTCGGACTGGTGGACCTGGGCATCGAGGCGGGTGACCGCGTATGCGTGCTCGCCAACACCCGGCCCGAGTGGACCTACTCGAGCCTCGCGATCTCTCGCGCCGGTGGCGTGGTGGTCCCCGTCTACCCGACGAACTCCCCCGAGGAGTGCGAGTGGGTGGCCGGCAACGCCGAGGCCCGGGCGATCGTCTGCGAGGACGCCGACCAGCTCGCGAAGATCGAGAAGGTCCGCGACGAGCTGCCCTCACTCGAGCACCTGATTGCGATCGAGCCGGCCGACGGGGCGATCACGCTCGACGAGCTGCGCGAGCGTGGCGCCGGAGGCGATGCCGGCGAGCTCGAGCGGCGGACGTCGGCGATCGAGGCCGACGATGCCTACACCTTCGTCTACACCTCGGGGACAACCGGTCCCCCGAAGGGGTGCGTCATCACCCACGGCAACGCCGCCGCCGTCTGCCGGATCACCCGCGAGCTCGACCTGATCTCCGAGGAGGACGACGAGGCGTACCTCTATCTCCCCCTTGCTCACGTCTTCGCGATGATCACGCAGCTCGGTGCGATCGAGGTGGGCGCCGCGATCTCGTTCTTCGGTGGCGACACCCGCAAGATCATCGAGGAGCTCGGCGAGGCGAGGCCGACCTATCTGCCCTCGGTCCCCCGCATCTTCGAGAAGCTCTACACGCTTGCGACCACGGCGCTGTCCAAGGCCTCCGACTCCGAGCGCGAGCAGTTCGAGCGGGCCGTGAAGCTCGGCGTGGAGGTGCGCTCGCGGGAGGCGCGCGGTGAAGAGGTGCCCGCCGAGATGCGCGAGCAGCTCGAGAAGGCGGACGCGGTGATCTTCAAGCCGGTGCGCGAGCTCTTCGGGGGGCGGGTGCGGCTTGCGGTCTCGGGCGCCGCCCCGATTGCACCGGAGATCCTCGAGTTCTTCTACGCGGCCGGAGTCCCGGTGCTCGAGGGCTGGGGGCTGACGGAGACGAGCGGCGTCGGCTGTCTCGTCCGCCGCGAGAACGTGAAGTTCGGAACGATCGGCCACCCGCTTCCCGGCGTCGAGGTGAGGGCTTCGGACGAGGGCGAGCTCCAGGTGAAGGGGCCGAACGTCTTCCGCGAGTACTGGCGCAACCCGGAGGCCACGAAGGAGGCGTTCACCGCGGACGGTTGGTTCCGCACGGGCGACCTCGGCGAGATCGACGACGAGGGCTTCGTGACGATCACCGGCCGCGCCAAGGACATCATCATCACGGCCGGTGGCAAGAACCTCACGCCGGCGAACCTGGAGAACGACCTGCAGCAGTCGCGGTGGATCTCGCGCGCCGTGATGTATGGCGACCGCAAGCCATATCCGGTGGCGCTCATCACCCTCGACCCCGAGGAGATCGTTCCGTGGGCCTCCGAACAGGGCCTGCCGACGGACCTCGCAGAGCTCGCGAGGAGCGAGGAGGTCCATGAGCTGATCCAGGGTGAGCTCGACCGCGCCAATGCGCGCTACGCCCAGGTCGAGCAGATCAAGCGCTTCGAGTTGCTCGACCACGACTTCTCCCAGGAGGAGGGTCACCTCACTCCGACGCTGAAGCTGAAGCGCAACGTCGTCTACGACGACTACGCCGACCACTTCGAGAAGCTCTACGCGAAGTAGTAACGTGCCCGCCCGCTGTGGTCGGCTTGGGATGGCCGGCTGGGATGTAGGGCATGAAGCCGGCCTAGGAGGCCGCGCTCGGCGGCCAGGAAAGGTTGGACCTCTTGCGTTCACGCTTTCGCTCCGCGTTCGCCCTCGCCTGCGTGGCGGCCTCGACCGCGCTCGTCGCGCTCACGCCGGCCGCGGCCGGCGCCCTGAGCCTGCCGCCCCACACCGTCATTCCCGGCGCCTGCGCGCTCGGCGCGACCGCCGGTGAATCGCATTGCGACCTCAAGCTGCTCGCGAACCTGAAGCGCGTGCCGCTCGCGGCGGCGCAGCCGGCCGCGGGCTACGAGCCGAGCGACATCCAGAGCGCCTACAAGCTTCCGTCCGGCAGCGCCGGCTCCGGCCAGACCGTGGCCATCGTCGATGCCTACGACGACAAGACGGCCGAGGCCGACCTCGCCAGCTATCGCTCGACTTACGGGCTGCCGCCGTGCACGACGGCCAACGGGTGCTTCAAGAAGGTGAACCAGACCGGCGTCCAGGGCTCCTACCCGGCGAACAACCAGGGCTGGGGGCTCGAGATCAGCCTCGACCTCGACATGGTCTCGGCCACCTGCCCGAGCTGCCACATCCTGCTCGTCGAGGCGCGCTCCAACTCGAGCGCGAACCTCTACGCGGCCGAGGACACGGCGGCTCGGCTTGGCGCCAACGCGATCTCGAACAGCTACGGCGCCGCGGAGTCCAGCTCGGACCCGTCGAGCAACGCGCACTTCAACCACCCCGGCGTCGCGATCACCGTCTCATCGGGCGACGCCGGCTACGGCGTCGAGTACCCCGCCGCCTCGCCCTACGTGACCGCGGTCGGGGGCACGACGCTCGACCGAGCGTCGAACGCCCGCGGATGGACCGAGAGCGCCTGGAGCGGCGCCGGCAGCGGCTGCTCGGCCAACGAGGCGAAGCCGTCGTGGCAGGCCGACGCCGGATGTTCCGCCCGCACGGTCGCCGACGTCTCGGCGGTCGCCGACCCGAACACGGGAGTCAATGTCTATGACTCGAACTGCAACGTCATCGGCCAGCTCCTCGGGCAGTGCTTCAAGGGCTGGGGCGTCGTCGGCGGCACCAGTGCATCGTCGCCGATCATCGCCTCCGTCTACGCCCTGGCCGGCAATGCGGGGTCGGTGAACTACGGCTCCTATCCATACGCTCATGCGTCGGGACTGTTCGACATCACGAGCGGCAGCAACGGGAGCTGCGGCGGCAGCTACCTGTGCACCGCCGGCGCCGGCTACGACGGGCCGACCGGCCTTGGCACCCCGAACGGGACGGCAGGCTTCTAGCGACCGATCAGCGCCGGACGCGGCTCTTCGCGGGCGCGCCGGATCTCCGGTGCGCCCGCCGCCAGCCGTGCGAGGACGCGGTGGAATAGCGCTTCGAGCCAGCGTCTCCCTCCGATCACCAGCAGGACACGGTCGAACGGCGCCGCTGAGGTAACCCGCGCGCCCAGCTCGACCCGCGTTCGCTCGGGCGACTCAGGCTCGAGACGCCACCTGATCTCGGCCTCCGTCGCGGAGCCGAGCCGGGCGCGACCCTCGAGCAGGCTTGGCCGCTCGGCGCGCAGGACCTCGGTCCTTGCGTCGCGCCCGAGGCCCAAGGGCCCTCGCATCCGGACTCGACCACCCCGCGTGACGCCCCCATCGCTCGCGTCGAGGAGCTGCACGCGCCCCGCCGCGAGCTCCCAGTGCGTGCGCAGGTCGGCCAGGTGGTCGAACACCTTGGCCACCGGCGCCTCGACGACGCCCGCGGCGCTGATCTCCGTCACGTCGCGCTCGCCTCGGCGCGCACGGGCTTCTCGCTCGCAAATGCCGCAGCGATCCCGAGCAGGCCGACGATCAGGTGCAGGAGGTCGTCGGCCGTGTTGACGGGGACGATCGTGAGGATCGACTCACCTCCGCCGATGATGAAGCCCCAGATCGCGATGACGACGTAGACGAGCCCCAGGCCCAGCGCGTAGGCGCGAGCCGCATAGCCGGCGGCCAGCAGGCCAAGGGCGCCGGTCGCGATATGGAGCGCGTTGTGCCAGCCGTTGACGGCGAGGATCCCGAACGCCTTGACGCTCGTGTCGTTGCCGAACACATCGCTGCCCGAGCCGAAATGTCCGTTGTAGAAGAACCCGATGAGCCCGACAGCGACGAGCGCGCAGCCGACGACGAGCGCGTAGAGCCTCGCCGGGGTCGCCTCAGGCATCGTCCTGGCTCCCCTCGATCTGAAGCAGCTCGGGCCCCGAGTGCTCCATCTGCAGGGTCGTGTGGGAGATCTCGAACCGGTCGTAGAGGAGGCGCTCGAGTCGCCGACGCGCGTCGTGGCAGTCGCACTCGGGCGTGACGAGGACATGGGCCGACAGCGCCGGGAACCCGGAGGTGACCTCCCAGACGTGCAGGTCGTGGACCTCGACGACGCCGTCGGCGCGCGCCAGCGCCTCGCCGATGTCGTCGGGATCGACGCCCGCCGGCGAGGCCTCCATGAACACGCGGCCCGAGGCGCGCAGCAGGACCCACGCCGAGTGCAGCATGAGCGCGACGACGAACAGCGACGCGATCGGGTCGGCGCGGTCGGCGCCCGTCGCGAGGATCACGATCGCCGCGAGGGCGGTGGCGATGAACGCGTAGAGGTCGGTGAGGATGTGGCGGTAGGAGCCCTCGACGTTGATGCTCCGCTCCCCGCCTCCCGCCAGCACCCGAACCGCCGCGAGGTTCACGACGATGCCGGCCAGGGCGACGCCGAGGACGAGGCCGCCCTCCACCTCCGGCGGGTCGGCGAGGCGGCGAATCGCACCGTAGAGCACGAGCGCCGAGATGACGAGGAGCGTGATCCCGTTGACCTGCGCCGAGAGCACCTCGGAGCGGCGCAGGCCGAACGTGAAGGCCCCGCCGGCCGGCCGCCGAGCGAGGTTCGCAGCGAAGAGCGAGAGCGCGAGGGCGCCCGCATCGGTGAGCATGTGGCCGGCGTCGGAGAGCAGGGCGAGCGAGTTTGCGACGATCCCGGCAACCACCTCCGCCGCCATGAATCCGACGATCAGCGCCAGGGCGACGGCGATGCGCCGGCGATCGTCGGTCACGGGGTGTGCGTGCCCGTGGCCGTGCCCGCCCGACGCCTCATGCATGACCGCCATCAAGCCGGAGGATATGGCGGGTGCACGGCGTGATTCCTAGTGCGCATGGGCCGCGTGCGGTGACGGTCGACGGGCGCTGATGGCCATGAGCGCGGCGAAGATCGCGGTGGCGATCACGTTCAGCACGAGCTTGTAGTCGACCTGCACGCTCCCGAAGACGTCCCCGCGGCTCGGCCGCGGCCCTGTCGGGACGAGGTCGAGGAGACTGAAGACGCCGTCGACGACGAGAGCCGCGATCACCATCGTCCCGAACATCAGCGCGGTGATGCGCAGCGTGTAGGCGCCGCCGTAGTACTTGCGGTAGGCGAGAACGATCGGGACCACGATCAGATCGGCGAACAGGAAGGCCAGTACTCCGGCGAAGGTGATCCCGCCCGACCACAGCACGGCCGCGAGCGGGACGTTGCCGATCGAGCAGACGAAGCTCGCCACCGCGATGACGGGCCCGGCGATGACGTTCTCGAGCGTGCGGACAAGGGGCGGGGCGTCGGTGATGAAGAGGCCGTTGAAGAAGTCGTCACCGAGCAGGCCGATGAATCCCGCGAGGAGGAAGCCGACCGAGATCTCTTTCCAGAGCATTCCCCAGTCGCCCCGAAAGTTCTGCGCCACGTCGGTCCAGGCCTCGAGGGACGTAACGCGCTCGCGGGCGGTCAATTCTCGGCCGCCGCTCGGCTCGTGGAGGTGGCCCGCCTCCGCCTCGCGCGCGTGGGCTCGTGCTCGCTCCTCGAGCCGCGGCGAGACGAATCGGCGCAACAGCACGGTCATGAGAACGATCATCACCACGCCACCGAGGTACTCGGCGAGCGTGAACTGCCAGCCGATGAGCACCCACAGCACGAGCCCGAGCTCCCACACCAGGTTCGTCGAGGCGAACTGGAACGCGAGCGCGCTCGCTGCCGACGCCCCCTTCTGGAACAGCGACTTGGCGATCGCGATCGCCGCGTAGGAGCACGACGACGACGCGGCGCCGAGGCCGGTGGCGAGGGCGACGGGCCTCGCGCCGGCCCCCGAGAGCGCGCGCTCGATCCGCTCGCGCGAAATCCACGACTGGACGATGCCCGAGATCGCGAACCCGAGGACGAGGGCCCACCAGACCTCGTACGCCATGAGGGCGGCGTTCTTCAGGCCGTCGAGCAGGAACACGGCCTGAGTATACCCCTAGGGGGTACCAAGACGGCACGAGACCCCGGGCGCCTCACCGCCCCGGCCGATGGCCGGGGCGGTTGGTCGTTTAGACCCGAGCAGGAACCGTTCGGTGAAAGCTGCTGGGGCCCAGGTGTGCCGGCGGTTCTACGTCAGACGGTCGTTCGGCCCCGCCATCCGGAGAAGAACATCCAGAGCGCCACCAACGCCAAGACGAAGATGATCGGGTGGATGATCGCGCCGCCCGCGATGGCGATGCACAGCAGGACAATTCCGAGAATTAGCCAGAGCATGTCTCGCTCCCTTCCATGGTTTGCGGCGCGTTCTGCGCCACGGCCACGAATACCCGGCCGGGGGTGAGATCAATCCGCGACGCTCAGGCGTCGGGTGCGGGGTCGAGCACGACGACGGGGATCGTGCGGCCGACGGCGCGCTCCTGATAGGTGTCGTAGCCGGCGTAGAGGTCGTTGACGCGCGCCCAGAGCTCGTCGCGCTCGGCCCCCTCCGCCTCCCGCGCGATGTAGTCGCCCTTCCCGCCACCGCGGCGCAGGAAGGACACGCGCGGATTGGCACGCAGGTTGTGAAGCCATGCCGGGTGGCGAGCAGCGCCGGCCTTCGAAGCGACGAGGATGACCCGGGCGCCGTCGTCGAGGTAGAGAAGCGGGGTCTCGCGCGGCTGGCCCGACTTCGCGCCGACCGTCCCGAGCAATCCGACCGGCTGGCCGATGAAGGTCCCGAAGCGCCCGCCGGTGAGCCGCAGGAGCCGCCGATCGATCGGGTTCGCGACGTTGACCGCGAGCCACCCGCCTGCCCTGGTCTTCACGAACGCCTCCATCCATCGCTCGTACCACGACATCGGGCGCCGTTCGGCCATCGGAGGAAACCTAGACGTTTCAGGCGGCCCGCCGGGGCGCCGATAAGGTGACCGCTCGATGGAGACTCGGATCGAACGCGTGGTCCTCGAGACCGACCGGCACGTGATCACCGGCGACCTGGCGCTTCCGCGCGAGGGCTACCGCAGCCGGCTCTCGGACTTCCTGAACCGCGGCGACCTCGACTTCATCCCGCTGGTCAACGTCGACCTCTCGCCCACGGACGGCGGGCAGCCCGAGCGCCGAGCCTTCGCGGCGGTGGCCCGCAGCCACGTGCGCCTCGCCTACCCGGCGGACCAGGGCTAGACGGCGGACGGGGCGACTCCGGCCGCCAGCCGCCTCCATAAGACAGCGAGGGAAGGGCTTCCGGAGCCGCTTCGTCGCCTTTTGGGTGCATAGCACCCATAAGCACCATATGGCCCGCCCCCTACGGAGCGAGGACGATCTTCAGCGCCTCGCGGTTGTCGTAGATCCGGTAGGCCTCCTCGGCCTCGTCCAGGGGCATGTGGTGGGTCACGAGCGGCGCCGGGTCGAGGCGACCGGCGGCGAGGGCGTCGAGGACCGGGTCGAGGTGCTTGATGACGTTGGCGTGTCCCGACTTGAGCGTCAGCGCCTTGATCCAAACGATGCCCATGTGGAGGTCGAGTCGCTCGGCGTATACGCCCGTGGCCGAGACCACACCGGCCTTCCGGGCGAGGCGGCACGCCAGCTCGAGGGCGTCCGGATGCCCCACCGCGTCGATCGCGGCGTCGACCCCGCGCCCCTCGCTGAGCTTCTTCGCCTCACCTCTCACATCCGAGTCCTCCAGGTGGAGCGGTACCGCGCCGAATGAGGCCGCGAGGTCGAGGCGGTCGGCCACGGTGTCGATCGCGAGCACCTGCTCGGCGCCCGCGGCCTTCGCCGCCTGCACCGCGCAGAGCCCTACGGGCCCCAGGCCCAGGACCGCGACAACGTCGCCGTCCCCCACCCCGGTCTCGACCACGGCGTGGTAGCCGGTTCCCATCACGTCCCCGGCGAAGAGCGCGACCTCGTCGCTCATCCCGTCCGGGACGCGCCGAAGGCAGAGGTCGGCGCTCGGCACAACGAGGAGCTCGGCCTGGGCGCCCTCGAGGGAGCCGAGCGTCGCGCCGTGCCCGAAGACCCGGCGCGCGTCGCACTGGTGGTAGTCGCCGCGCGCGCAGAAGAAGCACTCGCCGCAAGCGGTCCCGTACGTGCCGAGCACGCGATCGCCCTCGCGCACGCTCCTCACTCCGTCCCCGACGGCATCGACGGTCCCCACGTACTCGTGGCCGATCGTGAAGCCGGGCTCGATCTGGACGCGGCCGTGGTAGATGTGGAGGTCGGATCCGCAGACCCCGGTCGCCTCCACCCGCACCAGCGCCTCGTCGGGTGAGGTGATCTCGGGATCGGGCTTCTCCGTGACCCTGACCTCGCCCGGGGCCTGGAAGGTGACCGCTCGCACGATGAGGCAGGATATTGTCCGCACGTGGCCCCCGAGCCCTCGTCCGTCCTCATAACCGGCTGCTCCTCGGGGATCGGGCATGCGACCGCGAAGCACCTGGCCGACCGCGGCTTGACGGTCTACGCCTCGGCTCGGCGCCCTGAGTCGATCGCCGACCTGGCCGAGGCCGGATGCAAGACGCTCGCGCTCGACGTCACGGACGAGGCTTCGATGAAGGCCGCGATCGCGGCGGTCGAGGAGGCCGAGGGATCGGTCGGCGCGCTCGTCAACAACGCCGGCTACAGCCAATCGGGGGCGATCGAGACGGTGCCGATCGAGAAGGTGCGTGCCCAGTTCGAGACCAACGTCTTCGGTCGTGCTCAGGATGTGCCAGCTGGTGCTTCCGGGCATGCGCCGCGCTCGCCGCGGGCGCATCGTCAACGTCAGCTCGATGGGTGGCCGCCTGGTCTTCCCGGGTGGTGGCGCCTACCACGGCACCAAGTACGCGGTGGAGGCGATCTCCGACGCGATGCGCTTCGAGGTCCGCGGCTTCGGGATCGACGTGGTTCTGATCGAGCCCGGCCTCATCGTCACCGAGTTCGGCAACGTCGCCGCGGGGTCGGTCGATGCGACGAGCGGCGACGGCGCCGACGACCCCTACGCCGAATTCAACGAGAAGGTCGCCGCCGAGACCAAGGGCGTGTACGAGGGCCCGATGCGCCATCTCGGCGGCGGCCCGGAGACGGTGGCCAAGGCGATCGAGAGGGCGCTGCGGGCGCGCCGTCCGAAGGCTCGCTACGTCGTCACCCCCTCGGCCCGGCTCGCGCTGATGCAGCGCCGGATGCTGCCGGCGAAGGGCTGGGACGCGCTCATGAGGAGCCAGTTCCCCAGCCCCGGGAAGAGTTAGATTTCTTGCCTGAAAGTTCGTCAGGGGGCCATCGCGTGCTGCAAAGTGGTAGACCATGCGGGCCGAGCGCCGGGGAGCGCTGGGGATAAATGAGAGAGGAATCCGAGAGGGTCACGGCCCAAGCGGCCGAGGAGGTCCAAGGAGACACATGATCAAGGTGAAGCGGCAATGGAGCAAGGTCTTCGCACTCGGCGCCGTCGCGGCGTTCGCGACCGTCGGCCTGGCGGCGTGCGGCGGCTCGAGCTCCAGCTCGAGCGGCAAGCAGGGTGGGAGCGCAGTCATCATCCACACGAAGTCGCCGGACTACCTCGATCCTCAGCTCGCGTACACCGTCGACGCGTGGACGGCCGAGTACAACACGTACATCCCGCTTCTCACGTATGCCCACGCCGCCGGCACGGCGGGCACGAAGGTGATCCCCGGCCTCGCGGAAGCGCTGCCCAAGATCACCAACGGCGGCAAGACCTACACCATGACCCTGCGCAAGGGCCTCAAGTTCTCGGACGGGACGCCGGTAAAGGCCTCTGACTTCCAGAGCACGGTGCAGCGCCTGTTCAAGGTCGACTCCGGCGGGGCGCCCTTCTTCAGCACGATCGTCGGTGCAACCGACTTCCAGAGCGGGAAGGCGAACACGATCTCCGGCATCAAGACGAACGACAGCACCGGAAAGATCACGATCAACCTGACCGAGCCGAACGGGTCGCTGCCCTTCGAGCTCGCGATTCCGTTCACGGCCCTCGTACCTCCGGACACGCCGGACAAGGACCAGACGCCGAACCCGGCGCCCTCGACGGGGCCGTACACGATCAGCTCGTCGACCCCCGGCCACGAGTGGGTGCTGACGCGGAACCCGCAGTGGGCGAAGAACAACTCGAAGATCCTCCCGGACCTGCCCACCCCCCACCTCGACAAGATCGTCGAGAAGGTCGTCCCGAACCAGGCGAGCGGGACCGCGCAGGTCGAGCAGAACAAGGCCGACATGCTCTATGACCCGCCGCCGACCGACCTGCTCGGCTCGGTGCAGTCGAAGTACGGCGACCGGTTCAAGCCGGAGGTCACGGTCTCGACCTACTACTTCTGGATGAACGTCGCGAAGACGACCGCCGGTGGAGTGCCGAATCCCTTCAGCGACCTGAAGGTGCGCCAAGCGGTCAACTACGCAATCGACCCGACGGCAATCGCGAAGCTCTACGGCGGTCTCTCTGGCGCCGACGCAGCAGATCCTGCCACCGAACATGGCCGGCTACAAGAAGTACCAGCTGTATCCGCACAACCTGAACAAGGCCAAGCAGCTCATCGCCCAGGCACACCTGCCGGCATCGGAAAAGAACATCACCGTCTGGACCGACGACGTCGAGCCGAACTCGAACGTGGGGCAGTACTACCAGTCGGTGCTCCAGAAGCTCGGCTTCAACGCGAAGCTGAACGTCGTGAACGGCGCGACGTACTTCACGACGCTCGGGAACTTGAAGACGCCGGGCCTCAACACCGGGTGGTCGGACTGGTTCCAGGACTTCCCGCACCCCAACGACTTCTTCCAGCCGCTTTTGGCCGGGGAGTCGATCCACCCGACCAACAACAACAACTACTCCCTGCTCGACGACCCGGCGATCAACAAGAAGATCTCGGATCTGGCGCAGCAGCCGCTTGACAAGGTTACGAACCAGTACGCGGACCTCGACAAGCAGACAATGGAGCAGGCGCCGTGGGCCCCCTACGGGAACCGCGAGCTGACGCTGTTCACGTCCGACAAGATCAACTTCGACGGCGTGATCTGGAGCCCGGTGTTCGACCAGGACTATTCGAGCCTCGAGCTCAAGTAGCAGACCGGCGGATGCCGACAGGCGATCTGAGAGAGAGGGGCCGGACGGCCCCTCTCTCGTTTCAGGAGACCCTCCAAGAGGTAGCCTTCTCCGTGCGATGACCCCCAGGGAGCGGGAGCTGGATCGCATGCGAGGCGGCCGAGCCTGATGGCCTCCGAGGAGATTTTCGCCGAGCCCAGCCTGCCCGGGACGCTCCCCGGTGAGGGCGGTGTCCCCCCCGCACCGACCGGCGTCGCCATCGAGGGCCGCAGCCCCTGGTACCTCGCCTGGCGGCGCCTGCGGCGAAACAAGACCGCGCTCGGGTTCGGCGTTCTCTTCCTCGTCATCGTCGCCTGCTGCCTGGCGGCGCCGATCTGGGCCAACGACTTCGCCCACATCGGGCCCAACGACGAGCGGCTGAGCGGATCGATCATGATTGACGGCCACAAGACGCCGATCGCCTCGGCGCCGACGCTCGGACACCTCGGAACGCAGCTCCTCGGCCCGGGACTCCATGCCGAGTACCTTCTCGGCGCCGACTCGAACGGACGCGACGTCATGGTCCGGCTCCTCTACGGCGGCAGGGTCTCGCTTTTCATCGGCGTCATGGCCGCGATCGTGACGACCCTCTTCTCGGTCATCCTGGGGGTGCTGGCCGGCTATCGCCGGGGGTGGGTGGATGCCGTGATCGCACGCGTCCTCGACGTGATCTGGGCGTTTCCCGTGCTGCTTTTGGGGATCGCCCTCGGCACCGCCATCGCGACCTCGGGCAGCGGGCTCGACGTGAACATCCCGTTCACGAGCGTCAACCTCTTCACCCTGCAGAGCGGCTCGCTGTGGATTCCGATCCTGATCATCGGCTTCGTCTACATCCCGTACATGGCGCGGCCGATTCGCGGTGAGGTGCTCGCGCTCCGCGAGAAGGAGTTCGTCGAGGCCGCCATCTCCCAGGGGATGGGGCCGATGCGGATCATGCGCAGCGAGATCCTGCCGAACCTGGTCTCGACGATCATCGTCTTCTTCACTCTCAACATCGCCAACAACATGCTGCTGGAGGCGGCGCTGTCGTTCCTCGGTGCCGGCGTGCAGCCGCCGCAGTCGTCGTGGGGCACGATGATCGCCGACGGCTCGGACCTCATCAGCTCGGCGCCCTGGCTGACGATCGTGCCCGGTCTCGCCATTGTCCTCACCGTCCTCTCCCTCAACGTGTTCGGCGACGGCCTGCGTGACGCCCTCGACCCGAGGGCGAAGCTTCGCCTCGAGGCCGCGGCGGCCGAGGGAAGCCAGGGCTGATGGCTCGCTTCATCGTGCGCCGCGTCGTCGGGATGGTCTTCGTCCTGTTCGCCATCTCGGTGATCGTGTTCTTGATCTTCAACGTGATCCCCGGCGGCGACCCCGCACTTCGGCTCTGTGGGAAGAACTGCAACCACGCTCTCCTCGTGCAGGTGCGGGAGGACTTCGGGTTCAACGACCCGATCTACGTCCAGTACCTGACGATGATGAAGCAGATCTTCACGGGCACCCTGGTCTCCTACAACAGCCAGGTCAACGTGCTCGACCAGATTAGGCTGGGAATCCCGGTCACGATGTCGCTCTGCATCGGCGCCGCGATCATCTGGATGGGCTTCGCCATCCTCTTCGGCTACCTGAGCGCGATCAAGGCGGGGCGCCTGACCGACCGGCTGCTGACCATCCTGGCCCTGATCGGGATCTCGATGCCGGTGTTCTGGCTCGGCTCGATCCTCCTCTACTACCTGACCAACAAGACGCAGATCTTCCCGCCGGGCGATTACGTCAAGCTCACGGACGACCCGGCCCAGTGGGCGTACCACCTGATCCTGCCGTGG
Organism: uncultured Actinomycetes bacterium; assembly: GCA_963771655.1. GTDB lineage: Bacteria > Actinomycetota > Thermoleophilia > Solirubrobacterales > 70-9 > JAWVFM01. The sequence continues at coordinate 35,722 of CAVYUG010000002.1, read as the reverse complement.
TTCACGCTCGCCGTGCTCTTCATCGGCTTCTACAGCCGCGTCCTGCGATCCAACATGCTCGACGTGATGAACGAGGACTACGTTCGCACCGCGCGGGCGAAGGGCCTTTCCGAGCGGCAGGTGCGCATCCGCCACGTCCTGCGCAACTCCATGATCCCGATCATCACCCTGTTCGGCCTCGACTTCGGAGCCGTCATCGGCGGCGGCGCGATCCTCACGGAATATGTCTTCAACCTCCCCGGCGTCGGCAACTACGCAGCCGTCTCCATCTCGAACCTCGACCTGCCCCCGATCATGGCCGTGACGATGTTCGGCGCCTTCTTCATCGTCCTCTTCAACACAATCGTCGACATCACCTACGCCTACCTCGACCCGCGAGTGCGCCTCGGAGAGTCGGCGACGTGAGCCCGAAGGAGAATCTGCTCGAGGTCTCCGACCTGAGCGTCGGATTCCTCACCGAGGACGGAATGCTCAGAGCCGCCGATCGCGTCTCGTTCGAGCTCGCCGCCGGCGAGGTGCTCGCGATCGTCGGCGAGTCCGGATGCGGCAAGAGCGTCACCTCGCAGACGATGATGGGCCTCACCCGCTCGCCGAACGCGCGCATCGAGGGCTCCGTCCGCTACAAGGGCGAGGAGCTTCTGGACGCTCCCGACCAGGTGCTGCGGAGGATCCGCGGTGAGGAGCTCGCGATGATCTTCCAGGATCCGATCAGCGCCCTGAACCCCGTCTACAAGGTCGGCAAGCAAATCGTCGAGGCCATTCAGGCCCACGAGGACATCAAGGACGACGCGGCGAAGACGCGCGCGGTCGACCTGCTGGGCCAGGTCGGGATCCCCGACCCCGCGCGGCGCGTCGACGAGTACCCGCACGAGTTCTCGGGCGGGATGCGACAGCGCGCGATGATCGCGATGGCGCTTGCGCTCGAGCCGAACGTCCTGATCGCCGACGAGCCGACGACCGCCCTCGACGTGACGATCCAGGCGCAGATCCTGAGGCTGCTCAAGCAGCTGAACGAGGAGCGTGACCTGGCGGTCATCATGGTCACCCACGATCTCGGAGTCGTCGCCGACATCGCCGACCGTGTGCTCGTGATGTACGCCGGCAGGGTCGTCGAGGACGGGACGCTCGACGAGGTCTTCTACGATCCACAGCATCCCTACACGTGGGGGCTACTCGGGTCGGTGTCGCGGCTCGACAAGCCACGCGCCCACCGCCTCGCTCAGATCAAGGGGCAGCCACCGTCGCTCGTCCGGCCGCCTGAGGGCTGCCACTTCAGGCCCCGGTGCCCCCATGCGTTCGACCGCTGCACTCAGGTGCCTCCGCTCGAGGCACGCGGCGGCGGCGCGGGCCACGAGGACCGCTGCTGGCTCGACCCGCAGAAGAAGAAGACGCTTCGCGTCGTCGAGGGCGACTTCGGGCTCGAGGCCCCCGCGGCATGAGCGCGACGCCCGACACCGCCGCACAAGGCACTTCCGCTGCGAAGACCAACGGCGGCGGAAACCTGCTCGAGGTGACGAACCTCGTCAAGCACTTCCCGATCAAGTCCGGCCTGCTGATCGATCGCCAGGTCGGGGCCGTGCGCGCGGTCGACGACGTCACGTTCTCGGTTCGCGAGGGCGAGACGCTCGGGTTGGTCGGCGAGTCGGGATGCGGCAAGTCGACGCTTTGCCGGACGGTGGTGAAGCTGCTCGAGCCCACCTCGGGCTCGATCCGCTTCGAGGGGACCGAGATCGCCGAGCTCAACCGCCGCGACCTTCGCCCCCTGCGCCGGCAGATGCAGATGATCTTCCAGGACCCCTACGCTTCGCTCAACCCCCGCAAGCGCGTCGGCCAGATCGTCGGTGACCCGCTGAAGCTGCACGGGATGGCGAGCGGGAGCCAGCTGCGGCGCGAGGTCCAGGAGCTCCTGGAGCGCGTGGGCCTCAGCGCCGAGCACTACAACCGCTTCCCGCACGAGTTCTCGGGCGGCCAGCGCCAGCGCATCGGGATCGCGAGGGCGCTTGCCCTGCGGCCGAAGCTCGTGATCGCGGACGAGCCCGTCTCGGCCCTGGACGTCTCGATCCAGGCACAGATCATCAATCTTCTCGACGACCTCCAGGACGAGTTCAAGCTCACCTACGTCTTCGTCGCTCACGACCTGGGCGTCGTCCGCCATGTCGCCGACCGCGTGGCGGTGATGTACCTCGGGAAGGTCGTCGAGCTCGGCCCTGCCGACGACGTCTACGAGAACCCGATCCACCCGTACACGGTCTCGCTGCTCTCCGCGGTGCCGATTCCCGACCCACGCGAGAACCGCGAGCGCGAGCAGGTGGTGCTCGAGGGCGACGTCCCGAGCCCGGCGAATCCGCCGTCCGCCTGCCGCTTCCACACCCGCTGCCCGCGCGCCACGGACATCTGCTCGGAGGTCGAGCCGGACCTCATCGAGCACCGCCCGCGCCACTGGGCCGCCTGTCACCACCCCTACAACGTCGGCGCGGGCGGCGACGCAGGGGTCGCCGCCAAGGCGCCGCCGTTGTCCTAGCTACTGGACGATCGCGAAGCGCAGCAACGTCTTGCGCCGCGAGAGCGAGCGGAACTTGATCTTCCCCGCCGCCCCGTTCCAGCGGCCCGAGCCGCCGACGATGAGGATGCGGCTCGCGTTGGCGTTCCCCTGGGCCTTCAGCGTGCCGCCGCCGAAATGAGCCCTCGCGTGGATGTTGCCCTTCCGGCTGAACTTGACGCGGTCGGTACCGACGAAGCTGCCGCCGGTCGTATAGAGGTTGCCGTGCGTGATGAACTTGTTGCCAGCGCGATGCTGGGACTTCGCGACCTCGATCAGGCTGAACTTGGATTCAGTCCGAGCCGCCGCGCTTGCCGCCATCACGGCCAGAGCGAGTACGACGGCGATGACGAGGGCTGTGAACCTGCGCATATCTCTACCTCCTGTCCCCTCCCAATCGATTGACAGAGGGAACCCTATCCACGATGGTTGGGTGCCAAACGCTCGCGCCGGCTACCGAACCAGGAGGAACTCGAGCCGCGAGCGCTTACCGCCCCCGCCGTGGACCAACAGCTTGCCGCTGACGCCGTTGAAGCCGCTCGTGCCGCCGACGACCGCGAGCTTGTGGTTTCCGCGACCGAAGTTGCCCACCGCCTTGATCTTGCCCGCATGCAGGAAGAAGACGGCATGACAGTGGAAGACGCCGCGACGGCCGGTGCGTCGGCATTCCACCCGGTCGTGACCGACGACCCGGTGATGCCTGCGTAGGCGCTCGGTGAATACGAATCTGTGGTGCCGCCCGCCGTGCGCCGAGGTCTGGATCGCCTGGACGCTGAAATGGGCCGTCTGCGCGGCCCCGGCGGGCGCCGCGAGGATTCCCGCCACGACGGCGACCATCGCTCCGAGCAAGAGGAACCTACGCATGCAACATCTTCACCCTACCCTCACGCCGTGCGACGGGTCCGCAGCCGAGGCCGCTCGCGCGCGAGCTTCCGTCGAGCTTCTCCCCGTCCATCTCGTGGTTCGACGGGCGGCTAGGAGGCCGAATCCTGCTCGGCCGGGCTCGCCGCGCGACCGGCGAACCAGCCGCCAACCCCACCCGCGGCGGCGCCGGCGGCGACGAGGGTGACCGCGCGCACGGGCTGTCGCCGCGCCTTCGCGGCGGTGCCCTTGGCGCTGTGGCGGATGGTGGCCTTGGCCGCCTTGCGGCCGAGGTAGCTGGTAGGGCTCTTCATGAAGGCACCGATACCCGGGGCCGTCAGCGCCAAACGGTTCCCCGGCCGCGTAGGGTCGATCGGTGATCGACGATCTCCTCGAGGCGTCGGTGGGCGTGCCGAGCGGTCCGCTGCGCCTGCTGCAGCCGCGGGAGTCCGCCGAGCTGCCCGACGCCGGCGGTGTCGAATGGGCTCCGGTCGCGCCGTACTGGTCGGTCCTCTGGCGAAGCGGCGTCGCGCTGGCTCATGAGCTCGACGGCCAGGCGCTCGACGGCCTGCGCGTGGTCGAGCTCGGCTGCGGCCTCGGCGTCCCGTCCATCGTCGCCGCCCGGGCGGGCGCTGCGGTTCTCGCGACGGACCGGTGCGAGGAGGCACTCAGCCTCCTTCGTCGTAACGCGGGGCGAAACGGCGTCGAGATCGAGACGGCCGTGGTGGACTGGGCCAGCCCGGTGGATCTCCTCGACCGGATTCCCTTCGACCTCGCGCTCGCCGCCGACGTCCTCTATGAGCCGGCGAGCGCCGACCCGCTCCTTTCGCTGATGCCACAGCTCGCGCCGAAGTGCCTGCTCGCCGATCCCGGCCGGCCGGCGGCGAGCGAGTTTCTCGAGGAGGCCGGGCGCCGATGGCGAGTCGAGACGCGCGCCCTCGGCGTCGTCGAGATCCACCGGCTGCGGTTCCCCGCTTAGCGCTCAGCGACCGGCGCGGGGATGGGGCCAGGCGCGCTTGCTTAGCCGCAGCGCGTAGAACCCGTCGTCGCGTCGGAGTACCAGACCTCGCGGCGCCCCGGCGCGAACGCCGGATACTTGGCGTCGATGGCCGAGATTGGTCCTGCTGGAGCGCAAGACAGCGGCGCGAATCAGCGGCTCACATCACGGCTCCAAAGCGACTAGGTTGGACCTGCGACACCCCGAGACGGAGGTTTGAGATGTCCCAGGAGAACCTAGAGACCCTACGCAACGGGTACGCGGCGTTCAGCAGCGGCAACATCGACGCTGCCTTCGAGAACTTCGCCGATGAGATCGTCTGGAAGGGCACGGGCGAGTCGGTCCCGGGCGGCGGCACCTACAACGGCATCGACGAGGTCAGGAACAAGTGGCTACCGGAGTTCGCGGCGACCTTTCAGGACTTCAGCCAGTCAGTCGACGAACTCCTCGACTGCGGCGACTACGTGATCGCGCTCGGAACCTCGCGCGCCACCGTGGCCGGGCAGGTCATCGATGGCCCCTTCTGCCACGTCTGGAAATACTCGGGCGGCAAGGTCGTCGAGGCGAGCTTCTTCAGCGACACGGCCCCGGTTTACAGGGCGCTACAGGGCCAGTAGGCGACTCAGCGAGCGGACTCCGGCGCTTCTTCGTAGTCGAGCGAGGCGGCCTCAAGCAAGAGAGCGTGAACGAAGGCTTGGGGCAGGTTGCCGCGAAGCTGGCGCTGGCGGACATCGAACTCCTCCGAGAGCAGGCCGGGGGGCCCGCAGGCGGCTCGGGTGCGCTCGAAGTAACGCACCGCCCGCCACCTGTCTCCTTGCTGGTGCCAGGCCAGGGCGAGCCAGAAGCCACACAATAGGAAAGCCCCTTCCGCCTCCCCCAAGGGCCGTGCGTCTTGGCGGAAGCGGTAGACGTAGCCGTCCTGGTTGAGCTCCTCTTCGACCGCTTGGAGCGTGCGCAGCGCCCGCGGATCCTGGCTCGGGATCGCGCCACGTACGGCGGGAAGGAGAAGAGCGGCATCGAGACGCTCGTCGTCGGGAGCACGCTGCCAGCGGCCGCTGGGGTGGACGCCTTCAGCCGCGACCTCGGCAATGATCGCCTCCGCCAGCCGCAGCCATTCGGGGGCCGAGCCGTTGGCACGGGGGCGATTGGCAATCGCCCTCAAACCCGCAGCGCAGATCAGCCGGCTGTGGACCCACTTGGCAGGCTTCGTCTCCCAAACTCCGGCGTCGGCCTCCCGCCAGCGGTCCCTGATCGCGGCGGCGGCGATCTCGGCCGCCCTCCAGCTCTGAGCTTCCAGGCGATCGTGCTCGTCAGCGGCCGCCAACAGCAGCAGCGCCTCGCCGAAGGCGTCGAGTTGGAATTGCTCGCGGACGCGGTTGCCGATCCGGTCGCTGCCACCCGGATAGCCGGGCAGGTCGAGACGTTGCTGTTTCGGAACGTTCTCGCCGAGAACGGTGTAGGCGGGCCTAAGCCGGTGTCCGTCCGCAAGCAGGCGCTCGCCAACGAAACGGACCGCGCTGTCGAGCAGTGGATAAGTCTCAGCCGCGGCCGCCGCCTGGCCCGCGTAGCACTGATCGCGGATCCAGACGTAGCGGTAGTCGTAGCTGCGACCCGATCGCGCGCGCTCGGGCAACGAAGTCGTCGCCGCGGCGACCAGTCCTCCCGAGCTCGCGGTCAGCCCGGAGAGGACGGCGTGGGCATGGCGGGCGTCGCGCGCACCCACCAGATGATCGAGTGGCGGGATTCTTTTCCGCCATTCCCCTTCGGTTCCATTCCAAAGCTGCTCGACGTCGACCGGTTCGGGGTCCTCCTCGACGTCCATGACCAGGGCCAGATCGTGCTGCTCGCCCTCGGGAATCTCGAGCTTCATCGTCAGGGTCTTGCCGCGGTGCCCATCCGAGACGGGCTTGGCATCCTTCCCGCCGATCCAGAGGGCGCGGACGCCACCGCTCTCTCCTCGCCAAAAGCCCTCTTCCGTGTCCTTGAGCCGACGAACCGCGCTGGCGCCGTAATCGGAGCGGACACTCAAGGCGATGTCGAGGCGAGCGGTGCCGCTCACCGCCATCACCCGGCGCAAGAGCACACCGCGAGACGGGTCAGCAGGGAGTGCCAACGCCTCGCGGCATTCGATGATGGACTCCTCGCCCACCCAGCGGCTGCGCCAGATCAGGGTTCCGGGCTCGTAGAAACCTCCCCACACGAAGCGTCCTTGCGGGCTGACCGAATAGCCGCCGAGGCCGCCGATCAGCGAGCTGAAGATCGAGGGTGAATGCCAGCGCGGAAAGCACATCCAGGCGATCTCGCCCCGAGGCCCGACGAGCGCTCCCCGCTCGCCGTCGGCGAGCAGGGCGTATTCGCGAAGGACATGTGGCCTGTCCTGTCCTGGATGAAGCTCCGGCGAGAGCGAGGTCACTGCCGTGAGGCGATCGCCGCGGCGGTGATCGCCGCCGCGGCGCCGGTCGCGGCCCCGAGCAATGGACGATGGGTGGTGGCCCAAAGCTGGAGGCTGCGCTTGCGCGATTGATCGCTGAAGTTGCCGCGGGTCGCGGCCCTCTCCGGCACCGGCTCGAACAAGTTGTCCGGACGCCCGTTGACCGGCTGGTCCTCGACTTGCTGAGAGTCGAACCCGGTGCGCGCCAGGTACCAATCAGCGAATTTCGGCGCGATCTTGTTGCCGACAATGGCCTTGACCGCGCCGATGCCGCAGTAGACCTCGCGGCGGTGGTGATGGGCGGCCCAGTAGACGGCTCGGGCCGGCACCTCAGGCTCGTAGATCGGAGGGACGGGCTGGGGATGGTTGGGGAGGCGGGTACGGCACCAGTTGAACTGTGGGGTGTTGACCGCCGGAAGCTGGACGGTCGTGATCCAGACCTTGCTCTTTTGGTGCATGAGCTCGGTGCGCACCGAATCCGTGAATCCGCGCAGCGCGAACTTGGCCCCGCAGTAGGCGGCCTGAAGGGGGATGGCGCGATAGGAGAGCGCGGAGCCAACCTGGACCACGGTTCCGTGGTCCCGCGGGACCATGCGCTTCAGCGCAGCCATCGTCCCATAGACGCCCCCGAGGTAGGTGACCTGGGTGGCGCGCGTGAACTCCTCGGGCTCGATCTCGGTGAGCGGCGCGAAGATCGTGGCCATGGCGTCGTTGACCCACACGTCGATCTGTCCGAGGTGCTCCTCGGCGGTTGCGGCCGCAGCCTCCACTCGGCCCGCATCCGCAACGTCGGTGGGGAGAGCCAGTGCCTGACCGCCACGCTCTTCGACCTCGCTGACGACTTGGGCGAGCCCCTTCTCGTCCCGGGCCAAGAGCGCAAGCCTTGCGCCCTTGCTCGCGAACTCGTGAGCGACCGCTCTTCCAACCCCCGCCGAGGCTCCGGTGACTACGACCGTCTCTGACTTCTTCTTGGTGATGATTTCCGCCTCTCCGCTTGTCGGCTTTCCACCTTGGCGATACCCGGGGCAGGTCACGCTGGGGGCCGGATGTCGTCTTTCTGACATCCGCCGCCCCGCCCGCGGATGCGCCTGGGTAACGCTCGGTCCGAGAGCGATGCCCAAACTCCTCGAACCACTGGCGCCCATCGGCCCGGCAGCCGCCGGCGAGCGCAAGAGCGACGACTCCATCCCGCCGGGCTGGAGCCACAACCCCACCTCCTTCCGCCGCCGGGCCCTCCTTGCGGCCTTGGCGACAACGGGGCTGGGAATCAGCCTCTATCTGACGCTCTACCAGTGGCGGGCCTGGGGTGTATGGGATCCCTTCTTCGATTCACCGGCCGTGCTCGATGCCACTCATCCGGTTCCCGACGCGCTGGCCGGGGTCGTCGCCTACGGGGCCGAACTGCTGCTGCTGGCCATCGGCGGGCGCGACCGCTGGCGGAGCCTTCCCTGGGCCTGCCTGGCGCTGGCGGTTGTACTGACCGTCGGTGCCGTTGTCTCGCTTGGCCTGATCGTCGTTCAGCCCACGGTGGTCGGGCACTGGTGCACCCTCTGCCTGGTCTCGGCCGCGGTGTCGTTGGCGCTGTTCGCGCTCGGGGTTGACGAAGGGCGCGCCGCTTGGCTACACGTGCGCCGAGCCGTCACCGCGGGGGTCGCTTTCGGAGACGCCTTCTGGGGCCGTGCCCCGTACGCATCCAAGTCGGCCTGAAGCGTGGTGCGGCACAGTCTGGGCCGGAAGCGAGAGCTCAGCGCTCGTAGACCGCGACCATGCCGGCGTCCGACGGACCTTCGTAGCCGCTCTCGTCCGCGTCGCAGCCCTATCGATGCGGGCTCCGCTCACGAATCCGACGAGGAGCTTGTGGGCGAGCGTGCAGAAAGCGCTACCGAGGCGTCTGTTGATGGAAGGCGAGCTTCCAGCCATCGTCGCGAGCTACGTAGACGCTGCTCATCAACGCCGAGTACCGCTGACCGTCTCGTTCCGCGACGACGCCGTAGGTCACGACCCCGGTCTCGGGCGTTGGCTTCAAGACCCGCACTTGCTCCATCTCGTACCACGCCCAAGGCGCCCCCGACATGGACTCGATGATCCCCGCCCGGTCATCGAGCGTCATGCCCCCGGGCAGCACCATGACGACCCGCTCGTCGAGAGTGGCCTCGTAGAATGCCCGCGCTGCAGCTCCGCTGGATGAAAGGGCGTCCCAGCCGCGGCGCTCGAGCGCAGAGAGCTCGTCGTCGTGCGTCATGACGCCATCCCCGATCGAGTACCCGTCCTCTCCACTTGACGCCTCAAGGATGGCGTCCCTCGGTCAGAGCTCGAACCGACGCTGCTGATCATTGGGGCAAGCCCGGTTAGCGTCGCGGGTGTGCGCACCTACGCGGCCAACCGCGCTCGACCCGACGAACACCGCCGCCTGGCACGGGGTTTCCTGATCCAGGTGACCCTCCTGTGCGCCTTGATCGCCCTGCTGGCACTGACTGCGGTCGGAGCCGGTCCGGGCCACTAGCCGGCACGAGCAGCCGTAGGCGGCTCGCCCAGGCGCTGGTACTCGCCTGGTGGCGCCCCTTGCAGAATCCAGACCCCGTCCTCGCGGGTGAGGAGACCCTCGTCCCGCAGCGCGACGAGCGCCTTCGTCACCGATGGGCGGCGGGCCGCGATGAGCTCGCTCAGCAGGGCGTGGGTCAGGGGCACCTCAATTCTCACCGAGCCGTCGCGCAGGTGGCCGAAGCGGTCCGCCAGGTGCCAGAAGAGCATGTGGAGCCTCGTCTCGACCTTGCGCTCGCTGACGATTGCGATGAGCAGAGCGAGGTAGCGCGAGCGGAGCAACGCCCTGCCGATGAGTGACGACGAGAGCTCCGGGAACGCCGCCGCACGGCGGCTGAAATCCTCGTCCAAGATCGCGATCCGCGCCGACGTGATCACGTTCCAACTCGTCGCCCTCGGGACGCTCGCCCAGTCGGTGATCCGCTCCCAAGGCCTCAGGAGATCCCCTGGGCCGATGAGCTCGGCCCCGTAGTGCTCGCTCTGCCCGACCCGCCTGCAGAGGACGCCCGAGAGAACCAGGAGGCCGAACCCCCGCTGCGCCCCGGGCTCGGACATCGGCTCCCAGGGGCCGACGCGAAGCGCCTGGGCGCGGGCGAGGCAGGCTCGCTCGGCCAGGATCCGCCTGGAGGGCTCGAGGTTGGCTCCGAGGTCTGGATCCTCCGCAAGCAATCGCACCGCGGACATCACGGTCACCATAGAGCGATCCGGCTCGGTCTGGGAGAGGGCGGCCAACGCCGGCTCCCGAGCTCAGCTCGGCGTCACCCGCGCCGCCAGGAGGAGAGCAAGCGCCGCGGCACAGAGGTGGATCGAGAAGGACCTTTCGCTCATCGTCTCCCCGGTGAGACCAGCATTCCCCGCTGTGCATGTGCTAACCGCGCACGCCGGGGCGGCTGTCAGAGCGCTTACAAACGGACCCGCCGCGGAGCCCCGGGCTCCGACCCCGCCCTACGTTTGATCGGATGGGCCGTGATCGCAAGAACGATCTGGACGCGGCTCAGAAAGCGAGCTTGCCGGGGATACGAGCGCGGGCGCGCGCGCTGCTCGCACATCCGCTCTGGCGGCTGCTGGCGTCGGGCCGCGGCCTGATCATGCTCTCGCTCCTGATCGGCGCCGGCGCCGGGGTCGGGGCGATCGTGTTCCGAACGCTGATCGTCGCCGGGACGCAGTTGTTCACGGGACACAGCGACTTCGGGGGCGCCGGCTACGCGGCGAATCCCCACGTCCCATGGCTGGGGATCGTCTTCGTGGTCGTCGCTCCCGTCGTGGGCGGCCTCATCTACGGGCCGCTGGTCGCCAAGCTCGCCCCCGAGGCTCGCGGTCACGGCGTGCCAGAGGTGATGCTGGCCGTCACTCAGGACGAGGGCCGAATTCGAGCCAGAGTGCCCGTCGTCAAGAGCCTCGCCTCGGCCCTTTGCATCGCGTCCGGCGGATCGGTCGGGCGTGAGGGGCCGATCACGCAGATCGGCTCAGCCATCGGATCGATTGCCGGCCAGCTCACCGAGGTCACGCCGAGCACGCGCCGACTACTCGTCGCCTGCGGAGCAGCGGGTGGTATCTCGGCGACCTTCAACGCTCCAATCGCCGGGGTGTTCTTCGCCCTGGAATTGATTCTCCGTGACTTTCAGGCTCGGGCCTTCGGGATCGTCGTGCTCAGCTCGGTGACCGCGACGGCGGTCGGGCGGATCGCCTTCGGCAGCCATGCCTTTCTCAGCCTGCCGAGCTTCCACGTCGTCTCGGCGGTCGAGTACCCCCTGTACGCCGTGCTGGGCATCGCGGCCGCCGTGGTGGCCATCTCCTTCATCGGCGTCCTCTACCGCTTCGAGGACTTCGCCGATCGGATCTGGCACGGTCCCGAATCGCTCCGGCCCGCGGTCGGGGGGGTCGCCCTCGGCCTGATGCTCCTCGTCCTGCCGCAGATGTACGGGGTCGGGTATCCCGTGCTTCAGCACTCGATCGCGGGTCGCTACGTGGTCGGACTCCTCTTGGTCCTCATGGTCGGGAAGGTCATCGCCACCGGTCTGACCCTGTCCATCGGCGGCTCCGGCGGTGTCTTCGCCCCGGCGCTCTTCATCGGCGCCACCCTCGGTACGGCGTTCGGCATCGGCGCCCACGACCTTCTGCCCTCGTTGACGGCACCCCCCGGCGCCTACGGACTCGTGGGCATGGGCGCCGTCTTCGCCGCGGCGGCCGGCGCGCCGATCACCGCGGTGATCATCGTCTTCGAGCTGACCGGCGACTATTCGGTGATCCTGCCGCTCATGGTCGCCGTCGTCGTGGCCGAGGGGCTGGGACGACTTCTCAGCCCGTCGACGATCTATACGCGGAAGCTTCTGCGCAGAGGAGTCGACATCAGCGCGCCCGCGCGTCCGGTCGGCACGCCCGCCGCGTTTGCGGGCAACGGCAGTGGCGCGGTTCCACTCCCGGTGCCGGCCTCCCACGAGGGTGCAGCGAGGGAATCGCAGGCCACTAGTCGACGAATGGAAGAAGCCTGCTGAGCCCGGTGAGCTCGAAGATGCGCTCGACGGCCTTGGGTCCCCGCCGAAAGTGAACCTCTCGGTTGTCACTCTCGGCGCGTCTCAGCGCCTCGGAGAGAACCGCGATGCCCGTCGAATCGATGAACTCGAGACGGCTAAGGTCGATGAGAATCGGCCGACCGCGGCGCTCGATGCGCTCCAACTCATGCACCAGGGCTGCGCTGTTGGCGAGCTCGAGCTCGCCGAAGAGCTGGCAGATCAAGACCCCGTCTTCGGCTGCGGACGACGTGCCCATGGGCCACCTCCACGGTCAGTCGCGGGGGTAGTCGCGCCAGGCGAGATAGGCCTCGATCGCAAGCATCAAGTCGACCGCGACGAATCCGGCAACGACTATGAGGATCGCTGGCATGGGAGAAACGCTAGGAGCTATTCAGCAGATTCCCAAGCGCTGTTGTGAGCACGCGAACAGGCTCGACCGCGCGCGGTCAACCCGATTACGCCCCACCTCCCCGTTCCGCCGTCAGAGGACCGACCTGAGGGGTGAGCTCGCGCGCGTAGACCCCCTTTCGAGGACCCGTATCAGTTCACCGTCGCTCCGCGCGAGTTGCGCGGATCTCGGGTCAGCGGCCGCGAACCGCCGCGGTCGCACGGGTCGAAAGCGCTTTTCCGGCCTCGAGCACCGCTCCCACGGTCGATCCGGCGGCCGAGCGTACGCCCGATGCGGCACCCGAGAGCGACCGCTTCGCTGCGCGGACTCGGTCGACGGCCTCGTTGGTCTGACGCGTGGAGGCGGCCTTCGTCCCCTGAGCGCTCGACTCGGCTCTCGCCTGGTTGCGCTCGCGTGTCGCCGCAGCCTTCTGCGCTGCCGCTCGCCGGTCTGCCTTGGTCTGCGTGGCCATGTCTTGTCTCCTTTGTCGGTGACTTGCGCGCCGCCGAAGACGGCGCGCCCCTGCGTGCGAAGGAAGGGCCGCCGCGTTGCGACGGCCCGCAGCCAACGACTACCCGAGGATCTCGGCTCGAAAACCGCTGCCTGTATGCGACAGTCCGGGCACCAAATGGACGCTCTCGAAGCGCTTTGCCCGGGCCGGCGAGTCGTCAGACGTTGAGTTGCTCCTGTCGGCATGCGCAACCGCTGGAGTTCTCCGATCACCAATCGTCGGGCGCTTCGTCTTACTCCGGTCCGGACGACCTCGCCACGGTGATGAGGGAGGTCTACGGGGTCCTCACGCAGACGCGGTTCATGGCGCGAGCGGTCGACGGCCGGTCAGCGATGCTGAGCGCAAGCTCGCGCGTGTTGGGGCTGCGGATCGAGGAGGCGTTCGTGTTGGAGCTCGACGAGAGGGGTCGCATCGAGTCAGCGACCGTCCACGTCCGCCCGTGGCTGGGGCTCGCCGTCTTCGCCCTCGTTCTCGGCGCGCGCATGGTCCGGCACCGGGCGTCCTTTGGCGCGCGGGGCTGCGCGGAAGCCGGGCGCCAGCTATTGGATGAAAGCGAGAGTGCGATTTGGATGCCGGGCGGCCCGGTCGGGCTCAGCTGAACGTCGTCGCGCTTGTCTGCGCAAGCGCTTCGCGGGCTGCGGTGCGGCCGGCCTCGCGGGCCGCGTCGAGCTGGTGGAACTCCAGCAGGCCCACGCTCTCTGCCCGTGGCTTGATGACGAGGTCGGCGTAGCGCCGGGCTGCGTTAGAGGTGTTCTCGCTGCCGAGCAGCAGTACCCGGGTGAGCGTCTCACCGAGGCTCGGGCGTCGCTCACCGGCCGGCGTTTCCTCCCGAGTTTCACTCCGATCGTCATCTGCGGGACGCTCGAACGAGGCCTTGACGTCGACGGCGATGATCGGGCCTTCGCCCAGGTCCGCCATGACCTTGACCGGCAGGTTGTCGACCAGAGAGCCGTCGACGAAGAGCTTGTTCCCGCGCACCTGCGGCTCGCCGATTATCGGAAGAGACATACTGAGGCCGACTGCCTCCCACAGTGGACCGGAGCGCGACACGACGAGCCGTCCACTGCGCAGCTCGGTACATCCGCACATAAAGCTGCGCGGGAGCTCCTCGATTTCGATCTTCCCAAAAGTTCGCTCGAGCATGGCCTCCACGCGCTTTCCGCGGATGAGCGCATAGCGCGGAACCGTGTAGTCGCTTAGCGGTCGGCGCTGAACCCACTCCTCGAAGCAGCGCCGGTCGATCTCATCGGCGTCAGCGCCCATGGCAAACAGTGCGCCGACGAAGGCCCCCATGCTCACACCGGCCACGCGATCGATGGTCACGCCCGCGGCCGCAAGCTCTTCGAGCACTCCGATATGGGAGAAGGCGCGGGCGCCACCCCCCGATAGGACGATTCCCACCGAGGTCCCGCTGAGTCGCCGAGCGAGACGCTGCACGTCCGCATCGCGGTCCGCTTGGCGGACCAGGTGAGATTCGATCGGTTCGAGCAAGCCCGCGGCGTGGGCCGTCGCGCCATCCCCAGGGCTGATGTCATAGGACACCAGGTCGCAGCCGTGCAGCTCACGGCGCCTCTGCACCGCGTCGGCAAGCGGGCCGCCGGCGGTGACAGCGAGAATCCGGTCGGCCTGCTGGAGGCAGAACTCCGTCCACGCTCCAGCGCTCGAAAGTGAGCCTCCCTCGAGGAGCACGAGGTCGTGCGCTGCCTCGGCGCGATCGAGCAGCGGCCCATAGGTGCCGGCGCGATCGGCTCCCGGCCCCGGCAGGGCGGCCGCATGCCTGTCGAGGAGCGCCGGTCTTAGGTGGTGCTCAAGCGCGGCGCCGAGCCAGCGGGCCAACTCGCCTACTGGCGCGCGGTCATCGACTGCAACCAGAGCCACGGTCGTTGGCCGCGGCCTTGTGGTTGGAGCCGGGGCGCGCGTGGCGCGGAGTTGCTCCCCAAGCGTCCGGTTGAGCGCCAGCGACAGCGCCGGCGTCGCCTGCAGCAGGTCCTCGAAGTCGCCGCGGTCGATTGCAAGGAGATCGGTGTTGCGCGCCGCACGCGCCGACGCCGAGCGCGGCTCGGAGGTGAGTAGCGCCAGCTCACCCAAGGCGTCGCCGCGACCCAACTCGCGGATCACCGCGTCGGCTGCTTCGTCGACGACCTCCAGCCGCCCGGCGCGGACGACGTACGTCGCCTCTCCTGGGTCTCCCTCCCGAAACAGCCACTCGCCCGTGCCGATACGCACCGCACGAGCGCGACGAGAGAGCGCATCACGTAACGACGGCTCGAGTCCGGCGAACAGCGGGACGCGGCCGAGAAAGTCGGCCGTTGCCTCACTCCGCGTCGACTCCCCGGCGGCGGCGTCGAGCTTGATCGCGCGCCGGGCACGCGCGACAGGCGCCGGGGGGACGGTTTCGGGAGTCAACGTGTTCAAGACCACCATGGCCGCGTCCCCAAGCGCCGGCGCTTTGGTGATGTCCACTCTCCCGACGAGCAGGCAGCCGATCCCGGCGGCAAACAGACATGCAGCGCCGAAGGTCCAGGCGTCGTCGAAGGCCGCGGGCGCGCTCAGCGGTGAGGGTGTCCCGATGATCGCCACCACTAACGCGACTCCCAGCGCAGCGCCCAGCTGGCGGGCGACCGAGTTGAGGCCGGTGGTGGTGGCAAAGCTCTCGCCAGGCGCTGACGCGACCGCCGCCCCACTGAGGTTCGGGAACAGGATCCCCGCTCCGGCACCGAGCATGATGATCCCCGGTAGCCACTCGCTGACGAATTCAGGCGTGATGCCTACCCGCTCGACGAACCACATGACCGCCCCACCCCAGATCAACCCCCCGGCCACCAGAACCGGCCGGTGTCCGATCCGACTGGCAAGCCGGCTGGTCGGCCCAGCGACGGCGGCGGCGACGAACGGGCCGGGGGTGAGGGCCAGGCCTGCCTGGAGCACCGAGTAATGCCACACCCCGGTGAGGAACAAGACGTTGGTCAGCGTGTAGCCATAGAAGCCAGCCGCGGCGACGATCGTCATCGCGTTGGCGGCGCTGAAGGTGCGATTGCGAAGCAGTGACAGATCGATGATCGGCGAGCGATGCCAAGTGCATCGCCACACGAACACGGCTCCCAGCAGGACCGCTACCGCGAAGGCGGTGATGATTCGCGGGCTGGTCCAACCCCATTCCTGGCCCTTGACCACCCCGAGCACGAGCGCCGCGATGGCCAGGGCGAAGATCCCGGCACCGGCGAGATCGGGCATTCGCCGGCGTCCCGGAGTCCGGCTCTCGACGAGCCGGCGGGCAAGGACGATGGCCGCAAGGCCAATCGGCAGATTGACGAGGAAGACTAGCCGCCAGTCGGAGGCGGCGACGAGCAGGCCGCCGAGGGATGGCCCTAGGCCCGCGGCCACGGCGGCGACGGCGGAGAGCAACGCGACCGCGTGCGATCGCCGCTCGGCCGGAAAGGCGTTGAGGACCAGCGCCAGCGAGGATGGCACCAGTAAGGCCGCGCCGAAGGCCTGCAGCACGCGGAAGGCGATCAGCGTGTTGGCCGACGGAGCGATCGCGCAGAGCAACGAGGCGAAGGTGAAGAGCTCAAGTCCGATTACGAACAAGCGCCGGCGGCCAACGAGATCCGCCATTCGGCCCGCCGCTACGAGGAAGGCCGCGAAGACGATGTTGTATGCGTTGAGCACCCAGGACAACGACGAGATCGACGTCCCTGGGAAGGAGCGGCCGATGTCCGGAAATGCGATGTTGACGATCGTCGCGTCGACGAAGGCGACGGCCGCGCCGAGCGACGCGATCGCCAGCACGGTGCGCGGCGCGGGCCCGCGATGCCGCGCGACCGCCGAGGCCGCCGGTCCGTCCACTATGTCGCCGAGCGAGCTAGGAGGTCGGGATTGGCAGCCAGTGCTTGGCGCGCTGCCGCTCGGCCAAGCTCAAGTACGCGATCCAGCGCACGCCATTCCATCAAGCCAATCCCCTCGACACGCGGAGTGATGACCATATCTGCGTGTAGACGGGCCGCGGCGACGGTATCGATGCTGCCGACGGTCACCGTTCGCACGATGGTCTCCCCCAAACGCGGAATTGGAGCCTCGCTGCCGGTGAGCGTCCGCCTCACAGGCCGGGCAAGTCGCTCCAGCCCGGGCCGTCGCGCCGGCCCGAACTGGCCGAGGTGACCGGTGACGTCGACGGCGATGACCGGCCCTTCGCCACTGCGCGCCATCGTCGCCACTGGCAAATTGTCAAGGACGCCGCCGTCCACTAGAAGCTGGCCCTCGGCCGTGGCTACCGGCGGGAACACCCCCGGGATGGCGAGGCTCGAATAGACCGCGTCGACCACCGGGCCGGTACGGTGCACTACCGCCTCCCGCGCCACCAGGTCGCAGCTCAGGCAAAAGAAACGCAGCGGCAGCTCCTCGATCCGCATCTCACCGAAGGCCTCGCTCAGCAGCCGGCGTGCCTTGCCTCCGCGGACCAACGAAAAGGCGGGAATCGCGAGATCGCTGGTGGGGTTTGTGGCGACGAAGTCCCGCTCGAAGGCCTCGTAGACGGCTTGCGGCTCGAGGCCCATTGCCGTTGCCGCCGCGACCAGCGAGCCGAGGCTCACGCCGGCGATCCGATCGATGCGCAGGCCCGCTGAGGTGAGCTCCTCGATCACACCCAGATGCGCCAGCGCGCGTGCGCCCCCGCCCGAGAGCACGATCCCGAGCGAGCGACCGGCGAGGCGGCGAGCAGTGGCCGCGAACGCCGCGCGCCGGCGCTCCGGCTCGCCGAGCACCTGAACCTCCCTCGGTTGCAGCTCGGCGATTAGCGCCGCTGAGACCCCCCGACCGAGGACGAGAAGCTCGCAACCCTGCAACGCGGTCGCCTGGCGAAGCCACGCTGGGTCCGGCGTCCCGCTGGTCACTGCGACCACCAGGTGCGCCTCGCGGACGCAAACCGAGGTCCAAGGCTCATCGGGATCCCACCCGCCTTGGAGCACCACCCGCTCGGCGTCACGCTCGGCTCGCTCGATCGTCGACAACTCGCCCCCGCTCAGCCTTGCCGCTGACCCGTGACTTGCAAGCGCGTCCGCCAGGCCCTCTGCCACCTCGGCGATGGGCGCACTCGCGTCGAGGCCGACGACGGCGATTGTCTGAGGGGGGGTTGCGGCAACGACCGGCGAGCGGCTCGCCGCCAGCTGGGCTCCCATCGCGCGCGTCAGGCCCAGGGCGAAGCTGGGCGCCTCCTGGATCAGCATCTCGAAGCTGCCACGCCCCAACTCGAAGAGCTGAGTGTCCCGGCGGGCACGAGCCGAAACCGAGCGTTTGCCCTGCTGCAGAAGCGCGAGCTCCCCGAGCACGTCGCCCCTGCGCAGGATCCGGACCAGCACCTCGGGTGGCCCCTCATCGACCGCCTCGACGCGACCGCCACGGACGATGAACACGCTCTCGGCAACCTCGCCCTCGCGGAGGATCCACTCTCCAGCTTCGACATGGACCTCCCGCACCTCGCCGGCGAGGCGCTCGAGCAGCTCGTCGGAGAGTCCCGCGAGCATCGGGACGTTGCGCAGGAAGGCGGCGGCCCGCATCAGCTCACAGCCACGGCCGCGGCGCTACTGGCCAGCCCATGCGAGAATCCGGCCTGGCCCGACGAGTGGGGCCGAGACCCCATTGCGGAGGAGGGTATCCATGCCCAGGTACGTAATCGAGCGCATTTACGACGTCGACATGGACGTCATGCCGGAGGTTGGGCGGCGGTCCAAGCAGATCGCGGCGGAGCAGTTTCCCGATGTCATCGTCTGGGAGCACAGCCACGTCGTCGTCGACAGCGACGGGAATCTGAAGTCCTTCTGCGTCTACGAGGCGCCCGACGAGGACACGATACGGCGCCACGGTGCAGCGTTCGGGAACCACGAGATCCAGCACATCTACGAGATCGGTGGCGACGTGACACCGGCGGACTTCCCTCTGTAGGGCCGCTCGCGCGCCGCGCTACGGAGCGGGCCGGCCTTCCCCCCGCTGCCGGACGATCCGCTGGGCATCGGGAAGGTGGTACAGCGTCTGGTGCGCCACCGCGAGCTTGAGCCGCAGGGCGCGATACCGCTCCCGATCGTCCGCGCCGACGAGCTCGAGGGCCTGCCGATAGTGCCCGACGGCCTCGTCCTTGGCCCACCCGCGACTGGCCTGCTCCGCCGCGGTGACGAAGTAGTCCGCGGCCCGTTTGCTCTCACCGGCCTCCAGCCAGTGGCGGCCGACGGTGGCCGGTGAATCATGCTCGGCCTGTAGCCCCTCCAGAAACTCGGCCACGGAGGCGTGCGCCTGGCGCCGCTTGGCGCGCGGTAGGGTCGCGTAAGCGACTTCGCGGATCATCGCGTGCTTGAAGCGGAACTGCTGTTGTCCCTGGAAGCGCGATACAGGCTCTCGTCGCACCAGGTCACGACCCTCGAGTGAATCCAGCAGCTCCAGCAGCATTTCGTCGTGCGGTGTGAGCTGCGCCAGGACTCCGTTCCAGAAGATCCGGCCGACCACCGAGGCGTCCAGCAGCAACGATCGTTCGGGCGCGGGGATCGCGTCGAGACGGGCGGCGATGATTCCGCGGACACTCGACGGCAGCTCGCCACCCGCTGACGAGGACCGCTCGGCGACGCTCGCCACGAGCTCCTCGATGAAGAGGGGATTTCCCTCTCCGACCTCGCAGATCTCATCCACCACCTGATCGGCATTCTCGGTCGACGCGCGAACGAGCAGCTTCGTTGCGAGCTCGCTCGAGCGCTCGGCGTCCAGCGGGTCGAGCGGCAAGGCGACCGACGCGCGGACGTTGGCCCCCCATCCCGGGCGCTCAGCCTGCAGCTCAGGACGGGTCAGGGCCAAGAACATGAGCGGAGTGTTCTCAACCCGTGCGCTGAGCTGCTCGATCAGGTCGAGCAGGCTCGAATCGGCCCAATGGAGATCTTGGAAGACGAGCACCGTGGGCTGGGCGTTGCCCAGCGCCTCGACGAACCTCCGTGCCGAGAAGAACAGGACGTGACGATCACTGACTGCCTCACCGGTGCTCCCCTCGTTCGTGGGAAGCCCCAGCATCATCGCCAGGTGAGCCGTGACCTCGTCGGCGTCTTCGCCGCGCAAGAGGTCCTCGACCCGCCGCCCCAGCTTCTCCGCGGCCATGTCGGTGGGGTCGCTGTCGAACACTTCCACCATCGTTTTGACCTGTTGCGCAAAGGCGCCGTAGGCGCCGCTCTCGCCGTATGGCAGCGAGCGGCCAAGCACAACTCGGGCGCCGCGCTGACGAACCCGCGCCACGAACTCCGCCGCCAGCCTGCTCTTGCCAACCCCCGGCAGCCCGACGACGGTGACGAGATGCGGCTGGCGGTCAGCGACGACCCGGTCCCAGACCCCGGCGAGGGTGGCAAGTTCATGCTCGCGACCGACCATTGGGACATCGGGCGCTGCGCGCTCGCCCGGTGGCAGGGGCGCGCCCACGACGCGCCAGGCAGCAACCGGAGCCCCCTTCCCCTTCAATGCCAGTGGCTCGACCGGCTCGAAATCGATCGTCGAGCAGGTGCAGCGATGGGTTTCCTCTCCGACCAGGATCGAGTTGGTCGGCGCGGCGGTTTGAAGCCTGGCCGCCGTGTTGACCATGTCGCCGGCAATCATGCCCTCGCCTTCCCTCGTCTCGAGAGCGACGATCGCCTCGCCGGTATTGACGCCGATCCGAACGGCGAGATCCGGCCCGGAATCGGCAGCATTCATCGCCTCCACCTCATCCAGGATCTGAAGCGCCGCGCGAACGGCGCGTTCCGGATCGTCACCGTGGGCCACCGGGGCCCCGAACACGCCCATCACCGCATCGCCGATGAACTTCTCCACCGTCCCGCCGAATGACTCGATCTGCGCGCGGAGGGCCGCGTAGTACGGCGTCAGCATGTCTCGGACGTCCTCCGGATCGAGCGTCTCGGAACGCGAGGTGAACCCGACCAAGTCGACGAAGATCACCGACACGATCCGGCGCTCCTCACCCGCCGGCTGCCCCTTGGCCTCGAGTTGAAGCTCGGCCCCGCAGCTGCCGCAATACCTGAAGCCGAAGGGGCTGCTCGTCCCACATGCCTTGCAGCTCAATACGAGCTTGTTTCCGCAAGAGCCGCAGAAGCTCTGTCCGGCGTCGTTCTCGGCTCCGCAACTCGGGCAGGGCATCCGTTCCGCTGCTAATGGGGATCCGGCCACCTAGGCGATCGTACCGCCGCATGGCTCAGCCGTGGCTCCCACGCTGGACTGATCAATTCCTGCACACGGCCATTCGTTCGGCGGCGAGGCTCTGGGCGCCGACTCCATTCGTTAAGCCAACGGGGACTCCATGCCGGCTGAATGCGTGGCGCCGGGCAGAGCGCGACGAGGCCGGTTAGTCAGGACGGCGAGGGGCGCCACTACTTCGTCGCTTTTGGACGCGGGCGCTACCGACCCGTTCCGTGCCTCCCGAGGAACTCCGTTGAGGCCAACGGCCTCTATCGGGCCGCAGTAGCCGGAGAATCGAGCGAGGCGAAGCTCGTCGCCGACTACGGGCCCAACGTCGCCTTCTATCGGCTCGCGAGCTAGCACCGGACCTAGGAGCAGCGCTCGCAGCGCCCGCGCAGGGTGACGTCGTGGGCTGCGACCTCGAAATCGCTTCGGCGGCTGAGGCTCGCGATTGCCCGCTCGAGGCCACTGTCCTCGAAGGGCACCACCCGACCGCACTCGGCACATAGGAGGTGGTGGTGGTGATGTCCGCCGGCCTCAGCCCGCTCGAAGCTGGCGGTCCCGCCACCCAGGTCGAGGCGTTGCACAAGCCCGAGCTCCTCGAGCTGCTCGAGGGTCCGGTAGATGCTCGCGCGGCCAACCCCGGCACCGCGCCGGCGCAGATCGTCCTCGATCTCCTGAGCGCTCACGGCACAGCTCTGCTCCGCCAGGCATCCGATGACCGCCTTGCGGGCGGCGCCCCGGTGGTAGCCGGCCTCGGCAAGACCGGTCATGGCATGGTCGGCCCAGTCGTCTCGACGGCGCCTCGCCCGCGACGTGCTCGAGCGCTCAGCCATCGGCAGCCATCGCAGCAAATTCGGCGGATCGATCCGTGCTGTGCCTCCCGAATCTCGAGCGGGCGGTGACGCATAGCGCGGCGGTGAGGTAGGCGAGCGCTGCGAAGCCGATGATGGCTGTGCTCGGCGGGAGGGTCGAGACGCGGTAGCTGAGGGCAAGTCCGGCCCACATCGCCCCCACCGCAACGGCCGCGGAGAGGGCGAGTCCGCGCCACGGCCGAGTCGTCAGGAGGCGCGCCGCACCCGCCGGCGCGGCGAGGAGTCCGAGAAGGAGCAATGCGCCGACGGCCTGCGTCGCCTCAGCCGCGACGATGGCGAGGAGAACCAGGAACGCGATACCGAGAGCATTGACTCTGACGCCTCGAGCCCGGGCGACGCCTGGGTCAAGTGACGAGAAGAGCAGCGGTCTCGCCAGCGCCAGCAAGCCCAGTGCCGCCAAGGCCGCGATCACAGTCGCCAGGCGAGCGTCGGAAGCGCTGAGGCCGAAGATCGATCCGAAGAGAACCCGGACGCCGACGGTGCCGTCGGTACCGCTCGGTCCGGCTGTGAAGATCGACAGGAAGAGCGCCCCTAGGCCCAGCACCCAGGCGAACACCGAGCCGATCACGACATCGTCGGCACGTGCCCGCTCGCCCAAGAGCCCCATCGCAATGGCCACCAAGACGGTTGCCGCAAATAGACCGAGACGGATGTCGATGCCGGCGGCGGCGGCAGCGAGGGCGCCGGTAAAGGCGACATGGCTGAAGGCATCACCGGCGAAGACCTGGACACGAAGGACGACGAAGTAACCGACGAGCCCACACGCGAGGGCGATCGCCGAGCCTGCGAGGAACGCGTTCCGCATGAACTCGTGGGCGAACATCACCCAGGCCCGAGGCGCACTCGCCACATGATTCGGCCGGCGCGCGCGACACGAACCACGACGTAGAGGCCGAACGACAGCGAGGTGATCCAAAAGCCCACGGGATAGGGAGAGAAGTAGGCAATGCCGAGCCCGAGCCACGTGACGACCAGTGAGATCAGGACCGAGAGGCCTAGTCCCAGCGCCGGCCGCGAGGTGAGCTGCTGAGCGGTGGCGGCCGGGGTTACGAGAAGCGCAAAGACGAGCAGCGCGCCCGTGATCTGTGCCGCTGCGGCAACGGCGAGGCCGAGCACGAGGAGGAATCCGACCTCGAGGGCAGCCGTCGGCAATCCGGCCGCCCGCGCCACGGCTCGGTCGACCGAGGCAAAGAGCAGCGGCCTGGCTGCCACCGCGAGAAGACTCAATACGGCGATCGCGAGCCCGAGCAGGGTCAGGACCTGTCCGGCGGTGATCCCGAGAAAGGTCCCGAACAGAAGCGCTTGGAGGTCGCTCAGCTGGCCGTGGTAGAGGGCCACGAACAGGAACCCGAGTCCGAGTGCCGCGGATTGAAGCGTCCCGATCGACGCCGACTCGCTGCTCTGCCCTCGGACCGACCGCCGCGACGCCACCGAAAGCATGAGCGCGCCGAAACCGCAGACGCCGTAATAGCCGACGGCGATGGGCAGTCCGGCGAGGCTGGCAGCCGCTGCGCCGGGGAAGGCGATCACGGCGAGGGTGTGGCCGGCGAAGGTCTGCCGCCGCAGGACCATGAACCAGCCGATCGCCGCCGCCATGACCGCGACGATCGTGCCCGCCTCGAGCGCTTGGACCATGAACGGGTAGGTCGTCAGCTGGTTCCAGTCCGAGACCGGGTTCCACGACAGCGCGGCGATCTCAGTGCTCATGGCGCGAGCTGTGGATCGCGGGTGGCTCCGGGGTGCCGACTACGACCAGTCGTCCGTCCGAGGTCTCCAAGACCTCGACCGGCACCGAGTAGAGCCGGCTCAGCGTCTCCCCGGTGATGACCCTTCGTGGCGGACCGACGACTGCCTGACCGTGTGCGAAGTAAACGACACGATCGAGATAGCTGAGGATCGGGTTGACGTCGTGGGCGACGAGGACCACGGTCACACCCTCGGAGGTCGAGATGCGCTGCAGAAGCGCGGCCACCGAGCTCTGGTTCGTGAGGTCGAGGCTGTCGAGCGGCTCGTCGAGCAGAAGCATCCGCGGCTCTCTGACCAGCGCCTGGGCGATCAGTAGCCGCTGCTGCTCGCCGCCGGAAAGTTCGCCGATTGGCCGGTCCGCATAAGCCCCCGCTCCAACCAGCTCCAAGACCTGATCGACCCGCTCCCTCGCAGCCGCCGCGGATCGGCTGAGCCAAGCTGGGAGCGGCACGCCCCATCGCGTCCCGTCAAAGCCCAGCCGCACGATGTCGCGCCCGCGGATCCGCGTCGAGGAGTCGAAGGTTCGGCGCTGTGGCAGATAGCCGATCAGGGCGTTGGCTCGACCCGGGGGCCGTTCAAGGACGGTGGCTGAACCGGCGCTGAGCGGCAGGAGGCCGAGAATCACCTCGAGGAGGGTTGACTTGCCCGCGCCGTTCGGCCCCAGGACCGCCACGAAGTCACCCTGATCGATCTCAATGTCGACGTTGCGCCATACCACTTTCCCAGCGCGTCTTGCCTCCGCGCCAGTGAGCCTCATCGCGGCTTCAGCGCGGGAAGACCCGACGCCGGTTGCCTCTCGCCCAGGGGATGTCGTGGCAGAGCGGGCGCTCATCGACCCACGGCCTTCGCAAGTGCGTTCCGCAGACCCTCGAGCTCGCGCACCTGCCAGGCCTCAAAGGTGGCTCCTGCCGGCGTCAGGGTCTCGGTGACTGTGGCGACGGGAATTCCCGCTGTCCTTGCCTCGTCGTTGAGACGCTGTACGTCCGGGGTCGCGTTCTGGCTGTTGTAGACCCAGACCTTGATTCTGTGGTCGGTGATCTGCTGGTCCGTCGTCGACTTTTCGGCGGCCGTGGGCTCCGCTCCCTCAGAGATGGCGTCGAGGAAGCCGGTCGGCGTCAGCAGCCTCAGGCCGAGGGCAGGAGCGAGCGGCGCGAGGATGCTCTCCGAGGCCCCGACCGGAGTCGCGGCGTAGCGCTTTTTGATCTCGGCAATCAGTCGCGTGTAGTCGGCAAGCGATTTCGATTCGAAGGCACGCCGCCGCTGCGCGTAGTAAGCCGAATGCCCGGGGTCCGCCTTCTGATAGTCGGCGGTGACCTGGCTGATTACACGCTGAACCGAGCGAGGCGAGTACCACTGATGGGGGTTGTCGCCGGTCTCGAGACCGAGCAGCGACCCGACATCGAGCGTCAGCCGGTCCGAAACCGGGTTGGCGGCGAGGAGCTTTGAGGCCCAGCTGTCATAACCAACGCCGTTGACGATCGCAATGCGAGCGCCCGCCATCACACGGGCGTCGGAGCTCGTGGGCTCGTAGTCGTGCGGGTCGCTCGCTGGGTTGGTGATGATGCTCGTCACCTGAACCCGGTCGCCCCCGAGCTGCTCGGCGATGCTGCCCCAGAAGTTTTCCGCCGCGACGACCTGCGGCTTGCCTGAGCTGTTCCCAGCGCCCTCCCCGCAGCCGGCAACGAAGCATGAGGCCAGCATCGCGACAATGGCCAACACCGTGCCGGCCTGACTGCGTGGTGCTGTACGCGACCCGCTCACAGCCGGTCAGACTACCATGAGAATGAGACTCGTTCTCAGTCACCAGCGGCCCTAGCGGGCTGGCTTTCGATGCCTGAGATTCAGGGTCGATCAGCCGGCTTGCGTCGCTCGCTCGCCGGCGCGCGCCCGAATCTCATCGAGCGGGAGGCTGGCCTGATCACAGAGCGTCGCAAGGTCGAAGTAGATCGTCTCGCCAGCCATCAGCCCGTCCCGGAACGGCGTGATGTTCGCGAAGCGAACGGCAAAAGAGCCGCCTGAAGGCGGAACGCCAAGCCACTCGCCTCGGCTGGTGCCGCGCAGTGTCCCCCACGTGACCATGACATCGTCGCTGAATGCGTACCCATCGTCCTCTGGCTCGAGGTCCGGGAACGCCGCGAAATAGCTCTGCTCGTAGGCGGCCCTGACCGCCGTTCGCCCCTCGCTCCGAAGCCCAAGGGGAACGGTTTCCAAGAACGGCTCCGCCACGAAAGTGGCGAGTATCCCGTCGTAGTCGCGAGCCGCCTCGGCGTCGCGATGGCGCTCGAAGAGCCTCTGCATCTCCTCCGGCTCCATTGAGGGCGAAGCTATCACCGCACCGACGGGCCCGCTTCAGGGGAAGCTTCATAGGCACATATCGCCACAGTCGCCGTTGCTTCAGGTGTGGCGAGGTCCACACCTAGGGCCCCTGGTAGGAGCGCGCTTCGCGGGCGATGCTGCGGGTGCAGTTCGAAACCACCTACCAAGGAGAACAACAAATGAACATCACCAAGACCCGCCGAGCCCTGACCGCCCTCGTCGCGGCGCTCGCCGTCGCCGGCGCGGCCACCACGAGCCTCGCCTCGGCGAGCCCCTCCCACGACAAGCTGACGATCCACTACACGGGCGACGGCTTCGAGGGCAAGATCAAGTCGAGCAAGCAAAGCTGCCGGGCCAACCGCACCGTCACCGTTCACAAGGCCTCCGGCAAGGAGCTCTACTCCGATACGACCGAGACCGACGGAAGCTGGAACACCGGCAACTCCGGCCAGGTCCGCGGCCGCTTCTACGCCACGGTCAACGCCAAGGGCGGCTGCCTGCCCCTCGTCTCGAAGACGATCCGGGCCTAGCTCCGACCGACATCCAAGCGGACGGGCCGGGTGGCGCGCAGGCGCCGCCCGGCCCGTTTTCGTTCGTGCCCTGGCAGATTCTCCGAAGCGGAAATCGGGCGCTAGCCGGGCGCGGGGGAGCGCGCCGGCGGGATGCTCTGCGCGAAGCGGAAGACCTCGAGGGGGTCGTACTTGGCCTTCACACGGCGCAGCCGCTCGTAATTTCCGCCGTAGTAGGCGGTCGCCCAGTCCCCCATCCCTGCATTCGGCACGTTGACGTAAGCGCCGCTGACATGCCGGCGTAGTGCTTGGCCGAACTCGGCGACCCAGGCCTGAGAGGAAGCGGTCAACGCGTCACCGTTCCAGCCGGCACCCGGCTCCGCGTAGAAGAGGGCGTCGCGATGAGGAAATGCCGAGCCACCGGATGGTCCGTGCCGCACGGCGCCGCCGAAAGCCGAGCAGAAGAAGTTGCTGGGCGGCGATGGAGCGCGCTGCATATAGCTCTGAACCACGTCGATTGCCTCGGCGGGAAACGGGCTCGAGACGAATTGCGAGAAGAACTTCCAGTTCCCATACTGACGAGGCCCCGAGTTGAGCGCCGCGTATAAGGCGGGCCAGCTCTTCGACTCGACGTTCACCGTCGGACTCCCGATCGCCGTCAGTGGCGCGAGCAGGCGTTGCGCTTCGGCAGGGGTGCCCGACTCGAGCACGGCGAAGAGCTGGAACGACCCTGGGTCGACCTCGAACACGCTCGTGAGCCGTCGGTCGGCCCGGGGCGCTCTTCGCTGCCAGGTCTCGAAGACCGACGCAAAGCTCGAGAAATCCGGCCATTTGGCTGTGACGAAGGCAACTTCGGAGATCGGGTTAAGCCTGTAGGTCAGCGAGGTGACGATGCCGAAGTTCCCGCCCCCTCCACCCCTGCAGGCCCAAAGCAGGTCTCGATGATGTCTTTCGTCAGCGTTGATCAGCCTGGCGCCGCGACGCCCCTCGGGAACCGCGATCCGGACGGCCAGCAGGTTGTCGCACGCCAAGCCGAAGGCGCGCGTCAGAAAGCCGAAGCCGCCCCCGAGCGTTGCGCCAACCACTCCGACTCCCGCCTCCGAGCCGACCGGAAGCGCAAGGCCCTCGGCCCCCAGCGCGGCGACACTCTCACCCTGCGTGACGCCGGCGGCGACCGTCGCGGTGCGCGAATCGGCGTCGATCCGTATCCGCTTCATCTCGCTGACGTCGATGACGAGGCCACCGTCGATGTTCGACCAGCCCTCGAGGCTGTGTCGACCGCTTCGTGCCCGAATGGCCACGTCGTGCCGTCGCGCCCAGGCAATGGCGTTGACGACGTCTCTGGCCGTGTGGCAGAAGACGATCGCGAGCGGGTAGTGATTGAAGAGGCGATCCCAATCGATTCGCGCCCCCTCATAGCTTGGATCCCCCGGACGGATGACCCGTCCCGTCAGCCTCGGGGCGCCCTGAACTCCGGGCGCATCGGCCGCCGCGTCGGCCGCGCCGAGGAGGTCGACGGCGGGAAATACCGCCGCGCCGGCGCTCGCTGCGGCGGCGAGCTTTATCAGCTGTCTTCGCGAGACCTCGTCCATGACGTTCGCCGCCCTCCGCGGCTCGCCCCGCCGGCTCTAGCCCGCCCGGCGATACCGGATGTGCGTGGCCAGCGGCGAATGCAGCACCTCTACCGGCTCCATGCCGAGGGACTCGACGCCGTCGAAGATCCGCTCGCCAGACCCGAGCAAAACCGGGGCGATGTCGAGCGTGAGCTCGTCGACGACCCCGGCGATAAGGGCCTGCCGCACGGTCGAGGCGCCCCCCGCGATGTCCACGCCGTCATCGCCAGCGGTCTCGCGCGCCTGAGCGTAGGCGGCGTCGAACCCGCTGGTGACGAAATGGAAGGTCGTCCCGCCGTTCATCTCGATCGGGTCGCGAGCGTGATGAGTGAGCACGAAAACCGGAGCGTGGTACGGCGGCTCAGGTCCCCACCACCCGCGCCAGTCCTCCTCCCACTCACCGCGGATCGGCCCGAACATGTTGCGCCCCATGAGGTAGGCGCCACGCGGACGCATAAGCCAGCCGGCCGCCGTCTCGTCGGCCTCGTTGGAGCGCTCGTCGCCCAGGTGCCAGCCGTGCAGCTCCATCCCGCGCTTGCCCAGCGGGTCCTCGCGACTCTGCTCTGGCCCGGCGGCGAAGCCGTCTAGCGAAATCGACATATGGCATGTGGTGTCCTGCACCAACACCCTCCAAGTGGTTGCGACCTGCAAGCGGGCCGTCCACCCTAACGATCACGCGTTTGGACGCCGGCATTGCCTCTGCGCGATGGTTAATGCGACCGGACGCTCGAAATTCGGCATCACGCCTTCGATCCGCGCAGTGGTCCATCCACGCACGAAGGCCAACCCAAGAAATGCGCCGCTGCAACACGGGCGACCAACCCGAGCGGGCAGTGACTCCGTTTACCGCTTGATCAAGCCAAATACGGCCCTACAGCGGACCAAGTGGGTCAGCTTTCGAACCCCGAGGTCCAGGCGAGGATCCGTCGTCTCATCGCCGAGGTCCTGGGGTGAAAGCCCGAGCTGAGATGGCCGCTTTTCGTCCAAAGCGATCACTTTGAATGACGTGCCTGCCGCCCCAGTTCGTCGGCGCGCCGGTTCTCCTTGCGCGGAATCCACTTGACGTGCCAGCTCTCGAACTGCGCCAAGAGCTCCACTGCCTGCGTCCGCACAGGCCGCAGCGTCGGATGCTTCGTCTTCCACTCGCCGTTGACTTGGTTCACCACCAGCGTCGAGTCGCCCTTGACCACCACGTGCCGCTCGCCGTGCGTGAGCGCCAGGGACAGGCCGAGTATCAGCGCCTGCCACTCAGCGAAGTTGTGGGTTCCCTGGTCGAAACGCCTGACGGCCTCGTCGAAGGAGCCGTCGCTCAACTCGACGACGCAGGCAGCCGTTACCGGGCCGGGACTCTGCCCGCCGCCGTCGAAGTGGATGGTCGCCGACTCCGTCACCTGGGGAAGCATTTTCCCCCACGGCCTGACCTCAGGCGACTCTTTGGTGCGTCCTGCTGCCCAATCAATGCGTTTTCCATGCAAAGCGGGCATCTCGGCCCATAGCGGAAGGGTTCGAAACGACCTATTCCGCAGCCGTCGGAGCGGAGGGGGAGGGATTCGAACCCTCGTCGGACCGAAATGGCCCGAAACGGTTTTCGAGACGCGGGCTTCTGGGGAAAAATCCCTGCAAATCGGCACCTTGCGCGCCAGTGCGCGCCAGTATGCGCGCCAGTTTGTCCGAAATCGTGTCGCTTACCGGGTCTCACGTGGGGCGCGCACAGCCGGCGCGATCTCGCGTTCGAAGCGGTCGAGCAGGTCGAACGGCCCGGCGCATTCCCCGGCCCGGTTTCGACGGCCGACGTTGATTCGCTTCAGCACGCCCACCTTCTCGAGCCGGACGATGGCCGCGGGATTCTTGACCTCGTCGGAACGCCCTGCGCGGTTACGATGCGCCTGATGGGTGAGCCGACCCGAAGGATCTTCACTCCCGACGACCCCGACCCTCACGGCGGCCCGGGATGGGACGAGTCCGAACGCGAAGATCTTGAAGCATTCCTTGAGGACCTTGAGGAGGAGGAGGCTCACGGGACGGACGCGCCTCACGAACGACCGATCCATCACCGTCCGCCCGAGGGAACGCATCACCTTGGCGGCTTCCGAGGAATCGGACGCTCCTAACGGTTCGCCGCGTGACGACGCCCTCGCAGGAGGAGTACTGGAAGGTCGACTCGCCGCAGGCGGCGCGCGAAACCGTGCTTGGGTTCCTCCAGTACGAGCTACTTGGGCCGGAGGCTCCGGATGAAGTGATCGGTGAGAGCCCTCTGAGTCGCTACCTGATCGGGATGCTTGCGCCGTTCGGGACTGACGTCCCCACCGAGGAAGACGACGATTCGACGGGGGAAGATGAAGGGGAGGATTTCGCCGGGACAACGGACATCGGTCCTCCGATGTCGCAGGCGCTCTCCCCATCATCGATCGGTCTCTCCTGCTTGGTCTCCGCCGATCTCGGCGAGCTTCAGGCGACAGTCGAGTGGGGCGAGTACGAGCGCGTAGATGACGGCGATGCCGAAGGCGATGGACCGAGCGAGGAGCCGAACTCTAAGGCCGGGGCGTCGGATCCGGACGACGACAAGAAGGCGCGTGGTCCGCGACGCGCCGCGCGATGGAAGCGCAGCCCACTGACCGCTGGCCCGATTCCGCTGTCCCTCGCCCCCGGTGATGGCCTTCGGCAGATTCCCGTCCCCGATGCCGCTGGGCTGTTTGTCGAGCACGTCACGCGCCAACTCGGCGACGATCGACTCGCGGTAAGCGTGTTTTTTGTCAACAGGCGCGAGCGACCCGAGAGCCGCCGCCCGCCGGCGACGGACTGGGTGTTCCAGCCGAGCCTTTCGCTCTCTCACCCGGGCGAGAGCACGGTGTTTGCGCCCCGAGAGCTCGAGCGGGATCTCGCCGACTCCGACCGAGACTTGGCCTCAAACGTTCTCCTCTATCGGGATCGCCGCGAGTTCGGCATCGGTCACGGATGCGCCGTCGTGTGGACCGGGGGTGATGAGCGCGCCGCGGCACAACTGACCACGACACTGCGTCCCGTCTTCGAACTGCCGAGAACGGAGCCGAGAGCAATACCCGAGGCCGAGCTCGATATGGCGGAACTCGCCAAGGCGCGAGGAGCGGAGGAACTGAAGAGCCTTCTAGAGCCGATTCCGGCCGCCTACGCGGCGTGGATCGAGGATCGACGGGCAGAGGTTGAGGTGCTGGATCCGGCCCTTCAGCGCACCGCGGCGGATCACTTGACGCATTGCCAGGAGGCTCTGGAGCGGATATCAGACGGGATCGGCGTGCTCGCAGAGGACGCTGATGCGCGTGCCGCGTTCGGCTTCGCCAACGAGGCGATGCTGCTCCAGCGGTCGCACTCAGATTGGGCGCATGCCCGCCGGAGTGATCCAGAACATGCTCCTAATGCACCAATGCTCTCGGGCGTCTGGCGGCCATTCCAGCTCGCTTTTATCCTTCTCAATCTCAGGGGAATCCTGGATCCGGAGAATGCAAGCGCACGGGTCGGCGACCTCCTTTGGTTCCCGACCGGCGGTGGAAAGACTGAGGCCTACCTTGGCCTCACAGCGTTCACGATGGCCCTGCGAAGGCTCCGGCAGGACCCGACCTTTCGCACCGACGCGGGAGTCACGGTTCTAATGCGCTACACGCTGCGCCTGCTCACGATTCAGCAGTTCCAGCGAGCCAGCACACTGATGTGCGCCTGCGAGGTAATCCGCAAGCGGGACCCAGAACGATGGGGCCACCGCAGGTTCTCGATAGGCCTGTGGTTGGGCCGCCAAGCGACGCCCAACACACATGGCGCATCAAACCATGCCCTGAGCCGACTGGCTGCAGGGGAATCCCAGGATGAAGAAAACCCGTGCCAGCTTGAGGCCTGTCCGTGGTGTGGCGAAGTCCTGACCCATCGCGAGTACGACGCGGATGCTGAGGCGTTCCGAACGCGGGTCAGTTGCCCGCGGTCCGAATGCGACTTCAACGAAGACCGGGAGCCGAGCGGCTTACCCGTGGTGCTAGTCGATGACGAGATCTATCGAGAGTGCCCCGCCCTGCTCCTCGCGACCGTTGACAAGTTCGCGCAGATGCCGTGGAACGGAGAGGTGGCCGCGCTCTTCGGTCGCGTCACGGAGGAGTGCTCGCGTTGTGGATTCCTTACGCCTGACAGCGACCACCCCGCGAAGCATCGAACCAGCAGCGGCCGGGCGAGCTCCCGCGATTTCGTCACCGAAACCCAACGGCTCGCGCCTCCCGAGCTCATCATTCAGGACGAGCTGCACCTCATCACAGGCCCGCTGGGGACGATGGTCGGCCTGTACGAAACCGCGGTCGACGCCCTGTGCGCTCGGCGCGTCAAGGATTCGGTCGTAGGACCAAAGGTGATTGCGTCGACGGCGACGATTCGCCGCGCCTACGAACAGGTCCATGCGCTCTTCGATCGCGAGCTTCGTGTCTTCCCCCCTTTGGGCCTCGAAGCGAGCGATTCGTTCTTCTCGGTCGACTCCTCGGACTCGGACGAACCGGGGCGTCTGTACCTCGGAGTCATGGCCCCAGGGAAGAGCATGAAGACCGCCCTTGTCCGAGTATCTGCTGCCCTGATGTGCGCGGCTGCCGGCCTGCGGGACCACTCGCCAGACTTCGCCGATCCCTACATGACGCTCGTGACGTACTTCAACAGTCTTCGCGAGCTCGGCGGAGCAGTGCGGCTGATGGAGGATGACATCGGCGGGCGGCTGCGCCAGCTGACGAAGCGAGGCCTGCCGCAACGTAACCGCCCGATCTATGAGGAGCTGACCAGTCGCGCCAGGTCCGACCGGATCCCCGAAATCCTGCGGAAGCTTCAAACCCCCGCAATTCCATCCCCTGAGAATCAGCGCGCTCTTGACGCGGTCCTGTCAACCAGCATGATTTCGGTAGGAGTAGACGTGATGCGCCTCGGCCTCATGGCCGTGCTAGGGCAGCCAAAGACGACCGCCGAGTACATCCAGGCCACCAGCCGGGTGGGCCGGCAGGTTAAGGCTCCTGGACTCGTGGTGACAATCTACAACTGGGTCCGGCCCCGCGATCTCTCGCATTTCGAACGCTTCTCCCACTACCACACGACGCTGTACCGACATGTCGAAGCGGCGAGCGTCACGCCGTATTCGGCCCGCGCACGGGACCGAGGCCTTCCGGGCGTCTTCGTATCGCTGACGAGGCTTCAAGACCCCGGTCTGACCGAGGAGGAGGCCGCAGACCGCTACGAACCCTCAGATGTCCTCGTCGCGCGCGTCCTTGAGGCCTTTCACACGCGGGCTGAACACGTAAGCGACGGTCGAGTTGCTGCAGAGGTCGAGCAGGCGCTGAAGGGGTACAGAGACCGTTGGGGAGAACTCGCCAGTGCTCCGCTTCGGTACGGATGGCGTGTGCCATATGGGCAGGACAACCCGCCTCCGTCCGACGTCCTTCTGAAGGCGGCGGAGGGTGGACGGTACGGCCATTGGCGGACCCCGGGCTCCCTCAGAGAAATCGAGGAGCCGAGCCGCATCTACGTGAGGGGGCTTGGCGGCCCCGATGGCTAGACCGAGGCCGGTCATTCTGGGGGAGCTTCGGCCGAGCCAGGTCATCACGACTTTCGGCCCCGGAGCGGTGATCGACCAACCGACGGCGTCCCTGATACTTGCGGGCACCGACTATTGGTCGCCGTCGGACGACCAAGTGGTTGACGAGCCACGTCTCCGCGCCAGCATGCGGGTGAGGCAGCTCTACCGGCCGCGAGTCGTTTCGGATCGAGGAATGCGAGGGATCCCGGCGTTTCCCTTTCCTCGCTATCTCGTTTGCCCCCGATGTCAACGGCTGGCAACTTTTGAGAGTTTCCATTTTGACCGCCTCCTGTTCAGGTGCCCCAATCGCCCCGATCACAAAGGGGACAGCGACGCCCGTCTCCCCGGGGGTTTCCCGCGCGCTTTGTAATCGCGTGTCCTAAGGGGCATTTGGACGACTTCCCGTGGTCGTACTACGTCCACCGTGGCGAGGCCTCGTGCGACCCACTGGCGCTCACGTTCTTCGAGGCGAGCGAGTCAGGGGGCGTCGGCGACCTCTTTGTGCGGTGTCGCGACTGCAAGCGCAGCCGCTCCATGGAGGATGCATTTGCCGAGAACGCAGCTAAGGCACTCGGCCCGTGCCCGGGGACGCGACCCTGGCTCCAAGACCAGGAGGCAAACTGCGATGAAACGCCCCGCACTGTCCTTCGGGGAGCGTCCAATCTCTACTTCCCGATCGTTCGAAGCGCTTTGTCGATTCCCGAGTGGGATGACCCGATTCACCTGGCCATCGCCCACCACGAGGCCGACTTGGAACACATCGACACGTCGCAGAAGCTGCGCCAAGCCTTGGATCTCGGTGTCTCGCGCCTCCGTGATCACGACCCAGAGAAGATTTGGGAGGCGATCGAGCAACGGCGAGGCCTCGAGAACCAAGCGCCCACTCCGCTCGACATCAGGCTCCAGGAGTTCAGGGCTCTGTCGCAGCCCGGGCAAGGCGTATGAACAGCAGTTTCAGACTGAGTTCCATGCGCGTCCCGCCCACCTTCGAGGACCTCATCGCCCAGTTGGTCGTCGTGCGCCGGCTCCGAGAAGTGCGCGCCGTTGACGCGTTCACTCGCATCGACTCGCCCCCGGATCTCCTCCTCGAAGACGACGAGGCGCTTCAGCGCGTTCAGCTGCAATCGCTCAGTCGAGAACGAGTTGATTGGCGGCCGGCTATAGAGCTGCTCGGCGAGGGCGTCTTCCTTGCACTCCATGAGGATGCGGTGCAGGCCTGGGAACAGACCAAAACCCGTACGCGACCGTCGACGCGATCTAGAAAGGGCCTACCGGCAATGGCGAGCGGAGCGGGATCTACCTGACGCCGACTTCCCCGGCTCCCGATTCATCCTCCTGCATTCACTCGCTCACATGCTCATCACAACCCTCTCGCTCGAGTGCGGCTACTCGTCGACGTCGATTAGAGAGCGGGTCTACTCGGGGGCAGACGGAGACCAGCAAAAGTATGGCGTCCTTGACCACACGGCTACGCCGGACTCGGACGGAAGTCTGGGCGGCTTGGCGGACCAGGGAAATCCCGAACGGTTCGAGTACGTGCTGCAACTGAGCCTACGCCGCGCCGGCTATTGCTCCTCCGATCCACTATGCGGCCACGCGGCCGCAGGAGAGATGGGGCTAACAAATGGGGCCGCGTGCCACGCATGCCTCTTGGTGTCGGAAACCTCTTGCGAGAGGAGCAATCACTTCTTGGACCGCGCGCACGTCGTGAGCACGGTTGCGGAGCTCAGCACGGAGTTTTTCCGACAGAGTTGAAGGACGAGCGCTGCCACGCCGTGATCATCGCCCTTGTGCATCGAGAGCGCGGGGACGCCCTCATGCGATTCATCGAACGGGTCCGAGCAGGCAGCCTAGACCGGTCGTCCACGGCGGCCGCACTTCAGGACTCCCTTGGAGTCGACCACGCTCGCGCCGCCCTCTTCAGGGCCGTTTTCGAATCGTGTGACGGGTCCGATGGGCCCGCCCTCGCCGATGCCGTGCTGCTTGCTGCACGAACCGTCCGCCATTCCGCGGAAGCCGCGC
Organism: uncultured Actinomycetes bacterium; assembly: GCA_963771655.1. Taxonomy (GTDB): domain Bacteria; phylum Actinomycetota; class Thermoleophilia; order Solirubrobacterales; family 70-9; genus JAWVFM01. The sequence continues at coordinate 101 of CAVYUG010000002.1, read as the reverse complement.
CGCCCGTAGAGGTTGCGTGGACTTATCCAGGTGGCGCCGGCATCGCGATCCGCACGACTGGAGCCGTCGCGAACGAGATCATCGGCCGCGCGGAGCACTCT
>CAVYUG010000001.1:0-456271 GCA_963771655.1 uncultured Actinomycetes bacterium | reverse complement strand
CGGTCGGGGGTTCGAGTCCCCTCGCTCACCCTAACTCCCTGCAAATCGCGGCTTTTTGTTCATTCCTCTCCCGCCTCGACTGTGGCGAGATGCCAATTTCTCGTGATCACCGCGGCCGCAGAAGTGCCTGCTCGTTGGCGACTCTTCGAGTCGAACAGGGACCGCCTGGTTCTGGAGGCGATTGGCATCTTGCGCCTACCGGAGCTCGACCGGCCCGCAAGGCACGGTCGCTCGGGCTCGGGCCTGGTCTGGCCGCAGCGAGGCCGGTCAGACACTTCCGGTCCTCGCGCGAAACGGGAGTAATCGCGAACGGCCCCACAGGGCCCTTGGGCTTATTGCGTCCGCCCCAGCCCGTCGGCGCGCCGGTTCTCCTTGCGCGGAATCCACTCGACGCGCCAAGTCTCGAACAGTGCCAACAGCTCCTCTGCCTGCGTCCGCAGACGGCGCAGCGCCTCATTCTTCGTCTTCCACTCGCGGTTGACTTGCTTCACCACGAGCATCGAGTCGCCCTTGACCATCACATGCCGCTCGCCGTGCTTAAGCGCCACGCGGAGGCCGAGCATCAGAGCGTGCCACTCGGCGGTGTTGTGGGTCCCTCGGTCGAACCGCTTCACATCCTCTTGAAAGGAGCCATCGCTCAGCTGGACCGTGCAGGCAGCCGTTACTGGGCCCGGACTCTGCCCGCCTCCGTCGAAGTAGATGGTGGCCAGCTTCATTACTTCCGCGGTATTTTGCCCACGGCCTAACTCAGGCGACGCCAGGGTCCGCTCTCCGCGCGAAGCGGCAGGGCTCTAGTCCTCGGCTTCAGGAGGAACCATCCGCCAGCGACCCTACGTTTGTCGGCCTAAATCGAATCGAATCAGGCGTGGAGGGCGGGTATCCGACGGCCCTGGAAGTCGCTGATAGAGGTCCGGCAAACCGCTTGGTTGAGCCGGAAACGGTCGCTTGTCAACACCGTGCTTGTCGAGCTGGCGCTCTCCCAACTGAGCTAAGCGCCGGAGGTGCCGATCTTACGTTGTTCATGCGGGATTCCGAACTCATGGATCCGCTCGACGTAGACACCTCCGGTCCGCTGTCGGCCCATTCAGAAGGCTAAAGATGCCAAAGGAGGTCTCTGGGCAGCCCGGCACTGCGCAAGGGCCGGTCTTTCTAAAGCTCGATTGGAGCGTCGCGCCCGTTGCGCGCCCGTTCCTCGTCGGCCGTGCGATCTGGAGGTGTGCCCCTCGGGGTATGGAGGGGGCTATCTGCGAACTCAGCCCGAGCCCGTCAACCTCCGATCGCCTGCCCGGCAACCGTGCAGCCGTCGAAGTTGCCGTATGTGGGGCCGACGTCGAAGGAGTAGGAGAAGCTCACCACCTGTCCTCCGGCGGTCGAGTAGGTGCCGTTGCCCGAACCGACGCCCATGCCCCCGGTCAGGTCGCGGTTCGCCGTCGTACCGTTGTTCGACCAGCTGCTTGAGAACGGGGAACCTCCGCTGACTCCGTGCACCTTGAGCTGGGTGTCGATCGTGTCGCCGTTGGCGAGAACGATCGGTTGGGTGGTCCCGTTGCAGCCGGCCGAGATGCTGAGCCCGTCGAGGTGAAGGATCACCGTGGTAGCGGTGTTCGCCGGACCCTTCATGAAGAACTCCTTCACCGTCTCGCCGCCGACCGTGGTCGCGTTGGTCGCGCTGTTCGCGGTGACTGCGTGGGCGACCGAGAGGCCGGAAGCCTTCTTTCTGATCTCCTTGTCGGCCTGCTTTCGGGCGATCCTCTTCACCTTGCCGCTGTTGAGCGAGGCGAGCGCGTAGCCGCCACCGCCCACCGCGATAACCAGGGCGATGGCCGAGATCACGAGTGCCGGCGAAGGCAAGCGTCTAATCCGCTTGAGCATGAGCTCCTCCTAGATATTGCGTGAAGAGACACGGCCCTCCCTTCCGGGCGTCGTCCCCAGTGAGCCGACCCTACCTCCGCGATGCTCGGGCCGTCAAGGGCGCTGCTTCTCCTGCAACATCGCCCGCGCAGTATCTCGCGATGGGTGAGATATGCGCTTTCCATGCAAAGCGACACCTCTGCTTTGCGCGACCACCAACAAGCGCAAAATCGCCCTGCCGCCGGCAGGCGCTCGTCGTCCCATAGGGCGTACGAACGCCGTCGCACTGCGTCACTGCACGGAATCCTCAGACGTGATCCCCAAACGCAAGGCGATCGGGGGCGCGTCAGCCGTGTCTGTCGGGACCCGCCCGCTCGAGAGCTATCCGGATGAGTACCCGCTTCTCCCTGCGCATCCGCTCGCGATAGTCGTCCCAATGGGGGTTCTCATCGGGGAAGCGGCTGTAATAGTCGATAAGCGGGTCCATCGCCTCGGGGAGCGAGAGAACCTCGGCCTCGCCCTCGGCGTAGATCCAGCTGCCGAAGAAGCGCTCGGTGATGACGCAGAGCTGTGCCCACGGGTCCCGGCGCAGGTTGATGACCTTGTAGGCGGTCTCGCGACTGGAGATGATCGCGCGCCCCTCGCCGTCCACGTTCACCAGCACGGGACTCTGCTGGATCCCGCCGGAGCGCCGGGTGGCGAGCACGGCACGATGGTGCTCGCACATGAACTCACGCGCGGCCTCCATGTCCATGCGCCGAGCCTACGGAGTTCGACCGGTCCCTGCCCGCGAGGCGAGGAGGTCGCGCGTGACGCGGGTACATCACTCCTGCTTCGCGCGATTCCTCCCCCTCTCCCTATCTTTCATGCTCCAAAACCCATCTCTCTCGCGCGGGACGTCCGTCGCGAGCTCGTCGCCCACAGTCGCTCTGGCGTGCACTTCCGCGAACGTCGCCGCGGCGTTTCTCGAAACGGCTTTGTGCGACAGCCTCACTGCGGTCGGCTCGGTTAGTCACCTTTCATCCAACTCGGGAAGCCAGCCGGGCTCTCCGACCGCTGCCGGCTAATCGGCGAACATCAGTGTCTCGCCAGGCTGCCCCCTGCTTGCCCAACCTGAAGCGCGCAGATGAGAGCCCCGCCGGAGCGCGGCCTCTCGCAAACAGTTCAACCGTTTGGGCTTATCACCCGTTGGCGAGGTTCCTTCCACCGGTGGCGACGTAGCTGACGCAGTCGCCCTGGTTCTTGAACGGCGTGCCGTCGCTGTCCGTGAGGTTCTGCCAGCCACCTTTCTTGCACTGGTCACTGCTCGTCGGCACAGTCGTACCTAGCAGCTGGAACAGGAGATCGAGCGTGTATTGGGGGCCGGAGCAGTTGCTCAACGTGGTCCAAGTCGTGCAATTGGCAGTACCCTCGACCACCGCCGGGTCGTTGAAGATCGGCGTGACTGTGAGCCAGGCCCACCCGCCCAGTGGATCAGCAGGGTTCCCTTGAACCGACAGCCAGTAGTGACCGGGTCCAGCGTCACATTGATTGGGATCGTGAAGTTGCCCGAGGCGTTGCCGCCGAGCCCCTGCGGGACGCCGATCGTGTTCGCCCAAACCACGGATCCTGGCGAGCCGGGAGTCGTTGTAGATCGCGACGTTCACCGACGAGTTCTGCCCGCCCTGGGGATAGATGCCGCCCACGTCGACTTCCGTGATGTGCCAAGTGCCGGCGTCGGGACCACGAGTCGTCTGCTGCCAACGACCCCCCGCTACCGGACGTGAGGGAGAAGACACCGCAGCACCCGGGTGTTCCCGAACCGGATCCTGCTGTACGCGTGTCCCCGCTTGCGACCGCCCGCCGGCAATCGCAGCCCGCACCTACAACCCCAACACCGCCCACAACCTGCCCAACCGCTTTAGCATCCCGAAGCCCTTTCGTCGTACACCCGGGACGGGGAAAATCAACGTAACCTACGCCATGCCGCTGTCAAGCAGGTGGAGCCGTCAAACGCTCACGATCGACCTGACGGCTCAGTCACATGGGTCCGATTTTCCGAGTCTCCGAGACGCGCAGTCCTCGGTTCGTAGCTTCGATGCGCTACCGCTTTGCGCGATCAGGGCAGCGCCCGGATCCACGCGAGAGCGGAGGCGCTGTCACCGGATCGCGAACTAGCCGCTTTGGCATGAAAGAGCCGCTTTCGCTCCCGTCTCGCTACGCGCTAGCGGAGCGCTTTCATGCCCGCTGCGCGCCGACCCGTTGCGATGATGCCCGATGCGCTGGGTCGCCACGCTTTCAGGCAGCGCCGAGATGTGGAACGAGTCCTCGCGGGGGCCTGCCAGGCCTGTCCGCCGGATCCGGAGAACCCTTGCCAGCTGTTCCTCGATCTCGGGCAGTCAAAGGCGGCGATGAGACCCAGCCCCTCGCCGCGAAAGAACTCGCGGACGCGTACCCGTCAACGGCAGCGGGCGACTCCGTTGGGGGCGTGTGTTCATCGACTCACGCTTCAGCACTTCCGGACCTTCGACGGCAACGGTCGGTAGTCCAGCGTGTCTTCCTGGGTGCAGCCGCAGGCCACCTGCTGCCGGAGGACTTCGCGAACCTCGTTGAGCGCCTCACTGGTGCGCGTCCGGCTCTGCCGATGGCGTCGAAGTCGTAGAGGCGGTCGACATCGCCGGAGCGGCAGCGCTCGCTGCCGCCAATCCCGACGTCGCGCGCGCTCTGCGCCTGGTGGACCTGATGCTTGAGGGAGACGAGGAGATCGACTGGGTGCCGGTTACTCAGCGCTTGAGGTCGTAGAGGAGGACCTGGCGGCTCGCGCGTTTGATGGTCGTCAGCTCGGCTGGTGGACAAGACGGGAGCACAACGACTTCACCGCGACCGCGAACAGCGTTGAGGCCCTTGGGGAGAGCGCGCGGCACGGAAAACCCTTCGGCCTTGCTGAGGCCCGAATGACGAGAACGCAGGCTTCGTGGTTCATCCGACGGGTCATCGCTCATTGGCTCGCATTCCTAACGACTCCGGGCAGCAGTCCCGCAGCGAATCCGGATCGCTCTGATCCTGTCGCCTTGCATGGAAAGCGGAACGAATCGGACCAGTCGGCCCACTCCTGCTTCGCGCGGAGGCTGTCGCATAAACCCCCTGCTGTCCGGCCCGTTTTGGACCATCCAGGCATGCCACAGAACTTCCTCACCTGTGACCGAGACCAACCGCTGCTGCTGCCGCCGGACCTGCGCGACTGGCTGCCCGACGACCACCTCGCCTGGTTCGTGATCGATTCGATCGACGAGCTCGACCTCGAGCCCTTCTACGCCGCCTACCGCTCCGACGGCCACGGCGCCGCCGCGCATGAGCCGAAGATGATGCTCACCCTGATCGCCTACTCCTACGCGGTCGGCGAGCGCTCCATCGAGGGCGATCGAGCGCCGCTGTCGCGAGGACGTCGCCTTCCGCGTCATCTGCGCCAACCAGATCCCCGACCACGCGACGATCGCCCGCTTTCGGGTCCGCCACGAGGCCGCGCTCGCCGAGCTCTTCGGCCAGGTGCTCGGCCTCTGCGCCGAGGCCGGGATCGTCGAGGTCGCGGTGCTGGCGGTCGACGGCTCAAAGCTCGAGGCTTCGGCGTCAAACCACGCCACCCGCACCTACGAGCAGATCGCCGCCGAGATCCTCGCCGAGGCGGGGCGGATCGACGCCGCCGAGGACGAGCGCTACGGCGACGCCCGAGGCGACGAGCTGCCCGAGCAGCTGACGACGCGCGAGGGCCGCCGGGCCTGGCTTCGCGAGGCGAAGGAACGGCTCGAGCGCGAGCGGGCCGAAAAGCCCGAGCCGGTGCCGAGGGAGCGCGGCGAAGCGGCTTGAGATCGGCCGCCGCCGCTTGGTCGCCGAGTGGCGGGCAGAGCATCAAGCCAACCGCGCCTACGAGGCCTACCGCGCCCGCGGGGTGATGCGCGACGGCCGGCGCTTCGGCGGCCCGCCGAAGCCCTACCGACCCCCGGAGCGGCCCGAGGGCAAGATCAACCTCACCGACCCCGACTCCAAGAACATGAAGGCCTACCGAGGCTACCTGCAGGGCTACAACGCCCAGACCGTGACCACCGAGCGACAGATCATCGTCGCCGCCGAGATCGCCCCCGACGGCCTCGACTTCGCCCAGCTCGACCCGATGGTCGCCGCGGCCGAGCGAGAGCTCGCTGAGGCGGGCGTCAACGAGCGCCCCGATGTCGTCCTCGCCGACGCCGGCTACTGGTCGAACGAGCACATCGATCGCCTCCGCGAGCGCGGGATCACCCCGCTCGTTGCCGCCGATGCCCACCGGCGAGAAGGAGCCGCGAAAGACGCGCCTCGGCGGGCCCTACGACTTCATGCGCCGGGCCCTCGCCACCGACCAGGGCGCCGATCTCTACTCACGGCGACAGTGGATGGTCGAGCCCGTCTTCGCCGACATCAAGCAGAACCGGCGGGCTGGGCGGTTCAAACGTCGGGGCCGGGCCGCGGTCCGCTCGGAATGGCGTCTGATCGCCGCCACTCACAACCTTCTGAAGCTCCACCGGCACACCCTGGCGGCCGCGGCGGCCTGAGGCGAGGGCCGGAAGGCCCCGCCGTTTTCAGATCGAGCCGATTCGCGCCTGGTCCGCGTTTACGCGACAGCCTCCGCGAGATCCAGGAGCTGCGCTAGCTTCTCGGGCAATGCACCCGATCCGATTCGCGCTCTCGTCCATGATCGCGCTGTCGATCGCCCTGGTCTGGACTGGCGGCGCCCAGGCGGCTACCACCACGAGCTTCGGCTTCACCGGCGGCGAGCAGACCTTCACCGTCCCAGCCGGTGTGACCAGCATCCACGTCGTCGCGATCGGCGGGCGCGGCGGCGCGGGAGGTAACGGCGCGCCGGTCGGTGGATTCGGCGGTCTCGCCGTCGCGGATCTGGCCGTGAAACCTGGACAGGTGCTCTACGTCGAGGTCGGCGGGAACGGCGGCGCAGGGGCGATCGGGTCGCCTTTCGCCGGCGGCGCCGGCGGCTTCAACGGCGGCGGAGCGGGCGGGCACGGCGAGAGCCCGTTCGGGATCGGCGCCGGTGGCGGGGGAGGCGCTTCCGACATCCGGACGGCCCCGAGCTCGGCCTCCGATTCGCTCAGTTCCCGTCTGATCGTCGCCGGCGGTGGGGGCGGTAGCGGTGCCAGCGACGACGCCCTCGCTCCCGATCATGGTGGCGCGGGCGGGGCGCCCGGCTCGGCGGGCTCAAACGGAGTGGCGGGTGTCGCGAACGGCGGCCAGGGCGCGACACCGAGCGCACCCGGATCCGGCGGCACCGGGGTCCCCGGGGGGCAGAGCGGCGCAGGGGGCGCGCTCGGCCTGGGCGGCGCGGGCGGCTCGCAGAACGTGACTGGCGCCGGTGAGGGGGGCGGAGGCGGAGGCGGCCTGTTCGGCGGAGGCGGCGGGGGCAGCGGGGACAACGGGATGGCCGGCGGCGGCGGCGGTGGCGGGGGTTCGACGGGCTTCGGCGCAGCGGCGACCTCCACGACCGCTGGGCTCGACACCAGCGGAACCCCCTCGATCACGCTCACCTACAAGCCGCCGAGCCCGCCGAGCCCGCCGAACACCAAGATCACAAAGGCGAAGATCAGCCAGAGGAAGCACAAGGCCATTTTCCGCTTCAGGGCGATCGGCGCCGCGAGCGGCTTTCAGTGCAAGCTCAAGCGCGCCCACCACAAGAGGCCGAAGGCGAAGTTCCGCAGCTGCCGCTCGCCCAAGACCTACAAGCACCTGAAGCCGGGCCGCTACACCTTCGCCGTCCGCGCCGTCGGCGCCGCCGGCGCCGACCCGAACCCGACGAAGAGGAAGTTCGAGATCGGGTAGCCCTCGCTTCGGTCGCTAGGTCCGACCAGATGCGAGCAGCAGGCGTCCTGCCGAGTTGGCACCGTGCGTGGCTCAGCGACTGGCGCGGCGCCCAGTACGGCTCGCGCCGACGGGTGGCGGAGGTCGTGTCCGAGCGCCCGCTCACCGGAGGGCACCCGTGTCAACGCGACCCAGGCGCTTCCGCGAGGAGGAGACGATCGAAGGCGTCAAGCCCGTCCCGCCGCCGGCGATCTACCGGCGCCCGCCAACGCCGCCGACGGGTACCTGACCTCGAACGCGCGCGACCCCAACGCTCCTGGACGAGATGCCAATTCAGGTGCCAATTTGAGCGAAACTGAGCCGACCCGAGACGATCTAACCCGCATAAGAACACGGGATCGGCCTAGCATGACCATCCTGGCCCTGGTTGTGGTCCAGGCGGTCGGGGGTTCGAGTCCCCTCGCTCACCCTCATAAAGCGCCTGCAAGGCGCGATTTTCGCGTCATCTGAGCGGCGCTAAGGCGTTAAGCGAGATGCCAATGAGATGCCAATGTGCGTACGGCGCCTATGCGCCCTGAGCCGAACCGGCTCGCCCTGGAATTCACCCCCTGCGAGCAGCGAGTGATTGGAACTCACCCGGGTTCGAGTCCCCGTAGCGGTGCCTTTAAACCTTGCTGGAGGCGCTCGAGGAGCAGAGCTTCGCCCGGGGTAACGCTCGTCCTCAAGCTGCTCGCACGTGGTCCAGCAGCGTCCGGCGATAGCCTTGGCATGCGCCGCGACAGGGCGCTCGAAATAGGCTCGGGATCGGCGCCTCCCGCGGTACCGCATCCGCGCGGGACGCCGTCTCGGTCAGGCTCGCGCTGCCGCCCACGCCCTCAGCGCCGGCTCTTCCTTGGGCATTCCCCAGCAGATGCTCGCGGGCACGAGTGGGTCGGCGGCGAGGCGCATTATCCAGCGGTTGTAGCCGTCGGCCAGCCACAGATGCGGTGGGAACGCCAGGGCGAGCTCGAGCACGCGGCGGTCGAGCAGCGGGAATCGGTGGTCGACCCCGCGCGGCCCCGCGTACTGGGTCCACGCCTCGAGGCGGGCGGCGATGTGGCCCGAGGAGAGCAGCCGCACCTGCGTGGCCTGGGGCGAGCGCCGGATGCGCAGCCGCGCCGCCGCATCGCGGCGAAGCCGCTCCGCCGCGGGCGCGAGCTGTCCCCGAGCCGGTGCAGGCACGGCTTGTTCGCGGAGCAGTCGGACAAATGCCTGGTCGGGTAGAAGGGGTAGCGCGACCCGGTCCCAGAGCGTCCCGGCCGCCGCCTTGACGCAGCGGGCGCCGTGCGTGCCGTTGCGGCGGAGGGGAAGGAGAGTGTCCCGCATCAGCCGCCGCCAGTGGCCGGTGAGCGCAAGGTGTGCCAGCTGACCCCTGCCGTTGAAGCTAGCGGCCTCGTCGCCGCCCCAGCCGGACAGCAGTACGCCTATCCCCTCAGCGGCCGCGTGATCGACCGTGACCGACTCGCAAGTCAGCGATCTCGTCGGCAGGAGCAGCTCTTGCATTGCGATCACGCGTTGCCGGTGCTCGTCGGTCGGCTTCGCGAACGTGACCGGGACCCCGAGCTCGCTCACCACGGCGAGAACGCGATCGCGCTCGTCACCGGTGACAGCGTCGGAGTCGCGCGGGGGCGACCACGAGAACGCGCGCCTGAGCCCGCGGCCCTCGCGCTGGAGCGCACGCTGTCCGAGCACGGCGAGCAATGCTGAGTCGAGGCCACCGCTCACGTGGGCCCCGACCTCCGCCCGGGTGCGCACCGCGTCGGCCGTGGCGGCCGCGACCGTCTCGCGCAGTGCCTCCGAGTAGTCGCGCATGGTCGGCAGTCGCAGCGGCGGCCGCGGGCCCGGGGCCCAGTACGTCAGGCGCCGCCGGCGTCCGGGTGCACGGGCTATCAGGGTCTCGCCCGGGGCGATCTTCCCAACGCCCGCGACCAACGAGCGGCGCAGCAGAATCCCGGAGTGGCACGCCTGGCGCGCGAGCTCCGCCTCTTCGTCGGCGCGCCGCGGCAGCCCGCTGAGGGCGAGGACCGCTTCGAGGTCGGTGGCTACGGTCAGCTGCCCGTCCGTCTCCGCCAGGTAGAGCGGCCGGACGCCGACATGGTCACGGGCGCACGTGAGCAGCCCGCGGCGGCCGTCCCAGATCGCGAAGGCGAACGGCCCGGTGAGTTGCGCCGGCGCCCGCTCCCCCCAGCGGAGGTAGGCGCGCATCACCAGCTCGGCGTCGGTGGCGTCGGCCGGCGCCCCGAGCGTGCGGCACAGCGCCACGCGATCGGTGAGCGCGGCGTCGACGACGCCCGTGACCTCCTGCGCCTGCGGCAGCGATACCGGCAGCGGGCCGCGGACGCCTTCCGGCGCGTCCACGCGCGCCGCACAGCCGAGTGCGACGCCTCCGGCCGCCCACAGCTCCGCTCGTCCCGATCCCCACGGCGCCAGTGCGGCGAGTCCAGAGTCCAGGCGCTCACGTGCGGGCAGCCCCGCGTCACGGGTGAGAACGGCGAAGATTGCGCCCACTGTGGCGCACGTTAGCGGTAATAATGGCCGCGATGATCGACGCCGAGACGCCACTCGTCCGGAGCGCGGAGCCGCTCACCGCGCAGGTAGACGGCGAGACGGTCATGCTTCATCCCGAGGCCGGCTCGTACTTCGCCCTGGGCGTAGTAGGCACTCGGGTGTGGGACCTCCTGTCGGAGCCGCGTTCGGTCGCAGAGATCTGCGCTAGCCTGCGGCACGAGTTCGCGATGGACCTCGACACCTGCCGAACCGAGGTCCTCGACTTCGTGAACGAAATGCACGATAAGCAGTTGGTGAAGCCCGCCAGCTACCAGGCGTGAGCCGCTTCCGTCGGACCCTTTGGACCCTGCTCCGGCGCTTGCCGCTCGCGCTCGAGGCGGCGGTGTTTCTTACAGCCGGCTCGGTCGCGAAGAGCGCGCTGCCGGACGGGCGGCTCACCCGTCTGCTCGGCCAACCCGCGTCTCCGGAGCCCTGTGAGACCGGCCCTCCCGGCGCGGAGGCTGCTCTTGTGGGGCACGCCGTGAGCCGTGTGGCCCGGCTTCTCCCCTGGCATCCGACCTGTCTTCCGCAGGCGCTGGCCGCGCGGATGATGCTGCGCCGTCGCGGTGTCGCCTGCGTCAGTCATCTCGGCGTGCTTCAGACCCAGCCGGTCAAGGCGCACGCGTGGGTTACCGTCAACGGCGCAATCGTCCAGGGGGGCCCGGTCCGGAACATCTCCGAGGTAGCACGCTTCACGTGAGCGCGGCGTCTGTCCTCGAGCGGGTCCTGGACGTGCCGGTCGTGCGCGCGACTGCCCCCACGGCCGTGCCCGCCGCGGTCTGTCACCGAGTCGATTACGGGCAGGAGCTCACCGCAAGTGAGCGACGGGCAGTGCTCCGCGTGCCGGGTGTGGCGGCCTTCTACGTTGAGGATGGCGCGCGGGTGACAGTCGAGCCGGCCACCGAGTCCGACAACTTCGCCATAAACACCTACCTTTACGGCACGGTGACGGCGCTCCTCCTCGCCCAGCGCGGTATGTTCGCTCTGCATGCGAGCGTCGCTCGCATCGACGGGCGCACGGTCGCGATCGGCGGGGTCCGCGGAGCCGGCAAGTCGACGACCGTCCTGGCGCTCGAACGTCGGGGGCACACGGTCGTCTCCGACGACGTCGCGGTCGTCGACATCGTCGGAGACCATCTCGTCCACCGACCGACCGGCCGACCCGTGCACGTGCACCCAGTGGCCGCGCGCGCATTGGATCTGGACACGACGGGCGCGGTGCCGGTGCAGAGGAGCGATTCGAAGCTCTCGCTGCCGCTCGGGCGCGGCACGCCGGCCCGGGTCGACGAAATCGTCCGGCTGCGTGTGGGTGGGGCGAGCGAGCTCCATGTCCGCTCTCTGGATCGGCTACACGCCATCCCTCTGATAGCGCGCAACGTCTTCCGCGTCTGGATGCTGCGGCAGCTCTACCAGCCCGCGCTCTTCGCATGGGCGGCGGCGGTCGCAGAGCGGGCGCCAATGCATGTCCTCCACCGTCCCCGCGGGCAATGGACCGTCGACGGCGTAGCGGAGGCGGTCGAGGCGCTTGTGGCGCCGGGCCCCGGGCGGTCGGCGTGAGCCAGGCCTCCGCAGAGCTGGGCCAGGCGCCTCCGGCAGCGGCGGAGCTCGAGCTCACCCTCGGACCTGTCGAGCCGGAGGTGTTCTTCGCCAAGCACTGGGAGCGCGAGCCGCTGGTCGTCGCGCGCAGCGACCCGGGCCGATTCGAGGCAATCTTGTCGCTCGCCGACGCGGAGCGAATCGTCTGCGAGACCGGGATCCGTACGCCGGCGATCCGCCTGGTCAAGGAGGGCGAGCCGATCCCGGCTCAGACCTTCACCCGCGACCTCGGGTGGGGCAACGGCTACTTCACGGGCCTCGCGCGCGTCGATCGCGTCGCCGAGGAATATGCCGCGGGTGCGACGATAATCCTCCAGGCCCTCAACCTGACCTGGCAACCCGCGGCGCTGTACTGCCGCGGTCTCGAGTCGTCGCTCGGCTGCCCGGTCCAGATGAACGCGTACTGGACCCCGGCGACCGCGCGCGGCTTCAATGTGCACCACGACACCCACGACGTCTTCATCCTCCAGGTTGCGGGCCGCAAGCGCTGGCAGTTCTACGAGCCTGTGGTGGAGCTGCCGCTGAGGAAGCAGAAGTGGAGGCATGGGTTGGACGACGCCGGCGAGCCGGTCGCGGACGTGATGCTCGAGCCAGGTGACACCCTGTACCTCCCGCGCGGATGTCCGCACCACGCGACCGCGGAAGCGGGGGACTCCCTTCACCTCACGGTCGGGGCGCATGTCACGACGCGCCTTGATGCGCTCAAGGCCGCTTTGGAGGACTGTGGGGAAGACGTCGAGTTCCGCCGCTCGGTGGAGGCCGACGGCAAGCTGCCGGATGGCCTCATCGACAGTCTCAGCGCCCGCCTTTCGCCGGAGCAGGTGGCGCGGCGGGCTCGGCGGCGTTTCGTAAACGGCCGCTACCCGGTGCTGGAAGACCAGATCGCTCAGGTCAGGGGCCTCGACGGCCTCGAGCTCGACCATCCCCTCGTGAGGCGCTCCACTGTGATCTCGGACTTGGAAGAGACGGACACCGAGGTGGTCCTGCGCTTCGAGGGCAAGGAGGTCCGATTCCCTGCACAGGCACGCGAGGCCGTTGTGCGGGCCCACGCGGCGGACGGCGCGTTCACCGCCGCGGACCTGCCGGGAGCGCTCGACGGCCCGGGCCGCCTCGTGCTCGTCCGACGGCTCGTGCGCGAAGGCTTCTTGCGCCGGCTCTGAGCCGGAAAGCCGCCGGCGCGCCGCCTCAATGCGTGGTACAGTCGCGCTCGCGAGCGAAGCCTGCGAGCATTTCGGATCTCGAAACCTTATGTGAAAGGGAGTTGTAATGAGCGATCCTCGAAAAGACCCCACCCTGACCGACGACGAGATCGAGACCCGGCGCGTCGACGACGCCAAGCCGGGTTGGGAGACACCGCGCCTGACGGAGCTCGGTGTGAGCGGCAGCGGGGCCGGGCAGTCGGCCTACACCGAGGACGACCCCGTCCAGGATGACGGAGGCGGTAGCTCCTAGCCGCCCCTCGCGGGCGGTGGTCGAACCGCCTTCAACGGTGAGGTAGCCGGCAGCGTTGTGCGATCGCCGCGGCGGACGGAGCCGCGCCGACTTGGCGAAGCGAACGGTCGGCGCGGTCAGGCAGGACCCCGCAGCCCAAGCGCGTTAGGCGTCAATGGCGTAGCCGAGTCGTGCCATCACCGGCCCATGGTCGGCCTCCACGCGCAGCGCCAGCTCCGGCGCCAGCTCGTCTTCCCATGCTCCCGCCTGTCCGCGGCGGAAGAAGAACGGAGCGTCGGAGCGGGGACGCACCTTGAATCCATGGATCGACTCCCGTGCACGCAGCTGCTCGAAGCCTGCGACCTCCGCCGCCGCCTCTACCCAGCCTGGGCTCAGCTCGAGGCCGGCAAACTCCGCGATACGGGTCAGCTCCCCCGCCGCGTCGGCAGCGAGGTCTTCGTAGCGGACCAGCAGCATCGGGAAGAGCTCATGGTCCAGCCAGCCGGAGACGTGGTTGCTCCACGTGTCCAGTAGTTGTCGCACCTGAGAACGGAGGCGCTTTCCGCTGCGCGAAAGCGCCGCGCACGGATCGGCCATGGTGGCAACGGCACCAGCCTGAGTGCGGTGGAAGAAGTGCGCGAAGCTCACGGCTACGTCGCGCGGGTCGCGGACGATGTACACCGCTCGCAGCGTCGCGGCCGGTGGGACGATGGGGAGGCCACCTGGCGCCGAGAAAAGCGCATCGTGGATCTTGCGGAAGAGAATGTCGTCTAGGCCCTCGTCCAGGGCGGCATCAGCCCCCGGCCGGATTCTGTCGATCTCGGCTGGTTCCAGCTCGCTCGATATCAGCCCGGTCCAGCGTTCCAGATGGTCCCGCGAGCTCGCGATCGGGTCAGCTCCGAGGTCGTCGAGGTCGATCTTGGAACCGGGGGTCGGCTCCGTCGCGGCCCGCAGGAGCGCGCGCACCCAGGTGTTGCCGGAGCGCGGATAGGACGCCAGCCAGATCGTCCGCGGGCTCATCGCCGAACCAGCCCCTCGATGATCGTGGGGAGCTCGCTCTCGTTCGGATACTCGCGCCCGACGCGCAATCTGACCGCCGGGAGCGCGTCGGCGACCTTCGCGGCCCAGAGGAAGTGCGCTACCTGGAGTCCAAGTGGCCGCACCAGCAGCGCTGTGAGCGGGTTCTGGGCCGCCAACAGGCGGTCGTGCCCGGTCAGAGGCTCGATCCGCGGCGCCTCGCGGCCATTCTCGAGCCCGAGGATCACCACCAAAGCCAACGGCGTCCGCTCTGCTCCTTCGAAGGCGAAGGCGCGCTGCGGAAGTCCGGGCCGCACCGGCTTCCCGGCGCCGAGATCGAGGCCCAGCCGCTCGACCGCGTCCGGCCAGAGCCGCAGCTCGAGGCCTTCGGGCACCGCTAGAGGATGCCCGTTGCCCTCGACCCGAAGCACCCGGTCCGACAGGACCCGATGCCCGCGAAGCGCCACTCGACCCGCGAGCGTTGACTTCCCGGACGCGCCGTGACCCGCCAGCGCTACGGCTCGCCCCCCGATCTCCACGCACGCCGCGCGCAGGCTGAAGCGGCCGGCCATCACGTCCACGATCTCTTGGACGGGTCCCTCGACCAGCCAGCCGATGTCGGCGTCCCGCGCGCCGGATGCGCGCTCAACCGCGACAGGCTCCCCGCCGCGCACGAGCGCACGCGCGAGGCCCGGGATCTCGAGCAGGACCGCTCCCGGAGCCACCTGGTGAACTGCGCCGGCCCGGACGCCACCCGAAAGCTCCGCCGGCACCTCGCGCTCGACCAGCTCGAGCGCTCCTCTCATGAGCGCGAGAGCTCGAGTACCTGCTGGAAGTACTCGCTCTCGGAGCGGAGCTCCTGCGGACTGCCCACCGCCTCGATGCGACCCGCCTCGATGACCACGATCCTGTCGCAGGCTCGAACGGTGGTGAGCCGGTGGGCGATGACGACGGCGATCACCTCGTGCCTGATGCGTTCCAGGGCGTCCCGCACGGCGACCTCGGCGTGGGCGTCGAGAGCGCTCGTCGGCTCGTCGAGCACGAGCAGCTCGGGACGTCCGGCGAGCGCACGGGCGAGCGCGATCCGCTGCCTCTGCCCGCCGGAGAGGGCGGCTCCGGCCGGCCCGACCTCGTGGTCGACGCCCTCGGGCCAGAGCTCGAGCTCGGGAGCGAGACCGGCCAATCGCGCGGCTCGCTCGACGTCCGGATCGGGTATCTCGGGCCGAAGAAAGCGGATGTTCTCCCGCGCCGTCGCGGTTATCAGGCGCGGGTCCTGGCCAACCCAGGCGGTTCGGGCGTGCCAGTCATCCGGGTCGAGCGTGTGGAGCGGCAAGCCCTCGACGAGCACATCCCCCGAGCTGGGCGGCAGCAGCCCGAGCAGGATCCCCGCGAGCGTCGACTTCCCCGCTCCGGTCCGACCGACGATACCCACGAGCTCGCCTCGCTCCAGCTCGAGCGAGACCGCCTCGAGCGCCCTGCGGCGGGCGGATGGGTAGCGGTAGCCCACGTTTCGCACGGCGAGGCGGGTGACCGGCGGGCACCGCCGCGCGCCGCGCTCCTGCCGAGGGCGCCAGAGCGAGAGGCGTGCATCGATCCACTCGAGGTGGTCCTCACGCTCGAGTAGCCGGCCGCCGACCCCGCTCAGCGACTGAGCGTGCGCGAGGGCGCGCAGCATGAGGACGACCGTGGAGCCCAGAACCGGGACCACGACGGTCGCTTGCGTCACGACGATGCCAAGCGCGAGCACGAGCAGCGCCACGGTGACGTCCCGGGTGAGCGGACCGCTGGCGATTTGTACGAAGCGAGCCGCCTCGGAGCGGCGTGCCGCCTCGTTGATCCGGCCGCGGAGCCGCTCGCGGGCCGCAGCCGTGGACCCGAACACCCGCAGCTCGCGGGCCGTGTCCGCAGTCTCCGTGACATCGAGCGCGACCCCGGACGCGGCCCGAGCGGAGAGCGCGAGCGCGCGCCTGCGTCGCGAGCGCAGCGACCGCGAGATCAGCGCGACGCTCCCGACGGCGAGCAGCAGTCCGAGCGCGGCATAGGGCCTGATCACGACCGCCGTCGCCACGAGCACCGCAATGTTCACCGCTGACGCGAGTGCCTGGCCCGCCTCCTGGCTTCCAGTCGCGAGCGCGTTGACCCTGACTCCCACAAGGTCCTGGAGCTCGCCGCTGCGCGTCGTCGCCTGCGCCGGCCAGGGTGCCGCGAGGTAGGCGGTCACGATCAGGTCCTGGAGCGTGCGCTGGGTTTCGGCGCCGACGCCTGCGGCGAGGCGCGCGGATCCAAGGTGGGTGACAGCGAGCATCACCACCATGCCGAAGCTGAGGGCCATCAACGCCCAGCCTGAGGATGGGAGCTGGTCGGCGAGCGGATAGCCGCCGAAGTGGCCTCCCGTCGCGAGCGCGATCACCAAGACGACGACGGCAGCCTCGCCGAACCCGCTGATCGCGCCCAGCACCGCGAGCGCCGCGGCCCGCCGTCCGGCGTTGGGTGACCCGAAGGTTGCCACCCGCCACGCCCTTCGCAGGCGCCGCTCGACCCGGCTCTGCTTCTTCGTCGCCGCCCCTCCCATACCGCCGCTCAGTCCCCAGACCGGGCGCGCTAGTCCGACGGCCCGAAGAGCACGATGCCCCGGCCGCGCACGTAGACCCGAGTGTCGGCGGTGCCGAGATCGACGGCCATCTCGCGGCCGCCCATGCCTGTCAGGTAGGAGAAGAGGCCCATGTGCAGTTCCTGAGATTACGGCGGGTCGCCCGCCTCCCCACGAGCCCCAAACTGGTATGCACCTGCAAGCTGGAGGACGTGGCTCGCGGGCGCAGTGTAACGAGTACCACCCGTCCGGACCCGGGTTTCACCTGCAATTGCCGCTCAGCGACGGCGGACGACGACCCGCTCGCTCACCGCGACCGGGTGCAGCGAGCACAGCAGGCGGTTACGCGCCCGGCATGGTGAGCCCTCTGGAGAAGCGCTGGCCCCTCCTCAGGTTCTGCGAGAGGAAGCCGCTCGGGCCGTTCGCGAGCGTCGCGTTGTGCCGGGCGGAGTCGCAACAGCCAGCGAATCGTGGCTCGAGCGGGGCCGACAGATTGCCGGGCCGGAAGCGGAACGGCCGGACCGGGACCGTCGCCGAGCCCGCGAGCCGGCGCAGCCGCCCGGGCGGGCCGGCAATGGTGCGCGCGGCCGCGCGGCCCGGTCGTGGCCGCTGTGATCTCGCGGCCGCCTACGCCCGGCGGCTCGCCGCGGGCGTCGCCGAGCTGCCCCGCGCCCTGCGTTCCGCTCAGCGCCTGGGGCCAAGCCCCCGCACGGCCCGCGCCAGATGGCGGGCCACCAGCCGGAGCTCTCCGGCGCCGTCCCCTCCCACCGTCCCACGCAGACCCTCGGAAGTGGGGACGAGGACGTCGCGCAGGTAGCGAGCGCGACCCCGCCAGGGCAGGGCCGCCAGACGGCCGATGTGAACCGACGCCCGCACGTCGAGCTCCTCGACCGCGCGCAGCGGGCCCCACGGCGGGGGCTCGCCGGCACCGAGCGGCCGCGCGCGGCGATAGCCGAGATGGTGGTCCGCGTAATCGAGCGCGCGGTGCAGGACCCAGAGGAGCCCCAGGTCCCGGGCGCGCACGAACATTCGCGCCCAGGCCGTCTCGTCGAGGGCGATCGAGACGCGACGGATGTCCTCGATCCAGGCGAGTCGCTTGAGGCGATCGCTCAACAGGTGCATCGAGCAGACGAGCAGCTGATCGTCCGGCGCCGGACAGCGGGTGGGACCGGCTCGCGCGGCGGCCTCGGACCGGTCGACCAACCGCTCGTGGCTGAGCGCCTCGCCAAGCGCGTCGTCGCCCACTCGCCAATGGAGCTCGACGTGGGCACGCTGGCGCCCAAGCTCGCGCGCCATATGGACGTCGTGGCCGTGGTGGGCGGCGAAGCCCTCGCGAAGCTCGACCTGCTCGCGGTAGCCGAAGGCCGCAAGCGCCTCGATCGCTTCCGGGAGGCGCCCGCGGGGAACCAGGAGGTCGAGGTCGGCGAAGCTTCGAAGGCTGGGATCGCGATAGAAGCGGTCGGCGATGGCGGGCCCCTTGAGCACGATCGGCGCGGCCTCGATCGCATGCCCAAGCGCATCGGCGATCGCCACCAGCTCGCGCCGCAGCAGCGCCGAGCGCAGGACGACGACCGCCTGAGCGTGCCGGAGCCGGCCCGCCGCCCGACCGGGGAGAAGCAGCCGCCGCTCCGAGAGAGCCGCCGTGCAGGCGCCGATCACGCGATGGGCGATCGCGGCCGCGACGAGCTCGTCCGGCGCGTCCGGGGCGACGCGTCCCCGACCGGAAAGCACTGCGACCAGCGCGGGGACCTGCTCGGCGTGGGGCAGCGCGAACGGCTTCCGGCGCACCGCGCGCGCACTCTAGCACCCGGCTGGATTGGCGCGCGATGGCCGTCGCAGCTCGACGCCTCAGCGTTAATCGTCCCGGCCTGCGACGAGCCGCCGACCCTCCCGCTCTGCGTCAGCGCGATTCCGGCTGCGGCTCGACCCGATGACGAGCTGATCGTGATTGCGCGATCCACTTCACGGTGGTCGGTCGGATCGTCTGGCGGTTGTGGAAGCTGAACGTGAGCGGCGGACGGCTGGGCGCCTCGAGGCGGCGGTGCGACCCGATCGCCGGACCACTTGATAGCCGAGCGGCGGTTGCGCCAGAACACGGAGCAGCTGCGCGGCTTTGAGCGATCGGAACTGGCAGGCGTTCCGCTTCGCACGCTGCAAGAGTGGATGGGGCATCGCGACTTCAAGACGACGCTGATCTACGCGGACTACCAACCGAGCGCGCACGAGGCGGTTCGTCCGGCGGGCGTTCGTGCGAGATGCCAATTCAGGTGCCAATTTGAGGGAAACTGAGCCGACCTGAGACGATCTAACCCGCATAACAACACGGGATCGGCCTAGCATGACCATCTTGGCCTCGGTTGTGGTCCAGGCGGTCGGGGGTTCGAGTCCCCTCGCTCACCCTCAATGACCGAGTGGGGACCCGCGCCCCGGCGTCGGCCGCGCTAGCGGGCCAGCGTCACCTCGATGCGCAGCTTGCCGAGCCGCGTGCCGTCCCTGAAGAAGCCGGTCCCGAACGCCTGGTTGAGCGTCCTCGCCGCCCTCCGGGTCAGAAACGCGTGGATCCCCCGGTAGGTGAGGGTGCGTCGGCGGGAGGTGAGAGCCCCGCCCGCGAGGGACAGGAACGTCATGCGCTGACCATCGACCAACGCCCTCACGTCGGAATCGCTCGAGTTACGACAACAGAGATGCACCTCGAGCCGCCTCACCGCGACCTGCGCGTTGTCGCCGACGAACACGATCCCGCCGTCATGGTGGATCCGCGCCGAGCGGCCGTTCCGGCTGACGCTGCCGCGAGTGATCGGGAACGACTCGCCGCCGAGGCGCGCCTCCGCGGGCGGCGTCGGCAGGATCCCGATGCCCAAGGCGTCCAGACCGGAGGAGGTGTTCTGGTTGAAGATCAGCTTCGTGTGGCCTCGGTTGATCGGGACCGCCTCCGCTGGCGAAGCGCCCGCGGCGACGAGCGCGATTGTTGCCAGGGCTGCGATCGTCGCGAGCGTCCGCTGCCGACCGCGTCTTGCTAGAGCCTCCATGTCGCTCCTCCCGATCAGGTTGCCCGGTACGCGGGCCGTGCGGCCATCGTCGCAGATCAGCAGCTACCCGTCGATGATCGGATGCTCCTCGGCGAAGACGAGCCTGATCATCGCGCCGGTGCAAACCAAGCGATACTGCGCGCGTGCTCCTCGACGGAGAACAGCTCGAAGCCCCCGCGCCGCCGCTGAACGACCTGCTGCGACCCGGGCTCGACGCCCATCCGGACGAGATCGCGATCGTCTCGAGTCAGCGGGCGCTGAGCTGGCGTGAGCTCGACCGGAAGAGCTCGGCGCTCGCGAGCGGTTACCGGGGCCTCGGGCTCGAGCCGGGCGATCGGGTCGCTTCGCTGATGCCCAACCGAGTCGACCTCGTGGTCCATTACCTCGCCTGCTTCAAGGCGGGTCTCGTCGCCACACCGCTCAACTACCGCTACACGGCCCGCGAGATCGACCACGCGCTACAGGTGAGCGACGCCAGCGTCCTGCTCGCCCACGTCGAGCGGGCCGAGGACGTCGCCGCGAGCGAGCTCGCATCGGGCCTGGGGCTCGGGACGATCGCGTACCGCGACTCCGAGCCGCTCGCGACCGGCAACGAGGAGCCGGCGGGAGTCGACGGCGGTTGGCGCCATGCATGGGCCGAGCTCCTCGACTCCGAGCCGTTGGCCGCGGAGGAGGCGCCCGATCCAGAAATGCCGGCGGCGATCTTCTTCACCTCGGGCAGCACCGGCCCCGCCAAGGGCGTGACCCATTCCCGCGACACCCTGCGCTGGATGATCGCGAGCGCAGTTGCGGCGTTCGAGCTCGACGCCGGCGACGTCTTTCTGCCGGGCTCGTCGATGTCGCATGTCGGCTCGTTCCTGTGGGCGCTGTCGACTCTGTCGGTGGGCGGCAAGGTCGTGGTCGCCCGCGCGACCGACGCGCACGAGCTGCTCCCGCTGCTGCGCGATCACGAGCCCACGATCCTCGCGATGATCCCGGCGGCCCTCTCGGCGCTGATTCACGACCACGACCTCGAGCCGGGCGACTTCTCCTCTCTGCGCATGTGCCGTGCCGGGGCCGACAAGGTCTCGACCGAGCTCCTGACCGAGTTTTCGGCCATGGCCGGCTTCCCGATCGTCGAGGGTTACGGCATGACCGAGGTGGGCATCGCGACGCTCAACCCCCCGTCGGGCGAGATCAGGCAGGGCTCGATCGGGCGGCCGATCGCCGGCTTCTCGATCGCCCTTCGCAACGAGGACCGCGAGCCGATCGAGGGCGGAGAGGTGGGCCGGATCTGGATACGCAGCCGCAGCCGGATGGTCGGCTACTGGGAGGCGCCGGAGGCAACCGACGCGGTGCTCGACGAGGGCTGGCTCGACTCCGGCGATCTCGCACGCGCCGACGAGGAGGGCTACCTCTGGTTCTTCGGCCGCAAGAAGCAGGTGATCGTTCACGACGGCTCCAACATCAGCCCTTACGAGGTGGAGGGGGCGCTCGTCGAGCACCCGGCAGTGGCCCTGGCTGGGGCCGTTGGGGTGCACGATGAGGTCCACGGCGAGAACATCCGCGCCTATGTGACCCTGAGCGAGGGCGCTCGGCCGCCCTCCCGTGCCGACCTCATCGTCTGGTGCCGCGAGCGAATCGGCTACAAGGCGCCGGAGGAGATCGTCTTCCTCGACGAGATGCCGCTGAACCCGACGGGAAAGATCGACCGCGTCGGGCTCAAGCGAATGGCCGAGGACCACCTCCACCCGCACGGCCTCGACGAATAGCGGCGGGCTACCAGGCGTCGACGGGGCGGCCGCTCGGGGCCGGCGCCCCGGCCGCGGCGAGGGTGTGGGCGATCACGTCGCGCGTCTCGGCCGGGTCGATCACGTCGTCGATCTCGAAGACCTGCGCGGCGTTCAGCGCCTTGGCGTGCTCGTACATCCGCGCGGTTAGCTCGCGCACGCGCTCCTCGCGCTTCTCGTCCTCCTCGATTGCCTCGAGCTCCTTGCGCATTGCGAGCCGCACAGCGCCCTCTAACCCCATCGGGCCGAGGTTGGCGCCCGGCCAGGCGACGGTGAGCACGGGGCTGTGGAGCCCCCCGCCGGCCATGGCCTGAGCGCCGAGTCCGTAGCCCCGGCGCAGGACCACGGCAATCATGGGCGGAGTCAGCGCGGCGCCGGCGATCAGCATCCGGCAGCAGTGGCGGACCAGGGCGTCGCGCTCGTGCTCGGGCCCCACCATGTAGCCCGGTGTGTCGATCAAGGAGAGCACGGGGAGCCCGAACGCGTCGCAGAGCTGGAGGAGCCGCGCGGCCTTGTCCGCGGCCGGCCCGGTGACAGTGCCTGCGGCGTACTTCGTGTTGTTGGCGATGACGCCGAGCGGGCGACCCTCGATGCGGACCAGCGCGGTCGCCAACTCGGGCGCGAAGCGCTCGCGCAGCACGGTGACCGAGTCCTCGTCGGCGAGCGTCCGGATGATCGGGACTACGTCGTAGGCGCGGCGGCCGACCTCCGGCAGCGCGTCGCGCAGTGGCATCTGGTCGGCCGCCGACCAGTCGACGACTCGGC
Source organism: uncultured Actinomycetes bacterium (assembly GCA_963771655.1). Classification (GTDB taxonomy): domain Bacteria; phylum Actinomycetota; class Thermoleophilia; order Solirubrobacterales; family 70-9; genus JAWVFM01. The sequence goes on along the minus strand of CAVYUG010000001.1, from coordinate 433,820 downwards.
CGCGAAAGTAGGCGAGCAGGCGCTTCGTGACCGCCACGGCCTCGCCCTCGTCGGCGGCGACCAGGTCGATCACCCCGTTCGGCGCCTGCATCTCGACCGGGCCGACCTCCTCGGGACGGAACTCGCCGAGCCCCCCGCCGGCGATCATCGCCGGCCCGCCCATGCCGATCGACGCCGACTCGGTGGCGACGATCAGGTCCGAGCAACCGGCGATCACCGCGTTGCCGGCGAAGCAGTTCCCGTTGACGATGCTGATCCGCGGGACCTTTCCCGACAGCTTCGCCCACAGTGCGAACGCCTTCACCTGGAGGGCGCTGACCACGGGGTAGTCGGTGTCCCCGGGTCGGCCGCCGCCGCCCTCCGCGAAGAAGACGACCGGCAGGCCCATGCGCTCGATGAGCTCGAACATGCGGTCCTTCTTGAAATGACCCACCGCGCCCTGGGTCCCGGCCAGGACCGTGTAGTCGTAGGCGAGGACCGCGGTGGACGCGCCGTCGACCGTGGCCGTGCCGGCGACGAGGCCGTCGCCGGGGGTGTTGGCGACGAGGTCGTCGACCTCGCGCCGCTGTCGCTGTGCCGCCACGACGTGGCGGCCGTACTCGACCCACGAGCCGTCGTCGATGAGGTCGGCGACGTTCTCGCGCGCGGTTCGCCCACCGCGCTCATGCCGGCGCTCGACCGCGTCCCGGCGCGCCTCGTCCTCCGTCAGGGCCCGGCGGGCGAGCAGCTCCTCGAGGTCTTCGCGCAGGTTCTCGTCGCCCTCAGGCCGCGGTGGCGTACCGCTCGGCGGCGCGTGCGCGGCGCTTGGCCGCCTCGGCCTCCCGGTCCTTCGGCGGCGCGTTCGTCACCAGCTCGTCGAGCAGGTTCCTCGTGACCTTCGCGACCTCCTCGACAGCGCGGTCGAAGGCCTCGACGTTCGCGTGCGAGGGCTTGTTGTAGCCGCTGACCTTGCGGACGTACTGAAGCGACGAGGCCTGGATCTCCTCCTCGGTCGCGGGTGGGTCGAAATTGTGGAGGGTGCGGATGTTTCGGCACATGCGCCGATCTTACGCGAGCCCTGCCCGCGCTCCGGATCGACCCTAGCTCTCGTCGCCCGAGGACTTCTCCGACTCACCCTCCGGCTCGGCAGCCTCGCCGCTGGGCTCGACGGCGTACCACCCGGCCCCGAACTCATTCGAGCCCTCGCCCTCGGTCTGGCCGGGCTTGTGATCGTCCTCGTAGGTGTAGAGGGGGTGGCCGTCGTAGACGACCTGGGTCGTGCTGTCGTCACGTTGGAGCGTCGAGAGCCTCGATGGGTCGACGCCGCCGGCGGCCTTGGTCCCGCCGCTCGTCGCCACGGGCGACCAGACCTTGGCGCAGGCGCCGTCGCAATACGACTCGTCGGCCTCGTCCTTCTCGAACAGATAGAGCGTGCCCCCGCTCGAATCGGTGAGGATCGTCTTGCCGAGCTCCTTGTTCGAGGTGCTCGAGATCGTCGTCCCGCCGCCTCCGGAGGCGCTGCCCGTGGAGCTGTCGTCGGTCGAGCTGCTTCCGCACGCAGCGAGCGTGATGGCGGCGCCCGTCAGCGCGCACAGCGAAGCAAGCCTCTTCCCGTCGATCAAGTTGAGCTCCTTTCCCGTTCTTCCCGATACCCCGCCCTCGCGGGCGGATCGACCGGGATACCGGTCAGGAGCCGCGGGGGTTCACAGCGGGAGCGCTATCGCTCGCAGACGATAAAACCGATCCCGTTGACCTTGAACCCGGGCGGGTTGACCGTGTCGCTTGCGTTGTTGACGTCCACGAACCAGGTCTTGGCGTCCTTGTCCGCGACCCCGAATCCGCGGATCGTCAGGTACTTGGCCTGGTTTCCATGGAGCGCGCCAAGCGTCCCGTTGATGACGTGCGCCCTCCTCGGGCATTTGCGGAGCGTCACGGTCGAGTCGCCGATCGGCACCGGGACCGTCGCGCTTCCATAAAGCACCTTTCGGCGCCCGGCATCGGCCTTCGCCGCGCCGAGGTCGGAGAACCTCATGTCGGCCCGGATCGCACCGGGTCGCTCGACCGCCCTGAGCGCGATCACCCGCGCCCCGAGCCCGGTCGCCACGAACCCCGCCAGCGCGATGAGCGTCATCGCGCCCAGAGCTGTGCCCGCCTTTCTCACCTCGAACCTCCTTCCGTGAGTCCCAGCTGCGACTTGCGATCGTATTCGACTGATGACCTCACGAATTCGGTCCCCGGTCCGTTATCACCCTGGAGAATGAGCACGCCGCCGTTCCAAGCCCTGATCGACGAGCACAGCCAGCCCGTGCTCGCATTCCTGCGCGGCACGGTCGGCCCGGTCGATGCCGACGATTGCCTGCAGGAGACGTTCATCTCGGCTCTTCGTGCCTATCCGCCCCCGGATCTCGGCAACTTGCGCGCGTGGCTCTTCAAAATCGCGCGCAACAAGGCCATCGATCACCATCGATCGCGCCGCGGGGCGCCGAGCCCCGAGGGAGAGCCGGAGCTTCTCGACCAGGCGGCGGCCGACGCCGCGCCGGCGTGGCTCGGGGGGGCGCGCAAGGAGGGGATGAGCCTTCGCGACAGCGAGATCTGGACCGCGGTCGCGGGCCTACCGGAGGGCCAGCGTGCTGCCGTGGTCCTCCGCTTCGCGGTCGACCTTCGCTACGGCGAGATCGGCGCGACCCTCGAATGCTCCGAGGACGCGGCGCGGCGGCGCGTGCATGACGGCCTTCGCAATCTGCGATCCGCGATGGGCCCCGCCCTGAAGGAGGCGATCACATGAACAAGGTCACCGAAGCCGACATCCGAGGCGCGCTGAAGGGCGCCGGCCAGAGCGATGATCGCCGGGGCCCGGCCACCGAGCTCACGGCCTGGCTCGCGGCGCGGGCCGACCAGGAGCAGCTTCTCGACGTCGCGTACGCGTCGCTCGATACCCCTATGGGGGAGGCGACGGTGGCGGCGACGGAGCGGGGGCTCGTGCGCCTGATGCTCCCGAACGAGGATCGCGAGAGCGCGTTCGAGCGACTCGCCGCGCAGGTGTCGCCCAGGATCATCGAGGCGCCGGCGCGCGTCGACCGCGCGAGGCGCGAGCTCGACGAGTACTTCGCCGGCCGGCGGCGGGCGTTCGACCTCGACATCGACATGGCGCTCGCCCACGGTCCGTTCTACCGGCGCGTGCTCGATGAGCTTCTCACCATCGACTTCGGCGAGACCCTGACCTATGGCGAGATCGCGGCGAGGGCGGGCAACGCGCGCGCCGTTCGCGCCGCCGGCACCGCCTGCGGGACGAACCCGATCCCGATCGTCGTCCCGTGCCACCGGGTCGTCCGGAGCGGGGGAGAGATCGGCAACTACGGGGGCGGCCCGGAGATGAAGCGGTTCCTGCTCGAGCTGGAGGGCGCGCTGAGAACTTGACAGATGCCTTGACACCTTGATAGCGTCAAGGTATGTCAAGTAAAGCTGTCAAGCCACAGGGTCAACCATCGCTGCGCGACGGGTTGACGAAGCGCCAGACCGAGGTTCTCGAGCGTCTCGAGTGGGGGATGCCCGTAAAGAAGATCGCCTTCGACATGGGCGTCTCCCGCGCCGCCGTCTACCAGATCATCGAGCGGCTGCGACGCTCCGGCGCGCTCGCCGAGAGCTACACGCCGAGCGGCCAGGCACAGGCGGCGGGACCGGCGCGGCTCGACGTCGGGCCGGCGACGCCCCCCGCGCCGGCGCTCGCCCCGCGCGAGAGCACGCTCGCCGAGCTCCGCGAGCTCACGGCCGGCGGCCGGGAGGGCGCCGGTTACGCGGAGCTGATCGAGGCGGCGATCGCGCGCGCCGACGTGCCCGCGCTGGCCTACGAGCTCGGCCGCGCCGACGCGGCGGGAGCCGGCGGCCTCTCGAAGGAGCTGGCCGAGGCGGCGCTCCGCCGGCTCGGGGTACTCGAAGGCGACGAGAATCCGGCGGACGGCCGGGATAGCTAGTAGAACTACCCGACTACCCAAGCGAAGGAGCTCACTGGAATGGTTGTCCTCTACATCGTCATCGGCGTGGTCGTCCTGCTCGCGCTCTACTGGCTGCTCGAGAGGAACTCGATGGTCGGCGCCCGCAACCGCGTCGATGAAGCGTGGTCCGGAATCGACGTCCAGCTCAAGCGGCGTCACGACCTGGTGCCCAACCTCGTCGAGACGGTAAAGGGGTACGCGACCCACGAGCGCGAGGTGTTCGAGAAGACCTCACAGGCCCGCGCCCAGGCGATGTCGGCGCGGACGCCGGCCGAGGCCTCGAAGGCGGAGGGCCAGCTCAGTGCCGCCCTCACCGACCTCCGCGCGGTCGCGGAGAACTACCCCCAGCTGCGGGCGACCGAGAACTTCCAAAAGCTCCAGAACGAGCTGACGGAGATCGAGGACGAGATCCAGGCCTCACGACGGATCTACAACTCCAACGTCCAGTCCTACAACACGAAGATCCAGGTGTTCCCGAACTCGCTCATCGCCAACTCGGGCGGCTTCACGGCCCGCCAGTTCTTCGAGATCACCGACGCCGCGGAGCGCGAGCCGGTCCAGGTGAGCTTCAGCGAGCCGAGCGCGGGCGCAACACCGCCCCCGCCGGCGCCACCGGCCCCGGACGCACCCGCCGCGCCCCCCGCGAGTTAGGGAGGGTCAGCCCCGAACGGGGGCGAAAGCCATGCCGCTTGGCGCTTTATGGGTGCGATGAACCCAAAAGGCGCCAAAGGGGCCTTCGATCGGGGCATCACCTCGTCGCTCACTTGCGCGCGCAGTAAGCGAGCACCGTGAGGTCGTCGTCGCGGCCCGAGATTCCGCCCGCGGTGACGCGCCAGCCCCTCGTGCCGTCCCGCATGCTCTCCGAAACAAGCCCCGCGGGGTCTGGGATCCTGAACCCGCCGGAAAGCGCGTACCGACCGCGCCCGCAGTCGACGGAGGCGGTGGTATCCCCCTCGTCGTTGAAGCGCACCGCATTTTGCTCCGTGGTCAGCTTCGGGGCCTTCTGCTTCGCAACGCAGTTCGCGAAGGCGAGCATCAGGACCTGATTCGCACTCACGTTGAACCCCTTGATCGACCAAGAGCGCGAGTCGGCGCGGAAGGACTCCTGGATCTCCCCGACCCCCAGGCCCGAGGAGACGAAGGCGTATCCGCCCGAGAGCACCCTCTCGTCACGCCTGCACGTCGCCGTGATGGTCGCGGAATCAGCCGTGCTGAGCTCGATCCGATCGCTTCGGAACTTCACGTTCCGGGCGAGGGGCGAGCAGTACGCGAGCGAGGTGACCCGCGCGGGTCCCCCGCCCGCGATGGTGGTAAGCGACCACCGCTTGCGGTCCAGGTCGATGCCCTCGGCGCTGTTGATGGCGAAGGCGCCGTCGCTCGGCTCGAGCTCGTAGCCACCGCTGACGGGAAACCTGCTGGTGGGGCACTTCGCCTCGACACGCGTCTGGTCGTCGGCGGTGGCCGTCTTGGTGATGGTGGCGACCGTGGGGACCTTCGCCGCGCTCGCGGCGGCACACAGCCAGACCGTAAGCGCCGCCGCAGACCCAACCAGCACCACCGAAGCCCGTCTCACACTCCCGCCCTCCTCATTTCTGCCGCCAACAGGGCCGATTATCGCCGACGGGCTTGCGGAGCGCGAGCGAGATTGGCAGGATTCGAGCGCATGTCCGAGCCGCCCATCGCCGGCGCCGACGAGCTCATCGGCTCCTCGCCACTCCTCTCGGATTCGTACGACCTCGCCCACGGGGCCCACGAGGGCCAGCAGCGAAAGGACAACGGAGCGCCGTATATGACGCACCCGCTGCGGGTCGCGCAGCTGGTCGAGGAGGCCGGGTTCGACGAGGAGGTGGTCGCCGCGGCGCTCCTTCACGACGTGGTGGAGGACTCCGAGATCGACCTCTCGGAGATCGCGAGCCAGTTCGGCTCGAGGGTGGCCCAGATCGTCTCCGCCCTCACCGAGGACGAATCGATCGACGACTATGAGCAGCGCAAGGCTGAGCATCGCGACCGGGTCGAGGCCGCGGGTCCCGAGGCCGTCGCCGTCTACACCGCCGACAAGCTGTCGAACCTCCGCGACATGCGCGGTCTCTACGCGGCGATCGGCGAACGCGCGGCGGAGCGGTTCACCGCTCCCCTCGACCTCCGCGCCCGCCTGTGGCTCGAGGACGCGGCGATGGCGGAGCGCGCTCTTCCCGGCAGCGATCTCGCGGCGGCCCTGAGAGCCGAGGCCGAGGGCTACCAGCGAGATCGCACCGCGGCCGTGGCGCGCTGAGCGCACGAGCGCGTTCTCGGGCAGGAGGGGTGGCCCGCGGGTCAAAAGACGCGGCGATCAGCCGTGATAGTCGACTGCGCCCACTACCGGGACGGCGTCCGCCAGCACGAGGGATCGCTCGACGTCGAGCACGCCGCCGCCTACGCGCGCGCCGGCGACGGCTTCGTCTGGGTGGGCCTGCTCCATCCGACCGACGAGGAGCTTGCGACGGTCGCGAAGGAGTTCGACCTACCTGAGCTTGCCGTCGAGGACGCCGGTCGCGAGCATCAGCGCCCGAAGCTCGAGGAGTACGACGGGAGCTTCTTTCTCGTTCTGAAGACCGCCCGGTACGACGAGGAGGAGGAGCGAGTCCATTTCGGCGAGATCGACCTGTTCCTCGGGTCCGGCTACGCTGTTTCCGCCCGCCACGGGGAGGCGAGCCCGCTTACGGGTGCTCGCGAGAGGCTGCAGACTCAGCACAAGGAGCTGATGAAGCTCGGCGTGGCGGCCGTCGGGTGGGCCGTGCTCGACCAGGTCGTCGACGACTACGAGCCGGTGGCGAAGGGCATCGAGTCGGACATCGAGGAGGTCGAGCAGGCGATCTTCGGCGAGGGGGGCGACTCGGCGGAGCGCATCTACTTCCTGAAGCGCGAGGTGATCGAGTTCCATCGCGCGATCGCGCCCCTGCTCGTCCCCCTCGAGCTTCTCGAGCGCGGCGCGTACGCAGGCATTCCCGACGAGCTGCGCCCGTTCTATCGCGACGTCGCCGACCACGCCCGGCGAGTCGACGAGCAGGTGATGGCGCAGCGTGAGCTCCTCACCTCGGTTCTGGAGGCGAACCTCGCGCTTGTGAGCGTGCGGCAGAACGAGGTTGTCCAGGCGATCTCGGCGTGGGCGGCGATCATCGCGGTGCCCACGTTCTTCGCTTCGATCTGGGGCATGAACTTCGAGCACATGCCCGAGCTTCGCTCGCCGATCGGCTATCCGCTCGCGCTGCTGACGATGCTGGCCGCGACGCTCGTGCTGCACCGCTTCTTCAAGCGGATCGGGTGGCTTTGAGCCATCTACCATCGACTGCGTGGACGCGTCCTCGCTGCTCGGCGGGCTGCTAGAGCTCCTCCCGGTTCCCCTCGCAGGCCTGGCCTACGCCAAGCGCGCCCAGACGTTGGCGAAGCGCGGAACCCCCGTGCCGCCGGCGCGCCGGCTGGCGTTCGCGGCCGGGTTGACGCTGATCCTCATCGCGCTGTTCACGCCGATTGCCCGCCTCGCGGATGAGGTCGTCTACATGCACATGGTCGAGCACCTGATGATCGGCGACCTCGCGGCGCTCTTTCTCGTGATCGGGCTGACCGGCCCCATCCTGCAGCCGATCCTGAAGATCCGCGGCCTCCATTGGCTCCAGTTCCTCTCCCTTCCGTGGATCGCCTTCCCGCTCTGGGCCATCGACCTCGTCTTCTGGCACCTGCCGTTCCTCTACGACGGCGTCATCGACTATCCGCCGCTTCACGCGCTGATGCACGCATGCTTCATCGCCTTCGGGATGCTGATGTGGATGCCGGTGTTCGGCCCGCTGCCGAAGCCGACCTGGTGGCGGAACGCCGCGCCCCTCGCCTACGTCGTCGTCGTGCGGCTCTTCACGACGGCGTTCGGCAACGTCCTCATCTGGTCGGGCACCGCCTTCTACCCCCGCTACGACCACGGCGAGGCAGCGCACGGCATCTCGCCGCTGACCGACCAGGGGATCGCCGGCGCGATCATGATGGGAGAGGGGATGCTCCTCACCCTCGCGGTGATCGCCTGGCTCTTCTTCCGGGCCGCGCGCGAGGTCGAGCAGCGCCAGCGCCTGCTCGACCTCGCCGACGCATCCGGCTTCCCGCTCGACGAGCGCCGGGCGGCGCGGGCCGTCGCCGCGGGCCAGGCGGCGCTTCTCGAGGAGCGCATCAGGGCCGCCGGTGGGCACTAGCGCGCGCGACCGAGTGGGCGCCTGGCTCGTGACCGGCCCGCTCGCCCGCCTCGCGGGGTTCTTCGCCGAGCTCTCGGTTGCGCTGTGGCGGGCGGCGACCCGCCGGCCTCAGCGCGAGGACTGAGGCGGCGCTCACGCGCCCACTAACGTTGCGCGTGGAATGCGCACCTCAGTAACCGAGCTCGCCGACAGCCGCGTGCGCGTCGATGTCGGCGTCGAGGCGGACGCCGTCACGAAGCGAATCGAGCGCACAGCCCGGCAGCTCGGTCGCGAGATGAAGATCCCGGGCTTTCGCCGCGGCAAGGTCCCGGCTGAGATCGTGGTCCAGCGCGTCGGCCGCGAAGCGGTCCTGGAGCAGGCGCTGCGGGACGCTCTTCCCGAGTGGTATGAGCGGGCGCTGCTGGAGGCGGGCATCACGCCCGTCGGCGACCCGAAGCTCGATGTGGCCAACCTTCCCGAGGCGGGAGGCGAGCTGGAGTTCTCGTTCGAGGTCGGTGTGCGCCCCGGTGCCCGCGTGGGCGACTACAAGGGGCTCGAGGTCGGCAGGCCCGAGGTCGAGGTGCCCGACGAAGCGGTCGCCGGCGAGCTGGACCGCCTCCGCGAGGGGCTCGCGAGCGTCAGTCCCGTCGACCGTCCCGCCGTGGAGGGTGACCTGGCGGTGATCGACTACGAGGGGACCGTCGACGGCGAGCCGTTCGAGGGCGGCTCGGCGCGCGACCTCATGGTCGACCTCGGCGACGAGGGCCTCCTGAAGGAGATGAAGGACGCCCTGATAGGCGCCTCGCTGGGCGACGAGCTCGAGGTCGAGCTCACGTTCCCCGATGATCACCGGCCGGAAGAGCTGGCGGGCAAGCCGGCGAAGTTCGCCGTGACGCTCAAGGAGGTGCGGGAGAAGAAGCTGCCGGACCTGAACGACGAATTCGCGGGCGAGGCATCGGAGTTCGAGACCCTCGAGGAGCTGCGGGACGAGGTCTCCTCGCAGATAGGGGCGGCGCTCGAGCGTCGGGCCGACGCCCAGTTCCGCGAGGCGGCCGTCGATGCCGCCGCCGCGCAGACCGACGTCGAGCTTCCCGACGACATCGTCCACGCGCGAGCGCATGAGATGTGGGAGCGTTTCGAACGCCAGCTCCAGGGCCGCGGTCTCGATCCCGCCGCGTATCTGCAGATGGCCGGGAAGACGCGCGAGGAGTTCGTGACCGAGGCCGAGGAAGAGGCCCGCACGGCGCTGCGGCGCGAGGCAACGCTCGCCGCGATCGCCGACGCGGAGGAGATCGAGGTGTCGGACGATGAGCTGATCGAGGCCCTCGGCCCCGGCGAGGGCGAGAACGCCCCGGAAAAGCTCCTTTCCCGCCTGCGCGAAACCGGGCGCGACACGCTGCTTCGCGATGAGCTCCGCATGCGAAAGGCCGCTGATCTCGTCGTCGAGGCGGCGAAGCCGATCCCCGTCGAGCAGGCGGCGGCCCGGGAGGCGATCTGGACGCCGGAGAAGGAGCGCGCCGAGGCGGGGGAGGGGGCGTTGTGGACACCCGGAGCCGAGTAGCCGGGACGCTAGACTGGCGCGCCTCATGAGTCCCCTCGTTCCCATGGTGGTCGAGCAAACATCGCGCGGCGAGCGCGCGTTCGACATCTACTCGCGCCTGCTGAACGAGCGAATCATCTTCCTCGGCACCCCGATCGTCGAGGACATCGCGAACCTGGTCGTTGCCCAGCTCATCCATCTCGAGTCTGAGGACCCCGACAAGGACGTCTCGATCTACGTCAACTCACCTGGCGGCTCCGTGTACGCGGGCCTCGCGATCTACGACACGATGCAGTACATAAAGCCCGACGTCCAGACCATCTGCGTCGGCGTCGCGATGAGCATGGGGGCGCTGCTGCTCGCCGGTGGCGCCGAGGGCAAGCGGATGGCCACCCCCAATTCGAAGATCCTCATCCACCAGCCCACCTCCGGTTTCCAGGGCCAGGTGACCGACATCGAGATCCACGCGCGCGAGATCATCGACATCCGCCGGCGCCTCGATGAGATCTTGGCCAAGCACACCAACCAGCCGCTCGACAAGGTCAAGACCGACACCGAGCGCGACTACTTCATGTCGCCCGAGGAGGCGGTCGAATACCACCTCGTCGACCGCATCATCGAGCACCACTAGCGGCCCTCGCCACAGCAGCGCTGGCGCTGACGGTCGGCAGCGCGTCGGCGAGGCCGAACGTGATCGACGTCCACCCGGGGCCGAACGCGATCACGAAGGCAATCGCGGCGGCCGACGCCGGCGACACGCTGCGAATCCATCGTGGCACCTACCACGAGGCCGTCACCGTCGACAAGCCGCTGACGCTGGAGTCGACCCTGCGCGGCCCCCGCCCCATCGTCGATGCGGGATGCAAGGCGAACGACACGATCCACGTGACGAGCGGAGGCGTCACGATCGCCGGCTTGGACGTCGAGGGCGCCGCGAGCGGCTTCGGCGATTACCCTGCGGAGATCTTCTTCGAGGGAGCGCGATCGGGCACGGTGATCGGAAACATCGTCTACGACACGTGCGACGCGGAGTACGGGATCAGCGCCTTCGCCACCGGGCCGCTCCACGTTGCGCAGAATCTCGCCGTCGGCTTTGACGACTCAGGTATCTACGTCGGCACGATCACGGACACGCGCGGCAAGGTGTTACGGGTCACCCAGAACAGTACGATCAAGAGCAGCCGCGGCATCATCGTCGAGGACTCGAATCTGCCCGCTGCCCACATCCTGATCTCGCACAACGTCCTGAATCGCAATCGGATCGCGGGCGACGAGGGCCCTTCGGACGGCCTGTTCCTGACCAACAGCGATCACGTGAGGGTGCATCACAACATCGCCAGCGGCAACGCGGGCAGCGGGTACCACGCGAATTCGAGCTCCGATCACAACGTCTTCACCAAGAACGTCGCGAAGCACGATCACGACGGCAAGCTCCTCGACGAGGGCCGCGCCAACTGCGGATCTCAGAACAACTTCCCGATCCCCGCCTGCTGAGCGCTATTTGCTGGTCGCGGTCCAGCGGACCTTGCCGCTGTTGCAGCGATCCGAGCTGCCGTTCCCGGGTTGGTCGGTGGGGACCTTGCGGCCGTGGATACGCATAGTGCCCGAGGCCGACTTGTCGCCGTCGGCCATCGTTCCCTTCAGGACGAGCGTCGAGAGGGGCTTGTCGTGGTGGGGGAGGGTGAAGACCGCGTCCACTCGCAGCATCGGGTAGTCGGCCTGGACGGGCCGGTAGCTCGGCTTGAGCGCGGCGGTCTCGGTGTTATGGCCGCCAGCGCAGCCGAGCGGGAACCTCTCGAACGCGAGCGAGAAGAGACGCCATACATGGCGCTTCTCGCTGATCTTGAACGAGAGCTTGCCCCGCCCCGCGAACGAGCCGTCATACGCGGTCGTCTTCGCGAACGCCGTCGAGGCCAGCAGGAGCGACGCAAGCGCTGTCGCCCCCGCGATCGAGATCCATCTCAAGCTTAAGTCTCCCTATTGCGCGTGTTGATCCGCCTTTGGCGTCAGGTTACCGTCACCGGCAGGATCGGACGCCCCTATGACGTAACTGAGGCGTGCCAGGCTCGCAACCCGCTTGGCGTAATCTGGTCCGAGCTCCGGAAAGGGGAGACCGCTGGCACGTCCAACCGACTCCAACGAGCAGCTTCTCTGCAGCTTCTGCGGGAAGTCGCAGCGACAGGTCAAGAAGTTGATCGCCGGCCCCGGCGTGTACATCTGTGACGAGTGCATCGATCTCTGCAACGAGATCATCGACGAGGAGCTCGCGCCGGCCCCGACGTTCGAGCTCGAGAGCCTCCCGAAGCCGCGCCACATCTATGACGTGCTGAACGAGTACGTGGTCGGTCAGGAGGGCGCGAAGCGCGCGCTCTCCGTCGCCGTCTACAACCACTACAAGCGGGTGCAGATCGCGCAGAACGGCGGCGAGGCCGACGTCGAGCTCCAGAAGTCGAACATCCTGCTGCTCGGCCCGACCGGGTGCGGCAAGACGCTCCTGGCCCAGACGCTGGCGAAGATCCTGAACGTCCCGTTCGCGATCGCCGACGCCACGGCGCTCACCGAGGCCGGCTACGTCGGCGAGGACGTCGAGAACATCCTCCTGAAGCTGATCCAGGCCGCCGACTTCGACGTCAAGAAGGCGGAGACCGGGATCATCTACATCGACGAGATCGACAAGGTCGCGCGCAAGGCCGACAACCCGTCGATCACCCGCGACGTCTCGGGCGAGGGCGTCCAGCAGGCGCTCCTGAAGATCCTCGAGGGGACCACGGCATCCGTCCCTCCGCAGGGCGGGCGCAAGCACCCCCACCAGGAGTTCCTGTCGATCGACACGACGAACATCCTCTTCGTCTGCGGCGGCTCGTTCGGCAACCTCGACCACATCATCGAGCGGCGGATCGGCCACAACGGCGTCGGCTTCGGCTCCGAGGTGAAGACGAAGGACGAGAAGGACACGGGCGAGCTCTTCGAGCAGGTCCTGCCCGAGGACCTGATCGAGTACGGCCTGATCCCCGAGTTCATCGGCCGCCTCTCCGTCGTCGCCGCGATCCACCAGCTCACGCGCAGCGATCTGATCACGATCCTGACCGAGCCGCGCAACGCGCTCACGCGCCAGTTCATGCGCTTCTTCGAGTTCGACGACGTGGAGCTCGTGTTCGCCGAGGACTCGCTTGGCGCGATCGCCGACCGCGCTCTCGAGCGCGAGACCGGCGCCCGCGGGCTGCGGTCGATCCTCGAGGAGACGCTGCTCGACACCCAGTTCGAGCTGCCCTCGCGCCGCGACGTGCGCAAGTGCGTGGTCACCAAGGAAACGGTGGAGCGCGGCGGCACGCCGACGCTCGTCACCGAGGCCGCGCCCGAGGAGGCCGGCCAGGACGAGGCGCTCGAGGAGGAGTCGGCCTAGCCGACCCCCGCGGCGACCAGCTCCTCCGAGCGGTCCCAGAGCGCAACGGCGAGGTCGTCGTCCTGAGCTTGGGGGCTTGGCGCGACCGGCCTGCACTTCTCGACGTAGCTGCCTCGAAGCTCTGCGGCGCCGGGGTCGAGAGCGAGCCAGGCCAGCGAGCGCGCCCCCGTTTCCGGCGAGCGAAGGAACGGGGCGGCGAGCGTCAGGAAGACACGCGCCGCCGTGCCGTCGTTCTTCCCGAAGCCAGTGCGAATGACGCCCGGGTGAAAGCAGTTCACGGCGATCGTCGGGTTGCGGCGCTGGAGCTCTCTGGTGAACAGCACGTTGCAGAGCTTGCTCGTCCCGTAGACGCGGCTCGGGCGGAAGCGCCCGCGCTCGGACTGAAGGTCATCGAGGTCGATGAGACCGCCCTTGTGCGCGTCGCTCGACGTCGTGACCACGCGGCCCTTCGCGTCGATCACCCGGTCGATCAGCAGGCTGGTGAGCAGGAACGGCGCCAGGTGATTGAGAGCGAAGGTCCGCTCGTAGCCGTCCTCGGTCACGTGACGAGACGTGAACATCGCCCCGGCGTTGTTGACGAGGACGTCGATGGTCGGATGGGCCTCGCGAAGCTCCGCAGCCAACCGGCGGACCTCGGCCATGCTCGTGAGGTCGGCAACGTGCTCGCCGACCTGCGCACCGCCTCCCGTCGCTCGCGCCCGCTCCGCCGCTTCACCGACACGATCTGCGTTGCGACCGATCAGCGCGAGATTCGCGCCGTCCCGGGCGAGAGCGACGGCGGCGGCGAGGCCGATCCCGCGCGTCGCGCCGGTGAGAACGACCGTCGGCATCACGCCCGGGTGCGCGCCTTGGTCAAATCCGCATGAGGATCGATCCGCCAGCGCCCCGCGACCTCGGCAAGCTCCGGCGCCAACTCCCAGCGGTCGGGACGCTCGTCACCCTCGTGCTCGGGGCTCGCGCCCTTGAGCGCCATGCAGCCCGCGTTGTCTCCGATCGCGCGGATCTCTTCGACGTCGGCCTCCGTGAGGCGGAGCTCGGCCGGGAGCGCCGCGAGCTCCGCGCGCTTGTCCTCGATCGGCCGCGCGTTGGCACCCGCCTCCTGGATCAGGGTCGGCGTGCAGCAGGCGACCGCGGGGTGCGCGATGTTCCACTGGCAGGCGAGCTGGATCGAGGTCAGCCCCGTCCGCTCGGCGATCGGCCGAAGGCGCTCGATCTTCGCGAGCCCCTCCGCCACCCAGCCCTCCGGCCGGAAGCCGCGATGGTCGCCCCGGGCGAACGCGCCGTCGCGCGGCGCGTCGCCCCAGAACAGCCCGCCGTAGTCGACGACGCGGGTGATGACGCTCACGTCGCTCTTGGCCGCGGCGTCGAGGACGAGCTCGCCGGGCCAGGGCTCGAGGGGGTTGAGGATGATCATCGCCCAGTCGATCTGTGAGCCGAAGCGCTCGAAGCAGCCGATGAGGTCGAGGGTGAAGCCGTTCGCGGGCCCGGGCGCGACGCCGATCAGCCGCGTGAGCCCGGCATCGCGTAGGCCCGCCATCCCCGACCACACCGCCTCGCTCTCGAACCCCGTGCGGTCGGGGTTGTGGAGGAGCAGGAGGTCGAACGAGTCGACCTCGAGCCGCTCGAGGCTGCGCTCGGCGGCCATCCGCAGGTAGCCGCTGTAGTCGTCGGGATCGCGAAGCCGCGGATCGGTGAAGCGCGGAAAGCCGCGCGGACCGTCGCGCTCGCCCTCGTAGAAGTCATGGCCCACCGCGCCGACGAGGCAGTAGGAGTCGCGGTCGGCTCCCGCGAGCGAGCGGCCGAGCAGCGCGTCGGCGGCGCCCTCGCCGTAGACGTCGGCCGTCAGGACGGTGGCGACTCCTTGGCCGGGGCGCAGGAGCTCGACGTGCCGCTCCTCGTCGAGCATCTCGCCGAAGTGCATGAAGCGTCCTCCGCTCCAGGTGCCGATGGCGGTGCGGCCGGGGTCCATCAACCCACAGGTTAGGCGAGAGCCGAAGCGCCAAATACACTCGATCCGTGGACGCGGAACGCCGCTCGAAGCTCGAGGAAACGACCCGATACGACCCGTCGGAGGTCGAGGCCCGCGTGCTCGAGGGCTGGCTCGACGGCGGCTACTTTCATCCCGACGCCAGCGGGACGCCGGCCGAGAATTACTCGATCGCCATCCCGCCGCCGAACGTCACCGGTGCTCTTCACATGGGCCACGCCCTGAACGGCGCGATCCAGGACGCCCTGATCCGGATCAACCGGATGCGAGGGCGCAACACGCTCTGGATCCTCGGCACCGATCACGCCGGCATCGCGACCCAGGCGGTGGTCGAGAAGGAGCTCCGCGCACAGGGCTCCTCCAGGCACGACCTCGGCCGCGAGGAGTTCACGAAGCGGGTCTGGGAGTGGCGGGAGCGGTACGGCTCGACGATCGTCGAGCAGTACAAGCGGCTCGGCGCGTCGTGCGACTACGAGCGCGAGCGCTTCACCCTCGACGACGGCTACGTCCGCGCGGTCATCCGCGTCTTCGTCGCCCTCTACGAGAAGGGCTTCATATATCGCGACAACTACATCGTCAACTGGGACCCCGGCTCGCGCTCGGCCATCTCTGACCTCGAGGTCGAGAACCGCGTCGTCACCGACACGCTCTACGGCATCGACTACCCGGTCGAGGGCTCGGACGAAGTGCTCACGGTCGCAACCGTGCGCCCGGAGACGATGCTCGCCGACACGGCCGTCGCCGTGAACCCGAACGACGAGCGCTACACACGCTTCGTGGGCGCTCACTGCGTGCTGCCGCTGGTCGGGCGGCGCCTGCCGATCATCGCCGACGAGCACGTCGATCCCGAGTTCGGGACGGGGGCGCTCAAGATCACCCCCGGGCACGATCCCAACGACTTCGACATCGGGCGGGCGCACGGCCTCGACGAGATCGTCGTCATCGGCGAGGACGGGCGCATGAACCAGGCCGCCGGCGAGCGCTTCGCCGGGCTCAGCGCCGAGGAGGCGCGGGCCGCCGTCGTCGAGGCGCTTCGCGCGGAGGGCAGGCTGCGGTCGGAGGAGCCCTACGAGCACTCGGTGCCGTTCTCGCACCGGTCGGGCGAGCGGATCGAGCCGCTCATCAGCCTCCAGTGGTTCATGCGAATGGACGAGCTGGCGAAGCCGGCGATCGACGTCGTCGAGCGCGACGAGGTGCGCATCGTCCCGCCGAACTACAAGCGCGTGTACCTCGACTGGATGCGGAACATCAGGCCGTGGTGCGTGTCGCGCCAGCTGTGGTGGGGCCACCGGCTTCCGGTGTGGTACTGCGACGAGTGCCAGGAGACCCACATCGCGGAGACCGCGCCGGAGCGGTGCGAGAGGTGCGGCGGCGGGCTGCGCCAGGACGAGGACGTCCTCGACACGTGGTTCAGCTCCGCCCTGTGGCCGTTCGCGACTCTCGGGTGGCCCGACGAGACGCCCGAGCTCGGGGCGTTCTACCCGACCGACCTACTCACGACGGCGCGCGAGATCCTCTTCCTCTGGGTCGCCCGGATGGTGATGATGGGCCTCGAGTTCGCGGGTGCCATCCCATTCTCCGACGTCTATGTCCACCCGGTGATCCAGGCGCCCGACGGCCGGCGCATGTCGAAATCGCTCGGCACCGGCATCGATCCGCTCGAGGAGATCGAGGTGCACGGCGCCGACGCTCTGCGCTTCGGCCTCCTGGCCATGTCGTCGACCCAGGACGTCCGGTACTCCTCCGAGCGCGTCAAGCAGGGACGCGATCTCGCGAACAAGCTCTGGAACGCCTCACGGCTGGTCCTGCTGAACGCCGCCGACACGGCGGCCGCGCCGCAGCCGGTGCGCCCCGAGGACCGCTGGATCCTCTCGCGGCTTCAACGCGCGATCCAGTCCGTGTCGTCGAGCCTCGACTCTTACGACTTCGCGCACGCGGCGCTCGACCTCTACGAGTTCTTCTGGTCCGAGCTCTGCGACTGGTACCTCGAGATCGTGAAGCCGCGCCTCTACGACGGCGACGAGGACGCCTCGGCGAACCTCGTGTACGTCCTCGGCGAGGTCCTGGCGCTCGCCCACCCGCTGATCCCGTTCGTGACCGAGGAGGTCTGGGGCTACATGCCGGGCGAGCGCGAGTCGCTCGTCGTCTCGCCGAGTCCTGTCGTCGATCCGTCGCTCGTCGACCCTGAGGCCGAGGCCGAGGTCGGCACGTCCATCGAGCTGACACGCCGCGTTCGGCGCTGGCGGGACCTCGTTGGCGTCGCGCCGCGCGCGGTGCTCCCGGCGCGTCTCGCGGGCGAGTCCGACCTGCACGAGTTCGTCTCACGCCTCGCCCGCCTCTCGCTTGACGGCGCCGGCGGCGAGGCGCTCGCGACGATCGGGTCGGTCGAGATACTCGGAACCGACGAGGTCGACGCCGAGGAGGTCAAGCGCAGGGTCGCCGAGCGGCTCTCCGAGCTTCGCGCCGAGGTCGCGCGCGCCGAGGGCAAGCTCGCGAACGAGTCGTTCGCGGCCAAGGCGCCCGCGGAGGTCGTGGAGGCCGAGCGTGCGAAGCTCGGCGCGTACCGCGCCGAGCTCGAAGAGCTGGGCGGATAGAACCTGTGCCCTGGGGCTACGAGGAGGCCGAGGCCTACCTCTCCTCGCTGGAGCCGATCGGCTGGCGGTTCGGCCTCGACCGGATCAGTCGCCTGGTGGGCGCGCTCGGCATGCCGCAGCATCGGTTCGCCTCGATCCACGTGGTGGGCACGAACGGCAAGTCCTCGGTCGCGACGATGTGCGCGGCGCTGCTGGCGGAGCACGGGCATGCCGCGGGCGCCTATCTGTCTCCGCATGCCATGCGCTGGTCGGAGCGCATCGAGATCGGCGGCCGCGAGATCGATCCCGGCTCCTTCGGCACGGCGGTCGAGCGGGTCGCCGCCGCGGTCGGGCCGGTGAACCGCTCGCTGGCCGAGGGCGACTCGGTGACCCAGTTCGAGGCAGTGACGGCGGCGGCGTTCGTCGCCCTCGCAGCAGCCCGCGTCGACTACGGCGTGATCGAGGCCGGCCTCGGCGGACGCCTCGATGCCACGAACGTATTGCCTTCGACGGCGACGGCGCTCACCTCGGTCGGGCTCGACCACACCCAGTGGCTCGGCGAAACGGAGGAGGAGATCGCGGCCGAGAAGCTCGCTGTGCTGCGAGAGCGAAGCGCGCTGATCGTTGGCCGGCTCTCACCGCCGATCGAGGCGATCGCGCGACGCGTCGCGACGGAGCGCCACGCGCGGATGATCGTGGCCGCCGAACCCGAGCGCGCCGTCTCGCTGCATGCCCCGGGGGACTACCTGCGTCGGAACCTCGCTGTTGCGGAAGCCGCGGTCGCGGCCGCGATCGGCCCGCTCGACCCCGATCAGGTCCGTCTGGCGGCCGACCGCATCGAGCTCCATGGGCGTATGGAGGTGGTCCATGGCGACCCGCCGGTCATCCTCGATGCCGCCCACAACCCCGACGGCGCGTCCGCGCTCGCGGAGGCGCTCCCCGAGGTCCTCGGCGACCGGCAGGCGATCGCGTGCCTGGCCGTCCTGGCCGACAAGGACGCGCGGGGGGTGCTCCGCGCGCTCGCCCCGTGCCTTGAGGCGGCCGTCTGCACCGCCGTGCCGGCGTCGCTCCTCGAGCGATCGGGGCGGCCCGGGACCCAGTCGATCGGCGCCTCCGAGCTGGGCGAAATAGCACGCGGGGAAGGCGTGGGAGAGATCGACTGGCGGGGGGACCCTCAGGAGGCGATCGCGCTGGCCCGGGGGATGGCTCGGGAGCGCGGCTCGGCGCTGCTCATCACCGGCTCGCACTACCTGCTCGCCTATGCCGTGCGCGCGATGAGCGAATCGGGCAACATCCACGCCTGATGGATCGCCAGGTGCGCTCTGAGCTGCTCCACATGATGGGCCTGGTCGCCGCGGTCGTCGCGATCGTGATCCTCGTCTTCTTCGCCTTGGGCTACGCCTTCGGCCGGCTTTTCCTGTAGCGGAAACAGGGTTCGCTACGCAGGCAACGAAGTAGACTCCCGCGCTCATGCCCGCCGCCCTATTCGGCATCACGAACAGCGGACTCAGCCTGTTCGTAAACCTCCTGATCCTGTTTCTGATCGTGGTCTGGATCGCGCTGATCGCGTGGACCTATCTCGACGCGCGACGCCGGATCAACGACCCGGTGCTGATCGCCTGCGCGACCGGAGCCTCCTTGTTCCCCTACGTGGGCACGATCATCTACACGATCCTCCGCCCGCCCGAGTTCCTCGACGACGCGCGCGAGCGCGAGCTCGAGATCAAGGCCTCGCAGCTCCGCGTGCGCCAGCTCGAGGAGCAGTCATGCCCGAATTGCGGTTTCCCGATCGAGCGCAGCTACCTGCGCTGCCCGAGTTGCCGCGTGCGCGTGAAGGACCCGTGCGAGTCGTGCGGCAAGCCCATCGACCCGCGCTGGACGCTCTGCCCCTATTGCGAGACACCCATCAGGCGCTCGGAGCCCGCTCAGCGCCGGCCGGCCCCGGCGCGTGGCTCGGGGGAACGCTCCGTGCCGCCTCCCGTCAGGGCGCGCAAGTCGTCAACCGACCGGCCGGCGCGTCCGAGCTCGAGCGGGGACCGCAAGGCCGCGCCGCGGCCGTCGAGCCGCTCGGGGTCCAGCCGCGCCGCGGCGGCCAAGGAGCGCGCCTCGCGAAGCTCGAAGGACGGCTCGCCGGAGACCGCACGCCCGTCGCGGCGCGATCCCTCGAGCGGTCGCCGCGCGCCCGCCTCCGAGAGCTGACGCCGCCTCACCGTGTCGCGCACCCTCATCCTCATCAAGCCCGATGCCTACGAGCGTCACCTCACGGGGGAGATCCTGGCGCGCTTCGAGCGCAAGGGCCTCGAGATCGCCGCCCTACGGGTGGTTCACGCGGATGAGGAGATCGCCAACCGCCACTACGACGAGCACAAGGAAAAGCCGTTCTTCGGCGAGCTCGTGGAGTTCATCACCCGCGGCCCGCTCGTCGCGGCGATCCTCGTCGGTCCCGAGGCCGTGACGGCCGCGCGGCAGGCGATCGGAGCCACCAATCCCCTCGAGGCCGCGCCCGGCTCGATTCGGGGCGACTACGCGGTCGAGGTCACCTTCAACCTCGTTCACGGCTCCGACTCCGACGAGTCCGCCGAGCGCGAGATCGAGACCTGGTTCGGCAGCTGATACTCGCCTCCGCGTCGCCGCGGCGACGGGAGCTGCTCGCGGCGGCGGGCGTCGAGTTCGAGGTTGTCGTGCCCGAGGTCGCCGAGCTCACCGACGGCGCCGCGCCCGCCGAGCTCGTCGTCGAGAACGCGCGCCGCAAGGCCCGCGCGGTGGCCGCGCGCGCGGGGGAGGGCAGCATCGTCCTCGGCGTCGATACCGACGTGGTGCTCGACGGACGGCTACTCGGCAAGCCAGAGTTTCCAGACGACGCCCGCAGGCTTCTCGGTGCCCTGAGCGGGCGAACCCATGAGGTGCTGAGCGGCGTTGTGCTGCTCGCACCGCGCCCGACGCAGAAGGCCACCGATGAGCGAGCCGCGTTCGAGGCCTCGCAGGTGACCTTCGTCTCGTTGCCCGCCGCGATCATCGACCTCTACGTCGCGTCGGAGGAGTGGCGGGGCCGCGCCGGCGCGTACGCTGTCCAAGGCCTCGGATCGATGTTGGTCGAGAAGGTCGAGGGCGACCTCTCGAACGTGATCGGGCTACCGTTGCAGCGGCTTTTCGAGATCGCCCCGGAGATAGCGCCAAAACACTAACTCTAAGGTTTACCCTTAGAACGATTGCAAGGCCTCAACCTCGGCTTTGGGGTCGCTTGGGCCTTTGCTACGCTCGCCCCGCGTGCGGACCCCGCCGCCCGGTGCCGCCTGCCGGCGGTTGGGCGCCTCGCGCGCCCGAACGAACCGCGACCCCATGGGAATCTTCAGCAGCATCACCGGCTTTGGCGGCCGCGACATGGCGGTCGACCTCGGCACCGCTAACACGCTCGTCTACGTGCGCGGCCGCGGGATCGTCCTCTCGGAGCCCTCCGTGGTCGCGGTGGACTCCTCGACGGGGGAGGTTCACGCCGTCGGGGTCGAGGCGAAGCGAATGCTGGGGCGCACGCCGGGCTCGATCCAGGCCATCCGGCCGCTCAAGGATGGGGTGATCGCCGACTTCGACGTCACCGAGGAGATGCTGCGCCACTTCATCCAGCGCGTGCACCAGAACCGCTTCGCGCACCCGCGGGTGGTGGTGTGCGTGCCCTCTGGCGTGACCGGAGTCGAGAAGCGCGCGGTCGAGGAGGCCTGCCTGTCGGCGGGTGCCCGCAACGCCTACCTGATCGAGGAGCCGATGGCGGCCGCGATCGGAGCCGGGCTGCCGGTGTCCGAGCCCACCGGGAGCATGATCCTCGACATCGGCGGCGGCACCAGCGAGGTGGCCGTGATCTCGCTCGGCGGGATCGTCGTCTCGGAGTCGATTCGCGTTGGTGGCGACGAGATGGACGACGCCATCGTCAACCACTGCAAGCACAACCACAAGCTCCTGATCGGCCAGCAGACGGCCGAGGAGGTGAAGCTCGAGATCGGCTCGGCGGCGCCGCTCGGAGAGGAGATCCTCACCGAGATCCGGGGCCGCGACATGGTCAGCGGCCTGCCGAAGACGATCACGCTGAGCTCCGATGAGGTCCGGATCGCGCTTGAGGAGCCGGTCAACCAGATCGTCAGCGCGGTCAAGGACACGCTCGACCGCACGCCGCCCGAGCTCGCGGGCGACATCATGGATCGCGGCATCACCCTCGCCGGCGGGGGCGCGCTGCTGCAGGGCATCGATCAGCGGATGCGCGACGAGTGCCAGATGCCGGCCCAGCTCACCGAGTCCCCGCTGACGTGCGTGGCCGTCGGGGCGGGGCGCTCGCTCGACGAGTTCGAGGTGATCCACCGAACCAACCGCAACGCGAGCCGGCGCCGGTTCGCGAGCGTCTCGTAGCCGATGTACCGCAAGCAGGTACGTCGGCGCCGGGCGGTGCTGGTGCTGCTGGTGGCCGCCTCGGTGGTTCTTCTGACGAGCACGTTCGCGGGCTCCGCCGGCGGACCGTTCGGGACCATCCGCAACGGCGTCGCCACCGTCCTCGGGCCGGTCGAGGAGGGGGCGAGCCGGGCGCTGAAGCCGGCGCAGGACCTCGTCAACTGGTTCCACGAGACCTTCCAGGCGCGAGGCGAGAACGCCGAGCTCAAGGCGGAGGTCGCCCAGCTTCGCAAGGAGGTCACCAACAAGCAGATGGCACTCGGCGAGAACCGCCAGTTTCGCGGCCTCCTGAAGCTCGACAAGAGCGGTCCGCTCGCCCCCTACAAGCCGGTGACGGGCCGCGTGATCGGCCGCTCGCCGACCGTCTGGTACTCGAGCGTCACGCTCGACGTCGGGTCGGGCGACGGCGTCCGGGTGAACGACCCGGTGGTCACCGGCGACGGCGTCGTCGGCAAGGTCACGGCGACCACGGGCGGCACATCGGAGGTCACGCTCATCACCGACCACACCAGCGCCGTCTCGGCCAAGGTGCTGCCGGACGGCCCGGACGGGGTGGTGGAGCCCGAGGCCGGCAACCCGAGCGCGCTGCTTCTCGACTTCGTCAACTCCAACCAGAGGATCCATTCGGGCGCCCTCGTGGTCACCGCCGGATGGTCGAGCGGCAAGATCGCCTCGTCGTACCCCTACGGCCTCCGCCTCGGCCGCATCACCAAGGCCACGCGCGACGGTCAGCAGACCTATCAGCGGATCAACCTGCGGGCGTTCGCCGACCTGCGGGGAATGGACTACGTGCAGGTCCTCACCGGTGGGCCCAGGCGGCCGGGGGTGGGCCGGTGATCGTCACCCGCCGCGTCGCGCTGCGAGTCGCCCTGATCCTGCTCGGCGCCGTCGTGCTTCAGCTCTCTTTCTTCTCCTATCTGAGCTTCTTCGGCTCGATCCCCGACGTCGTACCCGTCGTCGTCGCGACCCTCGGCCTGCTCGGCGGCGCCGTGGTCGGTGCCGTGGCGGGCTTCGCCGCCGGCCTCGTGCTCGACAGCGCGCTGCTCCAGACGCTCGGGGTCTCCTCGCTCGCGCTGCTCGCGATCGGCTACTTCGCCGGCCGTTATCGCGAGAGCTACGAGATCACCAACTCGCTGGTTCCCCCGCTCCTCGTCGGGGCGCTCTCGGTCGCATACGCGGCCGCGTTCACCGCGCTGCAGCTGATGCTCGGCGTTTCGACGCCCGTGAGCCTCTCGATCCTTCGCGACATCGTCATCAAGGGTCTTCTGGGCTTCCTCCTCGCTCGTCGGCGTCTTCCCGTCTGGTGCGGCGGATCCTGAGGCCGGCGCTCGTCGACGAGGGCGCGACCGCCGGGCGGGCGCCGATCCGCGCCGGCTCGGCCCGGCGGCGAGCGCCGTGGCGTCGCGCGCGGCGGCGTTCGAGCGGGGGTCGCGTCGCGCGCGCGGGTGCGGTCTCCGAGAGGAGCCTCTAGTGCTCACTCGTCGCTCGCCATATCGGCACCGGACTCACCGGAGGGAGCACTGATGTTCGGCGACGAGCGGCGGCGCGGCCCGATGCCGGCCCAGCTCAACCTCCGCGTGGCGATCATCGGCGGGGCCGCCCTGGTGATGTTCTCGATCATCTTCTTCCGGCTCTGGTACCTCCAGGTGCTCTCGAGCGGGCAGTACGTCAAGGAGGCCCAGAACAACCAGGTGCGTGTCGTCACGGTCCAGGCTCCGCGCGGCGACATCACCGATCGCACGGGCCAGACGCTGGTGAAGAACCGCACGGCGCTCGCGCTGCAGATCCACACCCTGGAGCTGCCGAACGGCTCGAGGGCCCGCAAGCTCGAGCTGAAGCGCCTCGGCGAGGCCGCCGACATGCCCTACAGCAAGATCCAGCGCGACATCCACATCCAGGAGAAGCAGATCCCGGGGAGCCCGGTGACGCTCAAGCGGGACGTCCCCTACGACCTCGTCTACTACCTGCGCGAGAACCAGGAGAAGTTCCGCGGAGTGAGCGTCGACCGCGTCTACGTGCGCGACTACCCGCACGGCACGCTGGCCGCGCACATCCTCGGGTACGTGCGCGAGGTGAGCCCTCAGCAGCTGAAGGACCCACAGTTCGAGGGCGTGAAGCAGGCGGACCAGGTCGGCCAGGCGGGGGTGGAGTACACGTACGACTCCGCCCTGCGCGGCATCAACGGCCAGACGAGAGCCCAGGTCGACGCCGCGGGCCGGCCGACCGGTGGCGTCCTCTCGAGGCGGCCGCCGCAGCCCGGCGACAACCTTCGCCTGACCATCGACGACAAGGTCCAGGAGGCCGGTCAGACGGCGCTCACGTCGTTCGGGCTGCCGGGCGCATTCGTGGCGATGAACGTGAACAACGGCCAGATTCTCGGCATGGGGTCCACGCCGAGCTACGACCCGTCCTTCTTCACGCACCCGATCCTCTCGCCCGCGAGGTACAAGGCGCTCACCTCGCAGACGACCGACTCGCCGCTCACGGACCGCGCGATTCAGGGGGGCTACCCGACGGGATCGACCATGAAGCCGATCACGTCGATCGCGGCGCTCGAGAGCGGCACGATCACCCCGAGCACGGGCATCTTCGACGGCGGCAGCTTCAAGGAGGGAACGCTCACGCTCCAGAACGCGGGCGGCTTCTCCTGCGGCTGCACGCTCACCCTGCCCGAGGCGCTCAAGATCTCCGACGACGTCTTCTTCTACAACGTCGGGAACAGGCTCAACACCTCGAACACGAAGAACGGCCCGATGCAGCGCTGGATGAAGGCGCTGGGACTGGGTCGCACGACGGGGATCGACATCCCCGGCGAGCTGCCCGGCCTCGTCCCGACGCCGGCATGGCGCAACAACCTCTACAAGCAGCACCAGACCGATCGTCCGTGGAGCGCCGGCGACAGCGTCAACCTCGCGGTCGGCCAGGGCGATCTGCAGGCCGACCCGCTGCAGATGTCGACGGCCTATGCGGCGCTGGCGAACGGAGGGAACCTCGTCCGGCCGCACGTGGGCCTCGAGGTCGACGACGCGAGCGGCCGCGTCGTGCAGGAGATCAACCCGGCGCCGCAGCGTCACGTGAGCATGAAGCCGTCCTACGCGAACCTGATCCTGGGTGCGTTGCACGACGCCGCACAGTCGCCCGGCGGTACCTCGTACTCGGTCTTCGGCGGGTACTCGATCCCGGTCGCGGGAAAGACCGGCACGGCCCAGCGCGTGGGGCAGCAGGACCAGTCGTGGTACGTCGTCCTCGCCCCGTACCCGAACCCGCAGGTGGTCGTCGCCGTGACGATCGAGCAGGGCGGGTTCGGCGTCCAGGCGGCCGCTCCGGCGGCGCAGAAGATCTTGACGGCCTTCTTCCAGGCCCACGGGCGAAAGGTCAAGTCCGGCACGATCGCCCCGGGGGCCGTGCCGACGGGAGTAAGCAACTACTAGCGATGAGCTGATGGAAGCCGAGACCCTTCCCCGCCGTTTCGCCCGCTCCCGCGAGCGCCCGAGCCCCTTCGAGCGCATCGGGCTGCTCTCGCTCGACCCGATCCTCGTGCTCGGGGCGGTCGGGCTCGTGGTGTGCAGCCTCTACACGCTCAAGGTCACGACGGGGAACGACGTGGCCGGGGACCCGCTGTACTACGTGCTGCGCCAGGCGATCTACGCCGGCATCGGGATCGGGCTGATGCTCGCGATCGCCCGGGTCGACTACTCGCGGCTGCGCGAGCTTCGCGTGGGCCTCTACACGGCGATGATCACCAGCATCCTCGCGGTCCTCGTCCTCGGCGAGGCGAGCCGTGGCTCGAGGCGGTGGATCACGCTCCCGTTCTTCACCTTCCAGCCGTCAGAGCTCGGGAAGCTCCTCCTCATCTGCGCCCTCGCCGGCTTTGCGATCGACCGCAGCCGCCACATCGGCGAGCGCGCGCGGACCGCGCGCCTGCTGTTGATGGGGCTCGCGCCGGCCGCGCTCGTCTTCGTGCAGCCCGACCTCGGCACCGGCGCCGTGTACGCGGTGATCACGCTTGCCGTGCTCTTCATCGCCGGGGTGAAGTGGACCCATTTCGCGTTCCTGGGCGGGCTGGTGGTGGCTGCCGCTACCCTGGTCCTCGTAATAGCGCCGCTCGTTGGCCATCCGGTCCTGCAGGGCTACCAGCAGAGCCGGTTGACGTCCTTCCTCAACCCGAGCAAAGACCCGAGATCCTCCAGCTACCAGATCAACCAATCGCTGATCGCGGTCGGATCGGGGGGGAAGACCGGCCGAGGCGGGCAGGCGACGCAAGCAGAGAACGGGTTCCTACCCGAGCGCAACACGGACTTCATTTTCGCCGTGGTTGGAGAGCGCTTCGGGTTCGTGGGGGCCGCGTTCGTACTGTCCCTCTACGCCCTGCTGATATGGAGGGCGCTGCGCATCACGACGCTTTCGAAGAACTTGTACGGGAGCATGATCGCCGGCGGAATCGCCGCGATGCTGATGTTCCACGTATTCGTCAACGTCGGCATCACCATCGGGATCATGCCTATCACCGGCATCCCGTTGCCGCTGATGAGCTTCGGAGGATCCTCGGTCGTCGTCACCCTGATGGCGATCGGCCTCCTTCAGAGCGTCTACGTGCAAGCGCGGCTCACCTCCAAGAGCGGGGCTGCCGCGTCCGGCTACGGCTAGGAGCCACCGGGCGCGCGCCGAAGCTCTTGTGAGGTGAGCATTTGAGAAAGCGAATTCTGGTCTCGGTCGATGCCGGGGAAACCCGCGTTGCCGTGCTCGAAGCGAAGAAGAAGGGCGACGACTTCGACGTCGCCGAGCTGTACGTGGAGCGCCGCGGAGCGCGCTCGATCGTCGGCAACATCTACAAGGGAGTGGTCGACAACGTCCTCCCGGGAATGGAGGCGGCGTTCGTCGACATCGGGCTCGAACGCAACGGGTTCCTGCACGTCGACGAGATCGTCACCCCCGACGGCAAACAGGTTCCCCGGCGCGGCCACGGCAAGGGCCGCAGCATCTCCGAGCTGATCAAGCCGAAGCAGGAGGTGCTCGTCCAGGTCGTCAAGGACCCGCTGAAGACGAAGGGCGCCCGCCTCTCGATGCAGCTCTCGATCGCCGGCCGCTACCTCGTCTACATGCCGACGGGCGCCGGGGTTGGCGCGAGCCGGCGATTGCCGGACAACGAGCGCGACCGGCAGCGAAAGCTCCTGCACAAGATCCACAAGGGGCCCGGGGGCGTCATCGTCCGCACCGCGGCCGAGGGGGCGAGCAAGGAGGACTTCGAGCGCGACCTCGACTACCTCCACAAGCTCCACGAGGTGCTCGAGCGCCGGGCCGAGGACGTCAAGCCGCCGGCCCTTGTGTTCCAGGAGGCCGACCTCTCGATCCGGGTCCTGCGCGACGTCCTCAGCAAGGAGTTCGACGGGGCGATCATCGACGACGCGAAGCAGCACCAGCGCGTGACGAGCTTCTTCCAGCGGACGGCGCCGGAACTGGTCGACGCGGTGGAGCTCTACAACGACCCCGAGCCGTTGCTGGAGCGCTACGGCGCCGACGAGGCGTTCCGCTCGACGCTCGGTCGGCGCATCGACCTGCCCTCCGGCGGCTATCTGGTCGTGGACTACGCCGAGGCGCTGACGGTGATCGACATCAACACCGGCAGCTTCACGGGGCGCGGCAAGGGCCGTCTCGAGGACACGATCACCAAGGTGAACGTGGAGGCCGCCGAGGAGGTGGTCCGACAGCTCCGCCTGCGCGACATCGGGGGCATCATCGTCATCGACTTCATCGACATGGCGCGGGCTCGCAACCGTGACCAGGTGCTGAAGACGCTTCGCAAGGCCCTGGACGAGGACAAGACGAAGACCTACGTGATGGAGGTCTCGCCCCTCGGGCTGGTCGAGATGACGCGGCAGAACGTGACCGAGGGCGTGCGCGAGATCCTCACGAAGCCATGTCCCACGTGCAACGGAGACGGCGTCGTCGCATCGGAGGAGACCGTCGCGATCGAGATCCTCCGACGGCTGCGGGACCTCGTCGCCGAGCGGCCGCAGCCCGAGGCGTTCCTCATTCGCGCGAACCCGAAGGTCGTGGCGAACCTGATCGACGACGGCAGCGGGCTGGCGGAGTTCGAGAAGACGTCCGGCAAGCACTTCCACTTCGAGGGGGGTGACGCGCTGCCGATCGAGACCTACGACGTCGCCGCCGAGGGCACGCGTGCCGAGATCGAGGAGCAGGCGCTGCCGTTCAAGGTGGGCGAGGAGGTCCTCGTGAAGATCGAGGAGCCTCACATGTACGACCCCGACGACGCGGTCGCTCGCGTCGACTCCTACATCGTGAGCGTCGGCGGTGGCGGGCCGCACGTGGGCGAGCGCCGGATGGTTCGCATCGAGAGCGTCGGCCGGGCGTCGGCGAGCGCCACCCTGCTGGACGAAAACGGTGCTGGGCCGGCCGATGGCGAGCAAGTAGAATCGCCTGCTTCTGGACGGCGCCGCGGCCGAAGGGGCGGTCGGCGCCGTTCGGGCGTGAGCGACGAATAGACCGATGGCAGAGACCTACGCGATAGTCGAGAGCGGCGGCAAGCAGTACCGGGCGACCGAGGGCGCGACGCTGCTCGTGGACCGCGTGAGCGGCGACGAGGGCGCAAAGGTCGCCCTTCGGCCGGTGCTCTTCCGCGGGACCAAGGACGAGGTCGTCGTGAAGCCGGACGAGCTCGAGAAGGTGAAGGTCGAGGCGGTGGTGGCCGAGCACGTGCGGGGCGAGAAGATCCGCGTCTTCAAGTACCGGGCGAAGAAGGGCTACCGGCGCCGCGCCGGGCACCGCTCGGAGCTCACGAAGCTCGAGGTGAAGAGCGTGAAGATGCTGAGCCGGAAGCCGGCGGCGAAGTCGAAGGCCGAAGAGTCGAAGGCCGAGGCCGCCGAGGCGAAGTCCGCACCCGAGGCGAAGGCCCCGGCGCGGAAGCCGGCGGCGAAGAAGCCGGCTGCCAAGAAGCCCGCCGCGAAGACCGCCGCAGCGAGGAAGCCTCCCGCGAAGAAGGCGGCCTCGAAGAAGGCGGCCGCGAAGAAGGCCCCTGCTCGCAAGCCCGCGGCGAAGAAGGACGAGGAGGGCTAGAAATGGCGCACAAGAAGGGACTTGGCTCGAGCCGTAACGGCCGCGACTCAAACCCGAAGATGCTCGGGGTCAAGGTGTTCGCGGGACAGCGGGTCGGCGGCGGCGAGATCATCGTCCGCCAGCGCGGCACCCGCTTCTGGCCCGGCGACGGCACCGGCATCGGGCGAGACCACACGATCTTCGCCACGCGACCGGGGCTCGTTGCGTTCCGCTCGTCGCGCAAAGGGCGGGTCGTCAGCGTCGACGAAGTCAGCTAGGGCGGCGCCCGCGCGGTTCGTTGAAGGCTTGTACCCCCTATAGGGGTCGAACCCTTCACTCAAGCTCGGCTCCTCCGGATATCGTCGCCAGCGTGCCTCAGCCTGCCGCAGACGAATCCGCCCTCCTCGCTGCTCTTCGCCGGGGGACCAGCGACGCCTTCGAGAGCTCGTCGACGAGCTCTCGCCGAGCCTGCTGCGGCTGGCGATGCAGTACACGCCGAGCCGCGCCGTCGCGGAGGAGGTCGTCCAGGACACCTGGCTCGGCGTCATCAACGGGATCGATCGGTTCGAGGGCCGCTCGTCGCTCAAGACGTGGATCTACAGCATCCTCGTCAACAACGCCCGGACGCGGGGCAAGCGCGAACGCCGAACGCTTCCGTTCTCGTACTTCCGTCGGCGCGCGGAGGAGGGAAGCGACGAGCCGGCCGTGGAGCCGGAGCGCTTTCAGGGGCGGCGCGGCGAGCAACCGGGCGCATGGGCGCGCCCTCCCATCGAATGGGAGGCGCCCGAGGACAGGCTCGCGACCGCCGAGGCCCGGCGCGTGATGCTCGAGGCCATCGCGGGCCTACCGCCGCGCCAGCGCGAGGTGATCACCCTGCGCGACATCCAGGGGCTCTCGGCAGAGGAGGCGCGTAACGCGCTCGGCGTCTCGGAGACCAATCAACGAGTGCTCCTGCACCGAGCGCGCTCGAAGGTGAGGGCGGCCCTGGAGCGCTACTTCGACGAGGAAAAGGCATTGGCATGAGCGCGAACGGCGTACAACTGAGCTGCCAGCAGCTCGTCGAGCTCGTCACCGACTACCTCGAGGGCAGGCTCGGTGAGGCCCGCGAGGATGCGCTCGATGCGCACCTGAAGCTGTGCGACGGTTGCGATGCCTACGTCGAGCAGATGCGCCAAACCGTGATCGCGCTGCGCGGCCTCGCCAACGGCGAGGCGATCGATTCGCATACGCGCGAGGCGGTCATCGCGGCTTTCGCCGAGCGCCGCGGCTGAGCAGCGTCCTACGCTCCTTCGCGTGTTATCGGATCGCGCGAAGGTTGAGGTCCAGGGCGGCCGCGGCGGCGACGGCTGCGTGAGCTTCCGCCGTGAGGCCCACGTGCCGCGCGGCGGCCCGGATGGGGGCGACGGCGGGCGCGGCGGGAGCATCGTTCTCGTCTGCGATCCCTCCCGCCGCGACCTCGAGGCGCTGCGGCGGGCGCCGCATCTGCGAGCGGAGCGCGGCGCGCATGGGCGCGGAGCGAACAAGCACGGCGCGAGCGGGGAAGACCGGGTGGTGCCGGTGCCGGCCGGGACCCAGGTCGAGGGCCTCGACGGCGAGCGGTTCGACCTCGTCGAGCAGGGCCAGCGCGCCGTCGTGGCGCGAGGCGGCAGTGGTGGCCACGGAAACAAGCGCTTCACCACCTCGACCCGGCAGGCACCGCGGTTCGCGGAGCGTGGTTTGCCCGGTGAGGCGGGGTGGATCGAGCTGCGCCTCAAGCTGCTTGCCGACGCGGGCCTCGTGGGACAGCCGAACGCGGGCAAGTCCTCGCTCCTGGCGCGGCTTACGCGCGCGGCCCCGAAAGTGGCGGACTACCCGTTCACGACCCTGGAGCCGGTGCTCGGGACCCTCGACTCGGACGACCGCCAGCTCGTCCTCGCCGACATCCCGGGGCTGATCGAGGGCGCCGCAGAGGGTGTGGGGCTCGGCCACGAGTTCCTCGCCCACGTGGAGCGCTGCCGCGCGCTCCTGCACGTCGTGGGCCTCGATGCCGACGACCCAGCGGGCGCATATGACGCCGTGCGGACCGAGCTCGCCGAGTACGGCGGCGGGCTCGACGCGCTGCCCGAGCTGGTTGTTCTCTCGAAGCGGGACCTCCTTTCCGACGAGGACGCGGAGCGAGCCGTGGCCGAGTGGGCCGAGCGGCTCGGAGATATGGTCCTCGGTGTGATCGCGACCTCCGCGGCCACAGGCGCGGGACTCCAGGAGCTCCGCCGCGCGATCTTCGCCGCGGTGCCTGCCGAGGACGGCGAGCAGGCGCCGGCGCCGGCCGAGGCGGATTTCGAAGCTGAGCACATCACTTACCGGCCGGCGGCGGACCAGGGCTTCGACGTCGAGCGGGAGGACGAGGGCGCGTTCCGGGTGCGCGGCCGCGGGCTGGAGCTGCTCGTCGCTCGCCACGACCTCGCGAACGCCGAAGCGCTCGCCTACCTCGAACAGAGGCTGCGCGAGATCGGGGTGATCGCGGCGCTTGAGTCGGCCGGGTTCGAATCCGGCGACTCCGTGCGGATCGGCGAGATGGAGTTCGAGCTGCGGCCGTGAGGCGGGTAATCGTTCGCGCCACCCTCGCCGCCGCGGCCGCGCTGGTCGCGTGTGCCGGCACGGCGTCGGCGGTGAGCCTGGAGAGGATCGGTACCTACGACGATCCGGTCTACGTCGGGTCCGTGCCCGGCGACCCAAATCGACTGCTTGTCGGCGAACAGGCCGGCCGAATCGTCGAGACGACGCCGAGCGGGAGCACCTCGTACCTCGACATTCACGACGTCGTTGCGTCGGGCGGCGAGCAGGGCCTGCTCTCCTTCGCCTTCCCGCCGGACTTCGCGACCAGCCACCTGATGTACGTGGCGTACACGGGGACAGATCAGGGCTCGCTGCACGTCGACGAGCTCTCGGCGACCGGCGCTGCCGCCGATCGGTCGAGCCGGCGCTCCGTGATCACGGTTCCGCACCCCCTCTACATGAACCACAACGCGGGGCAAATCCAGTTCGGCCCTGACGGCTACCTCTACATCTCGACCGGAGACGGGGGAGGCGCCGGCGACCCGGCGGGCAACGCCCAGAGCACGAGCTCGCTGCTCGGGAAGATTCTTCGCATCGACCCCCGTGCGAGCGGCGGCCAGCCCTACACCGTGGCGTCCGATAACCCGTTCGTCGGCAAGGCGGGCGCCGATGAGATCTGGAGCTACGGCCTTCGCAACGCGTGGCGATTCTCGTTCGACCCGCAGGGGGCCCTTGTGATCGGGGACGTCGGGCAGTCCGCTCGCGAGGAGATCGACTACGTGCCGCAGTCGGTGGGCGGCGGCCGTGGCGCCAACTTCGGCTGGAACTGCCGCGAGGGCTTCCAGTCCTACGTCGGCTGCGCCGGCTCCTTCACGGAGCCGGTCTTCGACTACTCGCACGCGTCCGGCAACTGCGCGATCACCGGCGGGTACGTCATGCGCGACCCCGGGATCCCCGAGCTTCTCGGCCGGTACGTCTACGGGGATTACTGCGGGGGGACGATCCGCTCGCTGGCCCTCGGCATGCCGGGCGCAGCGGACGACCGCTCCGAGGGGCTCTCGGTCCCCAGCCTCTCGAGCTTCGGCGAGGACGCATGCGCCCGCGTGTACGCGGTGTCGTTCGCGGGCCCCGTCTACCGCCTGGTGGGGGCCGGGCCCAGTGACTGCGGAGCCGGGGGCGGCCCCGGCCCTGGCCCGGCCTCGCTGGCCCTCGGCAAGCCGGCGCTGAACGCGACGAGGGGAACGGCGAGGCTACCGGCCACCGTGTCGGGGCCTGGAGAGCTCGAGCTCTCGGCCCCGCATCTCCGCCGCGACGTCGTCCACGCGACGCGCGCGGGCACCTTCGAGCTCGACGTGAAGCCGAAGGGAAAGCGCCGGCGGCGCCTCGCCCGGCGCGGGCACGCGGCGTTCGCGCCGCGGGTGGCGTTCACGCCGGACGCTGGCGAGCCCGTTGTGGAGGCGCGGCGGATCCTTCTTCGGAAGCAGGGCTGAACCGGTAGTCGCGCCGCCGGGAGCGCTTCGGAGCGCACCTACACTTGCCCCGCAATGACGCTCGTGGCCAAGCTGGGTTCCTCGATCGTCGCCGACGACGGCGGCGAGCTGCGCGAGGACGTGCTCGACCTGGTCTGCGCGCAGGTCGCCCGTCTCCACGCCGACGGCGAGGAGGTGGCCCTCGTCACCTCGGGCGCGATCGCGCGCGGGATGCGGTTGATGGGGCTCGAGGCGCGGCCGCGGGCCATCGACGAGCTCCAGGCGGCCTCGGCGGTCGGGCAGGGGTCGCTCTTTCGCGCCTACGAGGAGCGGTTAGCGGCGCGCGAGGTCCACACCGCGCAGGTCCTCCTGACCTCGCACGACATCGCCGCGCGCACCAACTACCTGAACGCCCGTCAGTCGCTGCGCCGGCTGCTGGCGTGGCGGGTCGTTCCCGTGGTGAACGAGAACGACACCACAGCGACCGACGAGATCACCTTCGGCGACAACGACTTCCTCTCGGCCCAGGTCGCGATCCTGCTCGAGGCTCGCATGCTCGTGCTGCTGACCGACATCCCGGGCCTGCACACCGCGGACCCGCGCCATGCGGGCGACGCCGAGCCCGTCGCCGAGGTGCGCGACTTCGCGGAGCTCGAGCGCTACGAGATCGGCGACCGCACGTCGCCCTACGGGCTCGGTGGGATGCGGAGCAAGGTCGCGGCGGCCGAGATGGCGAGCTCGGCGGGCATCCCGGCGGTCATCTGCGACGGGACCGCGCCGGAATCGCTGGCGAAGGCGGCCGCGGGCGAGCCGGTCGGGACCCGCTTCGCCGTGCACCGCGAGCGCACCGCGAGCTTCAAGCTCTGGCTGCGTTACGCGAAGCCCGCGCGGGGCAGGGTGGTGGTCGACGCCGGCGCGGCGCGCGTGCTGCGAGAGGCGGGCTCGAGCCTGCTGCCCGTGGGGGTGACGGGCGTGGAGGGATCGTTCTCCGCCGGCGACGCGATCGAGGTCGTCTGCGATGGCGACCTGGTCGGCAAGGGGGTCGTCAACTACTCGGCGGCGGAGCTCGCACGGATCAAGGGCCTCCAGACCGCCGCGGTCCAGGAGCTCCTCCCGCACGCCTCAGAGGAGGCGGTGCACCGCGACCAGTTCGTCCTCGCCTAGGCGCGCTTCACGCCGTAGCTGCCGAGGCCGTCCTCGAGGAGCGAGAAGGCTCGTTCCGCCTCGCTCCGCACCTCGCGCCTGACGGCTGCGGCACGGGCGCCGTCGAGCGTTCGGCGCCTGACGAGCGCGATCAGCGAACGATGGACCGCGAGGAGCGCGGCGGCGGCCACGCGTGGCTCGACGTCGGCAGGCGCAGCGCCCGTCTCCTCCGCGATCAGGTCCGCGAGCGAGTCCGCGTAGCGATCGAGCACATGACGCTCGCGCGCGAGTAGAGCCGGGCTCTCTGTGATCACGCGGGTGATGTCGCGCATGCGCTCGGTCGCCTCGGCGTCGGAGGGGATGGCGAGCACTCCGCCGCTTCCAAGTAGAAAGTCGCGGAAGGCGGCGAGGACGGACTCGCAGGGCTCGCGCCGGCGCACCGCGTTCAGCAGCTCTTCCTCGAAGGCCTCGAGGCGACTGTAGAACAGGTCCTCCTTCGTCGGGAAGTAGTTGAAGACGGTCTTCTCGGAGACGTTCGCCCGGCGTGCGACCTCGGCCACCTTCACGGCCTCGAAGCCGTGCTCGACGAACAGACGCCGCGCGGCGTCGGCGATCGCGAGGCGCGTCTCGAGCTTCTTGCGCTCGCGGAGGCCCAGCTCGCTGGTGGGCTCGGGTGGGGCGTTAGACATCGTTCTTGCTCTTATGGTTATACTGTCGCTAGAAGATTACACCCACTATAAAACTATAGAGGTGAGCACATGCAAGATCCCGATCGAAGCGGAATTCAACAGGGCGAGGCCGATGGCCCCCAGAGGCGCAGCGTGACGATCGCCTTCGCAGCGATCGTGCTCGCAATGCTCCCGGCCGTGCTCGACCAGACCATCCTGGCTACGGCGCTGCCGACGATCGCGGGCGATTTGGGCAGCCTCAGTGACGTCGCCTGGGTCGTGACGGCCTATGTGATCGCGGCGGCGGCGTTCACGCCTGTTTGGGGCAAGCTCGGCGACCGCCGTGGGCGCAAGACGCTGCTCGAGGCCTCGCTCATCATGTTCCTCACGGCCTCGGCGCTCTGCGGCGCGGCCCAGACGATCAGCGAGCTCATCGTTCTGCGCATGATCCAGGGCGTGGCGGCCGGCGGGCTGATGGCGCTCGCGATGGCGGTGGTTGGCGACCTCGTCTCGATGCGCGAGCGCGGCCGTTACCAGGGCTACATCGCCGCGACCTTCGCGGCGGCGACGGTGATCGGTCCGTTGCTCGGCGGCCTGCTGGTCGACGCGGCGAGCTGGCGCTGGGTCTTCTACGTCAACCTGCCCGTCGGGCTCGCGGCGCTAGCGGGCATCCGCCTCTGGCTGCCCTCCCCGCCTGCTGAGGCGGCACCCGCGCGCTTCGACTCGCTCGGCGCCGTCCTGCTCACGGGTGCGACGACCGCGCTCATGCTCGCGTGCATTTGGGGCGGTCAAGAGCTCGGGTGGGGCTCACCGCCGGCCCTGAGTCTGCTCGCAGCGGCCGCGCTGCTCGGCGGGGGTTTCGTCGCGCGGGAGCGGCGCGCGGGCGATCCGCTGGTGCCGCTCGACATGCTGCGGACGCCGACGGTCGGCGTGGCGAGCGCGGCGCTGTTCCTCGGGCTCGCGGCGCTCTTCGCGGTAACGGTGTTCGTGCCGGTGCTCCTGCAGGGCGCGACCGGCGCAACCCCGACGCAGGCGGGCCTACTGCTCGTGCCCATGATGTTGGGCGTCACGGTGTCGACGACGGTGGCGGGGAGGCGGATCACGCGGACGGGGCGCTACAAGCGCTACCCGGTCGCCGGCCTTGCGCTCATGGCCGCTGCGCTCGCGGTACTGGCCGTCGTCGCCGGCGACCCCTCGCAGGTGACGATCGGGATCGCAATCGCGGCGGTCGGGCTGGGCTTCGGGCTGGTCACGCAGGTGCTGGTCGTCGCCGTACAGAACAGCGTGGACCGGCGCCAGCTCGGTGTCGCGACGGCCGCGACCGGCTTCTTCAGGGCCCTTGGTGGCGCGGTTGGCGCAGCGGTCCTGGGCGCCGTATTCGCCGCCCGCGTCGGGACGGGCGTAGCCGGGGTGCAGACGCTCGGCGCGGCGGGCCGTACCGACGTGATTCACGGTGTTCAGGCGGTGTTCGTCGTTGCCGCGCCGGTTGCAGCGATCGCGCTGATCATCGTGCTGCGCCTGCCGGAGCTACCCCTCCGGACAGGCGCGCCCGGCAGCGGCGAGAAGGCCCGCGGCGCCGAGCGGGCGCCGCGGGCGGTTGCGGAGTCCGGCTAGCCCGAGATCGCGAGCGCGCTGAAGAGCCCGGCGTGGTCGGAGTCCCAGAACCCGTGGACCGGCTTGCGCCCGGTGACCGCCGAGCTCACGAGCCCCACCTGCTTCGGGCGGTCCGTGAGGACGTGGTCGACCTGGTGGTCGAAGTCCTTCACGCTTCCGCGGTTGGCGGTGAGGACGCTGGTGTTGAGGCAGCAGCCAAGCGGCTTGGCGGTGCTTCGCTCGACGTAGCCGGCCTTCTGAAGCGCCTTGTACGCGAGCCGGTCGCCACCCTTGACCGTGTCGTCGTCGGAATTGAGATCGCCGACGAGGACCACGGGCAGCTTGCCCTTGGGGTCGGCCGGGGCGCCCTTGGCCACCAGCTCCTTCGCTTGGGCCGCGCGGATCTTCGGGTCGCCGAAGGCCTCGAGGTGCGTGTTGACGAAGCGGAACTCGGGGCTCTTTCCGACCTTGACGTCGGTGCTGAGCCAGCCGCGCAGGACGTGGACGGTGACCGCACCGGCGACCGACGGCGAGTAGAGCGTGCGGTAATGGCCGGTCTGGACGTTGCTCGTCTTGACGCGCTTGCCGACCTTGGCGAGGATCACGTCGCGCATCGTGAGGCGGTCGTTTTCCTCGCCGTTGTCGTTGAGGCCGGGAGCGTCGCCGTCGCCCGGAACGCCGTTGGCGTCGGTCGGAGCCTCGAAGTCGAACTCCTGGTTCGACTGCACGACCCGGTAGCGCTTCTTGCCCTTGTTGAGCTGCGCCATCAGCTGCTTGAGGTAGTCGTAGCGAACGGTCGAGGCCGTGAACGTGCATCCGAACGGAGGCGTGTCGTCCTCGGCGCCGGTGCACGTGAAGGGCGCCGCGTCGTTGAGCGGGCCGGAGCGCCACTCGGCGACCTCCTGGAGGCCCACGATGTTGGGCTCCTTCGAGATGATCTCGCTCGCCAGGCCCTTCGCGCGCACGTTGAAGTTGTTGGTGATCACGTCGCGGACGATCTGCCCGTTCGCGTCGATGAAGCCGTTCGTGCTCGTGGCGTTGATCGCGGGCGCGAGGTCGGCGCCGAGGTAGACGTTGCGCGTCATCACCGACACGGGCGCGCCCCTGTGGGGCTTGCCGTGGGCACCAGCGGCGGCCGGTGCGATTACGAGCGCTGAAGCTGCGACCGCAGCTGCGAGCGAAAGCTTGCGAATCGGTCGCGAATGGGGGTTACGGAACGGCAAAGCAGAGCTCCTCTCTCGATGTTCCCGCCGAGCCATTCTGGCTCCGAGCACGCCGGCCCCTGTGCCGGTTCGTGAGGACTATAGAAGCTCAGAGCCGGTAGGTGACGAGCGCGGTCGCGACCGGCTCGCCGTCCTCGCCCGAGACGTCGACGGCGAGGAAGGTGATCGCTCCACGGCGGAGGACCCTCGCCTCGGCGACCACCCCCTGGCCCCGGGCGGGCGAGAGGAACTCCACGGTGATGCCCACGGTCGAGGCGCGGATCCTCTCCGGGACGTCCGCGCCGGACCAGGCGGCCGCCGCGGCGGCGGTGTCGATCAGCGAGCTGATCGCGCCCCCGTGGACTACGTCGCCCATGGTCGGGAGCGCCTCGCCGAACGGCATCGCAAGTCGCGCGCGGTCTGGCTCCATGGCCTCGACGCGGATTCCGAGATGGGCCACGAAGGGCGAGTTCTCGAGCCACCCGCGGGCGAGGGCGGCACCGTCGGATGCGGCTTCAGGCTCGCTCATGCGCGGACTGTATTCGCGCCCGCTCAAGACGCCCACGTCGCCGGTTACCCTTGTTCGCAATGGCCACGACGGCGCGATCGGTAGCTGACGTCTGCGCGAGCGCGAAGAGGGCATCGCGGACGCTCGCGCGCGCCGACGCCGCCACCAGGAACGCGGCGCTGGAGCGGATCGCCGAGCTCTTGTCCGAGCGTGTCGGCGAGGTGCTGGAGGCGAACGCCGAGGACCTCGCCGACGAGCGCGCGCAAGGCCTCACGGCCGCCCTGCGCGACCGGCTCGCGCTCGACGTGGGCCGGATCGAGGCGATGGCGGCGGGCGTGCGCGACGTCGCCGCCCTCGACGATCCGATCGGGGAGGAGCTCGAGCGCAAGACGCTCGCAAATGGGCTCGACCTTCGCAAGGTGCGGGTTCCCCTTGGGGTCGTCGCCGTCGTTTACGAGGCGCGCCCGAACGTCACCGTGGACTGCGCCGCGCTGACGCTGAAGAGCGGCAACGCGATCGTCCTGCGCGGCTCGAGCTACGCCGCGCGGTCGAACAGCGCCCTCGCGGCGCTCGTGATGGAGGCGGTCGCCGACGCGAGGCTCCCGGAGGGCTCGGTCGAGATCCTCACCGGAGGTGAGCGGTCCGAGCTCGCCGAGCTCGCGACGGCGGATGGCGAGATCGACCTCGTGATCCCGCGCGGAGGCGAGGGGCTCAAGGACGCGCTGAAGGAGGTGGCGACGGTACCGGTGATGTACGCGGCATCCGGCAACTGCCACGTCTACGTCCACGCCGACGCAGACCTCGCTATGGCGAGGGCGATCGCGATCGACGCGAAGATCGACAAGCCCTCGGTCTGCAACGCCGCTGAGACGCTTCTCGTCCACTCCGACGTCGCCGGCGAGCTGCTCCCCGGGCTGCTCGGCGATCTGCGTGCGGCGGGGGTCGAGCTGGTCGGCGACGAGCGGGCGCGTGCGGCGGCGGGCACGATTCCGGTGGAGGTGGCGACCGACGAGGATTGGGACACCGAGTACCTCGATCTCAAGCTCGCGGTCGGCGTTGTCGACTCGCTCGCCGAGGCGATCGATCACGTCAACCGGCACGGCAGTGGGCACTCCGAGGCGATCGTCACGTCCTCGGAGGAGGCCGGCGACGAGTTCGTCGGCCTCGTGGATGCCGCGTGCGTCTACGTGAACGCCTCGACCCGGTTCACGGACGGCTTCGAGTTCGGGATGGGCGCCGAGATCGGGAACTCGACGCAGAAGCTTCACGCGCGGGGGCCGATCGGCGTCCGCGAGCTGACGACGTTCAAGTACGTCGCCCACGGTGACGGTCAGGTCCGAGGCTGAGGGGCGCGGGCTCGTCGGTCGCATCGGGGTTCTCGGGGGCGCTTTCAACCCGCCGCACATCGGGCACCTCGTGCTCGCGCAGGAGGCGGCGGCTCAGCTCCGCCTCGACGAGGTGCTGCTCATGCCCTCCGGCCAGGCACCGCACAAGCGGATCGAGCCGGAGCCGGGGAAGCGGGTGCGGCTCGAGATGACCCGGCTGGCGGCGCGGGGGAACGAGCTCGTTCGGGCCTCGGATCTCGAGGTCGAGCGCGAGGGGCCCTCGTATACGTACGCGACGCTGGAGGCCCTGGCCGACGAGCGCCCGGAGGACGAGCGGTGGTTTCTGATGGGGGCCGACGTCGCCGAGTCAATCGAGAGCTGGCGCCAGCCGCAGCGGGTGCTCGAGCTGGCTGGGCTGGGCGTTGCCGCGAGAGCGGGAACCGTGCTCGACGAGGTCGAGGCCGCGCTCGAACGGCTGGGCACAGGGCGCCACGAGGTGATTCGGATGCCTGAGATCGGCGTCTCCTCCACGAGGGTCCGCAGGCGCGTCGCCCAGCGGAGGCCGATCCGCTACCTGGTGCCCGACCCCGTGATCGACTACATCTTCGAGCGGGGGCTCTACCGGTGAGCGAAGCGCCGGAGCGCAGGGTTGAGGACAGCGCCGAGACGCCGCCGAACGCGGCGGATCGCGGCGCGGCGGAGGCCTTGACGCGGGAGGTCGCGCGCCTCGCGGAGTCGAAGGTCGCGACCGACCTCGTCATTCTCGACGTGGGCGAGCTCGTCGGCTACACGGACTTCATGGTCGTCTGCACGGCGCGCAACGAGCGCCAGGCGAAGGCGATCCACGACGAGGTCTACGAGCGGATGAAGCACGACCGCGGCCTGCTTCCGGCGAGCGTGGAGGGAGAGCGCGAGTCGCGCTGGATCCTCATGGACTACCTCGACTGCGTCCTGCACGTTTTCGTGCCCGAGCTGCGGGAGCGCTACCGGCTCGATCGGCTCTGGGGCGAGGCGGGGCGGCTCGAGTGGACGCCGGGCGGGTAGCGCTCGCAGTCCGTCCGTCGCTGCCCCTAGCGTCCCGCCCATAGCGCCGGGGCAGTTCAAGAGGTCGCTCCTCGGTTATCGCCGCGCCGACGTCGATGAGGCGATTGCCGCGCGCGATGCCGCCGTCGACTCGATCGCGGAGAAGCTTGTCGCTGCCAGGGAGCGGATCGAAACGGGGCAGGGCGAGATCGGCGCCCGGGATGCCGAGATCGCGCGCGAGCGGGTCCGGGTCGAGGAAGTCGAGCGGGTGGCGACGCGGCTCGCGGAGCGGGTCGTCGAGCGCGAGCGAGAGCTGCGCCGGGTCCGGGCCGAGCTCGAGGGCGCGCGGGCGAGCGGCGGGGAGGGCATGGACGCCCTGACGGCGCTCGCAGGCGAGATCGACGCGCTTCGTCGCCAGGCACGCGGCCAGGCGACGCGGATCAGGCTCTCGGCGCTTCGCCAGGCCGCCGACGTGACCGAGCGCATCCGGGAGATCGCCGGCCAATCGGACGATGCCGGCGAGCGTCTGACCGACGCGCTCGCGGCGGCGCTCGAGCGGGTCGGTGCGGAGGAGGAGCTCGAGTTCACCCCTGAGCTCGGCGGCCGCCGCCCGCGGCGCGCGGGCGAGGAGCTCGACGGCGCGGTCGAGGTCGAGATCGGCCCGGTTGCCGATTTCTCCCAGCTGGTCGGGTTCGAGGACGCGGCCCGCTCGATAGCCGCGGTCTCGGAGCTGTCGATCAGGCGCTTCTCCGAGGGTCGCGCGACGCTCACCGTGAGCCTGAAGGAGCCGGTCGACCTGCTCGGCGAGCTCCGAAGTCGCTGTGCGCTGCAGCTCGACGTACGGGAGCGCGGGCCGGATCGCCTGGTGCTGGACGTCGCCGGCACCCGCTCCGACGCCGAAGCCGCCTAGCCCAGGGCTGCTCAGAGGCCGCCGGTAAACTGGCGTGAATTCGCTGGGGCTGTAGCTCAGCTGGGAGAGCGACGCGCTGGCAGCGCGTAGGTCACGGGTTCGAGTCCCGTCAGCTCCACTCTTTGCGGTCCTGCGCACCCGCCGCGTTCGGCTTTCTCACGAGCTGGTACGCAAGGGCTCCGATGGCGGCGCCCGCGACCGGGCCGACCAGGTAGATCCAGAAGTCGGTCCACGTACCCGAGGCGAGCGCCGGGCCGAGCGACCGCGCCGGGTTCATCGAGGCCCCGGTGATCGGCCCCCCGAACAGCGCGTCGAGGCCGACCGTGCCGCCGATCGCGATCGCCGCAGCCGCGCCTACAGCGCGGGTGTCGGTAGCCACGGCCATGATCACGAACATCAGGAACGCCGTCATCAACCCTTCATAGACCAGCGCGCCACCGACACCGATCGAGGGAACGGTCGCGCCGAGCGCGGCCGGCTCACTCGGCCAGACGGCTAGCAGGAGGAACGCGGCGGCCACGGCTCCCGCGGCCTGGCCGGCGACGTAGGCCACGGCCTCACGCGGTGGAAAGTGGCGCGTCAGCGCGAAGCCGATCGTGACCGCCGGGTTGATGTGGGCACCCGACAGGTGACCGGTCGCGTAGACCATGACCATGATCACGAGTCCGAAGGCGAGCGCGATGCCGATCGATCCGAGCGCGCCGTGGTGCACGCTCTCGGTGACGATCGCTCCGCAGCCGGCAAAGACCAGGACGAACGCCGCGAGCGCCTCGGCGGCGACGCGCCGGGCGAGGCCAGGCGCTCCATCACGCGGGCGCGAGCTCCTCGAGCAGCGCGCGTACCCGCGCCGCGATCTCATCGCGAATCCGCCGCACGGTCTCCAGGTCCTTGCCGGCTGGATCCTCGAGGTCCCAGTCCTCGTATCTCTTCCCGGGGTAGATCGGGCAGGCATCGCCGCAGCCCATCGTGATCACCACGTCGGCCTCACGCACCGCGCCGTCGGTGAGGCGTTTGGGAAGGCCGTCGGAGATGTCGATACCGACCTCGGCCATCGCCGCCACCGCCGTCGGGTTGACCCGTTCACCGGGCTCCGATCCCGCCGAGCGAACGCTCACCCGGCCCGCGCCCACACCCTCGACGAACCCCGCCGCCATCTGGCTGCGTCCGGCGTTGTGGACGCACGACGAAGAGAACCTCGGGGAACGGGCATACATCGACATTAGCCAATTCAATTGATATATTCAAATAGATGAGCGTCGATCTGGAGCTCGCCCCGAAGCACAAGCGCCCCGCCGGGGAGCCGTGCTGTGAACCGGTCGTCTATCCCGACATCGAGCGCGAGGCGGCTGAGCGGATGGCCGCCGTCGCGAAGGCGCTCCGCGACCCCGTGCGCATGCAGCTCGTCGATGTGCTTCGGCGCCACGCCGGCCAGGTCTGCGTCTGCGAGCTCGTGCCGCTCTTCGACCTCTCGCAGCCGACTGTCTCTCACCACCTCAAGGTGCTTCGCGACGCGGGCCTCGTCGGCTCTGAGCGCAGGGGCCTGTGGGCCTACTACTACGTCAATCCCGAGACCTTGGAGGAAGTTGGCGCATGGCTGACCGGCTGATCGATGCGGAGGAAATTCAAGAGGTGGTGCGCGAGCGGTATGCGGAGGCCGCGCGCGGCCTGAGCGAGCCCTCCACCGGGTGCTGTGGGGCTGGCGCTGTGGCGGGCGCCGACTGCTGCGGGCCGAGCTCCTCACCGCTCGGCTGCGGCAACCCAACCGCGGTCGCCGAGCTTCACGGGGGCGAGATCGTGCTCGATCTGGGCTCCGGCGAAGGGACCGACGCGCTTACCTCGGCGCAACGCGTCGGCCCCACCGGCTACGCCTACGGGCTGGACATGACGGACGAGATGCTCGAGCTCGCACGCGCGAACGCCGTCCGGTCCGGCGCGACGAACGTCGAGTTCCTGAAGGGCACGATCGAGTCGATCCCCCTGCCCGATGACTCGGTCGACGTGATCATCTCCAACTGCGTGATCAACCTCTCCGCCGACAAGGCGAGGGTGTTCGCCGAGGCGGCTCGGGTGCTGCGTCCGGGCGGGCGACTCGCGGTGACCGACATCGTCGCCGACCCCGAGATGGACGAGGAGACGCGTGCCGATCTGGCGGCGTGGACCGGCTGCATCGCGGGCGCTTTGACGGAGGCCGACCTGCGGCGGCATCTGGAGGCAGCCGGCTTCACCGCGATCAGGGTGCGTGAGACCCATCGCGTGCACGACCACGCCGGCTCAGCGATCATCCGCGCCCGGATGCCGGAGCGCGCGTGAGCACCACCGAGCGAGTCAACCTCAAGAGCCCCCAGGAGCTCTACCTCGACTGGGAGCGCGCTCACTGGGCCGCTCAGGACGTCGACCTCGAGCGCGACGAGACGAGCTGGGAGTCCCTCGACGCCTCCGAGCGCGACCTCCTCCACTTCGTCCTCAGCTCGCTGATGGTCGCCGAGGAGCGCATCTCGACCCAGTTCTGCGGCCTCGTCCTGGCGCAGGACGACGAGGAGGAGGGCTCTTACCTCTCGACCCAACTGGTCGACGAGGTGCGCCATATGCAGTTCTACGCGCGGTTCCAGAACGAGGTGAT
Organism: uncultured Actinomycetes bacterium; assembly: GCA_963771655.1. Classification (GTDB taxonomy): domain Bacteria; phylum Actinomycetota; class Thermoleophilia; order Solirubrobacterales; family 70-9; genus JAWVFM01. Next base: position 389,670 of record CAVYUG010000001.1, on the reverse strand, counting down.
CGCTGATCCCGCCGCGATCGCCGATCACGTGGCGAGGGCCCGCGAGGTCCTCGGCGAGCCGTTTCGCAAGATCTTCGACGGCGCCCTCGTACAGGCGCACGACAGGCTCCTGCGGGAGCCCCGTGACCGAGCCGCGAAGGTCGACTTCGTGACGATCTATCACATGGTCCTCGAGGGGACGCTCGGGATCGTCACCTCGCACTTCCTGCTCGGGCTGCTGGGTCACCGCGAGCTCCTCCCGGGGTTCGTCGACGGCTACTCGCGCATCGCGGCCGACGAGCAGCGGCATATCGCCTACGGGACGTGGTTCCTGCGCGAGGCGGTCGCCACCGATGCGGCGATGGGCGAGGTCGTTCGGAGCCGGATCCTGGACCTCCTCCCGGCCGTCGCCGAGACGCTGTCGCCGCCGGGGGACGGCGCGCTCGACGTCCTCGACATCGACGAGGGGGCGCTTGCCGAGTTCGGGCTCGGAGCGCTCAACCGGCGCCTCGCGATCATCGGCGTCTCGCTCGATGATCGCTAGCGCGTTAGCATCGCGCGCGTGAGATCTCGAAGCCGTTCCACCGCCGCCGTCCTTGCCATCGCGCTGGCCGGGCTTGCGGCGCTCGCACCCGGCGCCTTCGCCACACGGCATATCCGCATCGACTCGCAGGTGAACCTGGCGGTGAGCAATCCCTTCCACGGCAAGGTCAACTCCGAGCCCTACGGCCACGCCTGCCGGCCGCAGCGGAAGGTCAAGGTCTTCAACAAGCAGCCCGGCGCCGACGGCCTCTTCGGGACGGCGACAACGAACGCCAAGGGCCGCTGGAAGCTGCCGGCGATGCCCAACGGCAAGTTCTACGCGGTGGTCAAGCGCCAGGAGCAGGGCACGGCGGGGACCATCTACGTCTGCAAGCGAGCAACATCGCCGGTCGTCGACTTCTAGGCCGATGAAGCAGGTCGCCGAGGGGGTCTGGCATCTCAACACCGTTGCGATGCCGAACGCCGTCAACGCCTACCTGATCGGCGACGTGCTGGTCGACGCGGGCGGACGGCGGTCGGGCAAGCGCATCCTCAAGCAGCTCAACGGCCACGAGGTGACCGCGCACGCGATCACCCACGCCCACCCCGATCACCAGGGCGCCAGTGCCGAGGTCTGCTCGAAGCTCGGCGTCCCCTACTGGGTCGGCGAGCGCGACGGCGATGCCGCCGAAACGCCGAGCCTCATCCGTGAGCGCCAGCCCGACCACCCGGTCGCGAAGTTCTACGACTCGATCTTCACCGGCCCCGGGCGCAAGCCCGATCGCGTCCTTCGCGAGGGCGATGAGGTCGCCGGTTTCAAGGTGATCGAGACCCCGGGTCACTCGGCCGGCCACGTCGTCTTCTGGCGCGAGTCCGACGGCGTTCTCGTGATCGGCGACGTCCTCAACAACATGAACATCTGGACCGGGATCCCGGGGCTGCACGAGCCGAAGCCCTATCTCACCCCGGACCCGGCGGAGAACCGGCGGTCGGCGAAGAAGCTTGGACCGCTCGAGCCGAAGGTCGTCGTGTTCGGCCACGGGCCGCCCCTTCGCGACCCTCGGAAGTTCTCCGACTTCGTCGGCTCCCTGCCCGGCTAGGGACGGCTCCGGCTCAGAAGTACTGGCCGAACCAGGGCTTGCTGGCGATGTTGCCCTTGACCTGGGCGACGTAGCCGTTGATCGAGGGCACCCACCAGCGGCCCGAGTACCAGGCCCCGAGGCTGCCCCAGATGTCGCCCGCCCTGTACGGCTTGCCGTGCTCGACGGTGTTGAGCCAGGACTGCGTCCCGTCGTAGTAGGAGCGGATGATCCCGCCGTAGTAGTCGGCGTTGAAGGCCGTCGAGTCGCGCGCGATGCGACACGCGTTCCAGCAGTGGTAGGGCCGGCGGACCTGGAACAGACCGAACGAGTCCCCGTTGTCGCCCAGCGTCGACTGGTGCCACCAGGACTCCGTCGCTGCCACTCCGCGCAGCAGGTTCGGAGGGAACCCCCACTTGTGCGCGGCCCACTGGATGATCTCGTCGGTCGTCCCCTTGAAGCGCCCATCGACGTAGCGGGCGTAGGGCATCTCGCTTCGCGCGCGCCAGTTGGCCAGCTCGCGCTTGCCCGGCACCGTGTGATTGGCCTTGTAGTTATCGGGGCGCGGCTCGAAGCTCGAGCGATGAACGCGGTGCGCGGCCGCCTTGTCCGAACGCGGGCCCCAGCCCACCGGCTTGACGGCCCCGGCGATACCAGCCTGCGCGGGCACAGCGATCGCCGTCGCCCCGATGGCGACGGCAGCGCCGGCGAGCAGCTTGACGCGGATCCCCATGGTGCCCATGGTAGGTATCGGCCAGGCGCTCCCCGGCTTGAGGGGACTAGGCCACGGCCTGGGCGATCGCCTCGCGACCCGTGGTTCCCAGCCGCCCGCGCAGGCGCCAGCGCGCGCCCGAGAAGCTCAGGTTCGCCACCTTGGCGAAGCCCAGCTCGTCCTCGCGCAGCGCGAGCAGCAGGTGCGCCGCCCGGTCGGCCGGCGGCAGCTCCGCCGCCTCGCCAACGCGCACGCACCAGCAGTCCACGCGGCGGCCGCCCGGACGCACCAGGAGCGCGCCGCCAGCGCCGAGAAGCCAAGCACCGAGCTCGCCGCGCTCGAGCACGAGGCCCGTCTTCGTCAGCAGGTCACGCTCGGAGTGGTCGAGGAGGTCGCCGAGCAGGCCGATCGCCACACGGTCCGCCTCGGTGGCGGCCACCGGCAGCGGCGTGACCTGGTCGGCGCCGCGGCGGGCCTGCAGCCACGGGATGAGCCACGCGTGGGCGAAGCAGATCGCGGCGACCGGCGCGGTCAGCGGCTCGAGGTAGACGAGCAGCAGGCCCGGAGCGACGAAGACGGCGGCCACCCAGGCGGTCCAGAGCGTCCAGCGCCGCTCGTCGCGCCGCAGGCTCGCCTCGGTTCGGTCCTCTCGCCACCAGAGCGCGCTCGCCTCCTCGAGTCCCGGCGCCGGCGCCTCGAGGACGCGCGGTGCGTCGTCCATGCCGGTCTACCCGCCGGCGATGGGGCGCCGCATAACGACGAGGTCCGCGTCGAGCGGCAGCTCGCGCACGACCTCGGCGGTTCCGTCGGCGCCGCTGGCGGAGCCGATCATCCCGCGCTCGAGCTCCGCCTCGAACGCCGCGACGGCAGCCGCTTCGGCCTCCGCGTCGCCAATTTCCCACCCTCCAAGCGTCGTGTGCCCGGTGCGGTCGAGCCTTATCAGCCGTCCCATCTCTCCTCCTCGATCGACCGCCGGCGACTATACGCTCGCTCGTAGACTCGGGCACGTATTCACGTGAGGGCTCTAGCCCCGAAAGGAGCGTGTAAGGGCGGCGAAGCCGCCCGCAAGTTATGGACCGGTACGACCCGAGCGCGATCGAGGCCCGCTGGCAGCGGGTTTGGGACGAGGAGGGCACCTGGGAGGTGCCGAATCCGGGCGATCCCGGCTTCGACCCGTCGAAGCCGAAGTCGTACGTGCTCGAGATGCTTCCGTACCCGTCGGGCGAGCCCCACATCGGCCACCTGAAGGTCTATTCGATCGGCGACGCCGTGGCGCATTACAAGCGCCGCCAGGGCTTCCGCGTGATCCACCCGATGGGCTACGACGCCTTCGGTCTGCCGGCGGAGAACCACGCGATCAAGACGGGCGAGCCGCCGAGGGCGTCGACCGACGCGGCGATCGCGTCCTTCCAGCGGCAGTTCCGCCGCTGGGGGATCTCGATCGACTGGACCCGTGAGCTCGGCACCCACGAGCCCTCCTACTACCGCTGGACGCAGTGGATCTTCCTGCGCCTCTTCGAGCGCGGTCTCGCGTACCGCAACGAGGCCGCGGTCCAGTGGTGCCCGAAGGACCAGACGGTCCTCGCGAACGAGCAGGTGATCGACGGGCATTGCGAGCGCTGCGGAAGCCTCGTCGAGGTCCGGCAACTCGAGCAGTGGTTCTTCCGTATCACCGACTATGCCGACAGGCTGCTCTCGGACCTCGACTCGATCGACTGGCCGGCGCACGTAAAGACCATGCAGCGCAACTGGATCGGGCGGTCCGAGGGCGCCGAGGTCGTCTTCCGCTGCGACGAGCTCGGCATCGACTACCCGGTCTTCACGACGAGGCCCGACACTCTCTTCGGCGCGACCTTCTTCGTCATGGCGCCAGAGCACCCTGACGTGTTCAAGCTCGCCGCCGGAACGCCCCACGAGCGGGAGGTGCGCGAGTACGTGAACCGGGTGCTCAGCGAGTCGGCCAGCGAGCGCGGAGCGGAGGACGGTGAGAAGACCGGCGTGCCGCTCGGCCGGACGGTCACGAACCCGGTGAACGGCGAGGAGCTTCCGATGTTCGTCGCCGACTACGTGCTGATGGAGTACGGCACCGGGGCGATCATGGCCGTCCCCGCGCACGACCAGCGCGACCACGACTTCGCCAAGCGGTTCGACCTCGAGATCCGAACCGTGGTGGAGCCGGCGGACGGCGAGGTGCCCGCGGAGGCCGCCTTCGTCGAGCACACCGCGGACGAGGTGCTCGTGAGCTCGGGCGATTTCTCCGGCATGCCGGCGAACGAGGCAATCGGGGCCATCACCAGGTGGCTGCAGGAGCAGGGCAAGGGCGAGCCGGCGGTGAACTATCGCCTGCGCGACTGGCTCATCTCGCGCCAGCGCTACTGGGGCTGCCCGATCCCGATCGTCTACTGCGAGAGCTGCGGCGTCGTCCCCCTGCCCGACGACCAGCTGCCGGTCGTTCTGCCAGAGGTCGACGACTACGCGCCCAAGGGTCGCTCGCCCCTTGCCGCCGCGGAGGATTGGGTCGCGACCACCTGCCCCAGGTGCGGCGGCCCGGCCCGGCGCGAGACCGACACGATGGACACGTTCGTCGACTCCTCCTGGTACTTCCTGCGCTACTGCGACGCCCGCAACGACGAGGCCGCCTGGGACCGTGACGTGCTCCGGGCGTGGATGCCCGTCGACCAGTACATCGGCGGCGTGGAGCACGCGATCCTCCACCTGATGTATGCGCGCTTCTTCACCAAGGCGCTCACCGACCTCGACCTGCTCGACATCCCGGAGCCCTTCGCGGCCCTCTTCACGATCGGGATGATCACCCGCGATGGGGCGAAGATGTCGAAGTCGAAGGGCAACGTCGTCGACCCGGCCGAGTACGTCGACCGCTACGGCGCCGACACCGCGCGCGCATACATCCTCTTCATCGGCCCCTCCGACCAGGACGCCGACTGGAGCGACCAGGGCGTCGAGGGCGTCCACCGTTTCCTCTCGCGCCTGTGGAGGCTCGGCCGCGAGGTTGCGGAGCGGACCTCTCCCGGCGGCGAGGCGGGGGCCGAGGGCGCGGCGCTTGCGCTCGTGCGCAAGGCGCACTGGGCGATCGACAAGGTCACGCGCGACATCGAGCGCGACTTCCAGTTCAACACGGCGATCGCGGCCGTCATGGAGCTCGTCAACGAGGCCTACGCGCTCAAGGTCGGGCTCTACGGCGATCCGCTCGGGGAGGCGGCGCTCCGGTTTGCGACCGCGACGGCAGCCTCCCTCATCTTCCCTTTCGCTCCGCACACGGGAGCCGAGGTGTACGAGCATGTCGAGGGTGCCCGCGTTTGGGAGGAGCCTTGGCCGGAGGCTGACCCGGACCTCCTTCGATCGGCGACCTTCACGCTCGTCGTACAGGTCAACGGCAAGAGGCGCGACCAGATCGAGGCCGATGTCGACGCCTCCGAGGAGGAGCTCGCGCAGCTCGCGCGCTCCTCGGAGGCCGTCCAGCGCCACCTCGACGGCAAGGACGTCGTCAAGGAGATCGTGGTGCCCGGCAAGCTCGTGAACCTGGTCGTCCGCTGAGCCGATGACGCGTCGATAACCGCGCGCCTTATTTCCGTCTGCTAGAAAGCGCTCGTGCTCGTCAGGCGCCTCTCCGACGCTGCCGCGGTAGACGTCCACCGGCTGAGCGCCCGGATCCTCATGGACGCGGGCGAGCTGGGATCGCGGAACTTGTCCGTCAACTGGGTCGAGGTGCCGGGAGGAGCTTCCGAGGAGTTCCGATCGCACGAGGAGGCCGAGCAGGTCTATGTGGTCGTGAAGGGAGCCGGGACGATGTCGGCCACCGGCGATCAGCAGAGCCTCGGCGAGGGCGATCTCGTGATGATCCCGCCGGCCACCGACCACTCGATCACCAACGACGGCGCCGACCCGTTCGCCCTCGTCTCCGTGCAGTCCCCCGGCGTCTCCGCCGACGAGCTCTACAGCCGCCGCCTCGCCACGCAGGCAACCGGCTACGACTCCGACTACGACGACTCCTAGCCCGCCGTGATTCGCCGCCGCGTCGTCGTCAGCGGCCGCGTGCAGGGCGTGTTCTTCCGTGACAGCGTGCGCCGGATGGCGGAGTCGCGCAGGGTGGCCGGCTGGGTTCGCAACAACCCCGATGGAACGGTGGAGGCCAGCTTCGAGGGGGAGGAGGGGGCGGTCACCGCGCTCGTTGACTTCTGTCGTGAGGGGCCACGCGGGGCGGTGGTTGAGCAGTTAGGGGAGACGGAGGAAGAGCCGCGGGGCGAGACCGGCTTCCGCGTCTTCTGAGCGAGCGCTGGGCGACTTTCCGTCGATATGCGGGGGAAAGTCGCCCAAGCCGCGATCGCCGCCGATCCCACCCTCCCTAGTTGCTAAATCGTCCACCGCCGGCGCGCCTATTGATGCGGCCTGCGCGCCACCCGCGCGTCGCGCCGGGCCACCATCGCCCCGTGCACGACCTCACCCGCTCGCAGCTCCTCCTCTACGGCGCGGTTGCCGCGGCCCTGCTCGTCGTCGGGGCGCGCTGGGTGCTCTCCTCGGGCTCGGGCACGCAGAGCTCGGGCGAGGGCACGAGCTACGCGTCGACGGGCGCCGGGGGCGGAGGCGCGGGCGAGGCGTCCAGTTCGGATAGCTCATTCAGCGTCGGGCCCGGTGGGGAGGACGTGGTGGTCGACGTCGCGGGCGAGGTTGCGGACGCCGGCGTCTACCGCATGCCGGCCGGGTCGCGAGTCAACGACGCGATCGCGCGCGCGGGCGGTGCGACCGCGGAGGCGAACGTCGAAGCCATCAACCTCGCCGCGCGCCTGGCCGACGGGCAGCAGGTGGTGGTTCCCGCTAGCGCGCCGTCGGGAGCGGGCGCGGCGAGTGGCGCCGCCGGGGAGCCGAGCGGCGCCGCCACCGCGCCCGCCGGGCCGATCAGCCTCGGGTCGGCGACCATCGCGGACCTCGACACCATCGACGGCATCGGGCCGGTCACCGCGCAGAAGATCCTCGAGTTTCGCGACCAGCACGGGGGCGTCTCCTCGGTTGACGACCTCAGCCAGATCTCGGGAATCGGCCCCGCGACCATGGAGTCACTGCGGGCCGGACTCCAGCCCTGACGGGCCTCGCCTGGCGCTTCGCCCTCGTCTACGGCGGCGCCATTGGCCTTGCGCTCTCGCCCGTCTTGCCCGCGGCGGCCCGTGCGGGCGCCGTAGCCGCGCTTGCGGCGTCCTCGTTGGGTGCGTTGGCGCTCATCGCCGCGCGGCCCCGACGCGGGCCCTGGATCGCTGCGACGCTCCTCATCGGCGCGGCGTCGGCCCTGGCAGGCGGCGGCCTCGGCTGCCTTCGGCTCGCGGCCATCGACGCGGGCGCGCTCCACTCGCCCCCGGGCCAGGCGACCCTGCGCGGCTACGTGTCGGCGACGCCGAGCCGGTCGGGAGGCATGGTCCGAGTGCGAGTCGACGCGCCCGGCGGACGCGTGTTGGTCGAGGCGCACGAGCCCGTGCCAAGCCTTCTGATCGGGCGCGAGATCGTGGCGACGGGCTCATTGCGGCGCGCCCCCGGCTGGGAGCGCGACTACCTGCGCCGCCTGGGCATCGCCGAGGTCCTCGCGGCCCGCCGGATCCGCCTCACGGGCGCCAGGCGGGGCGGCATCGACGGCGGGGTGGACTCCATCCGCGACCGGGCGGCCACCGCGCTGGGTCGCGGCACCTCGCCCGCCGCCGCGGCGCTTCTTCGCGGGTTCGTCCTCGGCGAGGCCGACGAAATCGACGCGGCGGTCGTCACGGACTTCAGGCGCTCCGGTCTCGCCCACCTCCTGGCCGTGAGCGGCGAGAACGTGCTTCTGCTGGCGTTGCTGGCCACGCCCGCACTGGCGCTGATCGGGGTTCCGATCCGCGCGCGGCTGGTCGGCCTGCTCGTCCTGATCGGCCTCTACGTGCTGGTCACGGGCGCCTCGCCTTCGATCCAGCGGGCGGGGGTCATGGGAGCGGCCGGGATCGTGGCGGCGCTTGCGGGCCGGCCGCGCTCGCGCTGGTACGCGATGGGGCTGGCGGCGGCCGTGACCCTCGCCATGAACCCGCGCGCGACCGGTGATCCGGGTTGGCAGCTGAGCTTCGCCGCCGTCGTCGGGATCGTGCTCGCCGCCGCCCCGATCCGCGACCTCCTGCTCACCTGGCCCGCCCGCGGGGGCGACGGGCGAGTGCGCGTAGCGCTGGCCGAGGGAGCCGGCGTGACTCTCGCAGCAACGATCGCCACCGCGCCGCTCATCGCGGCCGACTTCGGCGTCGCGTCGCTGACGACGCTGCCCGCGAACCTGCTCGCGCTGCCCGCGGTCGCACCCGTGATGTGGCTTGGGATGATCGTCGCGGCGCTCGGGCAGGTGCCGGCCCTTCCCATCGAGCCGCTCACCGCGGTCGCAGGGGCTCTCGCCGGCTACGTCGCGCAGGTGGCGCACTGGCTGGGCTCGCCCTCCTGGGCCCAGGTGTCCACGCCGAACCTCGGCGCCCCGGCCGCGCTCGCCGTCTACGTCGTCATCGCCTCCGCCGGCTGGGCGGGCCTCGCGTATCTCCTCCGCCGCCGAGGCTTGCGCCCGCGGCCCCGAGTCGTACTCGCGCTCGCGGCGGTCGCCGTGACCGTGGCAGGCCTCGCCGGGCGGCCGCAGGCGCCGGCAGCGCCGGGGCGGGGGCGCGGCCTCGTCGTCCGGGTCCTCGACGTCGGTCAGGGCGACGCCATCCTGCTCGACCCCTCGCCCGGCCTGCCGATCCTGGTCGACGGCGGGCCGCCGGGCGACGAGCTGGCGTCGAAGCTGCGGGCGGCCGGCGTGTCACGGCTGGCCGCGGCGGTGGTGACCCACGACCAATCCGATCATGTCGGCGGCATCGAGGAGGTCCTCGGCCAGGTGCCCGTGGCGCACGTCCTCTACGGCGAGCCGGTGCGCCGCATCGCGGCCGAGGCACGAGCGGCGGGCGCCGACCCGATTCAGGTGGCGGAGGGGTCGGAGGTGGACTCGGGGCGGCTTCGGTTGCAGTTCCTCTGGCCGCCGCGGACGCTCGAGTCCGCGCACGAGGCGCGCCTCGAGGATCCGAATACGAGAGCGCTCGTGGCCGTTGCGCGATGGCGTGGGTTCGCGATGCTCCTCACCGCGGACGCCGAGGCAGCGGACGTGCCGATCGACCCGGGGCCGATCGACGTGCTCAAGATCGCCCACCACGGCAGCGACGACCCCGGCCTCGCGAGCCTCCTCGACCGAACGGCGCCGAGCGTCGCCGTCATCTCGGTGGGGGCGGGAAATCCCTACGGACACCCGGCACCGCGGACGATCCGGACCCTCGCGGCGCACGGTTTGCAGGTCGTACGGACGGACCTACGCGGAACGGTCGAGTTCGACGTCTCGGCCAACGGATGGTCCGTTGCGGCGGGCGGCTGACTCCCGAACGCGTGGGGTCCGCCGGAAACTATATGGTCGGCTTTATGGAATCTTCAGGTGTCCCGCCCGCTCAGCCGCCCCAGCAACCCCCCCAGCAGCCCCCGCCGGGGGAACCGCCCCAACAGCCCCCGCCCCAACAGCCCCCGCCCGAGCAGCCGCCTCCGCCGCCACCCGGCGCCGCCGCGCCGCCGCCCGCGGGCGATAAGGCGAGTGGAGGCATGCGCGCCCTCGCCGTCGTCCTCGCCCTGGTGCTCGCTTTCGGCGCCGCGGTGATGATCGTGGCGATGCTCGATATCAACGACACGCCGCGCTGCGACGACCCGGCCGGGATCGCCGCGTATCACCGCGACCATCCGTTCGACCGCACGATCGAGTGCTTCGACGGCAGCCAGACGCAGAAGGTGATCTCGATGGGGCTCGGCTTCGCCGGCGGAGCCGTCGGCGCGATCGCCGCCGTCCTCGCGCTCGCGTTCACGGTCACCGGCCGTAACGGGAGGAACGTCCTCTGGGCGACCGCCCTGGCGATCATCCTCTCGGGCCTGAGCATCCTGATCGGAAGCCTGTAGCGCGAGGCGCATAGCGGTCCCGCCCGAGGCGCCGAATAGACTCGGCGCCGTGGCGGACCTGAAGCCTGCCTACCTGATCGCAGGCGACGACGAGGCGAAGATCGAGGCCGCCCTCACGGCGCTCCGCGCCCGCGCAGAGCGCGAGGGCGGCGCAGGCGCCCTCGAGGCCTTCAGCCCTCGCGACGGCGTCGGCGCGCCCGATATCGAGGGGCTCGTCGCCGCGGTTCCCGCGATGTCGCTGACCGCCAGCCGGCGGTATCTCGTCGCCGACCGCCTCGAACGCGTCAGCGCGAAGCAGCTCGAGGGCCTGGCCGCCGCCCTCGACGACCTGCCGCCGGACGTGACCGTGGTGCTGGTGGAGCGCCTGGCCGGTGGCCGCGAGCGTCCTCAGCGGGCCCGCGTGGTGGCCCGTAAGGCGCTTGCAGCGGCCATCCAGAAGGCCGGCGGGGAGGTGCTGAGCTACGAGGCGCCCAGGGAGCGCGATCTCCCGCGCCGCCTGGTTGGCGACGCCACGAAACGCGACTTCGACCTCGAGCTCGACGCCGCGAAGCTGCTGGTGGAGCGGATGGGCGCTCGCACGGGGCGCCTCGCCAACGAGCTCTCGAGGCTCGCGCTATGGGCGGGGCCCGGCGGTCGGGTGACGCTTGCCGATCTCTCATCGATGGTGGCCGATACGTCCGAGGAGGTCGGATGGGCGCTCTCGGACGCGATCGTCGAGCGCGACGCGGGCTCCGCGGTCGCCGCCGTTGAGCGTCTGTCGAGCCAGGGCGAGGCCGTGACCGGGCTGATCTACCAGGCCGCCAAGCGCCTGCGTGCGGCCGTCGAGGCCCGCGCTCAGCTCGACGCCGGCCGTCCCGCCAAGGAGGTCGAGGGGGCACTCGGCATGCACCCCTACGCGGCGCGGATGCTGGTGCGCATGGTCGGCGGAACGAGCCTCGGCGAGGTTCGGGCGGCAACCTGTGCGATAGCCGACCTCGAGTGGTGGACGCGCGGGGGCGCCGATTACCCGGAGGAGGTCGCCGTCACCGTCGCGGTTCGCCGTGCGGCCGGGGCGGCGTGAGGGGCGGGGCCGCTCTAGGCGCCGGCTCGGATGCGGGCGGCGCGGGCCTTCTTGCGCGCGGCCGTGTTCCGATGAAGGGCCCCCGTGCGAGCGGCCCGGTCGATCCGCGAAACGAGCTCACGGTGCTCGGCGTCCGCTGCGCCGGCATCGCCCGACTCGACGGCGCTCTCGAGACGCCGGAAATGCGTCTTCACGGCGCTCGTCAGGCGCCTGTTCTCGTCGCGCTCGCGGATGGAGCGCACGTTTCGCTTGCGTTGTGAGGCGATGTTGGCCATCGAGCGAGCGGCCACTATAGCGGGGCCTTGAGCGAGCCCGACCCCCCTGAGTTCGCGTCCGAAGAGCCGCGAACCAACCCCGTGATGCGCCTCGAACCGGCCACGGAGGGCCCGGAGGTCGAGCTCGGCGTGCCCCCCGCCGAGTCCCGGCGCGAGCGGTCGGGGCGGCTCGCCCGGTCGACCGCGCTCTTCTCGCTGGCCACCACGGCGTCGCGGATCGCCGGGCTCGTGCGCGAGGTCTTCGCGGCTTCCTACTTCGGCGTCAGCGGCGCGATGTCGGCGTTCACGATCGCCTTCCAGGTGCCGAACCTCGTGCGGAGCCTGTTCGCCGACGCGGCGATCCAGGCCGCGTTCGTCCCGGTGTTCACCCAGGAGCTCGAGAAGGGAAACCGCCGCGAGGCGTTCCGGCTGGCATCGACGCTGATCTATCTGGTCACGCTCGTGCTCACGGCGCTCACCGCGCTCTTCATCCTGATCGCGCCCGTCCTGATGCCCTTGTTCGTCGGCTCGAAGGTGCCTCAGGACCTGACGGTGACCCTCTCGCAGATCCTCTTCCCGATCCTCGTGATGCTCGGGACGACGGGGATGGTCGTCGGGATCCTCAACAGCTACAACCGCTTCGGCGCCTTCGCGATCTCGCCCTTCTTCTGGAACGTGGCGATCATCGTGGTGCTCGTGGCGATGGCGCCGCTCTTCTCCGGGAGCGATCGGATTTACGCCTACGCGATCGGCGTGCTCGTTGGGACCGCGATCCAGCTCGCGATTCCGACCTGGGACCTCCGGCACACCGAGTTCCGGCTCCTGCGCGTCTTCGACTGGCGGAGCCTTCAGGTGCGGCGCGTGCTCGTGCTCATGCTCCCCGTGACCCTGAGCCTCGGGCTGATCAACTTCAACCTGCTGATCAACAGCACCTTCGGGTCGCTCGTCTCCACGGCGGCTCCGGCGGCGATCGACAAGGCCTTCCGCATCTACATGCTCCCGCAGGGGATCTTCTCGGTCGCCGTCACGACCGTTCTCTTTCCGACCCTGGCGCGCCTGGCGGCGCGGCGCGAGTACGCCGACCTGCGGGCGACGATGGCGAACGGCATGAGGCAGATCGTGCTGCTCTTGGTGCCCGCGGCGGCGGCGATCCTCGTGCTGTCGGTACCGATGGTGCGCCTCGTCTACCAGCGGGGGGAGTTCAGCGCCGCCGACACCGACCTCGTTGCGACCGCCCTCTTCTGGTTCTCGTTCTCGCTCCCGCTGAACGGCCTCTTCCTCCTGCTCACGCGCACGTTCTTCAGCCTCCAGCGCCCCTGGATCCCGACCGCGATCTCAGGCGTGAATCTCGTCATCACCGCCGTTGGCGCGCTCGTCCTGCACGGGCCGTTCGGCGTCGCGGGGATCGTGGCGGCAACCGCCATCGCGACGGGAGTCAGCGTCCTCGCCCAGGTCACTCTCCTGCGCCGGCGGCTGGGCCGGCTCGAGCTCGGGCGCTTCGTCTGGACCTCCACGCGCGTGCTCGCCGCCTCCGCAATGCTCGCGGGCGCGAGCTACGGGGTGTGGTACGCGCTCGACCAGGCGCTGGGACGGTCGTTCGTGGCGCAAGCGATCTCACTCAGCGCGGGCCTCGCCGTTGGGGCCGCCGTCTACCTCGCCGCCGTCACCCTGATGCGGATCCCCGAGGCGAGGCAGATCAGGCGGCTCGTGTGGCGGCGCGGTGGCTGAGCCTCACGGGCACGTCCGCCGCCACGCCTCGAGGCTGTAGCGCTTGCGGATCGTCGAGAAGCCGAGCCGCTTCGACTTCGCGCAGAAGCGCGAGAGCGGCAGCTCGTACTCGGCGCCGAAGACCGGCTTGCCGTGCGCGATGAACGGCCGCAGCCGGCCGCACTCGCGGTACTGGAAGCATTGCTCGTTCACCTCGAAGCCCACGTACGGGAGCATCGTGCGAACCTGGCCGAGGTCGTTCTTGAGCCCGGCGACCATCCCGCGGCGGCGGATCGCGTTCGAGACCCAGCGGTCGTAGCGGAGCTGCTCGCCGGAGGTGATCGGGAAGCCGGTGCGGTTCTGGTAGCCGTCCTCGTTGTCGGGCTCGACGGCGTCGAATCCCTTCTGGGCGCAGGTGTCGAACCGCTTGGCCATGATCGGCTTGAGGATCCCGAGCTCGCGGACGTCGAGCCAGCGCTCGTTGGGAAAGCCCTGGAATCTGTCGCCGAGCACGTGCTTCGGGAATTCCCCCGCGTCGTCGCGGTAGGGCTCCCACGAGCCCACGTCGACGTAGCAGATGGCCCTCGCGCCCCGGCCGTGGATACGGCGGACGACCGGCGCGGGGTTGTCCATGTCGACGTCGTAGACCGGGGCCTTCACCGAGAGGTCGATCCGCCTCTGGAGCTGCCACTGCCAGGGTCGCGTGGTGGGCTGCGGGTGCCAGCAGCCGTGGCATGGCGCCGGGGGTGGCGGCACGGGCCGCGGCGCGGCGTGGCCGAGCGTGCCGGGTGACGCCAGCGCGGTGAAGGCGGCGAGGAGGGGTAGGAGCGAGGCCAACCGGCCCATTCTGGCGTCCCGCACGCGCCGAACGTCCCGGAATTGGGGCTATGGGAGGCAGCGAGGGACGTTCGCGCTTGGAGGCGAGCGCTCGGCCTTGGCTGAGGCGTGCCGCAGGCCTTCGGATGGGCCCTCGCCATACTGATCGCGCTCATGGAGCGCATCCGGAACTTCTCGATCATCGCCCACATCGACCACGGCAAGTCGACGCTTGCCGATCGGATCCTCGAGCTCACGGGGGCCGTCGACCCGCGAAAGCACCTACCGCAGCTCCTCGACTCGATGGACCTCGAGCGCGAGCGCGGGATCACCATCAAGGCGCAGGCGGTGCGGGTGGCCTACGAGGCGAACGACGGCCAGACCTACCACCTGCACCTGATCGACACCCCTGGTCACGTGGACTTCTCCTACGAGGTCTCGCGGAGCCTCGCCGCCTGCGAGGGGGCGCTGCTCGTGGTCGACGCCGCGCAGGGCGTGGAGGCGCAGACCGTGGCCAACACCTACGCCGCCATCGACGCGGGGCTCGAGCTCGTGCCGGTGCTGAACAAGGTCGACCTGCCGAGCGCGGAGCCCGAGAGGGTCGCGGCCGAGATCGTCGACCTCATCGGCGGCGACGCCGATGAGATCCTCCGCATCTCCGCGAAAACAGGCGAGGGCGTTGGCGAGGTCCTCGAGGCGATCGTGGCTCGGATCCCGCCGCCCGAGGGCGACGCCGACGCGGCCCCGCGCGCGCTGATCTTCGACTCCGAGTTCGACCAGTACCGCGGCGTCGTCGCATACGTGCGGATGGTCGACGGAGCGTTCAACAAGGGCGACCGGATCGTCGCGATGCAGGCGGGCACCGAGGCCGACATCGACGAGATCGGCTTCTTCGCGCCGAAGGCGGCGCCCGCCGCCGGCATGTCGGCCGGCGAGGTCGGCTACATCATCACCGGGATCAAGGACGTGTCGAGGCTCCGGGTCGGCGACACCCTCACCGCGCGCGAGGTCCCGGCGAGCGAGGCGCTGCCCGGCTATCGCGAGGTGAAGCCCGTGGTCTTCTGCGGGCTCTTCCCCATCGACACCGATCGCTACGAGGACCTGCGCGACGCCCTCGAGCGGCTGGCGCTGAACGATGCGGCGCTGTCGTACGAGCCCGAAACCTCCGACGCGCTCGGTTTCGGCTTCCGCTGCGGCTTCCTCGGCCTACTCCACATGGACATCGTGCGCGAGCGGCTCGAGCGCGAGTACGACCTCGAGCTGCTCGCGACGACCCCCAACGTCCGATATGAGGTCGAGCTTCACTCGGGCGAGATCGTCGAGGTCCGAAGCCCGACCGAGATGCCCGACCCGGCGGCGATCGAGCGCATCGCGGAGCCGTACATCCGGGCGACCCTCATCACGCCGACCAGCCATGTCGGCGCGGTCATGGAGCTCTGCCAGGGCCGCCGCGGCACGCACGTCGACCTCCACTACCTCTCGCCCGAGCGCGTTCAGATCCGCTACGACCTGCCGCTCGCCGAGATCGTCCTCGACTTCTACGACCAGCTCAAGTCGCGCACGGCCGGCTATGCCTCTCTCGACTACGAGCCGCTCGGCTACCGCGACTCCGATCTGGTGAAGCTCGATGTCCTGCTGGCCGGCGATCGCGTCGATGCGCTTTCGCTGGTGGTTCACGAGGACGCCGCCTACGAAACGGGCCGCACGCTCGTGGAGCGGCTCCAGAAGACGATCCCGCGCCAGCTCTTCGACGTCCCCGTGCAGGCTGCCGTCGGCTCCCGCGTCCTCGCGCGGGAGACGGTGAAGGCTCTGCGGAAGGACGTGACCGCGAAGCTCTACGGTGGCGACGTGACCCGAAAGCGGAAGCTCCTCGAGAAGCAGAAGAAGGGCAAGAAGCGCATGAAGCAGGTCGGCGCGGTGGAGGTGCCGCAGGAGGCGTTCCTCTCCGTTCTCGAGATCGACGAGTGATGGCGACCCCGGATGAAAACGCCGCCCGCGTGCTCACGGGCATGGAGGCGTTCAACCGCGGCGACGCCGAGGCGGTGCTCCAATTCTTCGACGAGGACGTCGAGGTCTCGAGCTCCCCGGAGCTCGCCAACCCCGGCACCTACCGCGGTCACGACGGGTTTCAGCAGTGGCTCGCCAACTGGCTCGAGGTCTGGGACGGCTTCGAGGTGGACGTCGAGCGCGTCGAGCCGGTCGGCCGCAGGCACGTCGTCGCCGCCGTTCGCCAGCGCGCGCGTGGCAAGGGGAGCGGGATCGAGGTCGACATGCGCATCGCATACATGTTCGACCTCGCGGAGTCCACCACCAAGGCGCTCCACCTCTATCCGAGCTGGGAGGAGGCGCTGGCCGTCGCCCGTGAACGCGAAGCGGCTGAATAGACTGCCCGGCCGCGATGGCGCTGAAGACGGAGGCAGTCGGAAAGACGTGGCCGGCCGCGGACTTCGAGGTCGAGGCCGAGCGGGTCACGCAGTACGCGGACGCGATCGGCGCGGAGAGCCCGCTTCACCGAGACCCCGAGGCCGCGAAGGCCGCCGGCTTCCGAGATCTCGTCGCCCCGCCGATGTTCTGCGTCGTCTACAGCGCCCCGGCGATGGGGCCGGCGCTTGTCGACCCGGACGTTGAGATGAACCTGATGGCGATGGTGCACGGCGGCCAGGAGTTCATCTGGGGGGAGCCGGTCTGCGCGGGCGACGTGATCTCCACCGAGGTGGAGTGCAAGGCGATCGACGAGCGCGACGGCAAGGGCTTCTACGTCTTCGAGTCGGTGTCCCGAAACCAGGACGGCGCCGAGACCGTGCGGGCGAAGTGGACCAACATCGTGAGGGGAGTCTGAGATGGCGAGCTTCGAGGTCGGCGACCAGCTTCCCGAGCTGCGAGTCACGCCCGACGGGGACCTGACCAAGCGCTACGCGGCGGCCTCCGGCGACCCGAACCCGATCCACACCGACCCGGAGTTCGCGAAGAACGTCGGCCTGCCGGGGATCATCCTCCACGGCCTCTGGACGATGGCTCAGGTCGCCAGAGCGCAGGCTGCTGTCGCCGACGGCGACCCGCGCGCCCTGAAGCGCCTGGAGGTCCAGTTTCGCGGGATGGGCTTTCCGGAGCAGGAGATCGTCGTCACCTCGACGGTCAAGGGGGTGGAGGGCGATCGCGTCACCACCGAGACGGTCGCGGAGCAGTCCGGCAACCAGATCATCCGCAACGCCGAGGCTGAAATCGAGCTCTCGTAGGCGCCGAGCCGGGATTCGCCCCGGCCGTTCCTAGAATCAAAGGCGTGATGGTGATGCTCTCCGAGCGCCAGCAGCGCATCCTGAAGCTGGTCGTCGACGCGTACCTCGAGTCCGGGGAGCCCGTCGGATCGAAGGCGATCGCCGAGAGCGAAGGTGTGGACTGGAGCGCCTCGACGGTGCGGAGCGAGCTTGCCGCGCTCGAGGCGGCGGGTTACCTCACGCACCCCCACACCTCCGCCGGTCGCATGCCGACGGAGGCCGGATACCGTTTCTTCGCCGACCTGGTGCTGGCGGGGAGCGCCGTTGCGCCGAAGCGCGCGGGCGGGCTGGAGCTGCGCCGGATGCGCCGGGAGGTCGACGAGGCCATGCGGGAGACGACGGCGACCCTGTCGCGCATCAACGATCTCCTCGCGCTTGCGACGGCTCCGCCGCCGTCGAGCGCGCGAATCCACCGCGTCGAGGTGCTGCGCCTCGCGCCACGGGTGGTTCTCGTCGTCGTCATCGCCTCCAACGGCGCCGTGACGAAGCGCGTCATGACGTTCGAGCAGGAGGTCGACCCTGGGCTCGCGGAATGGGCTTCGAGCTTCCTGAACGAGAGGCTCGAGGGCCTCGGCCTCGGGGCGCGGATGATCGAGGACCGCCTGCGCGACCGCGAGCTCGCCAACATGGAGGCGAGCTTTCTCGCCGAGCTGCGCGACGCGTTCTCGGTGCTCGACGCCGGCGGGGAGGACGCCCTCTATGTCGACGGGGCGTCGCGGCTCCTGTCCGAGGATCACGCCTCCGACCTCCCTCACCTGGACGAGCTGATGGGCGCCGTCGAGCGCCGGGCGACCCTCCTCGGCGTCCTCCGCTCGGCGATCGACGAGCGGTCGGTCTTCTGCTGGATCGGCGACGAGAACCCGGAGCCGCGGCTTCGCGGCGTGAGCGTCGTCGGCGCCAACTACGGCCTCGGCTACCGGAACCTCGGCACCGTTGGCGTCGTCGGCCCGCTGCGGATGGACTACGAGACCGCGATCGCGTCGGTCCGCGAGGCCGCCGGTGAGCTCTCGCGTTTCTTCGAGACCGTCTACGAGCGCTGAAGCGGAGCGGTCGCCGATGCCAAGGGACTACTACGAGGTCCTCGGCGTCGCCCGAGGCGCGGGCGACGCCGAGATCAAGAAGGCGTTTCGCCGCCTGGCGCGCGAGCTGCATCCCGACGTCAACCGTCACGACCCGGAGGCCGAGGAGAAGTTCAAGGAAGCGGCCGAGGCCTACGAGGTTCTCTCCGACCCCGAGCGGCGCCAAACCTACGACGCCTTCGGCCACGAGGGCCTCCGAACCGGCGGGTGGGCGCCGTCGAGCGGCTTCGGAAACTTCGAGGATGTGCTCTCGGCGTTCTTCGGCCGCGGCGACCCGCTGTTCGGGGACCTCTTCGGCTTCGGTCGCTCGGGGCCCGCGCCGGGCGGCGACCTGGCGGCGCGAGTCGAGGTGACCCTGGATGAGGTCGTGACCGGCGCGAGCCGGGATGTCAACTTCGAGGCGGTCTCCACGTGCGAGCGCTGTCGCGGCAACGGCGCCGAGCCCGGAACACCGATTCGCACGTGCGAGACGTGCGGCGGCGCCGGCGCCGTTCGGGAGGTCTCCCGGACCGCCTTCGGCCAGATGGTTCGAAGCGGCGCCTGCCCTGCTTGCGGAGGCGCCGGGAAGATCCCCGAGGTCCCGTGCCGCGAGTGCGACGCGCGGGGTCGCGTCGTGCGAGCACGAACGTGGGCGGTCGACGTCCCTCCAGGCATCGAGTCCGGGCAGCGCATAAGGATCAGCGGCGCGGGACATGTCGGAGACCCCGGCGCGGCGGCGGGAGACCTCTACGTCGAGGTGACCGTCGCCGAGGACGAGCGCTTCGAACGGGTGGGCGGCGACCTGGTCTCGAGGGTCGAGGTCTCCGCCACGCGCGCGATGCTCGGCGGCGCGATGACGGTCGAGACGCTCGACGGCGAGCGCGAGATCGACGTGCCGGCAGGTGCGCAGCCCGGCGAGGCCGTGACTCTCAGTGGCCTGGGCCTCCCAGGCCTGCGAGGCACCTCAAGGGGCGACCATCACGTCGTGCTCGACATCGTGGTGCCGGTCCGGCTCGACGATGAGCAGCGCGAGGCCGCCGAGCAGCTCGAGGCGTCGCTCGACGATGCGAACCTGAGCCGAGAGGGGAACCGGGGCGGGCGCTGGCGATTGGGGGCGCGGCGCAGGGCCAGGCGCCAGCGCGCTTGATCCGACTCGCGGTCCGCTGCCGGCCCGAGCTCGCGGAGCGCGTGCTCGCAGATCTCGTCGAGCTGGCGCCGAACGGTGTCGAGGAGGAGACCGGCGAGGGCTGGGTGGAGTACGCGGTATATGGGCCACCGGGGGAGCTTCCGGCAGTGCCGGAGCTCGAGGCCGCCGCCGGGGAAGGCCTCGTCGAGGTGAGCTCGACCGAGATTCCCGACGACTGGGCCGACAGCTGGCGCGACTTCCACCAGGCGGTGGTGGTCGGCGAGGGAAGGCTGTGCGTCAGGCCGTCGTGGGACGAGGTCAACGAGGGAGAGGTCGCGATCGACGTCGTCGTCGACCCTGGCCAGGCGTTTGGGACCGGTGCGCATGCGACCACGCGGATGTGCTTGGAGCTGTTGTTGGAGTTGGCCGATCGGGGTGAGGCGCGCGGGCCGTTGACCGACCTCGGTACCGGGTCTGGGGTGCTCGCGATCGCCGCGGCGAAGCTCGGGTGGGGGCCCGTGGCCGGGTTCGACCACGAGGCCGCGGCGGTTGACGCGGCGAGGGAGAACGCGGCCTCGAACGGCGTGGAGATCGGCGTTCGGCGCGTGAACCTGCGCGAAGGGCTGCCGGAAGTGGCCCCGACCGTCGTGGCGAACCTGACCGCGCCTTTGCTGCGTGAGGTCTCCGGGCGGTTGGAGCGGGTCCCCGATCGCTTCGTGTGCTCCGGACTGCTGGCGAAGGAGGTGGAGGACGTGGCGGCGGCGTTCGCTTCGCGCGGCCTCGAGGTGCGCGAGCGCCGCGATTCCGGCGACTGGTCGGCCCTTCTCCTCGGTGCTGATCGAGTTGACCGCGATATGCGGGGCAAAGTCGACCAGGACGGCGGATGAAGGCCGATTTCCCGCCCGATCGGTCGCTGCCGATCGCCGTCTTCGATTCCGGCGTCGGAGGGCTCACGGTCCTGCACGAGTTCCTGGTCTCGCTCCCGTCGGAGGACTTCGTCTACCTGGGTGACACCGCGTTCTTCCCCTACGGCATCAAGACGCCCGAGGAGCTCGGGCGGCGGGTCGGGCTGATCAGCCAGATGCTTCTCGAGCGCGGGACCAAGCTGCTCGTGATCGCGTGCAACGCGGCCACTTCGGTCGCCCGCGACATCGCCGCCGCCGTGGCCGAGAGGCACGGCGTCGGCGTGCTCTCCGTGATCTACCCAGAGGCCGAGATCGCGTCCGCGATCACCGAGAACGGCCGCGTCGGTGTCCTTGCGACGCCGACGACGGTGTCGAGCGGCGCCTACCGGCGCGCCCTCGAGCAGGCTGGCCGCGGCCTCGACGTGGTCGAGGTCGCAGCGCCGGACCTGGCGCCGATCATCCAGCACGGGAACACGTTCGACCAGAGCGTGGTCGACACGGTTCGCAGCTACTGCGAGCCGCTCAGCGCCGCCGACGTCGACACGCTGATCCTGGGCTGCACGCACTACCCGCTGGTGGCGCCGATGCTGCAGCGGATCCTGGGCCGAGACGTTCGGCTGGTATCTGCGGGGCATGCGATCGCCGCGGCCGCGCAGCGCCTCCTTGCCGCCCGCGAGCTCGAGACGAGCACGGCCGGCGAGGGCCGCTACAGCTTCCTGTGCACGGGCGACGTTGCCGCGTTCCGCGAGCTCGGCGGGCGGTTCCTGCAGATGCCGCTCGGGGACGTCGAGCACGTGGATACTCTGGTCTCATGACCATCCTCGACCAGATCCAGGGCGATGTTCGGACCGCGATGAAGGCGGGCGAGCGTGATCGCGTCGGCGCGCTGCGCCTGGTCGTGAACGCGCTCCAGCAGGAGGCGAAGGCCGGGAACGACGACGAGACCGCGGTCCTTCGGCGGGAGCGCAAGCGCCGCGTTGAAGCGGCGGAGGCCTACCGGTCCGCGGGCAACGAGGAGAGGGCGGGCAGCGAGGAGCGCGAGGCGGCGCTCATCGAGGAATACCTCCCTGACGAGCTCTCCGACGAGGAGGTCGACCGAGCGGTCGACGAGGCGGTCGCTGCGGTTGGCGCCACCGCCCCCGCCGACATGGGCAAGGTGATGGGGGCCGTGATGCCGAAGCTCGACGGCCGCGCCGACGGAAAGCGGGTGAGCGAGGCGGTGCGCGCACGCCTGGCTCAGGGCGCGTGAGCCGCTTCCAGCTGACCCTCGACAACGAGGTGGCCGCGGGGCTCGCCGGCGCCGAGGACGTGGTTCTCCGCGAGCTCGAGGAGCGACTTGGGTGCGAGCTCTACCTCCGCGGCAACCTGCTGACTCTCGACGGTCCCGACACCGAGGTCGCTGACGCCCAGGCGGTGGTGGAGGAGCTCGTCGGCCTGGTCGAGCGGGGCCACGAGCTGAGCCCGGGCACGGTCGGCTCGGTCTCTGGCGCGGTCGCTGCCGACGAGGAGCCGGCGACGATTCTCGGCGACGTGATCTGGCGCCACCGCGGCATCAAGATCGCGCCGAAGACCGTCAACCAAAAGCGGTACGTCGACTCGATCCGGCACCACACCGTGACCTTCGGCATCGGCCCCGCGGGCACCGGGAAGACCTTTCTCGCGGTGGCGATGGCCGTCGCGGCCCTCGACGCCAAGGAGGTGAGCCGCATCATCCTCACGCGTCCAGCGGTCGAGGCGGGCGAGCGCCTCGGCTTTCTTCCCGGGGACATCCAGGCGAAGGTCGACCCCTACCTCCGCCCACTCTTCGACGCCCTGTACGACATGCTCGACCCCGACCGAGTCGCCACGTACTTCGATCGCGGGATCATCGAGGTCGCGCCGCTGGCCTTCATGCGGGGGCGGACCGTCAATGACTCCTTCGTCATCCTCGACGAGGCGCAGAACACGAGCCCGGAGCAGATGAAGATGTTCCTGACGAGGCTGGGCTTCGGCTCACGAATGGTGGTGACGGGGGACGTCACCCAGATCGATCTTCCACGCGATCAGCGATCGGGGCTCGTTGTGGTCGGCGAGATCCTCTCCGAGGTCGAGGACGTGAGCTTCGTGCGGTTTGGCGGGGAGGACGTGGTGCGGCATCAGCTCGTTCAGCGCATCGTTGCGGCGTACGGGGACTACGAGCGGCGGGCGGAGCAGGACCGCGGTTGACCGTCGACCTCGGCGACGTCCCCGCCGAGCTTCGGGTGGCCGTCGCCGGCGCGCTCGAGGCGGCTGGCATCGACGACGGGCACCTGGGCGTCCAGCTCGTCGATGCCGACCAGATCCGCGAGCTGAACCGCGATCACCGCGCCAAGGACAGCCCCACCGATGTGCTGGCCTTCCCCTTGGACGGCGCCACCGAGGTGGCCGGTCCGCGCGAGCTCGGCGACGTGGTCATCTGCCCGGACCACACATCGGACCTCCAGGAAGCCGCGGTCCACGGGACGCTCCACCTCTGTGGCTACGACCACGAGAGCGACGAGGGTGAGATGCTCGCGGTCCAGGACGAGGTGATGGCGAGGCTCGTCCGGTGACGCGCTCGGGGTTCGTGGGGCTGGCGGGCCGCCCGAACGTGGGCAAGTCCACCCTCGCCAACGCCATCGTCGGCGCCAAGGTCGCGATCGTCTCCGAGCGGCCGCAGACCACCCGCCGGGCGGTCCGGGGCATCGCCACCGACGAGGCCGCCGGATCGCAGCTCGTGATCGTGGACCTTCCCGGAGTCCAGCGCCCGCGCGATTCGCTCACTGAGCGGATGCAGCGCCGGGTCGAGCGTGAGCTTGCCGGCTCCGACGTCGCGGTGCTCGTCGTGAACGGCGAACAGGGCATCGGCCCGGGTGATCGCTTCATCGCGCGCAACCTGCTCGCCGCCCAGCGCGGGGAGGCGGCGACACCGGTCATCTGCGCCGTCAACAAGTGCGACCTGTTGGGACGACCGGCCGCCGTCACCGCCCTCGCGGCCGCCGCCGAGCTCGAGGGCGTACAGGAGGTCTTCCCCGTGAGCGCGCGGACGGGATCCGGCCTCGAGCCACTCGTTGCCGCCCTCGTCGAGAGGGTCCCAGATGCGCCGTTCGCGTATCCGCCCGAGACTCGCGTCGACGAGGCGAGCGAGGTGCACCTCGCGGAGCTCATTCGCGAGCAGGTGCTGAGGCGGACTCGCGAGGAGGTGCCGCACGCTGTCGAGGTGAGCGTCACCGACATCAGCCCCCGCGACGACGACCTGATCGATGTGCGCGCGCAGATCTGGGTCGAAACGCCGTCGCAGAAGGGAATCCTGATCGGGCGCGGCGGCCAGATGATCCGCGACGTCGGCACCGCGGCGCGCCGGGAGCTCGAGCGCGAGCTCGGGGCCCGCGTCTTCCTCGATCTCCGGGTCCGCGTTCGGGAGCACTGGCGGCGCGACTCAGGGCTGCTGGACCGGCTCGGGATCGACTGAAAGCTCCTAATGTCTCCTTCCCTCCTAATGTCTCCTTCCCTCCTAATGTCTCCTTCCGGGGTGGAGGAAATACCTACAACGGAGTATTCAGCTCCGGCGGCCCGGGGTCGATAAATCGGTCGAGTCGATCTCCGCCGCAGGGAAGTCCCATTTGCCCACACAGAGCTCGAGTCCGAGCATCGTTTCGCCGCACCTGCTGCGGGAGGGGTACCTCGGGGGGCGGCCGTTAGAGGGCGATCGCATCATCGCGAGGCTGGCGCCGTTCATGCTCGTCGCCGTGGCGGCGATCGCCGCCGTGGCGGTCCTCGGCACGGACGACAGCGAGCCCGAGCTACTGCTCGCCGCCCTAATCACCGCGCTCGACTTCGCCCTCGCCGTCACGGTCCCCTGGGCGCGCCTTCCGGCGTTTCTTCAGGCGTTGCCACCGCTCGCCTTCTTCGCCGTCGCCGGCCTTCTGAGGGACGCGGCGGGGGGTGGCGCCTCGGTCATCAACGCGCTGGTTCTCATGCCCGTTCTCTGGCTCGCTCTCTACGGGACGTCGAGGCAGTTCGCGGTCGCCCTCGCGGCCGGATTTCTCACCCTCGCGATACCACCGCTGGTCGGCACCGCCGACGGATATCCCCTGAAGACGGAGCTCTTCCGGGCGATCCTGTGGTTGCTGGTGGCATGGGTGGTGGGGTACACGGTGCGAAAGCTCGTCGCCGAGGTGCGAAAGCTCGCCGCGCGACACCGCTCCGTACTCGAGACGGCCAACGAGACGTTCATCTCGATGGACTCGGAGGGGCTCATAGTCGACTGGAACAGCCAGGCCGAGCGCGACTTCGGGTGGCGCCGCGAGGAGGTGATGGGGGTTCCGCTCGAGGAGGTGATCATTCCCCGCCGCCTTCGGGCGAGCCACCGCCAGGGGCTTCGCCGCTTCCTGCGCTCCGGGGAGGGGTGGATGGTCGGTCCGCGGCGAGAGGTGCAGGCGCTGCGCCGCGACGGGCGGGAGTTCCCGGTGGAGATCTCGATCTCGGCGCTCAGGTCCGAGAACGAGGAGGGCTATGTGTTCAACGCATTCCTTCACGACATCTCGGCTCGCAGCGAGGGCGACAGGGCGCTGCGCGACGCGGAGGAGCGGTTCCGCCGCGCGTTCGACGATGCCGGCGTCGGCATGGCGCTGGTCGGGCGCGACGGGCGCTGGCAGCGTGTGAACCAGGCGCTTGCGGATATCACGGGCTATCCGGTTTCGAGGCTGACGACGATGACCTTTTCGGAGATCACCCATCCCGATGACCTGAATGCGGAGGTCACCGCCTTCGAGCAGATGCTCGGCGGGGGGCGTGAGCGCTACGCGACGGAGAAGCGGTACATCCACGCCGAGGGCCATACGGTCTGGATCAACCTCAATGTCTCCGCGGTTCGTGACGAGCACGGCGGGCTCGTGTGCCTGATCTCGCAGATGCAGGACATCACCGAGCGCAAGGCCGCGGAGGCGCGGCTCTCGCACCAGGCGATGCACGACCCGCTGACCGGGCTTCCCAACCGCTCGCTGTTCGCCGACCGGATGCTTCTCGCACGCGCGCGTCTGCGACGCGGCGGCGCGCTCGCGCTTTTGTTCGTCGACCTCGACGGGTTCAAGGACGTGAACGACAGGCTCGGACACGAAGCGGGCGACAGGCTCCTCGCCGAGGCTGCCGGGCGGCTGAGCGCCGTGCTGCGGCCGAGCGATACGGTGGCCCGCTTCGGCGGCGACGAGTTCGTGGTGCTCTGCGAGAACGTCGACCAGCCGACCATCGAGTCGATAGCCCGGCGGATCGACGCATCGCTTGCGAAGCCGTTGCAGATCCACGGGCTCGACGTGACGCTCGCGGCGAGCACCGGGATCGTCATCAGCAACGATCCCGAGCTCGACGGCGACGATCTCCTCGCCGCCGCCGACGCGGCGATGTACGAAGCGAAGCGCGCGGGTCGATCGCGCCACGTCTTCTTCGATCCCGCTCGCCACGTGGCACCGCGCGTTTCGTCGCCGCGCGAGACCCTCCGGTAGAGCGTCTCGGGGCGGAACACCGTCCGTAAACTCCGCCCGATGAACGCCGGAGAGCAGGGGATTCGCTACGACGAGCGTGGCCTGGCGCCCTGCGTCGTCCAGGACTGCAGCACCGGCGAGGTGCTGATGCTCGCCTACGTGAACGCCGAGGCGCTCGAGCGCAGCCGCGCCACGGGGGAGATGCACTTCTTCAGCCGCTCGCGCGGGGTGCTCTGGCACAAGGGCGAGACCTCCGGAAACGTCCAGCGCCTACGAGGCCTCCGCTACGACTGCGATTGCGACGCCGTGCTCGCACTCGTCGAGCCGGCGGGGCCCGCGTGCCACACGGGCGAGCGGGGCTGCTTCTACCGCGAAGTGGGTGGGGCCGCGGACCCCGTACAGGACGGTCCGGGGGTGGCCGGGGAGCCAGCGCCGGCGCCGTTCGAGGCACTCGGTGTGCTCGAGCGAGTCATCGCGGATCGCGACCGCGAGCGACCGGCGGGCTCGTATACCGTCGACCTTCTCTCCGATCCGGGCCGAGCCGGCGAGAAGGTTCGGGAGGAGGCCGGGGAGGTCGTGGACGCCGCGGTGGGAGAGTCGGAGCAGAGGGTCGCGGAGGAGGCCGCCGACGTCCTGTATCACCTAGCCGTGCTCGTCCGGACGCGCGGTCTCGACCTCAGCGGCGCGATGGAGGTCCTCAATGGCCGTCGCGCCGGCTAGCGGCGCCGTGCGGGTGGAGCCCGACCTCGAGGCGGCGCGCGAGCTCGCCCGCGAGGCCAACGCGATCCCCGTCCGGGCGTCGTTCCTCGACGATTGCGAGACGCCCGTATCGGCCTTCCTGAAGCTACGCGAGCCTGGCGTGCCGGCCTTCCTCCTGGAGTCTGCGGAGCAGGGCCGGCTCGGGCGCTACTCGTTCATCGGCTTCCGTCCTCGAAGCGTGCTGCGCTGGAGCGCGGGCAAGCTGTCCGAATGGCGCGGCGCCGAGCCCCGCGGCGGCGACGAGCCGGATTCCTCGAGCGACGCGCCGGACCCCTACGCGGCGCTCCGCGAGCACCTCGGCGCGTACGCGGTCGCCCGGCTCGATGGGCTGCCGCCCTTCGCGGGCGGCGCGGTCGGATTCTTCGGCTACGACCTCGTTCGCACCGTAGAGCCACTCGGCGAGCCGAACCCGGACCCCGTCGGCCTTCCCGACATGGCGCTGATCATCTCCGAGGCGCTGGTGGCGTTCGACCACATGCGTCACGAGTTGACCGTCATCGCGTACGCGATGACGGGCGACGGCGTCGAGATCGATCAGGCCTACGAGTGCGCAATCGCCACGATCGAGGACGCGCGCGAGCGGCTGCGGGGCCCGGTCCCGGCGCCACCGCCCGGCGTCCCAGCCGAAGCGCCCCGTTTCGAGTCGAACATGAGCCGGGAGCGGTTCGAGGCCAACGTCGAGCGCGTGATCGAGTACGTCCGCGCCGGCGACGCTTTCCAGGTGGTGCCGTCGCAGCGATTCTCGGCGCCGGCCTCGGTCGATGCGCTGTCGGTTTACCGGGCGCTTCGGACCGTGAACCCCTCGCCCTACATGTACTTCCTCGACTTCGACGACTTCCAGATCGCCGGTGCCTCCCCCGAGCCGCTCGTGACCGTCAGCGGCCGCCGCGTCGAGACCCGGCCGATCGCTGGCACCTACCCGCGCGGCGCCAGCGAGGAGGAGGACCGCCGGAACGCCGAGGCCCTGCTCGCCGACCCCAAGGAGCGCGCGGAGCACGTGATGCTCGTCGATCTCGGACGCAACGACCTCGGGCGGGTGTGCGAGTACGGCACGGTCAAGGTCGAGGAGCTGATGGTCGTCGAGACGTACTCGCACGTGCTCCACATCGTCAGCCAGGTCTCGGGCACGCTCCGCGACGACATCGACGCCATCGACACCCTGCGGGCGGTGCTGCCGGCCGGCACCCTCTCGGGAGCGCCGAAGGTGCGGGCAATGCAGATCATCGACGAGCTCGAGCCCCACAAGCGCGGCTCGTACGGAGGCGCGATCGGCTACCTCTCGTTCACCGGCGACCTCGATACGGCCATCCACATCCGCACGGTCGTGGTGAAGGACGGTCAGGTGCACGTGCAGGCCGGGGGCGGCACGGTCGCCGACGCGATCCCCTCGCGCGAGTACGACGAGTCGGTGGCCAAGGCGACGGCGGTGTTCAGGGCCGTGGAGCTCGCCGCCGCGCAGCCCGAGTGGGCCTGAGGCAGCCATGCGCGTACTCGTGATCGACAATTACGACTCGTTCACCTACAACCTGGTCCAGTATCTCGGGGAGCTCGGCGCGCAGCTTCACGTCGTGCGCAACGACCGGGCGGCTGTGGGCGAGCTGCTCGACGGCTCGTACGACCGCCTCGTCGTCTCCCCGGGCCCGTGCACGCCTGCCGACGCCGGCATCTCCGTCGAGGCGTGCGCCGCCTTTCCCGCGGCTGGGGTGCCGACGCTCGGGGTCTGCCTCGGCCACCAGTCCCTGGTCGAGGCCTACGGCGGACGGACGATCCGCGGCGAGCCGATCCACGGCAAGGACGCCGAGATCGAGCACGACGGGGCTGGGATCTTCGACGGGCTCGAGAGCCCGCTGCGCGGCGGGCGGTATCACTCGCTCGTGGCCGACCCCGAGCTGCCGGACGAGCTCGAGCTCACGGCCCGTTTGGGCGACGTCGTGATGGGGGTCCGCCATCGGGAGCTGCCGGCGGAGGGCGTGCAGTTCCACCCGGAATCGGTGCTCACGCCCAGCGGCAAGGACATGATGCGAAACTTCCTCGCCGACGGGCGCTGATCGAGCCTGATGCCCAACCCAACCCTCACCCGCGCCATCGAGGCCCTCTGCCAGGGCGACCACCTGACCGCCGACCACACCTCAGCCGCGCTCGACGAGGTCATGGAGGGCCGGGGCGGCGAGGTGCAGACCGCCGCCTTCCTCATCGCGCTGAGGGCGAAGGGCGAGACGGTCGGCGAGCTGATCGGCCTGGCGCGCACCATGCGGCGGCTGGCAGCGTCGGTGAAGAGCGACCGCGGTGACCTCGTCGACACGGCCGGGACCGGCGGCGGGCCCTCCACGTTCAACATCTCGACCACCGCGGCCCTCGTCGCCGCGGGCGCCGGGTGCGCGGTGGCAAAGCACGGAAACCGCTCGAACACGAGCCGCTGCGGCTCGGCCGACGTCCTCGAGGAGCTCGGGGTACGCATCGAGCTCACCCCTGAGCAGGTCGCGGCGTGCATCGACGAGATCGGCTTCGGGTTCATGTTCGCGCCGCGCCATCATGCGGCCATGAAGCACGTCGTCCCGGTGCGGCGCGAGCTCGGCGTCCGCACCGTCTTCAACTTCCTCGGCCCGCTGACCAACCCCGCGGGTGCGACCCGGCAGGTCCTCGGCGTCTCCGACCGCCATCACCAGGAGACGATCGCGGAGGCGCTCCTCGGCCTGGGATGCGAGCGGGCGCTCGTCGTCGCCGGCGAGGACGGCGTCGACGAGCTGACTAACGCGGGGGCGACGCGTGTGGTCGAGGTGGCGGATGGGCGAACCGAGGAGTGGTTCGTCAGCCCGGGCGACGTCGGGGTCGCGGAGGCCGCGATCGAGGACGTGGCGGGCGGTGAGCCGGCCGAGAACGCGGCGACGGTCCGCCGTGTCCTCGACGGCGAGGCGGGCCCCGCGCTCGAGGTCGTGGCGCTGAACGCGGGGGCGGCGATCATGGTGGGAGGCGGCGCGGACGACCTCGCCGGCGGCGTCGAGCGCGCGCGGGAGGCGATCGCGTCCGGGGCGGCACGGTCGGTGCTCGACCGGCTGGTCGAGCTGAGCGGCACGCTTGCCGAGGAGGAGTCGGCGTGAGCCGGCTCGATGACCTCGTGGAGGCCGCGCGCGCGGGCGTCGATCAGCGCCGAGCGACGGTTCCCCCCGAGGAGCTTCGCGCTCAGCTCGGCACCCGTGGCGGCAGTCGCCCATTCAACGAGGCACTCGTCCGCCCGGGGCTGTCCCTGATCGCGGAGTTCAAGCGCCGCTCGCCGAGTGGGGGCCCGATCGCGCCGGACTCCGACGTCGTAGCCACGCTCGCGGCATACGAACGGGGAGGTGCGGCCGCGATCTCGATCCTCACCGACGAGCGGAACTTCGGCGGGTCGCTCGACGACCTTCGGGCCGGACGGGCGGCGTGTGGCCTGCCGATCCTGCGCAAGGACTTCGTCGTCGACCCCTACCAGCTGCTCGAGGCGGCGGTGGCGGGGGCCGACGCCGTGCTGCTGATCGCCGCGGCGCTCGACGACGACTGGCTTCGCGCCCTTCGCGAGGAGGCCTGGGCCCTCGACCTCGACTGCCTCGTCGAGGTCCATCACGAGGGCGATCTCGAGCGGGCGCTCGAGCTCGATGCGGACGCGCTGGGGATCAACAACCGCGACCTGCGTGACCTCTCGGTGGACCTCGAGGTGACTTCGAGGCTGATCACCGACGTTCCGGCCGGCAAGACCGTGGTGGCGGAATCGGGCTATTCGACCCGCGCCGAGCTCGACGAGCTCGAGCGCATCGGCGTCGACGCCGTCTTGATCGGCGAAGCGCTGATGCGAAGCGGTGACCCCGAACGGGCCGTTCGCGAGCTCACCCTCGACGATGCGGCGACGCGCGAGCACTACCTCGAGCGGGCCGTCGAGGAAACCGACGAGCCCTCGTCGACTTCTTAGCGACTCTAAAGACGCGCGTTAGCGGCGGTTTAGCCGCCTCCTCCAGCATCTCCGGCAATGAACCGAATTCGAAGCGCAGCCCGCACTCCCCTTGGATCGGCCGTCATCGGCGGCCTCATCGTCGCCGTGGTCGGCCTGATCGCGATCACCGCCGGTTGGGTCAAGTCCGATTCGAGCTCAATCGACGCCACCGCTGCGCTCGCGCCCGCTCCGCTCCCGCAGCAGGCGGTTCAGCACGGCGACGCCGGCGGCGGTGGCCTGACCGTCGACCAGATCTACAAGACCGACAGTCCCGGCGTCGCCTTCGTTCAGGCAACCGAGCCACCTCAGCCGCCCAGCCCGTTCAACCCGTTCGGCGGCAGCGGTGGGGGCACCGCCACGGGCACGGGCTTCGTCATCGACCACGCCGGCCACATCCTGACCAACGCGCACGTCGTGAACGGCGCCTCGAAGATCCAGGTGACCCTCGGCCGCAAGGACACATCGACTCCAATGTCGGCGGAGGTGGTGGGCAAGGACGTCTCGACCGACGTTGCCGTGCTCAAGGTCAACGCCCCGGCGAACGAGCTCCATCCGCTGGCGCTCGGGGACTCCTCGCAGGTCAACGTGGGCGACCCCGTTGTCGCGATCGGCAATCCGTTCGGCCTCGACCGCACGGTCACCGCTGGGATCGTCTCCGCCCTCCAGCGGCAGATCCAGGCGCCCAACAACTTCCAGATCGACAACGTGATTCAGACCGACGCGTCGATCAACCCCGGCAACTCCGGCGGCCCGTTGATCGACGCCAGCGGGCGGGTGATTGGCATCAACTCGCAGATCGAGTCGCAGAGCGGCGGGAACGTGGGCATCGGCTTCGCGGTACCGATCAACACGGCGCGCGACGACGCCAAGCAGATCCTCGCCACCGGCTCGGTCCAGCACGCCTATCTCGGGATCAGCGGAACCGACCTGACCCCGCAGCTCGCCGGCGTCCTCAACCTGCCGGTGAAGACGGGCGCGCTGGTGCAGTCGGTCGTGCCCTCGAGCCCGGCCGACAAGGCGGGCATCAAGGGCGGCAGCGCGACCGTCACGATCGACGGCCAGCGGGTCCGCGCCGGCGGCGACATCATCACCGCGGTCGACGGCAAGACGGTCACGAGCATGGATGACGTGGTGAACGACGTCGCGGGCCACAAGCCGGGCGACCAGGTCACGCTCACGCTCGAGCGCCACGGGCAGTCGCAGGACGTGAGCATCACGCTCGCGGACCGGCCGGCGCACGCCCAGCAGTAGCGACGGGCCCAAGCCCTACGCGGGTGACTTTGCCCGAACTATTCGGGTAAACCGCTCCGCGTAGCGGACGATCGGGGCGCCCACCCATCCACAGCGTGCGCTGCCCCTATCGTTGAAGCCGTGCGCATCAAGTTCTGCGGCATCACCAGGCTCGAGGACGCCCGCGAGGCGGGGCGACTCGGCGCGTGGGCGATCGGGCTGAATCACTGGGAGCCCGGAAAACGACGCGTCGAGCCGGCTGCCGCCGCGGAGATCGGGGCCGAGATGCGCCGCAAGCTCGAGGTGGTGGGCGTTTTCGTCAACTCCAAGCTCGACGAGATCGCGCGGGCGGTCGAGGACGAGGGGCTCACGATGGTGCAGCTTCACGGGGAGGAGGGCCTTCAGTTCTGCCGTGAGGTCTCCCGCCGCACCGGCTGCCCGGTCATCAAGGCCCTTCGCATCTCGGGCAGGGCTGACGTCCAGGCCGCGGAGGCGTTTCGAACCGACTACCACCTCCTCGACGCGCACCACCCGGCGACGCCCGGGGGCACGGGCGAGACGTTCGATTGGGACCTGCTCGGCCGCCGCCGCTCGAGCGTCCCCCTGATCCTGGCCGGTGGTCTCCGCCCCGACAACGTCGGCGACGCCATATCCAGCACGGCGCCCTTCGCGGTCGACGTGGCGAGCGGCGTCGAGTTGGAGCCGGGAGTCAAGGACCACGCTGCCATGGCCGCGTTCGCCGAGCAGGCCCGCGCCGCGAGCGCCGACCCGCCGGTGCTCGCGTGAGGGCCGCCGTCGAGGAGCGCTTCGGTCCCTACGGCGGGCGCTTCGTGCCCGAGGTGCTGATGGCGGGGCTCGACGAGCTGACCGCCGCCTGGGCCGAGGCCCGCTCGGACGAGGACTTCACGGCCCAGCTAGGCGTCCTGCTGCGCGACTTCGTCGGCCGCCCGACGCCTCTGTACCTCGCGGGCGGGCTCTCCGAGCGCGTCGGACGCCGCGTCTACCTGAAGCGCGAGGACCTCGCGCACACCGGCGCCCACAAGATCAACAACGCGATCGGCCAGGCGCTGCTCGCCAAGCGGATGGGCAAGCGGCGCGTGATCGCCGAGACCGGCGCGGGGCAGCACGGCGTGGCGGCCGCCACGGCGTGCGCGCTCCTCGGGCTCGAGTGCGTCGTCTACATGGGCACCGAGGACATGCGCCGCCAGGCGCCGAACGTCGAGCGCATGCGGCTCCTCGGCGCCGAGGTGGCGCCGGTGGAGGCGGGCGCGCGCACGCTCAAGGAGGCGGTGAGCGCCGCCATCCGCGATTGGGTCACGAACGTCGCCTCGAGCCACTACATCATCGGGTCCGCGGTCGGCCCCGCCCCCTACCCGGCTCTCGTGCGCGACCTGCAGCGAGTCATCGGCGACGAGGCGCGCTCGCAGGCGATCGACGCGGAGGACTCGCTGCCGGACCGGGTTATCGCCTGCGTCGGTGGCGGGTCGAACGCGATCGGGACGTTCACGGCCTTTCTCGACGATCCGGTTGAGCTGATCGGCGTCGAGGCCGGGGGGGAGGGCCTCGACACGCCTCGCCACGGCGCCTCGCTCGGAGCGGGGCGGACCGGCGTGCTCCACGGCGCCCTCTCATCGGTGCTCGCCGACGAGGAGGGCCAGATCCTCGAGGCCCATTCGATCTCGGCCGGCCTCGACTACCCGGGAGTGGGGCCCGAGCACGCTTACCTGCGCGACACGGGCCGCGCTCGCTACGAGTCGGTCACCGACGACGAGGCGCTCCGCGCTTTCCGTGAGCTCTCGCGGCTCGAGGGGATCATTCCGGCGCTGGAGCCCGCTCACGCGATCGCGTGGCTGCTCCAGAACCGCGGCGAGAGGGGCTATGACGTGCTGTGCCTCTCGGGCCGCGGCGACAAGGACCTCGCCGAGGCGCTCGCGGGCCTCGAGCGACTCGATGGCTGAAACGTCGGGCCGCGAGAGGATCGCGGCGGCGTTCGAGACGGCGCGCTCCGAGGGCCGAGCCGCACTCATGCCGTACCTGATGGCGGGGTTCCCGGACGTCGAGACGTCGGTGCGGGTCGCCGAGGCCTATGCGGAGGCGGGGGCGGACCTCGTGGAGCTGGGGGTGCCGTTCTCCGACCCCCTGGCGGATGGGCCCGTGATCCACGCGGCCGCGACGGCCGCGCTCGACGCGGGCGCCACCTTCCAGCGGGTGCTCGGAGTCTGCGAGGCGATCGCCGACCGCGTCGCCGTGGTCCCCATGTGCTACTCGAATCCGGTGCTCGTGCGCGGGCCCGCCGAGTTCGCCGCCGAGCTTGCCGCGGCGGGGGCCGCGGGTGCGATCGTCCCCGACCTGCCGCCGGAGGAGGGCGGCGAGGTCGCCGGGCGCCTCAACGAGGTGGGCCTCCCGCTCGTGCCGCTCATCGCCCCGACCACCCCGCCCGACCGCCGGGCCGAGATCGCAAGTCGGGCCGAGGGCTTCGTCTACCTCGTCTCCGACACCCGCGTGACGGGTGAGCGCGACGACCTTCCTGACGGGCTCGAGGAGCTGATCGAGGCGACGAAGCGCGACGCCCGGGTCCCCGTTGCGGTGGGGTTCGGCATCGGCACGCCGGCGCAGGCGGCGGGCGTCGGGCGGGTCGCGGACGGCGTCATCATCGGCACCCGGCTCGTGCGCGCGGTCGGCGAGTCCGAGAGCGCTGCAGGCGCGGCGGAGGCGGTGGCCGCCTTCCTGCGCGATTGCCGCGAGGCGCTGTAGATTCCCGCCCGTGCAGCTCCTCGTCTTCACGGTCGTCGCCCTCTGCTCGCTGGTCTTCTTCTACGCGATCGGGCTCGGCGGCGCGGTCAGCACGATCATCTTCCTGACCATCCTTTTCGTCGGCATCCTGATCAGGGCGAGCCAGCCGATCATCGCCCGGCTGCGTCCATAGGCGCCGCCGAGCGTGACGAGCCTCGAGCCGCTGCCGGACACGTTCGCCCCGACGCGCGCGGCGCTCCATCGCGTCGCCGCCGAGATCGTTGCCCCGGCCCGCAAGCCGCACAACGAGATTGCCCTCACCGTCACGCCGGGCGGATTCGGGACGCCGCCCTTCGAGCACGGCGGCCGCCGTCTCGTGGTCAGGGTCGACGGGACCGAGGTGGTGGTCGACGGGGACGGGGTGGAGACCCGGGGTGAGCTGACGTCGATGGCCGACGCGGGCGCACTGGTCGGCGCCGAGCTCCTTCCCGACGGGCTTCCGGACGACCAGACTCCGCTCGAGGTCGACGCCGATGCCGCGGCGCGGCTGGCCGCGTTCTACGAGCTCGCCGAACGGGCCCTCGAGGCGTTCAGCGCGACGCTCGCCGGCGACGCCGCTGCGACGTCACCCACGCTTTGGCCCGAGCACTTCGACGTCGCGATCGAGGCGGGCGACGAGGCATCGGGGCAGCGAGCCAACTACGGGGGCTCGCCGGGCGACGACGCCCACCCCGAGCCCTACCTTTACGTCGGCCCGTGGAGCGGCGATGTGGCGGGCGAGCTCTGGAACGCGCGCGGGTTCACCGGCGCCGAGCTGCCCTATGCGGCGCTCGCTGCCGCCGACGACCCGGATGCCGCCGCGCTCGAGTTCTTCGAGAGCCGGCGCGCCGCGCTCGACGCAGCCTGAACGAGCGAAGCCGCCTCCACGGGTTATCGTGGGCGGCGTGCGCGTTGGAGTGCTCACCGGCGGTGGTGACTGCCCTGGCCTGAATGCGGTCATCCGGGCCATCGTCCGCAAGGGCATCGACGTTCACGGCGCCGAGCTCGTGGGTTTCAGGGACGGCTGGAAGGGACCGCTCGAAAACCTGCACTCCGAGCTCACGGTTGAGTCGACCCGCGGGATCCTGCCCCGCGGCGGGACGATCCTCGGAACGTCGCGGACGAACCCGATCAAGACCGACGACGGTCCACGACGCGTCCAGGACGCGATGCGCGATCTCGCGCTCGACGGGCTCATCGCGATCGGCGGGGAGGACACGCTCGGCGCCGGCGCGGTGCTTCACGCCGAGCACGGGCTGAACGTGGTCGGAGTGCCGAAAACGATCGACAACGACCTCGGCGCGACCGACGTGACCTTCGGCTTCGACACGGCCCTCCAGGTGGCCACCGAGGCCATCGACCGCCTCCACACGACGGCCGAGTCCCACCACCGGGTGATGGTCGTCGAGGTCATGGGACGCCACGCCGGGTGGATCGCCCTTTACTCGGGCCTCGCGGGTGGGGCGGACGTGATCCTGATTCCAGAGCGCCCGTTCGACATCGAGGAGGTCTGCGGCCTCATCAAGCGGCGCCACGGTCGCGGCCGACCGTTCTCCATCGTGGTCGCCGCCGAGGGTGCGGTCCCGGCCGAGGGGACGATGGAGACGGTGACCGGAGGCGAGGACGAGTTCGGGCATGTGCGGCTGGGCGGGATCGGCCAGCGCCTGGAGTCGGAGATCGAGCAGCGGACCGGCTTCGAGACCCGCGCGGTCGTGCTGGGGCACATCCAGCGCGGCGGGACCCCCACGGCGTACGACCGCGTTCTCGCCACCCGGCTCGGGGTGGCGGCGATCGACGCCGTCCACGACGAGCGCTGGGGCATGATGCCGGCCCTCCGCGGCACGCGCATCGAGCTCGCGCCGCTCGCCGATGCCGTCGCCGAGCTTCGCACGGTCCCGCCTGAGGACTACGCGGTTGCGACGCCTTTCCTGGGTTAGCGCCAGCCTCGCCGCCGCCCTGGCGCTCGCCTCCTGCGGGAGCTCCGGCATCACGGGCGCGTCACGCGCCACCGTCTACGTCAGCACGCCCCTTCGCGGGGCGACCGGCCGCGACGGGCGGGCCATCGCGGACGGGGCCCGGATGGCGCTGGCGGACGCCGGGGGGAAGGTGGGTCGGCTCGCGGTTCGCGCCCGCTATCTGGACGACACCGCCGGACGCGGGCCGGCGGCTGCATGGAGCCCGTCCGCCGTGGGCGCCAACGCCCGCACGGCGACCCAGGACACCTCGGCCGTCGCGTACATCGGCGACTTCGAAGCCGGCGCGACGCGTACGTCCGAGCCGATCACGAACGCCGCCCACCTCCTGCAGGTTTCCCCAGCGAGCACCGCGGTCGACCTTACGCGGCCCTTCCTCGGCAGCGACCAGCTCCCCGCCGGCGAGGACGAAGGTGGTGAGCGCACATTCGGCAGGGTGATCCCGTCAGACCCGGTCCAGGCCGCCGCCGCGGCTGGATGGGTGCGACGGTTGGACGAACGGAAGGTGGAGCTCGTGAGCGACGGCTCCTCGTTCGGAGAGGTCATGGCGAGCTCCTTCAGGGAGGCGCTTCGCGGAGCGAGCGTCACCCGCAAGGGCGCGCAGCTCGTCTACTACGCCGGGCTCGCCGGCAGCCCCGCCCTTGAGAGGGCGTCGTCGCTTCCCGGGACCGTGCTGGCGTCCGATGCCCTCCTGCCGCCCTTCGACCGCAGCGGCCCCGAGGCGGCGGAGCTCGTGACCTCGGCCGCGCAGGACCCGAAGCAGCTGCCTCCGAGCGGGCGCCGGTTCGCATCGGCGTTCACCCGACGTTTCGGGCGCGCGCCGGGGCGCTACGCCGCCTATGGCTACGAGGCGATGGCGGTCGTGCTCGCCTCCATCCGCCGCGCGGGCTCGGCCGGCGACCAGCGCCAGCCCGTGGTCGACGCCTTCTTCGACACCCGCGGACGGCGCTCGGTGCTCGGCACGTACTCGATAGACCCGCTCGGCGACACGACGCTCAACCGGGTCAGCGGCTACCGAAGCACGCCGTCCGGGCTGCGGCCGGTCGCGCTGCTGCGGGCTCGCTAGCCGGCGAGCAGGTCGCCAAGCGCGTCGCCGACCTCGGCGAAGCGGAAGCGGTGTCCGAGGTCGAGCGCGCGGCGCGGGACCGCCCGGATGCTCGTCGTTGCGGCCTCGGCCATCTCGCTTCCGAGCACGGCGGCCGCGGCAAGACGGGGCGTCGGCAGGATCGCCGGACGGTGCAGGGCGCCTCCGAGCGCCTTCGAGAACTCGCTGTTGGTGACGGGGTTCGGGGAGCAGGAGTTGAGTGTGCCGTCGACGCGGTCGGTGTCGAGCGCCCAGGCGATGAGCCCGACCTCGTCGTCGCGATGGACCCACGGCATGTACCAGCGCCCGCCGGCGAGCGGGCCGCCGACCCCGAGCCTGAAGGGGAGAAGGAGCTGCTTCAGGAGGCCCCCTTCGGGGTCGAGCACGTGCCCGGTGCGGACCGTGACGAGCCGGATGCCCGCGTCGGCGGCGGGCCTGGCCGCGGCCTCCCAGCGCACGCACACCTGCGCGAGGAAGTCGTCGCCGGGCGGCGTCGACTCGTCGACGATCGCCTCGCCGCGCTCGCCGTAATAGCCGACCGCGGACTGGGTGACGAGCACGCTCGGCTTGACGGCCATGGCGGCGAGACCGTCGACCAGGTTCTTGGTCGCGCGCTCCCGGGTCTGCAGGATGCGATTCTTCGCCGCGTCGCTCAGACGCTGGTTGATCCGCTCGCCGATCAGGTTGACGACGGCATCGACGCCCTCGAGGGCGGCCATGGGCGGCCGCTCGTGGATCGGGTCCCACTCGTGCCAGGAGACCGTTGGATTCGTCTTGGCGGCTCGAACCGGGTCGCGGGAGAGCCCGGCGACCTCGTCGCCGCGGGCGAGCAGAGCGTCGCAGGCCCGTGAGCCGATCATCCCGCTTGCGCCCGTCACGAGAACCCGCATGCGCCACCTCCATGCCCGGTTGGGCCCGGCCTCAATCGATCGTGGTGAAAGTCCCGGTCTCCTCGGAGATTCGGGCAAGCCCCGCGCGCTTCGCCTCCTCGACCACGGCCTCGGCAACGGCCGGAGCCACCTCGCGGTTGAAGACGCTGGGGATGATGTAGTCCTCGGAGAGGTCCTCCTCGGTGACGACACCGGCGATGCCGTGAGCCGCCGCAAGCTTCATCTCCTCGGTGATCGCCGGCGCGCCGGCATCGAGGGCGCCGCGGAAGATCCCGGGGAAGCAGAGGACGTTGTTGATCTGGTTCGGGTAGTCCGAACGACCCGTCGCCATGATCCGAACGTAGGGCTCGGCCTCCTCCGGCATGACCTCTGGGTTGGGATTCGCCATCGCGAAGACGATCGGGTCTCTCGCCATCTTCCCCAGGGCCTCGGCGGGGATGATCCCCGGCCCGGAAAGCCCGACGAAGACGTCACAGCCTTCGATCACGTCCTCGGGTGAGCCGGACCGATTCTCGGGGTTGGAGTTCTCGGCGTACCAGCGCTTGCTCTCGTTCATGGTGCCCGACGTGTAGTCCCCCCGCTCCATCGAGATCGCCCCCTTGCGATCGCAGCCGATGACGTGCCTGACCCCGGTTGCGAGCATCATCTTCGTCACCGCGACGCCGGCGGCGCCCAGGCCCACGATCAGCACCTGCAGGTCCTCGGGCTCCTTGCCGACGATCTTCAAAGCGTTGATCAGCGCTGCGGTGGTCACGAC
The DNA here is from genome assembly GCA_963771655.1 of uncultured Actinomycetes bacterium. GTDB lineage: Bacteria > Actinomycetota > Thermoleophilia > Solirubrobacterales > 70-9 > JAWVFM01. The sequence continues at coordinate 350,300 of CAVYUG010000001.1, read as the reverse complement.
GGCGGTTCCGTGCTGGTCGTCGTGGAACACCGGGATGTCGAGGTCGGCCTTCAGCCGCTCCTCGATCTCGAAGCAGCGTGGGGCCGAGATGTCCTCGAGGTTCACGCCCCCGAAGGTCGGCGCCATCACCTTGACCGTCCGGACGATCTCATCCGGGTCGTTGGTGTCGAGGCAGATCGGGAAGGCGTCGACGTCGGCGAACTCCTTGAACAGCATCGCCTTGCCCTCCATCACCGGCATCGCGGCCTCCGGACCGATGTCGCCGAGGCCGAGGACCGCGCTTCCGTCGGAGACGATCGCGACCGTGTTCTTCTTGATCGTGAACTCGAATGCCTTGGAGCGATCCTCGGCGATCTCCGTGCAGACCCGCGCGACGCCGGGCGTGTAGGCCATCGAGAGGTCGTCGCGCGTCTTCAGCGGGTACTTGTTGTGCTGCTCGATCTTGCCGCCTCGATGCATTGCCATCGTGCGGTCGACGTAGCTGAGCACGCGGGCGCCGCGCGTCGACCCGATCGCCCGCAGGATCTCCTCCCAGTGGCGCTGGTTGCGGGCGTCGATCGTGAACTCGCGGACGCGCTTGCCCTCGCCGCCGGCGCCGGGCACGAGGTCGACGCCCTGTAGCTGGCCGCCGGCCTCCGCGATCTGGGCGGTCAGCTTGCCGAGCGGCTCCTGGCGCGCATCGAGCTCGACGCGCACGACGACGGAGTACTGGGCGGATACGGAGGGGATGGCGGCCACGGGGGCGGATGATATGGGCGCGCCAGCTTCGCCCGACCGCGCGAGGGGGCGCCAGGTGGTGTGGCTGGGTTGTAGTCGGTATGCGGCTACAACTCGACACGCCCGATCGACTTATCGCTGAGATTGCCGCTCTTCAGCACGGGATCGTCACCTTCAAGCAACTCACGGGTGCCGGCCTGTCTCAGAGCGCGATCCAGCGGCGCGTGGCTGCCGGACGGTTGCACCGGGTCTTCCGCGGTGTGTATGCGGTGGGACATCGCGGCTTGAGCAGCGAGGGGACGTGGTTTGCGGCGGTCGCGGCGTGCCGGGGCTCCGTGCTGAGTCACCGCAGCGCGGCCGAGCTCTGGACGTTGCTGACCGTGGGGCAGGGGCCTGTGCATGTGACGGTGATGGGTCGGGACGGCCGGCTGAGGCGCCGCGGCCTGATCATCCACCGCTCTCCCTCGCTGACATCGGGCGACGTGAGCCGCCACAAGCGCGTCGCGGTGACCGCACCCGCTCGAACAATCGCGGACCTACGGCGCGCGGGTCGAGTAGGTGACCTCCGGCGAGCGCTCAGGCAGGCCGCGTACCTAGGGCTCGAGTTAGGCAGCGAGGGGGAGAGACATCGAGGCCACGGTCGCACCGGTCGAGAGCGAGGCGAGCTCGAGCGCCTATTCCTGCGACTTTGTCACGCCCACGGGCTGCCGCTGCCCCACGTGAATGTTCCCATCGGCCGTTACACGGTCGACTTCGTTTGGCCGGAGCACAACCTGGCGGTCGAGACCGACGACTGGCGGGGTCATCGCGGGCGACAAGCCTTCGAGGACGACCGGATGCGCGACGCGTTTCTGAGGCTACGGGGGTTCGAGGTCCTTCGATTCACTTGGAGACAGATCGAAAATGACCCGGCTTCCGTCGTCGCCGTGCTTCGTCGGTATCTAAGTTGAGGCTGGGTGGCGCGTTGTAATCGGTATGCGACTACAAGTCGCCGTGCCGCAGCTAGGGCGCCGTAGGATCGGGACGTGGCCTCCAACGGCGATCGGCGCGAGCTCTTCCTGATCGATGGCAACAGCCTCGCCTACCGGGCTTTCTTCGCGCTGCCGGAGTCGATCGCGACCGCCGACGGACGGCCGACGAACGCGATCTACGGGTTCGCGTCGATGATGGCCAAGATCCTCATCGAGCACGATCCGGCGGCGGTGATCGTGGCGTGGGACGCCGGCATGTCGAACCGCGACGCTGTCTACGAGCCGTACAAGGCGGGGCGACCGTCGCGCCCCGACCTCCTCCGCGAGCAATGGCCGCACCTCGCGCCGCTCGCCGAGGCATTCGGCTTCAGCAACGTGAAGGTCGACGGCTGGGAGGCGGACGACGTCATCGCCACCCTCGCCCGCCAGGCCAAGCGCGCCGGCATCCCGGTGATGATCGTTTCAGGTGACCGCGACGTCTACCAGCTCGTGGACGAGGGGATCCGAGTCATGGCCACCTCGAGAGGGGTCACCGACACGAAGATCTACGATCGCGAGGGCGTGGTCGAGCGCTACGGCGTGGGACCGGAGCTGGTCCCCGACCTCATCGGTCTCAAGGGCGATACGTCGGACAACATCCCGGGCGTCCCCGGGATCGGCGAGAAGACGGCCGCGCAGCTCCTGCAGCGCTTCGGGTCGCTCGAGAAGGTCCTCGACTCGGTCGATGAGGTCTCCGGCGCCAAGCGGAAGCAGAACCTGACCGAGCACGCCGATGACGCGCGCGTGTCGAAGGCGCTCGCGATCCTCACCGACGACATCGAGCTGGGGATCGACGTAAGCGAGGCGATGCGCGCCGAGCCCGACCGCAGTCGCCTTCGCGAGGCCGCCGCCGAGTTCGAGCTCCGCGCCGTGATGGAGCGGCTCGACCAAGAGTGGGGGGAGGTCGTCCCCGGGCGCTCCGCCGAGGAGGAGATCTCGGTCGAGGCGGTGGAGGGGAGCCCCGCGGACCTTGGCGACGGCCCGGCCGCGATCGCGATCGCGAGCGGCCGCTGGGCCGGCACCGCCGGCGGCGAGGTGATCGCCGGGGAGGCGACCGACCTGGGTGCGCTCGCATCCGAGCTCGACGGTCGGCCACTGATCGGCCACGATCTGAAGGGACTCGGCGGCGCCGCCCGCCACTCGCTCCTGGCGGCGGCCGGTGAGGGCGGCCTCGCCCTGGAGCTCGACACGACCGTCGCCGCCTACCTGCTCGACCCGGCTCGGCGCACCTACGACCTCCACGAGCTCGCCGCCGACGTGGGTATCGCGGCGGCGAAGCCCGCGGCGGAACCCGAGGGGCAGCTTGCGCTCGACGGCGAGCCGGCCGCGGATCCGGCGGTCGACGCCCGCCTCACCTGGGAGCTCGCGACCCGTCAGCGCCCTCGCATCTCCGAGCTCGGGCTCGAGCGCCTTCTGACCGAGGTCGAGATGCCGCTGATCGAGGTCCTCGCGAGCATGGAGCGCATCGGCCTTCGCCTCGACGCGCACCGGCTTGCGGAGATCAACGAGGGGATGTCCGAACGGATCGCCGAGCTCGAGGCCGAGATCTACGGCCTCGCCGGTCACGAGTTCACGATTGGATCGCCGCAACAGCTCGGTGAGGTCCTCTTCGGCGAGCTGAGCCTCTCGCGTAAGCGCCGCGGGAAGACGGGCTTCTCCACTGACGCCCGCGTCCTCGCCCAGATCCGCGACGAGCACGAGATCGTCGCCAAGGTGGAGGCGTGGCGCGAGCTCACGAAGCTCAAGAACACCTACCTCGACTCCCTGCCGACCCTGATCGACCCGGAGACCGGCCGGATCCACACGACCTTCAACCAGGTCGCCGCGGCCACCGGGCGCCTGTCGAGCGTGAACCCGAACCTCCAGAACATCCCGATTCGCTCCGACGTGGGACGGCCCGTGCGCGGCTGCTTCGTCGCCGAGAGCGGCCACCGCCTCCTGTCCGCCGACTACAACCAGGTCGAGTTGCGGGTGCTGGCCCACGTTGCCGGCGAGGACGCCCTGCGAGAGATCTTCGCCTCGGGCGAGGACGTCCACGATGCAACCGCGGCGGAGGTGCTCGGCGCCCAGGCCGACGCGGTCGGGCCCGCGGAGCGCTCGAAGGCGAAGATGGTCAACTACGGCATCGCCTACGGGCTCTCGGCCTTCGGGCTCGCGGACCGTCTACAGATCTCGCGCGAGGAGGCCGCCGCCTACATCGAGCGCTACTTCGAGCGGTTCCCGGCAATCAGACGGTTCATCGACGAGACCATCGACGCGGCGGAGCGCGACGGGTTCGTGACGACGCTGATGGGCCGCCGTCGCGCCATCCCGGAGCTTCGGTCGGGTCAGCGCCAACGGCGCTCGCTGGGGGAGCGCCTGGCGGTCAACACCGTCATCCAGGGCACGGCCGCGGACATCATCAAGGTGGCGATGCTCCGCTGCCACGAGCGACTCGCCGCCGACGGGATGGAGACCCGGCTCGTGCTCCAGATCCACGACGAGCTCCTCTTCGAGGGGCCGGAGGGCGAGATGGACGCGGCCACGAAGCTCGTGAGCGCCGAGATGTGCGGCGCCTTCGATCTCGATCCGCCGCTCGCGGTCGACGTCGGCGTCGGCGAGGACTGGCTGACGGCGAAGTAGCACAAAAAGGGGCGGCCGAGGGCCGCCCCTTCGCAGTCGGGATCGAGTCCGGCGTCAATCGTCGCAGTCGCCCTCGGTCCCGAGCTTGATCTCCTCGAACACCGTGCCCGAGTCGTCGAGCTCGGCCTCCGCGACCGCGGCACCCTGAACGAGGTCGTCGGCCGTGCAGCCGCCGTCGTCGCCGGGATCACCGGGGCCGCCGGGGCCCGGATGGCCGTGGCGTCCACCGTCATCCCCGTCAACGGTGCCACCGTCGTGGCGCGCCGCCTTTTCGTCGTCACCGGCGTCACCGGGCGCTCCGTCGCCGTGCTCGCACCTGATCTCGGTGTCCGACGTGACCTGGCCGGTCAAGGAGCCACCGTCCGTGAGATCGATGATGAGCGTCCCGGTCGTGCTGTCGAACGACTCGATGGTCCCGCCGTTCTCACCGTCCTCGACGCCGTCGTCGTCGGTGTCTCGGTCGCGCGGGTCGGTTCCCAGGCGGAACTCCTGACGGTTCTTGAGGTTGTCGCGGTCCTGGTTGCGCAGCGCCTGGTTGACCTTGAGCGACAGCTTGTAGTGCTTCTCCCACCGGTCGGGGATCTTGTCGTGATTGCGGTCCTTCGCCGACGCAGCCGCGGGCAGCGCCAGGACGAGGATTCCCGCCGCTGCCGCCAGGATCACGGCAAGGGCTCCGCGGGATCGTCTCGAGCTCATGTGGTTCCTCCTTCTCGGGTGACTCGTCAGCTACCGAAACCCCGCCGAGCCGCGAGGATCACGCGATCGCTTCAGTCGTCGAGCGGAGGGAGCACGCCGACGCCGGGTCCGGGGCCGCCACCACCACCGCTGCCGCCATCGCCGGGCCCATCGGTCTCGGGCGGGGGCGGGAGAATGCCGCCGCCACCTGAGCCACCGTCGCTCGGAAGGCCACCGCCTCCGCCGCCGGGGCCGCTGTGCCCGCCCTCGCCGGTCCCGCCACCGCCACCATCCGGCACCGGGCCACCGTCGCCGGGGCCGGGACCGCCTCCGCCGGGCGTCGGTCCGCCGTGCTCGCCGCCACCGCCGTGCTCGCCGCCACCGCCGTGCTCGCCGCCACCGCCGTGCTCGCCGCCACCGCCGTGCTCGCCGCCACCCTCCGCCACACCGTCGCCGCCACCACCGGAGGACCGCCCGCTGCCCGGACCGCTGCTCGACCCGGAGGAGCCGCTGGCGGGGGAGGGGCCCGTGCTGCCGCCGGAGCTCTCGGGGCCGCTGCCCTTCGAGCCCGATGCGCCCGACCCGGCGTCGCCCGACGGTCCCTCGGAGCTCGACGACCCGCGCCCGGAGTCGGCGAACGAGCCGCCGGCCGCGCCCCTGGAGCCCGCGGTGGCGGGCGAGCTGACGACGTCGGCCGACTCCTGGGCGCTGATCCTCGCCCGAGCTGGGTCGTCGCTCGAGCCGCCTCGATCGTGAAGCGCCACCCCGGACCCGATTGCGACCACCGCCACACCCACGGTCGCACCGAGCTTCACGAGGCCGCCCCCACCCCCGGCGGCCGCCACCGTGGCGGCACCCCCGCCCGCCGAGGTCCCCGCGAGGGCACGGAGCAGGGGCATGGGGATCAGAACGCCGGCGACGTCGCGCAGGCTGGTGCGCGCACGGAAGATCAGACCGCGCACGGCGCCCGGGGTCACGCCCAGCCCGGCCGCGATCTCCTCGTGGCTTCGGCCCTCGAGCTCACGCTCCACCAGTGCCCGCCTCTGAGCTTCGGGCAGCGCCTTGACCTGCCCGACGACCCTTGCGATGTCCTCGCGGCGGGCTGCGACGTCGGGCGGCTGAGGGACCCCGTCGTAGTCCTCGTCGAGATGCTCGTAGGTCGGCTCGTCGCGGAGGCTGTTGAGGGCGCGGTTGCGGACGATCGTGTACAGCCAGGGCCGGAGGTTGATCTCCGCGTTGGTGCCGCGGATCGAGGACAGGGCCTTCATCAGCGACTCCTGGACGACGTCCTCGGCGCGGTCACGTTCGACGATCCCAGCCGCGAACCCAACCAGGCTGCCCTGGTAACGCCCGACGACCTCCTCGAACGCGGCGTCGCTGCCGTTGCGTGTCAGCGCCACGAGCCGGGAGTCGGGCTGGCAGCGAAGCGCGGCGCGCCCAACCCGCCCTGGCCTTGCGTCCTCGGTCATCCTCCGCCTTGATCGGTTCGCGTTGCCCCAGGCATCAACCCTCCTCGAGGCAAGCAGTCCACGGTCCTCGAACACCGGGCGAGCACCAAGATCACGGGTACCATCCCCGCGTCAATGGGTAGGGGGCTCGCCGTGATCCTGACGGCCGCCGTGGGCGGCTTGATCGCCCTGCAGGCGCCGATCAACGCCGGACTCGGCCGCAGCACCGGCAGCCTTCCGGCGGCACTCGTTTCGTTCTTCGTGGGGACCGTGCTCCTCGCCCTCATCGTCCTTCTGGTGGGTCATACGAGCGGGCTGGGCTCGACGTTCGATGTGCCCTGGTACTACCTGATCGGCGGGATCCTCGGTGCCGCCTACGTGACCGTGGCGCTGATCTCGGTCTCGACGATCGGTGCCGGCGGGGTCGCCGCCGCGACGATCACGGGACAGCTGACGGCCGCGGTGGCGATCGACCGCCTCGGCGTCCTCGGCCTCGAGAAGGTGCCGCTCAGCGCGACCCGGCTGGTTGGAGTCGCGCTGCTCCTCGTCGGGACGTACCTCGTCGTCCGCTGAGCTCGCGCGCAAACGCGGGGTGCGCGATCCGCAGGTAGTGGCCGAAGGCCCAGCGGGTGAAGCGCTCGTCCGCCATCGCGTTGAGCGCGGGCGCGAGGACACGCGGCGGTACGCGCGGAATGAGCCGCTGCACGCGCAGAAGCCACCGGAAATGGAAGTCGTGCCGGGCCGAGAACGCCGTGTAGCGATCGAGCGCCGCGCGGCGCGAGATCCGGCCCTCGGCGGTTCGCCGAATCTCACGGCCGCAGGCGATGCCGAAGTAGAGGGCGGTGCGGATTCCCTCCGCCGTGAGCGGCAGGCAGTGACCGGCCGAGTCGCCCGCGAAGAACACGCCGTTCTCGGTCGCGGGCCGGAGCTTGTGGGGGATCCAGTTGCCCTGGTAGCGGACGGCGTCTCGTCCGAGGTCGCCCGCCAGGCGCACCGTCGGGTCCTTGACGTGGAACCGGGGGTCGAACGAGCCCACGCCCACGCGAACCTCCTCGGCGGCCGGGAAGCTCCACGAGTACCCGGCGGGGACGTACGAACGGTCGATCCAGATCTCGAGCTCGCCGCCACCGCCGCCCGGATGAACCTCGAGGCCGCGCGATAGCGGCGCGTCAGGAGGCTGAAAGCCGGACCCGAGCACCCGCCGCCACCCGAGCGCATCGACCACCAGCGGGGCCCGAAGCTCGCCGCGGTCGGTGACGACATGGATCGAGCCATCGCCGTTCGCGCTGCCGAGGCCCTCCACCTTCGCCGTCTCGAACTCCGCGTCGCACTGCTCGAACAGGAGCGTGCAGAGCTCGCGATAGTCGAACGTGGAGAACGTGAACGGCAGCGGCATGCGGGCCGTCGTGTGCGGGGTGTGGATGAGGAGCTCGCCGAACGTCTGCCGCATCGAGGCCTCGAGCCCGAGGGCCTCGAGCCACTCCGTCGGCGCGGCGCACGCCGAGGTCTGCCGCTCGCCGACCTCGTAGCGGTCGACGATGAGGGTTCGGGCGCCGCTCCCGGCGAGCTCGCGCGCCACGGCGAGGCCGGCGAAGCTCGCGCCGCAGACGAGGACGTCGCACTCCGTGCCGAGCGGGGTCCGCTCCTCGCCCCGCTTGGTCCGCCGCGTAGGCATGCCGCGAGGGTACCCAACGCCTGCCTCAAAGCGGCCGCCTCTACACTCTCACGCCTTGGCCGCAACCGACACAGCGACCGCCCCGCCGCCGCCGAGCACGAGCACCGACCTCATGATCGAGGTCGACGGCCAGCTCGTCCCGAACTACGACGCGACGATCAAGCCGTTCGAGGAGGGCGACGTCGTGAGCGGCGAGGTGGTGCGTATCGACAAGGACGAGGTCCTCGTCGACATCGGCTACAAGTCGGAGGGCGTCATCCCTTCGAACGAGCTGTCGATCCGCCGTTCGGTCGATCCGGGCGAGGAGGTCTCCCTCGGCGAGCAGGTCGACGCGCTCGTGCTCACGAAGGAGGACCAGGAGGGGCGCCTCCTCCTGTCGAAGAAGCGTGCCCGCTTCGAGAAGGCCTGGCGCAAGATCGAGCGCGCCGCCGAGACCGGCGAGCCGATCGAGGGCGTCGTGATCGAGGTCGTCAAGGGCGGCCTCATCCTCGACCTCGGCGTCCGCGGGTTCCTGCCCGCTTCGCTGGTCGACATCCGGCGCGTCCACAACCTCGACGAGTTCAAGGGCCAGACGCTCGAGTGCCGCGTCATCGAGCTGAACCGCAGCCGCAACAACGTGGTCCTCTCGCGACGCGCCGTCCTCGAGGAGGAGCGCAAGGAGGTCCGCGAGCAGATCCTCGGCCGCCTGCAGCCGGGCCAGGTCGTGGAGGGCAAGATCTCCAACATCGTCGACTTCGGCGCCTTCGTCGACCTCGAGGGCATCGACGGCCTCATCCACATCTCCGAGCTTTCGTGGAGCCACGTCAACCACCCGTCGGAGGTCCTGTCCGTCGGTGAGACGGTCCGGGTCAAGGTCCTCGATATCGACCGCGACCGCCAGCGGATCTCGCTCGGGCTCAAGCAGACCCAGGAGGACCCTTGGACGCGGGTCACCAACGAGTACAAGCCCGGCGACGCGTTCGAGGGCAAGGTCACGAAGGTCGTCGCGTTCGGCGCCTTCGTCGAGATCGTTCCCGGCGTCGAAGGGCTGGTCCACATCTCCGAGCTCGCCGACCACCACGTCGAGAGCCCGGGCGAGGTCGTACAGCCGGGCCAGGAGGTATGGGTGCGAGTCCTCGAGATCGACGAGTCGCGCCGCCGGATCTCGCTGAGCGTGAAGCGCGCGCAGCCCTCGCAGGCACTGCCGCTGCGGGACCTGATCCCGGCTGAGCTCACCGATGAGGCGGAATCGCCACCCGCCGAGCTTCCCGACCTCGACGTCTCCGACGAGGTCTTTCCGGAGACGCCGGCCGAGGATGAGGCCGCCGCCGTTGAGGCAGAGCCCGCCGCCACCGAGGCTGAGCCGATCGAGCCTGCCCCTGAGGACGGGGCTCCGGCGGCCGAGGACATCGAGCCGCCCGAGGACACGGAAGCGGCAGCCGAGGACGCGGAGCCGGAGGATGCGGCGCCCGAGTCATCTCCCGGCGAGTGAACGCCCGCCGCTGATCGGCCTCACCGGCGCGATCGCCGCCGGGAAGTCCGAAGCCCTCGCGGCGCTCGAGAGCCTCGGCGCCGCGACCCTGGAGAGCGACGCCGTCGTCCACGAGATTCTCGGCACGGATGAGGTTCGAGACCGGCTGGTCCAGCGGTGGGGCCCGGAGGTCGCACCGGCGGGAGACCTGGACCGCCCCCAGGTCGGCGCCGTCGTCTTCGAGAAGCCGGAGGAGCTCGCCTGGCTCGAGTCCGTGCTCCATCCGCTTGTCGGTGAGCGCATTGCCGATTGGGTCGTCGGCCTGCCGCCCCATACTTCGGTTGCCGTGGTCGAGGTGCCGCTTCTGTTCGAGACCGGGATGGAGAGCTTCTTCGACGCGACGATTGCCGTCGCGGCGAGCGAAGAGACCCGCGCCAGGCGCGCGGCCGACCGCGGCACGGACCTGGTCGAGAGCCGCGCGGGCCGGCAGCTTCCGGCGGCCGAGAAGGAGCGGCGAGCGACCTTCGTCGTGAGCAACGACGGCGACCGCGATGCGCTGCGCGCCGAGCTCGAAGAGCTCTTGCCGCGCCTGGTCGCCATCCGGAGCACCGCCTGACCGCCTCCACTCCACGGACCACCGGCGCGCGCCGGACCGGCTACAGAAGCCGCGTGACCGTGTGGCGACGTCGCGCGGTCGTGGCCCTGATCCTGGGCGCCGGGCTGGCGGTCCTCCTCAGCCAGGTGAACGTCGAGAAGGCAATCCAGGAGCTCACGCTTCCCCTACAGCACGAGGACATCATCCGCCAGCAGGCCGCCGAGAAGGACCTCGACCCGGCGCTGATCGCGGCCGTGATCTACTCGGAGTCTCGCTTCCGCGACCAGGAGTCGAGCGCAGGCGCGATCGGGCTGATGCAGATCACTCCGCAGGCGGCCGAGTACATAAGGCGGCTCAGCGGGGGGACCGACTTCGTGCTCGATGACCTCCACGACCCCGACATCAACATCAGGTACGGCTGCTTCCTCCTGAGCCACCTCCTCGACCGCTACGAGGGCAACGAGGTGGCGGCGCTCGCCGCCTACAACGCCGGCTTCAACGCCGTCGACAAGTGGGGTGGCCCGTCGCTGGCGCTCGACGACATTCCGTATCCCGAGACGCGCGCCTACGTTGCGGAGGTGCTCGAGAAGCGCGACGAGTACGCGAGCAAGTACGCCAGCGAGCTCGGCCTCAAGTGACGGCGGCCTACTCAGCGGTGGCGCGCCAGACCCACCACATCATCAGCGGCTGAAGCGGCAGCCGGGCCCAGAGGGCCCAGCGGGGTATCCGGTCGAGGTCGAGGCCGCGGACCTGTTCGGGATTGACCGTCATGTGAACGTTGGCGGGGAAGACAGCGGCGAGCAGGGCGATCAGCCACCAGCGGGCGAGTGGGCGGGCTCGCGGCGAGGCGACTGCGACGCCGCCGGCGATCTCGGCCACCCCGCTCACGACCACCGCCTCTCGGTGGCGAGGGACGTACGGAGGCATGATCGCCCGGTAGTACGCCGGGCGCACGAAGTGCATCGTCCCGGCGAAGACGAAAAATCCCGTGACCAGGCGCTGCGACGCTCGCATGGCCGGACCTTAAGCGAAAAGCGCCGCGCCCCCGAGGGGCGCGGCGCTCTCAGACGTTGCGTTCCGCTGGATCCTGACAGGTTGTCAAGGCCGCGAAACTAATTCGCTAAGCTAACTATATGGCGATTACGGCTGAAGCCCCGACGAGCGACGAGCGCGCCGTCGACGTCGCCACTCACCTTCGGCTTGCGATCACGCGCACGGCGAGGCGGCTGCGCCAGGAGGCGGCGCCGGAGCTGAGCCCCTCCCAGGGCTCCGCGCTTGCCACGATCGAGCGGCACGGGCCGCTCACGCCGAGCGAGCTCGCCGAGCGCGAGCGCATCAAGCGTCCCACGGCCACCCGCGTCGCCGCGAGGCTGGAGGAGGACGGGCTGATCGGGCGCGCCGCCGCCTCCGCCGACGCGCGCAGCTGCCTGTTGCGGCTGACGCCGGCCGGGAGCGCGCTGATCCGGCGGCTTCGGCGGCGCAAGACCGCCTACCTCGCCGCTCGCCTACGGGTGCTCGATCCCGAGGAGCTCTCGACTCTGGAGCGGGCCTCGGAGCTGCTCGAGAAGCTGCTCTCGGACGAGCGCGCGTGACGGCCGCGCTCCGTCGCTCATTCAGCTCCCTCGGCGTCCCGAACTACCGCCGCTACTTCACGGGTCAGCTCGTGTCGCTGTCCGGCAACTGGATGCAGATGGTGGCCGAGGCGTGGCTGATCCTGACCCTGACGGGCAGCGGCATCGCGGTCGGGGCCCTGACGGCCGCCCAGTTCGCGCCGTTCCTCCTCTTCGCCGCCTTCGGCGGCTTGGTGGCCGATCGCGTGCCGAAGCGCCGCCTCCTCACCTATACGCAAGCGGCGATGGCACTGCCGGCGCTCGGGCTCTTCGCCGTCACGGTCGGCGGCGTGGTCGCCCCCTGGATGGTTTTCGTCACGGCGTTCGCGCGCGGGAGCATCAACTCGATCGACAATCCCGCGCGGCAGAGCTTCGTGATCGAGATGGTCGGCGCCGACCGCGTGGTCAACGCGGTGAGCCTCAACAGCGTGATCATCCACTCGTCACGGATCATCGGCCCCGCGCTGGCGGGCGCGCTGATCGCGGTGCTCGGTGTCGCGCCGTGCTTTGCGCTCAACGCCCTGACCTTCGGGGTCATGATCGTTGCCCTCCGCAGCATGGAGCCCGAGCTCCTGCGCCCCGCGCCCCGCGCCGAGCACGAGCCAGGCGCGGTTCGCGCGGCGATCCGGTACGTCGCGCGGACCCCGGCGCTCGCAATCCCACTCGCGATGATGGCGCTGGTCGGGACCCTCGCCTTCAACTTCCAGACCGTCCTGCCGCTCCTCGCCCACTTCACGTTCGGCCAGGACGCGTCCGGCTACGCGCTTCTGCTCGCGGCGATGGGAGCCGGGTCGATCGTCGGGGCGCTGGCGACGGGGGCGCGGGGGTCCACGGGCCCCCGACTGATAACGCTCTCGGCAGGGGCTTTCGGCTTCTTCGGGCTCATCGCTGCGGTCGCGCCGACCTTTCCGCTCGAGATCGCCGCGATGGTCCCGCTCGGCGCCGCCAGCATCACGTTTGCCGCGGGCGTCAACTCACAGCTTCAGCTGCGGGTGGAGCCGGCGATGCGGGGCCGGGTGATGGCGCTCTACGGAATCGTTTTCCTGGGCTCGACGCCGATCGGCGGGCCGCTCACGGGGTGGCTCGCAGAGACGCTCGGCCCGAGGTCCGGGCTCATTCTCGGCGGACTCGCCGCGCTCCTCGCGGCCGCAGGCGCTCGGGTCGCCTTCGCGCGCTCAGAAGCGCTTCATCCGCGCGTGGAAGCCGGCACCCGCGAACGGCACGGCCGTCGCGCCAGGGAAGGACGCCGTGAGGGTGCCCGTCCACGCGTGCGGGGCGGCGAAGTTGCCCACGCCCGAAAACGGGGCGGGCAGGTCGAGGTGGGCGGCGCTCAGCTCGGGCGCGAAGGTGAAGGCTCCCGGCCCGGCGCTGATCAGGATGAGGCGCAGGATGGTGATGCGGCCCGCGCCGCCGTCGGCTAGGGCCAGGCAGAGCGGCTTCGCGACCGAATCGTCCTTGAAGGCGACGAAGTACGTTCCCGGGGAGCGGGCGATGACCGCGGTGCCGTGCTGTTTCGCGGCTCCGGCGTTGGTGCTCTCGCAGCGGACGTCGTGGGGAAGGATCACTCGCCCGGTCGCGCCGCCCGCCGCGACGCGCGTATAGCGGTGCTCGCCGTGGAAGCGGATCCTGCCCGTGAAGGTGCCGGTGCGCACGATGACCCAGCCGGTGCACGGCCGCGGCAGGACGACCCGACGGCTCCGGAGCGCCCTGAACCTCACCTGCACGCGCCCGAACTGGCCGAAGCGGGCGTGGATCCGGCGCGCCGTCACGATGCCGGAGACGAAGTACGCGGATTCGGCCGAGTGGCCCTTCGAGACGCTGATCGCGACGTCGTCACCGGCGGCCTTCGGCAGGCGCGAGGTGGGGACGCCGAGCCGGCGGGCCTTTGAGGCGACCAGCGTCGAGGGGCCCGCGCTCGCGTCGACGGAGATGTCGTAGCCGTGCGTGCCGCGGAGGTGGAACAAGGCCTCGGGCGTCGCGCCGGCCGAGGCCGATGCCGGAGCGAGCGCCAAGGCGATCGCGGTCATGCCCAGCCTCCCTGCCAGAGCCGGCCTTCTCACCACTCGAAAGCTAGCTGGGCGCCCGGCTATCGTGAACCGAGTGCCTGAATTCGGCCTCAATCCCGCCTACACCGCAACGGCCGACCAGCCCAAGGCCATCGCCAGCCTGGCCGAGGGGATCACCGCGGGCGAGCGGTTCACGACCCTGCTCGGCGCGACCGGGACGGGCAAGACCTTCACGATGGCCGGGGTGATCGCCGAGCTCGGCCGTCCCTCGCTCGTAATCGCTCACAACAAGACGCTGGCCGCGCAGCTCTGCAACGAGTTCCGTGAGTTCTTCCGCGAGAACTCGGTCGAGTACTTCGTCAGCTACTACGACTACTACCAGCCCGAGGCCTACGTGCCGGCGCAGGACCTCTACATCGAGAAGGACTCGTCGATCAACGACGAGATCGACCGGCTGCGGCACTCGGCGACGGCCGCGCTCCTCGCCCGGCGCGACGTCGTGATCGTCGCCTCGGTTTCATGCATCTACGGCATCGGCTCACCCGAGCTCTACAGGCGCCAGATGCAGCTCTTCAAGGTCGGCGAGGAGATCGACCGCAACACCCTCTTCCGCAAGCTCGTCGGGATGCAATACCAGCGGAACGACACCGTGCTCTCCCGCGGGACCTTCCGCTCGAAGGGCGAGGTGGTGGAGATCTACCCCGCCTACGCCGAGACCGCGTACCGGATCACGCTCTTCGGCGACGAGGTCGAGCGGGTGCAGCACTTCGACCCGTTGACGGGGGAGATCCTCGACGAGATCGACCACGTGGCGGTCTGGCCCGCGACCCACTACGTGACCGAGGAGGAGACGCTCGAGCGATCGGTCGTCGAAATCAAGCGGGAGATGGACGAGCGCCTCGCCTGGTTCGGCGAGCGGGGCAAGGAGCTCGAGGCCCACCGGCTGCGCCAGCGCACCGAGTACGACCTCGAGATGCTCAAGGAGCTCGGCTTCTGCAACGGTATCGAGAACTATTCGCGGATCCTCGACGGCCGCGAGCCCGGCAGCCCCCCGCACACGCTGATCGACTACTTCCCCGATGATTTCCTCGTCTTTGTCGACGAGTCGCACCAGACGGTCCCCCAGCTCGGAGGGATGTACGAGGGCGACCGCTCGCGGAAGCAGACGCTCGTCGACTTCGGGTTCCGTCTCCCGTCGGCGATCGACAACCGGCCGCTCCGCTTCGACGAGTTCCTCGACCGGGTCGGCCAGCTCGTGATGGTTTCGGCCACGCCGGGCGAGTTCGAGCGCTCGTCCTCGAAGCGGATCGTCGAGCAGATCGTGCGCCCCACAGGGATCATCGACCCGGAGGTCGACGTGCGGGCGACGCGCAACCAGATCGACGACCTCATGGAGGAGGTCCGGAGCCGCGCCGAGGTCGGCGAGCGCGTCCTCGTCACCACGTTGACGAAGAAGATGGCCGAGGACCTCACGGGATACCTCCTCGAGCACGGCTTCCGGGTGCGCTACCTGCACTCCGAGGTCGACACGATCGAGCGGATCCAGATCATTCGCGACCTCCGGCTCGGCGAGTACGACGTCCTGGTCGGCGTCAACCTCCTGCGCGAGGGCCTCGACCTGCCCGAGGTGTCGCTCGTCGCCATTCTCGATGCCGACAAGGAGGGGTTCCTCCGGGGCGAGACGAGCCTGATCCAGACGATCGGGCGGGCCGCCCGGAACGTCCGTGGGCGCGTGCTCATGTACGCCGACCGCGAGACGGAGGCGATGCGGGTGGCGATCGCCGAGACCGATCGCCGGCGAGAGATCCAGCTCGCCTACAACCGCGAGCATGGCATCACCCCGGAGACCGTCCAGAAGGGGATCTCCGACATCTCCGACTTCCTCGCCATGGAATCGCGGTCGGCCCCGGCGCGACGAAAGCGCGCCCTGCACCGCGACGGCGAGCCGATCAAGGGGCCGGACGAGCTCGAGAAGATCATCGTGGAGCTGGAGGAGGAGATGCTCGCTGCCGCCGAGGACCTTCGCTTCGAGGAGGCGGCGCGGATCCGCGACGAGCTCAAGGAGCTGCGCCGCGACCTCGACGCGATGCGGGCCTAGCGCCCGAGGAGCCTCGACCCGAGCGCGACCGAGGCCGTCCCGGCGACCGATGCGACGGCGGCGAAGAGACTCGCCTGCCAGTAGACGAGGGCGAAGATCGTCGCCAGAATGAGCGCGGTCACCAGGATCCGCGGCATCACCCGGCGGTGTTCCCGGCCGCGTTGGCCTTGGCGGCCCCGAGCGCACCCAGCGCTCCGCCGAGGCAGGACCAGCCGGCTTGCTCGACGCTCCTGGTGCGCAGCCCGGTGACGGTTCCACTGAGGACGCAGGCGATCGCGGCTCGCGGGAGCCTCTTCTTGAGCTTCCTCAGCGTGTAGGAGCGGCGAAGCCACCTGTAGATGCGGAGGGGCCTCCCGTGGAAGGCTCGCCAGACGGCGCGTCCGGAGGCGGCGTTCCCCTTCGCCCAGCGGATCCATGGTCGGAAGGCGTTGGGATGGTTCGCGGCCCTCACCCCGGCGTGGACGGCGTGGGTGTCCTCGACCTCGCTCGTCGCGCGATCGATGGCCTCGCCGGCCGTGACCCCGATGAAGGCCGCACCCGCGAGTTCGATCAGCGCTGGTGCGGCCATCACGCACGCCGGGCACCGCGGCGCGGCCCTCGGAGGTGACGCGGCCGCGGGCGGCGCGGCTGCGCAGACCAGGGCGGTGATGCAGATTGCGAGGCGAAGTCGGGCGTTCATGCGAACGTCAACCCCGCTCTATGTCTTGGCGCCCCCCGGGCGCGCGGCGCGGGGGGCCCTAGAAGGCGTCCGGCGTGTCGAGGACGCGCAGGAACGTGATCTGGGGCTCGCCCTGGGCGCCTGCGCCCTCCATCACCTTCGGAATGTCCTGCTGGCCCTCGAAGAAGGCCTGGAACGAGGCCTCATCGGGCCACTCGTCGATCACGACCACCTCGTCGCCGTCCGCCGCGAACAGGTGGTGGACACCGCCCTTGCTCCGTCCGTCCTCGGCGATCGACTTCACGAGGTCGGAGTTCTCCTGCGCGTAGCGCTCCAGGGCGTCTGGATCAGCCTTCAGGCGAAGCATCATGATCACTGACATAGGTCGTGCCTCCAGGGGTCGGGAGCTTGCCCGCCGACCCTACTGCGCGGCGATAGCGAGCGCCTGGGCGATACGGGCGACCACGAGCTCGGGCTCGTCGACGATCTGCCGCCAGGTGAAGCGGAGCACGCGGAAGCCGCGCGAGGTCAGGTCCGCGTCCCGCCGGCGGTCACGCTCGAACGCGGCACGGGAGGAGTGAAACGCGTAGCCGTCGACCTCGACGACCAGCCTGGGGGCGCGCCATAGGAAATCAATGATGTAGGGGCCGAGGCGGACGTTTACCTCGGGCTCCGCGAGCGTCGCGCGGCGGACGAGGGCGAGTAACCGCTTCTCCGCCTCCGACCGAAGGTGCGCGGGGGCGCGGTCGTCCTCACCGAGAGCCCGGAGCTGCTTGGCGCCGCGGTGGCGCGGGTGCCTCGCACTTAGGGAGAGGAGCTCGCTTCGCAAAGCCAGCCTCTTGGCGAAGGCCTCGGCGAGGGCAGGGTCGAGATCGTCGCGGCGGGTCGTCGCCAGGTCGAGCAGTGTTCGAGGCGGCGAGGTGACGGGGATGTTGAATCGGGTGCGGGTCTCAGCCTGGTCGAGGGAATTCACGCGGCGGATGCGAATGCCGGGCTTGTGGCCGGGGTTTCATCCAGGCACGATGACGTGGACGGGGCGGGGGTCAGCTGGGTGGGGGAGGAGCCCCCAGAGCCAGGCGGCGCTTTGGTCCGCGATGAAGGCTCCGCGGCCGCATGCGAGCACCGCAGCCATCTCGTAGGTCCACTCGCGCGGGATGGGAGGACCGACGAGATACACGGCTCGGTGAAGCAGGTGAAGGCGACCGGACTGCACTTGATTGTCGATCCGGCTCCGGCTGAGGCCGCAGCTAAGGAGCTGATTGCGATGGGCGGCGAGGTGCTGGCGGGCGGCGAGCGCAGCCACACTCCGCTCGACGCCAATTCGGTCGCCGTCAACGCGACACCCTTCGTGTCGCACGCGTTCGCTGTCGTGCTGACCGCCTATATGACGGTCAACGCGACAACGAAAGATCGCGCCCCCCTTTGGTGACGCGTTGACGGTGCCTTGAGATCCCGCAGGTACGCTTCGGCCATGAGCGTCGAGGATCTCGCGCAGCAGGCTGCGGACTCCGTCAGGAAGGTCGTCGCCGAGGCGCAGGAGGAGGCGGCGAAGATCGTCGCGGCCGCCGAGAAGGAGGCCGAGGGCATTCGCGCCCGCGCGGAGGCCGAGGCGCGCGACAAGGTGGAGGGCGCGCGCAAGGCGCTCGAGGAGCTGACCTCACGCTTCGGAAGCGCTTCGCCGAGCCCGGCGCCCCCGGACCCGCCGCCTGCGCCCTCCCCAACCAGCTCATCGCCCGCCGAGCCTGCGAAGAAGGCGGAGGAGCAGCCCGTCGCCCCCGACCCCGAGCCGGTGGCTGAGGCGCCGACATCCCCCCCCGTCGCATCCGACGACTCCCAGGCGGCTCGCCTGGTGGCGATGAAGATGGCGCTCGACGGCGCGTCTCGCGAGGAGATCGATGCCGAGCTCGCGAGCTCGTACTCGCTCGACGATCGCACGGCGCTTCTCGACGACGTCCTCGCCAAGGCCGGCAAGTAGCCGGCCACACACTCCGCGCCTGGCGCGCCTGCTTACCTGGGTGGGCCCATGATCCCGACGCCCTACAAGCGCCTGCTCGCCATCCGGCGGGCGCGGACGCCGATACTCGGCGCGGGTATCGGACGGCTCCCGATCGCCGGCCTCTCCCTGGCGACGATCCTCCTCGTCCGCGCCGAGACCGGCTCGTTCGCCATCGCCGGGGTCGTCGAGGCGGCTTCGGCGGTCGCCGCTGCGTTCTCGCTGCCCGTGCAGGGGCGCCTCGTCGACAGGTTCGGGCAGACCCGGGTCCTGGTCCCGATCTGCCTGCTCAGCCCGCTGTCCCTGATCGCCCTCGTCCTTGCGGCTCGGGCCGGAGCGCCCCCCGCGGCGCTGGCGGCGATCGGTGCCGCCAGCGGGGCGACGATCCCCGCGCTCTCGCCCTGCATGCGAACCCTGTGGTCGACGCTCGTCGCCGATTCGCGCCTGCGCCAGAGCGCCTTCGCCTTCGACGCGGCACTCCTGGAGGTCTCGTTCGTCGTCGGACCGCTCATGACCGCCGCGCTTGCCTCCACCGGCTCGCCGGGGACGGCGGTGCTCGTGAACGGTGCCTTCACCACGGTGGGAACGCTCGTCTACGCGCTGTCCGCGGCCTCGCGGTCGTGGCGCGGCACGCCCTCGGACACGGGTTGGGTGGGAGCGCTGCGCTCGCCGGCGGTCGTCGCCCTGGTCCTCGTCGAGGTGGCCTTCGGCGCCGCGATCGGAGCGATGGAGATATCGACCACTGCCCTCGCCACCAGCTTCGGCGCTCCGGCGTTCTCCGGCCTCCTCATCTCGGTGCAGGGCGCCGCAAGCATGGTCGGTGGCCTTTGGTACGGCTCACGGCATCACTCGGAGCCGGCCGCGGAGCGCTACCCGCGCCTCTGCCTGCTGATCGCGCTCGGGTTCGCGCCGCTGCTCCTGACCTCGACGAAGCTCGATTCGGTGCCGCTCCTCATCCTCAGCGGCTTCGCCTTCGCGCCCGCGGGGGCAGTGCTCTACTCGCTGATCGACGAGGTCGCACCGCCCGGAACGGCGACCGAGGCATCGACTTGGATGATCACGGCGATCGTGGTCGGTCTCGCGGCCGGCAACGCCCTCGCCGGCGCGCTGGTGAGCGGCGGACACCCGCATCGGGGCTACGCGCTCGCCGTCGGGGCCGCGCTCGGAGCCTGGGTGATCGCCTATCGCGCGCGCCCCGTGCTGCGGCTCGCCTCCAGCACCGCATAGCGCCGTTTTCGGAACGCCTGTTCGACTCCTACAATCGTCTGGCGATGGGAGGCTCGGATCGAATCGTCATTTCAGGAGCTCGCGCTCACAACCTCAAGGGCGTCGATCTCGAGCTGCCGCGCGATGCCCTGATCGTCGTCACGGGCCTCTCGGGCTCCGGAAAGTCCAGCCTCGCCTTCGACACGATCTACGCCGAGGGGCAGCGGCGCTACGTCGAGTCGCTCTCCGCCTACGCCCGGCAGTTCCTGGGCCAGATGGAGAAGCCGGACGTGGACTCGATCGAGGGGCTGTCACCCGCGATCTCGATCGACCAGAAGACGACGTCGCGCAACCCGCGCTCGACCGTCGGCACCGTCACCGAAATCTACGACTACCTGCGCCTCCTCTGGGCGCGAATCGGCAAGCCCTATTGCGCCAACTGCGGTGAGCCGATCCAGGGCCAGTCGCTCGAGCAGATCACCGATCGCGTGGCGACTCTTCCCGAGGGGACCCGCTTCATGGTCCTCGCGCCGGTCGTGCGAGGGCGCAAGGGCGAGTACGGGCGGATGCTCGAGGAGATGCGCGCGCAGGGCTACGCGCGGGCCGTGATCGACGGCGAGCTCCGCCGCCTCGACGAGGAGATCGCCCTCGATAAGAAGTTCAAGCACGACATCTCGATCGTCATCGACCGGCTGGTGATGAAGGAGGGCGTGCGGAAGCGCCTCGCGGAGTCGCTGGAGGCGGCGTCGCAGCTCGCCTCCGGAATCGTCGAGATCGAGTTGCTCGACGACGGCGGTGGGGGAGAGCGGGTGACCAATGGCGATGGGGCCGCCGGTGCGAAGGTTCTCAGCGGGCCGAGCGCGGGGAAGAGGGGGCAGGTGCTCGTCTTCTCGGAGAAGTTCGCGTGTCTTCACTGCGGGGCGAGCATGCCGGAGCTCGAACCGCGGATCTTCTCCTTCAACTCGCCACACGGGGCGTGCGAGCGCTGCCACGGGCTCGGGTTCCAGCGCGTGATCGACCCTGAGCTCATCGTCCCGGACCCGACCCTCTCGATCTCCGAGGGCGCCCTCGAGCCCTTCACCAAGGCCGCATCGATGTACCACCGCCGGCTCCTGGAGGCGGTGGCCGAGGCGAACGGGATCGACGCCGACACGCCGTGGCGAAAGCTCCGCAAGCGCGATCGCGACCTCCTCCTCACCGGCACGGGGGGCCAGAAGCACACGGTCTCTTACCGCAACCGCTTCGGGCGCCGGCGCGTCTACACCGTCCAGTTCGACGGCATGCTCACCAGCCTTCAGCGCCGTTACGAGCAGACCGACTCGGAGAACACGCGGGAGCGGATCGAGCATTTGATGGCGCTGCAGCCTTGCCCGGACTGCGGTGGCGCCCGGCTTCGCCCGGAGAGCCTCGCGGTGAGGGTGGGCGGCCTCAATATCTACGAATACTCGCGGATGGCGGCCACGTCCGCCCTCGAGTGGATCGAGGCTCTCGAGATGACCGAGACAGAGCGCGCCATCGCGCGTCTCGTCGTTCGCGAGATCGCCGAGCGGCTTCGCTTCCTGGATGCCGTCGGCATCGGCTACCTGTCGCTCGAGCGTGCGGCCTCGACCCTCTCCGGCGGCGAGGCGCAGCGAATTCGGCTCGCCACCCAGATCGGCTCGAGCCTGGTCGGCGTGCTCTACATCCTCGACGAGCCGTCGATCGGCCTCCACCAGCGCGACAACGAGAAGCTCATCGCGACCCTGGAGCGCCTCCGCGACCTTGGCAACACGGTCATCGTCGTCGAGCACGACGAGGGAACCATCCGCGCAGCCGACCACGTGGTCGATCTGGGTCCGGGCGCGGGCGTTCATGGCGGGCGGGTGATCGCCGAGGGGCGGCCAGGCGAGGTGGAAGCCGATCCGGCCTCGCTCACGGGCCAGTACCTGAGCGGCGTGCGCTCGATTCCGCTGCCGGCGGATCGTCGCCGCAGGCGCGGCGAGCTCGTCGTGCGCGGCGCGCGCCAGCACAACCTCAAGGGAATCGACGTCGCCTTCCCCCTCGGGACGTTCACCTGCGTCACGGGGGTCTCCGGCTCCGGCAAGTCGACGCTCGTGAACGAGACCCTCTACCGGTCGCTCGCGAACCGCCTGCACCGGGCGCGGATGCGACCTGGCGCCCACGACCGGATCACGGGTCTCGGCGACGTCGACAAGGTGATCAACATCGACCAGTCGCCGATCGGCCGCACGCCGCGGTCGAATCCCGCGACCTACACCGGAGTCTTCGACCACATCCGCGCGCTCTTCTCGCAGACTCGCGAGGCGCGGGCCCGCGGCTACAAGCCGGGTCGATTCAGCTTCAACGTCAAGGGCGGTCGCTGTGAGGTCTGCCGGGGCGACGGCCAGATCAAGATCGAGATGCACTTCCTCCCCGACGTCTATGTCCCATGCGAGCAGTGCCATGGACGGCGGTACAACCGTGAGACCCTCGAGGTCCGGTTCAAGGGAAAGTCGATCGCAGACGTGCTCGAGATGTCGGTCAGCGAAGCGACCGAGTTCTTCCGCTCCATCCCAAAGATCCATCGCCGCCTGCGGACGCTCGACGACGTCGGCCTGGGCTATATCCGCCTGGGCCAGCCGGCGACGACGCTCTCAGGCGGAGAGGCCCAGCGGGTGAAGCTCGCGACCGAGCTCTCGAAGGTCGCGACCGGCGACACCGTCTACATCCTCGACGAGCCGACGACCGGCCTCCACTTCGCCGACGTGCAGCGCCTGCTCGAGGTGCTCGCGCGCCTGGTCGACGCCGGCAATACCGTCGTGGTGATCGAGCACAACCTCGACGTGATCAAGTCGGCCGATCACCTGATCGATCTCGGGCCCGAGGGGGGCGAGGAAGGGGGCGAGGTCGTGGCGACGGGCACGCCGGAGGACGTTGCGGCGGAGCCCGATTCCTACACCGGCCAGTTCCTGGCCGACCTGGTCGAGCCGCGCATCAAGCGCGCCGGCAAGGCGCGCCGCCGCGAGCCCGTCGCGGCCTGAGCTCTAGGTGACGAGGAGGAGGATCAGGGCGGTGAGCAGGATCACGCTCCCCATCCCGAACGTACCCAGGCGGATCGTGAACCGATGGGTGACGCCCGCCACCCCGAAGAGGAAGAGCGCGGTTGCGAGGATCACCTCGATCAGGGTGTAGCGGGCGGCCTTGTGCTGCTCCTCCTTGGCCTGGACGAAGTCCTCCTTGGATTTCGCATTCTTCGCGCGCACCTGCTTGAGCAGGACATTGGATTGCGTCCGGGTGGTTCCCTGCTCCGTGGCGATCACGAGCAAGGCAGCCGTGTTCGTCGACCCGTTCAGCGCTTCCGTGAAGTGCTCCGTCGCGTGGTGGTCCTGGAGCTCGCTGAGGTAGACCGAGCCCGCCGTGGCGATCGCCGCCACGCCGAGCAGGATGGTGATCGCCAGCTCGAGCGGCCGGTCCCAGCGCGCGGCCCTGGGATCCGTCGACGGCTGGACGGTCGCGTGCGCACCGTGTCCCATGCGCCTAGTCCCTGCCCCGGTGTCGCCCCGACAGCGCCACGCGGCCGGGTTGTCTATCAGATCACCATCGGCCTTCGCTTCTGCGAACCTGCCGCGGATGTCGCAGGCCGGGTGGCGGACGTGGTGGATCAAGCATCGCTGGTACGAGCGAAGCCGAAGGTTCTCGCGCCGGTGGAGGATCAACCGTCATATGGCTCGCGCCGGCTCCTATGTACGCCATCCGATCGATGGCGAGGTGCTCGAGGCCCTCGACTCCGGGCGCCTCACGGTGGGCGAGGGAACGCTCTTCGAGCCCGGCTGCTGGCTGACGCTCTCCGCGGATGCCCGGATCCGCATCGGCGAAGGCTGCTTCCTGAACCAGGGCGTCATGCTGGCGGCGATGGAGCTGATCGAGATCGGGGACCACGTGATGTTCGCCAACAACTGCTTCGTGGGTGATGCCGACCACGCCTACGCCGATCCGACGAAGCCGATCACGTATCAGGGCTTCGTCGCCCGCGGACCGGTGCGAATCGGGTCGAATTGCTGGTTCGGCGTCAACTGCGTTGTGACCGGCGGCGTCGAGATCGGGGACCGGTGCGTGGTCGGATCGAACTCGGTCGTGACGAAGGACCTGCCACCGGCGACGATCGCGGCCGGGGCGCCGGCGAAGGTCATCCGCGAGATCGAGTTCAAGGGCGGCGATGAGGTGGGCTAGCGCGGCGGCGCTGGCGGCGGCGCTCGCTGTCGGTGGGTGCGGCGGTGGGTCGAGTTCGTCGTCGAGCAGCTCCTTGAGCACGGTCAAGAGCCCGAAGCGCGAAACCCGGAGTGGGCCGACGACCACGACCACGAGCTCGAAGCCGCCCGAGAGCACACAGAGTGACTCGACGCAGGCCACGCATCATGCGCTGCCCACCAAGGCATCCCCAACGCAGATCGTCCGAGTGGCGCTGACCTCCGCCGAGCCGGCCGTGTGCACGCTCTACACGCCGGCTCTCCTCGACAAGTCGTTCGGTGGTGTCCAGGGCTGCCGGGCCTCGGTCCGCTCCGGCGGGCGGGCCGACTCGGTCGAGATCGTGAAGTCGAGCACGAAGGGCCACCGGGCGCTCGTCGTCGCCGTCCCGCACGGCGGGCCAAGCTCGGCGCAGAAGCTCCAGATGACGCTCGTACGGGAGGGCGGGGACTGGCGGCTTCAGTCGATCAAGTCGAACGTCCCCGTGGGCCCGTGACCTACTCGATGGCGGCGCGCGACCCGCGGACGGGCGAGCTCGGCGTCGCGGTCCAGTCGCACTGGTTCTCGGTCGGCTCGGTCGTCACCTGGGGGCGCGCCGGTGTCGGCGTGGTCGCGACGCAGTCGATGGCCCAGCCGGCCTACGGGCCGAGCCTCCTCGACAGGCTCGAGGCCGGGGAGGACCCACGCGCCGCGCTCGAGGCCGAGGTGGCGGCCGACCATGGCGCGCGGCTGCGACAGGTCGCGGTGATCGACGCCGCAGGCGAGGTGGCCGTGCACACCGGCGACAGCTGCATCCCGTACGCGGGGGACCTCACCGGCGACGGGCTCTCGGTGCAGGCCAACATGATGGCTTCGAAGGAGGTGTGGCCGGCGATGGCCCGGGCCTTCGAGGGTGCCGCGGGTTCGCTTGCCGAGCGCCTTCTGACGGCGCTCGAGGCGGGCGAGGCCGCCGGCGGCGACGTCCGCGGACGCCAGTCCGCGGCGCTCCTGGTCGTCCCTGCGGAGGGAGAGCGCTGGCGGCGAACCGTCGATCTGCGCGTCGAGGACCATCCCGAGCCACTCGAGGAGCTGAGGCGCCTACTCGGCCTAGCCGAGGCATATTCCCTCGTGAGCGAGGCTGAGGAGCTCGGCGCGGAGGGCCGCCACGAGGAGGCGGGAGAACGGGGCCGGCGGGCGCTCGACCTCGTCCCGGACAACGCGGAGTTCATGTTTTGGGCCGGCCTGTCCCTCGCGCAGCGGGGACAGGTCGATCTGGGCGTGGGGCTCGTAAAGAGGGCGATCGAGACTCACACCGGATGGGGGGATCTCCTGGGTCGTCTATCCCACGAAATCGCTCCAGGTGCAGCGGAAATTCGCGAGACCCTTACACTCGATGCCTCTTCTTGATCGATCGAACTCGCACCTGGAAGCTCCGAAGCGGGATCGGAGGCGCCCTGGCGGGGGCCTTGGTCATGCTCGTGCTGGCGAGCGCCGGCGGCGCCGCCACGCCGCCCAGCGCAGCCTCCGACGACATCGCTCGGGCAGCGCTGCTTCAGCCCGATGGCAAGGTCGTCGCGGTCGGTAGCTCCGACGGGCGTTTCGCGCTTGCGCGCTACCTATCCTCGGGCGCTCTCGACAGCTCGTTCGGTGATCACGGCCTCGTGACGACCGACGTCGACGGACGAGCCGACAACGAGATCCTCGCGGCAGCCCTCGAGGCTGACGGCTCGATAGTCGCCGCCGGGCGCTCGGGCGTCCGCGCGACGGTCGTGCGCTACCGCGAAGACGGCTCGCTCGACCGCGGCTTCGGCGAGGGAGGATCGGTCACGCTGGGCTGCTGCCGGGCCGCATCCGTGGCGGTGCTGCCGAACCGGGAGAGCATCGTCATCGCGAGCGGGGCGTCGGGGTCGCGCGTGTACCGCCTTTCGGCCGACGGCGCGATCGATCCCGCCTTCACTACCGCCGAGGCGCCCGTCGACGTCCGGGCCGTGGTCCCCGTCGGCGGCGGCATCGTGACCGCCGGCCTCTCGAGCGGCGAGAGCCAGGCCTCGCTTGTGGTTTCGCGCCTTTCCCCGGACGGCTCGCCCGACGAGTCGTTCGGCTCCGATGGCACGGTCACGACCGCGCTTCCAGCGGGGGCATCCGTCGACGGGATCGCCGCGAACCCCGACGGGGGCGTGCTCGTCGCGGGATCCGTCGGCGGTCAGGCGCTCGTCGGCCGGTTCGGCCCCGACGGCTCGGCGGACGCCGCTTTCGGCGACGAGGGATCGGCCGCGTTGGGGCCGCAGGGGAGCTCCGCTGCCGCGGTCGCTCCCGAGCGTGACGGGCTCGTGCTCGCCGGCGATGACACGGATGGCGCGGTCGTCGGTCGCCTCGATCTCGCCGGTGCACTCGACTCCGGCTTCGGTGGCACGGGTATTGTCACCACGTCGGGCCTCCATTCGGCCGCCGCAGTCCTCGACGAGCCATCGGGCCCCATCGTCATCGGAGCCTCGGGTGCCACCGGCGTATCGGATTTCGCCCTTGCGGCATTCGCCCTCGATGGAGCACCGGATGCCTCGTTCGGCGACGGTGGGCTCGTGACGACGGACTTTGGCGCTGCGCCCGAGGCGCCGGCTGGAGCCGGGAGCGGGCCGGCGACGCGGAGCAGAGCGCGGGCGCACCTGCGCGCCGACCGAACTGCGAAGACCCGCCGGCGGACCGCGCCGCACCCGGTTCCCGCCTGGTACGTCAATGCCGACAGCATGACGGAGCTGAAGCGGTTCGCCGCGGCCGACGCGTGCGCCTTTGCCCGCTCGCAGCCTCGCAGCGCCAATCGGGCGCTGCTCCTCGACTTCGGCGGCGCTCGCGCCTATCTCAACGGCAACTTCGGCGCGGCTGTGAACAATGCGAGCTTCACGGCCTCGAACCGGCAGATCCGCATCGCGCTCCAGGTGGCGGCCGACGCCTACGCGTCCTGCCACCGGCGAGGCCAGGCGCAGATCTCCTACGCCGTGACCAACCACTTCAAGTCGAAGTTCGCAGCGAACCGGGCCCGGCAGATCGGCGTCCATCAGGCGCGCACCGTGCACCGCCTGTGGCGCTACCAGCGCGTTCATGGCTACACCCCGGCGGAGCGCGCGGGGGTGGCGGGCGACATCGAGGCCGGCTACTGGGGCCCCAAGTACTCGCGGCTACTCGCCAATGGCGCGAAGGCGACCTGGCCTCGCGGCTACATGGATTTCGGCACCGCCGGCGGTTGCCCGCCGCACCCCGGCCTCCACTACCACGGGTGCTTCAACGGCTGGACGCTCGGGGATGTCGCCCAGGTCTCGCACGACCGGGGCGGCGAGCCACTGCCCGAGGTCTACTACCGGGGCAACCCCAACCACTTCGACCAGGCCGCTCAGTGGGCAAGCGTCGCCCGCAGGTGGAACAGCGCCCACTCGTCGCCGTACGTCTTCGCCGGCACCACCGGGTCCACGCAGTTCAGCGGCATGACGCCCGGCGAGAGTTGGGTCCGCATGCGACGGAAGGCGCCCGGCCACGTCGGCCGCGAGCTCCTGAACTTCAAGGAGGACCAGTGGGTGGCGAAGAGCGCGGGTGATGGCTAGACGCGCCACTCGCCTCGCGGTCCTCGGCGCGACGGCGTGCCTTGGCATTGCCGCCGCCGGCTGCGGGGGTGGCGACGACACCACCACCACCACGGCGCAGCGCGAGGGGGGCGGAGCCAACGGCATCTCGGCAAGGGAGAAGCAGGCCGCGACGAAGCGCCTCCAGCGCGAGCTCGGCGTCGGGCAGGGCGGGGTCAAGAAGCTGAGGCACGGTCACGGCCTGCCCGCGACGCACGTCAGGCCGGCTGAGATCGTTCCGGAGCCGCCGGGACCGTTCTTCTCCTCCGACGTGATCTACCCGTTCACGAACGGCTGGCAGGCCGGCGACAAGCGCACCTACACGGCGATCGACGCTGGGGCGAATCCCGCGAACCCCACCATGGGTGAGCTTGGAATCTTCCGCCAGGACCACATCAGGGTCACCCAGTCGCAGAAGGTCGTGAACGTGCCCGGTGCGGGCGCGGTGCGGATCGTGGGGGCACCCGAAGGCGCGGCCGTGGCAACCTCAGCGCAGCGCGGCGGCGAGATCGAGTTCGTGGGCTCGCGTGGCGTGCGCGGCACGCTGCACCTGAGCGACGACTCGGTGACGATCTCCAGGCGTGCGGGCTCCAAGGCCGCTTAGAGGGCTCGCGCTCGCCGCCGCGGGCGCCCTCCTGACGGTCACGGGTGCGTCCGCTGCGGTCGCGCCGGGCGACCTCGACGCCTCGTTCGGCAATCACGGGTCCGTCTACGGCGCGATGGAAGCTCGCGCGCTGGAAAGCGCCGACGTCAGGGACGCCGTCGTTCAGGGGGACGGGAAGTTCGTCCTCGTTGGCGGCGCGGGCAAGTTCCTCTACGGGGCGGCGAGCGCGCTCCTCGTCGCTCGCTTTGACGCTGACGGCACGCCCGACCCTTCGTTCGGTGAGGCCGGATTCGTCACCACGGAGCTTGGTGGCGAGGCAACCGCCAACTCGGTCGCGCTGCAGGGCGACGGGAAGATCGTGGTGGCCGGCAGCGGTCCCACCGGCACGACGGCCGGCTTCCTCGCCCGGTACAACGCGGATGGCTCGCCCGACACCTCGTTCGGGGCCGGCGGAACGGTCACGAGCCTGCAAGGCCCGGGGAAGGCAATGGCGGTTCAGCCGAACGGCATGATCCTCGTCGCCACCCAGGTCCCCGCTCAATGCTCTCTCACGGTTGCCCGCTACCGCGCCAGCGGATCACCCGATTCCTCGTTTGGGACCGGTGGCGTTGCAACCACCGACCTGGGACCGAATCTGTGCCCCAGCGAGGACGGACTGCTGCTCCAGCCGAATGGAAAGGTCGTCGTGACGGGCACGGCTCAGGGCAAGCTCACCGTCCTCCGGTACACCGGCAGCGGATCGCTGGATTCGTCGTTCGGCGCCTCCGGTGTGGCCACCGTCAACCTCGGGCTGTCCTACTTGGTCACCGCGTCCCCCACCGGGTCGCTCGTTCAGCCTGATGGCAAGCTCGTCCTCGCCACCACGGGGCTCGATGGATTCGCTTTGGTGCGCCTTCTGCCCGACGGCGCCTTGGACAACTCGTTTGGCAGCGGCGGCATCGCGGAGGTCGCGCACCCCGATTGCTGCGTCGCCTCGAGGGGGATAGCGCTGCAGCCGAACGGCAAGCTCCTGTTCGCGGGAGGAACCCTCCCCCTTACGCCGCCCAACCCGGGCTTGCTCACACGCTTCAACCCCGAGGGCAGCCTCGACTCGAGCTTCGGCAGTGGCGGAACGGAGCCACTCGACTTCGGCCGAGGCGGCGTCAGCGTCGCTGCCGTGTCGCCTGACGCCACGGGCGGCATCGCCATCCTCGGGAACGGGACCGACTGCCTGCAGCTCGACCAGGACTGCAGCGCCTACTTCGGCGCCGTCGCCGTCGGCCGCTTCGCCGCCGACGGCATGCCCGACACCTCATTCGGCGACAACGGAACCGTTCTGGCCAGCCCGCCCGGCAGCATCGTGGTGGCCGCCCGCAACTCCCATCCGAAGGCCGTCATCGCGCAGCCCGACAGGAGCGTGATCGTCGTGGGCGACTCGTACGCCTACGACGCCCATCCGTATCCCGGCGGCTCGGGCTTCGCCCTCGCCAAGTACACGAGCGACGGAAGGCTCGATGCGAGCTTCGGCGATGACGGCCTGGTCGCGACCTCACTTGTGAGCGATCCGTCGGCGCTCCCGACCACGGCCACAACCGCGCTCCGACAAGCGGACGGGAAGATCGTCGTGGTCGGCGCGGGTCACGCCCGCGGCACCGACCGAATCCGGTTCGCCCTTGCCCGATACGACACGGACGGCTCGCTCGATTCGACCTTCGGCGACGACGGGATCGTGATCACGGGGTTTCCGGCCCAGCGGGGGAGTGTGGCCGGCGCGGTCCTTGAGGCGAGCGGGAAGATCGTCGTGGGGGGGAACGTCGGCCAGCGTGCGACGCTCGTTCGTTACAGCAGCGACGGGGCGCTCGACCGCTCGTTCGGCGGCGACGGGATCGTCGCGCTCGCCGGCGCCCGCAGCGTCAAGACGCTGAGGGCGGTAGCCCTGAGCGGGAACGGCCGGATACTCGTCGCGGGCACGCGCGGTGTGGCGGGCCCGTACTCGGGGGCAATGGTCGAGCTCAACGCCGACGGCACGCGGAGCCTCTCGTTCGGCGGGCCCCGGGGCGTCGCGAGCGTCCCGGTCGGCAAGCACGGGGACGTCAGCGCCCTTCTGATGGCGGCGGACGGCCGCCCGCTGCTGCTGGGCCGGACCTCCAGCCGAAGCATCGCCCTGTTCCGCTACCAGGCGGACGGCAAGCGGGATCGCCTGTACAACCGCCGGGCGGCGGCGCTTCGAGACGTGCCCGGAATAGGTGGGTCGATCCTGGCCGGGACCTTCCAGGGGCACCGGGGGAAGCTCGTTCTTGCGGGTACCAACAGCGACCACTTCGCGATGGTGCGGGTGCGCCGCAACGGCACGATCGACCGCTACTTCGGCGCGCAGGGGGTGGTGATCTCGAAGGTCTTCGGGAGGCTCAAGGCAGTGACTGCGGCGCCCGGCCGCATCCTGGCTGCCGGCGACGCGTCATTCGAGAACCCAAACGGCTCCAACCGGCAGACTTTCGCCGCGCTGGCGGCCTTTCATCCCTGAGGAGAGCGACCTCAGGCGGCGATCTGAACGACCACCGTGCGCTCGCGCGGTCGGTCGTCGAAATCGACCAGCACGAGCTGCTGCCAGGTGCCGAGCGCGAGGCGTCCACCGACGATCGGCACCACCTCCGAGGGCCCGATCAGCGAGGCGCGCTGATGGGCGTGGGAGTTGGTGTCGTGGTTGAGGCGGTTGTGCTCGTATTCGCCATGTGGCGGGATGAGCCGATCGAGGAGCGCGCGGAGGTCGTGGACCCCGCCGGGCTCGAGCTCCATCGTCGTGATCGCCGCCGTGGAGCCGCGAACGAAGGCGGTCAGTTGGCCGTTCTGAACTTCGGATTCAGTGAGGAGGGAGGCGATACGGTCGCTGAGATCGACCACGTCGGCGTCGCCACGCGTCGAGAGGCGTATTTCGGATGTACGAAGCATCGAGTGGAGGATTTTGCACCTAAGCGGTGCTCAATTCACCACTCGGCGAGCGCTGCCCCCTCGTCGTCACCAATCCCAGGCCGACGCCGCGGCCAGCGAGTCCTGCTCCAGGTAGTGCTCGAAGGCCTCGAGCTCGGAGGGCTCCACCGAGTACGTGTGCTCGGAATCGGGGAACTGCCCGGAGCGGACCTCGTCGGCGAAGGCGCGGACGCCGGCGGTCATCGCGTCGCCGATCTCGGCATAGCGCTTCACGAACTTCGGAATGTGTCCCTTGTGGATCCCGAGGAGGTCGTGGAACACCAGCACCTGGCCGGCCGTGACGGGGCCCGCGCCGATCCCGATCACGGGAACCTCGAGCTTCGAAACCAGCGCCTCCGTGATGGCGGACGGCACCGCCTCGAACACGATCGCGAAGCAGCCCGCAGCCTGGAGTGCGAAGGCTTCCTCGGCCACGCGCGCGGCGCTTGCCGCCGTCTTCCCCTGGGTCTTGAAGCCGCCGAGGGCGTTCACCGTCTGCGGCGTGAGGCCCACGTGGCCCATCACGGGGATGCCGGAGCGCACGATCGCCCGAGCCCGCTCAACCGAGGCGCCTCCGCGCTCGAGCTTCACCGCGGAGCACCCCGCCTCCCGGACGAACCGCTGCGCGTTGTCGATCGCGTGCTCGCTCGAGCGCTCGTACGAGCCGAAGGGCATATCGCCGATGAGCAGCGGCGTCTTCAGGCCGCGTCTCACGGCTGCCGCCATCGTCGTCATCTCGTCCATGCCGACGGGGGTTGTCGCGTCGTAGCCGAGGACCACCATGGCGGCGGTGTCGCCGACCAGCACGACGTCGACGCCGGCCTCTTCCGCGACGAGCGCCGAGGGATAGTCGTAGGCCGTGACCATCACTATCCGCTCGCCCGCCGCCTTCATCTCGGCGAGCCTCGGGACGGTGACCGGCGTCTTGGCCGCGTCGGAGGGGTCGATCCGTGGTCGGGAGCTCATGAGAGGAGCACCTCCGGGCTCGAGTCGACGCCCACGGTTTGATTCGCGTCGTCGACGTGGACGACGACGGGCGCGTACGCCTCGAGGTCCGTCGCGTCGTAATCGGCGTACGAGGCGATGATCACCTTGTCGCCCCGCTTGACGAGGCGGGCGGCAGCGCCGTTCACCTGGATCTCGCCCGGCGCGCCCTCGATGACATAGGTGACGATGCGGGAGCCGTTCTCGATGTCCCACACATGGACCTGCTCGTTTGGCAGAAGGTCCGCCGATCGCATGAGCTCGGCGTCGACGGTGATGCTCCCGACGTAGTCGGGGTCACAGGCCGTAACCGTCGCCCGATGGATCTTCGACTTGAGCATGTGTCTGCGCACTGGGGTTCAGCCTCCAATCACGGTGTTGTCGATGAGACGAGCCCTGCCGACCCGCGCCGCCACGGCGACGAGGACGGGGCGCCCGTTGAAGCTCCGTGCGGGGGCGAGCGTCTCCGCGTCTCGCGCCTCGAGGTACTCAAGGTCGATCCCGGCGGCGTCGAGCTCGGCTCGCGCCGCGGCGATCGCGGTCTCGATCGCCTCACCCCGGGCGGCCACGGCCTCGGCGGCGTCGAGCGCACGCGAGATCGCGCTCGCGCGCTCGCGCTCGGCGGGATCGAGGTATGCGTTCCGCGAGCTCATGGCCAGCCCGTCGGGCTCTCGCACGGTGGGGAGCACGGCGATCTCGATCGGGTAGTCGAGATCGCGCGCCATCCGGCGGATCACCGCGGCCTGCTGAGCGTCCTTGGCGCCGAAGAAGGCGACGTCGGGGGAGACGGAGTTGAAGAGCTTCGTCACCACGGTCGTCACGCCGCGAAAGTGCTCCGGCCCGCGCTGCGCTTCATCGCCCTCGAGCACGTCGGTCAGGCCGCCGCCGACCTCGACGCTCGTGGCGAACCCCTCGGGATAGACCTCCTCGGCCGCTGGGGCGTAGACGACGTCGACGCCCTCCGACTCCGCGAGCGAAAGGTCGCGCGCCTCGTCTCGGGGATAGGCGTCGAGGTCCTCGGACGGCGTGAACTGCGCCGGGTTGACGAAGAGGCTCATCACGACGACGCCGCAGCGCTCGCGCGCGGCCCGCAGGAGCGAGAGGTGGCCCTCGTGGAGGGAGCCCATCGTCGGCACGAGGCCGATCGCCCGCTCACCGCGGCGCTCCGCTTGAAGGGTCGCCCGAAGCGACCGCCTGTCGCGAACAACGTTCATAGGTCCGGGTCCACGCCTCGAGGGGTCGCGGCCAAGACCGAGGATAGCCATCTCCACGGGTGCCGCGGCGCAGTTACGATCCTCACGTGCCCGTCTATGAGTTCCGGTGCGTCTCCTGCGGGGAGCGCTTCTCCGAGCTCGTGCCGATGGGTACCGCCTCGGCCGAATGCCCCGCCTGCGGCGCCGCGGGGGCCGACCGAGTCCTCTCGGCCCAGGCGACCACCCAGAAGCTGGTCCGCTCGTCCGGTGACGCGCGAAAGCAGGAGCGCAAGAACGCTGAGCTGAAGGCGCGGGCGAAGGCGGATTTCTCCGCCAGGCGGCGTGCGGCGCGGGCTCGGCGCGAGGGCGGGGCGAGCGGTTGAGCGACCCCGGCACAGCCGCTGCGCGCCGCGAGCAGCTGCTCGCGGTCTATCGAGAGGCGTCGAGCTGCACGCGCTGCCCGCTCTCGGCGACGAGGACGAAGGTCGTCTTCGGCTCGGGCGACGCCGATGCCGACCTGATGTTCGTCGGGGAGGCGCCGGGCGCGGAGGAGGATCGCCAGGGCCTCCCGTTCGTCGGCCGGGCCGGGCAGCTCCTGAGCGAGCTCCTCGCGGGCATCGGCCTGCGGCGCGATGACGTCTTCATCACCAACGTGCTGAAGAGCCGACCGCCGGGCAACCGCGACCCGCAGCCGGCAGAGATCGAGGCCTGCCATCCGTACCTGATGCGCCAGGTCGAGCTGATCGAGCCACGTGTGATCGCGACGCTCGGCAACTTCGCCACGAAGCTGATCACCGCCTCCCGCGTCGGTATCACGCGGGTGCGCGGAACGCCCCAGGTGCACGAGATCGCGGGTCGGACGGTCTTCGTCATGCCGCTTCTCCATCCGGCCGCCGCCCTTCGCACGCCCTCCTTGGTCGAGACCCTGGAGGGTGACTTCAGGACGCTGGCTGAGCTCGTCCAGCAACGGCCGCCGGCGTCGGAGACGCCGGATGCCATCGCCGCCGAGCCCGAGCCGAACCAGCTCGGCCTGTTCGGGGGATGAGCGGGCCCCCGCGGGTCCTCGAGACCGACTCCGCGAAGGCAACCGAGGCGGTCGGAGCGAAGATCGCGTCGTGGATCGAAGCGGGTGACGTCGTCTCGATCGCGGGCGAGCTCGGCGCCGGAAAGACGACGCTCATCCGCGGCGCCTGCCGGGCGCTCGGCGTGACCGAGCCGATCGCGTCGCCGACGTTCACGATCGGTACGCGATATCGCGGGCGTCTGCGCGTGTCGCATCTCGACCTCTACCGCCTCGAGCGGCTCGACGACGAGGACCCCGGCCTGCTCGACGACTACCTGACTTCCGACGCCGTCGCCTTCGTCGAGTGGCCGGCAGCCGCCGGGGACCGCCTCGATGCGGCGGTCTCCGTCGAGATCGAGCACCTGGGAGGCGACCGGCGCCGGATCACGGTCGCCGATCGCCGCTAGCGGCCCTCTGTCACTTGAATTTCTTCTTCACGTTGCTCGCGGCGCTGTTGGCGGCCTTCTTGACGCTCCCGGCCGCCTTCTTCGCCTGGCTGACGGCCTTCTCGCCGGCCTTCTTGGCCGTGTTCCCGGCCTTCTTCGCTTCCTCGAGGGCCTTCTTGGTCCCGCCCTTGGCCGCCTTGATGGCGCTGTTGCCGATCTTCTTGGCCTCGTTCCCAGCCTTCTTCGCGAGGTCCTTGCCCTTGTTGACGGCGTTGTTGACCGCCGACTTGATGTCGTCGCCACTCGAGCCACAGCCGGTCGTGCCCACCGTGGCCCCCGCGAGCGCAAGCACAGCCACCACCGCCGCGAGCCTCTGCCAGGTCCTGTTCATGTCCTCTCCTTTGATTGAGGCGCCACCCCCGCACGCCCAATCTAACGCCGAACGTCCCTCGGTGGGGGCTATGGCCGGTACTGCGGGACGTTCGGCACCAGAGGTACGGCGACCGGCGGCGGGAGATCCGCCGCCGGTCGCCGCCGCAGGGAGCTTTCGTGCCCGCCTAGTAGTTGTTGGCCGCGTTCTGGATGGCCTTGTTGGCCTTCTTCGCGGCGTTGTTCGCCGCCTGCTGAGCCGACTTCGTGGCCTTGCTGGCGGCCTCCTGAGCGGCCTGCGTGTCGCCGTTCGCGGCGGCCTTCGCCGCATCGGTCGCGTTCTTGACGGCGCTCTGCGTCGCCTTGCCGGCGTTCTTAACGGCTTGGTTCGCCTGCTGGGACGCGGTGCTGATCGCTGAGCTGGCCTGGTCGCTTGCGCTGTCCGAGCCGCAGCCGCTGGCCGCGGCGCCCGTCGCCGCAATCGCCAGTGCCGCGCCGATTGCCGCCGTGCGCTGCGTGATCTTCTTCATAGTGAGCTCCTTTCGCCCTCACGGGAACACCTGGCCCGCTCGAAGGCGGGCTTTGCGAAGGTGAACCTACGGCGTCGGGCGGTCGG
This sequence comes from uncultured Actinomycetes bacterium, assembly GCA_963771655.1. Classification (GTDB taxonomy): domain Bacteria; phylum Actinomycetota; class Thermoleophilia; order Solirubrobacterales; family 70-9; genus JAWVFM01. Next base: position 314,562 of record CAVYUG010000001.1, on the reverse strand, counting down.
CGTCAGTATCGATGTGGTCTCAACTGAGTCTCGCCATTAGATGACCACCGTTCTCGGATTCGACACCGCGACGCCCGGCACGGCCGTGGCCGTCACGCGCGACGGCAATGCCGTGACCGAGGTCGAGCGCGGCGCCGATCCGGCTTCCGGCAGGCCCGCGCACGCAACGGCGCTGCTCGTGGAGGTCGAGCGCGCGGTCGCGGAAGCAGGGGGATGGGAGGCGATCGATCGGATCGCGGTGGGTGTGGGCCCGGGCTCGTTCACCGGCCTTCGGGTGGGCGTCGCCGCCGCGCGAGCGCTCGCGACGGCTCGAGAGCTCGAGGTGGCGGGCGTCGGCACCCTCGCGGCAATCGCCGCCGGGTTGCGGGACGAGGCGCCGGACCGGTTGGCGTTGGCGGTTTCGGACGCCCGGCGCGGGGAGGTTTTCGCGGCGCTTTATGACGCCGGGGGCGGAGAGCTCTGGCCGCCGTGCCTGGCGCGTCCCGAGGCGCTTGCGGACCGGCTTGCCGGGGTGCCCGCGAAGCCCCTTGCCGCCGGGGATGGCTCGCTACGATTTCGGCACGAGCTCGAGGACGCTGGAGCGCACGTCGCCGACGAAGGCGATCCCGTCCACAGGGTTTCGGCGCGGTGGGTCTGCCGGCTCGGCGAGGCCGCGGCGCCGACTCCGCTCGAGCGGCTCCACCCGATCTACCTGAGACGGCCCGATGCGGAGACCTGGCGCGAGAGACAGAGGAGCGGCGGCGGTGGCTGAGCCGTCGGTGGGCGGGGAGGCCCTCGCAATCCGCCCGCTCGCCTACGGCGACCTCCCGGCGGTGCTTGCGATCGAGCGGCGCTCGTTCACGACGCCCTGGTCGCTGGCGATGTTCGTGCTGGAGCTCTCGAAGCCGTCCGGGATATGCCTCGCGGCGACCGATGGAGGACGGCTTGCCGGCTATCTCGTCTGCTCCCGGTACGCCGACGTCTGGCACCTCATGAACGTGGCCATCGAGCCGCGCCGGCGGCGGGAGGGCATCGCGACAACGCTGCTTCGCGAGCTCCTCGCCACGGCGGGCGCGGGTGCGCGCTATACGCTCGAGGTCCGCACGTCGAACCGGCCCGCCATCTCGATGTACGAGCGGCTCGGCTTTCGCGCGGCCGGACACCGTCGCGGCTACTACCACGACAACGGCGAGGACGCGCTCATCATGTGGCTCGAGCCGAACAACCCCGCCGGCTCCTCCGCTATCGCGTCCGGGGCCGGCGGCTAGCGACGCTGGCCGGGGGGACCCGGGCAACTGCCTTGTTGATCCTCGCGATCGAGACGAGCTGCGACGACACCTGCGCCGCGGTGACGGAGGGCGGGAGGATCCTGGCCAACGTGATCTCCTCGCAGGCGGCGGCCCATGAGCGGTTCGGCGGCGTCGTGCCGGAGATCGCCTCCCGGCACCACCTCGAGCTGATCGGCCCGGTCGTCGACGCCGCCCTGTCGGATTCCGGCGCGACCCTCGAGGGCGTCGAGGCGATCGCGGTGACGCGCGGCCCGGGCATGGTGGGGGCGCTGCTCGTGGGCCTCGTGACCGCGAAGTCGCTCGCGGCAGCGACTCGCAAGCCGCTCGCCGGTGTCGATCACCTTCAGGGCCACGTGGCGGCGAACTTCCTCGAGCCCGATCCGCTCGAGCCGCCGTTCCTCTGTCTCATCGCCAGCGGTGGCCACACGCTGCTGGCCGGCGTCCGCGGGCCAGGATCTTTCGAGGTGCTGGGGCGCACCCTCGACGACGCGGCCGGCGAGGCGCTGGACAAGGGGGCGCGCCTGCTCGGCCTCCCGTACCCCGGTGGCCCCGCCATCGAGCGCGTCGCGAGGGAAGGGGACCCCGCGGCGACCCCGCTCCCGGTCGCGATGACGCGCGATCCGGGCCTCGACTTCAGCTTCAGCGGCCTGAAGACGGCGCTCCTGTACGCGGTGCGCGACCTCGGCCCGGACGAGCTCGAGCGGCGCCGGGCCGACCTCGCGGCGAGCTATCAGGCAGCGGTGACCGGCCAGCTGCTGGCAAAGCTCGCCCGGGCCCTCGACCGGGGTGAATGGGAGGCCGTGGCCCTCGGGGGAGGGGTGGCCGCGAACGGCCCCTTGCGTGAGGGCGCCGCGGCGCTCGCCGCGGAGCGCGGACTGCGGCTGAAGCTGGTTGCGACCGAGCTTTGCACCGACAACGCGGCGATGATCGGATCGGCGGCCCGTTTCAGCGAGATGACGCCCTATCCCGACTACCTCGACTGGGACGTTCACGCGTGAGCGCTCCCGTGCTCGTGCTCTACGGGCGGGACGGTTGCCATCTCTGCGACGACGCCCGGGCCGAGCTTCTCGCGCTGCGGCAGGAGCTCCCGCCCTTCGAGCTGCAGGAGGTCGACATCGAGCTCGACGACGCGCTCCACGCGGCCTACTTGGAGCGGATCCCCGTGATCGAGGTGGCCGGGTCGCTCGTCTCCGAGCTCGGCCTCGATCGCGACGCGCTTGCTCGGGCGCTCGCCGATGCGCCCTCGGGCGCGTAGATACCCTGAGGGCGATGAACGCGGATCGAGCAGCAGGGGGCGACGTCGCCGCCACGATCGAGGCGGAGCCCGACGGCGCCGCGGGACTCGGGGACGGCGAGCGGCTCTCGCTCGGTGTCGCGGCGCGGCTTTCGCGCTATCTCCAGGTCCTGATTCAGGCGCGCAAGATGGACAAGGAGACGATCTCCTCGCAGGAGCTCTCCGCGTACACGCACATCAACTCGACCCAGATCCGCCGCGACCTTTCGGGCTTCGGCAAGTTCGGGAAGCGCGGAGTCGGCTACCGGGTGGACTTTCTCGTCGAGGAGATCCGGAAGATCCTCCGAACCTCGGGCCAGCACCACATCGTTCTGTTCGGCGCCGGCAACCTGGGCCAAGCCATCGCGAGCTCGGACATCTTCGCGGACCACGGTTTCCGGATCGTCGCCATCTTCGACGTCGATCAGGCGCTCGTGGGACAGGAGTTCGGCGGGGTGCACGTTCGCGACCTCTCGGAGCTCACGAGCGTCGTCGAGGAGGAGGACGTGGTCGTGGGCGTCCTCGCGGTGCCGTCGAGCGCCGCTCAGGAGGTCGCTGATCGGCTCGTCGAGGCGGGCGTGAAGATCGTCTTCAATTACACCGAGCGGCTGCTCGAGGTACCGCCGGAGGTGACCGTCCACACCTCGAGCCCCGCGGTCGACCTCCTCTACGCGCTCTACTTCTACCTGGCGTGACCTGATGGGCCAGGTTGTCGGGGTCGACCTCGAAGCTGCAAGGGACGTCTTCGAGTCCTCGACCGACTTCACGGTCGGGCTCGAGGAGGAGTTCGCCATCGTCGACCCGGAGAGCCTCGAGCTCGCTCACCGCTTCGAGGATCTCGAGGCGGCGAGCCGGGACGACGAGCTGCTGGCCGAGGCCGTCGCGGGCGAGCTGATCGACACCGAGGTTGAGATTCGGTCGGGGCGGGGGGAGACGTTCGCCGAGGCCGCGGATCTCCAGCGGGAGCGCCGCGCGAGGCTGTTCTCCCTCGCAGATCGAATGGGCGTCGCGCTTGCCGCGAGTGGCACCCACCCGTGGGCGAGCTATCTCGACCAGCGCATCATCGACACGCCGCACTACCGCAAGCTCTCCGAGCAGCTTCGGTGGGTCGCTCAGCGCAACAACACCTGGAGCCTCCACGTCCACGTCGGCGTGCGAGGGGCGGACCGCGCGATCGCCGTCTGCGACCACCTTCGTGGGATTCTGCCGGACCTTCTTGCACTGTCGGCGAACTCGCCGTTCCTCGACGGGGGTGACACGGGTCTGGCCTCCGTCAGGACGCAGATCTTCACCCGGATGTTCCCCCGCTGCGGGGTCCACGAGCCGTTCGGCGACTTCGCCGCCTACGCGGAGTTCGTCGACCTGCTCGTGCGAACGGGATCGGTCTCCGAGGCGACCCAGCTGTGGTGGAGCGTACGCCCGCACCACCGGTTCGGCACCGTCGAGCTCCGCATCTGCGATGCGCAGACCAGGGGTCCCGAGTCGTTCTCACTCGCTTCGCTGATCGCCGCTTGCATCGCGCAGGCGGCGCTCGACTTCGACGATGGCAGGCTGCCCGCGCCGCTTCGCCAGCGGGAGGTGGAGGAGAACCTGTGGCGGGCGATCCGCTACGGGCTCGAGGGAACGATGATCGATTTCAGCCGGGGCCAGGTCGTGCCCACGCGCGAGTCGATCGAGCGCCTGGTGGAGTGGACGGAGCCTGCGCGCTCGGAGCTCGGCCTCGAGGTCGAGCCGCCGGAGCGGAACGGGACCATGCGCGCGCGGGCCGCGCTCGAGTCCGGCGCCGCGCTCGAGGACGTCTACCGTGATTGCGTCGAGGACACGCGCCGCACGTATGCTCCCGAGCGGACTGGAGTGAGAGGTTGACCGCGGACGACCCCCAACAGCAAGGGCAGCCGAGCGAGGAGGAGCTTCGTCAGCGGGTCGAGGAGCAGCTCCGGAGGGTCCGCGTGCAGGACCTGCTGCTCGAGAGCGTCGCGGGGCTCGTCAACCTGACGGCGCGACGCATCGCCAAGGAGGACGAGCGCGACCTGGAGCAGGCGAGGATCGGCATCGAGGCGGTGAGGGCCGTCGTCGACCTGCTCGAGCCGGAGCCCGGCAAGGCCGTCAAGGAAGCGCTTTCCGAGCTTCAGGTGCTGTACGCGCGCGAGGCGGGCGGTGGGCCGCCCGCGAGCGATGACGTGGCCGCGGAGCCGGGCGAGTCGGCGCCGCCCCCGAAGCCTCAGGGCGAGGTACCGCCCACGGGCCGTCGGGCCGAGCCGCCGCCCAGGCTGTGGACGCCGCCGGGCACGGGGTAAGTAGACTGCGCGCGCTTCGCGGCCGGGTCCCGCCCGGCCGCGGACGTCTTTTTCGCGAGCCCACGGAGGACCACAAGACTTGACTGATTTCCTGACGAGCTACGGGGTGGTGGTTGCGCTCGTATGCGCCGTCGCCGGCGTCGCCTATGGCGCCGTCGTCACTCGGCGGCTATTGACGCGATCGCCCGGCAACGACCGGATGCGTGAGATATCGGGCGCCGTCCAGGAGGGCGCGAAGGCCTACCTGACCCGCCAGTACACCATCATCGCCGTGGTCGCGATCCCGCTGATCATCCTGATTGCGATCCTCCGCAACGTCGACACCGCGATCGGCTTCGTCATCGGTGGCGTCCTCTCGGGGTCGGCGGGCTTCATCGGTATGAACCTCTCCGTTCGAGCCAACTCCCGGGTCGCCGAGGCGGCGCGGGGCGGCGTGCCCCCGGCGCTCGACGTCGCCTTCAAGGGCGGCTCTGTCACCGGGCTCCTGGTGGTCGGCCTTGCGCTCCTCGGCGTGGCCGGCTACTTCGGGATCCTCATCGTCGCCGGCAAGAGCGACAAGGCGGCGGTCGACGCCCTCATCGGGCTCGGCTTCGGCGGATCGCTGATCTCGGTCTTCGCCCGCCTCGGTGGCGGCATCTTCACCAAGGCGGCCGACGTCGGCGCCGACCTCGTCGGAAAGGTCGAGGCGGGGATCCCGGAGGACGACCCCCGCAACCCCGCGGTGATCGCCGACAACGTGGGCGACAACGTCGGCGACTGTGCCGGGATGGCGGCCGACCTCTTCGAGACGTACGCGGTGACGGCCGTCGCCGTGATGCTCCTCGGCGTCCTCACCTTCCAGGAGGCGCGCGAGGCCGCGATCTACCCGCTTGTGATCGGCGGTGTCGCGATCATCGCCTCGATCATCGGTGCCCTCTCGGTGCGCACGCGAACGGGCAACGTGGAGGCGGCGCTTTACCGGGGCCTCGCCGTTTCCGGCCTGATCTCCGCGATCGCCTTCTATCCGATCACCCATTGGCTGATGGGCAACGTGCACCTCTCGAGCGCCCAGGGCCTCGACACGGCCCCCTCGGACACCAAGCTCTGGTTCTGCGCCCTGATCGGCATCGCCGTGACGGCGCTGCTCTTCGTCATCACCGACTACTACACGTCCACGCGCTTCCGGCCGGTCAAGACGATCAGCCGGGCGTCGGTCACGGGCCACGCAACGAACATCATCCAGGGCCTCGCGCAGGGCTTCCAGTCGACCGCCGCCCCCGCGCTCGTGATCGCCCTGGCGATTCTCGGCGCCGACCAGCTGGCCGGTATCTACGGCATCGGCATCGCCGTCATGGGCCAGCTCTCGCTGACCGGGCTGATCGTCGCGCTCGACGCCTTCGGGCCCATCACCGACAACGCCGGCGGAATCGCCGAGATGGCGGAGCTCCCGGAGGAGGTCCGCAACGTCACCGACCCATTGGATGCGGTCGGGAACACGACGAAGGCGGTCACGAAGGGCTACGCGATCGGCTCCGCGGCCCTCGCGGCGTTGGTGTTGTTCAGCGCCTTCAAGATCGAGCTCGGCGACGAGGCGCCGGCGAACTTCAACCTCGACGGACTGTTCCACCTCACCACGCCCGCGGTGCTGATCGGTCTCATCATCGGCGGGATGATGGTCTACCTCTTCGCCGCTCTCGCCATCGAGGCCGTGGGGCGTGCAGGTGGTCAGGTGGTGGAGGAGGTGCGGACCCAGTTCCGCGAGCATCCGGGGATCATGGAGGGCACCGAGAAACCCGAATACGGGCGGACGGTCGCGATCGTGACGGCCGCGGCGCAGCGCGAGATGATCCTTCCGTCGCTGATCCCGATCGTCGTGCCGGTGATCGTCGGCTTGATCTCGGTCGACGCCCTCGGTGGGCTGCTGATCGGCGTGATCGTGGTGGGGCTGTTCGCCGCGATCTCGATGACCGCCGGCGGAGGTGCCTGGGACAACGCGAAGAAGCTGATCGAGGACGGCGCCTACGGAGGTAAGGGCTCGGAGGCGCACGCCGCCTCGGTCACGGGCGACACGGTGGGTGACCCGTACAAGGACACCGCCGGCCCGGCGATCAACCCCATGATCAAGGTGGCGAACATCGTCGCGATCCTGATCATCCCGATCGTCCACTTCTAGCCGCAGTCCCCAGCGGCGCTCGAGCAGGCGTGAAGCACAGATAGGCTCGGGCCCGATGGAGCCCGAGCTCATCAACGTCGCCGACTTCGAGCGGGTGGCCGGCGAGCGGCTCGATGCCGGGCCGCTCGGCTATTTCGCCGGCGGCGCCGGGGACGAGCGGACGCTGCGTGAGAACGTCGAGGCCTACGGGCGCTGGCGGCTGCGTTATCGAGTCCTCGTCGACGTCGCCGAGACGACCACGTCCGCGAGCGTGCTCGGCGCCGACGTATCGATGCCGGTCCTGGTCGCGCCGGTCGCGTTCCAGGCGCTGGCCCACCCGGATGGCGAGGCGGGGATGGCGCGGGCCGCGGCCGCGGCGGGCACGGTGATGTGCCTCTCGTCGATCGCGACGGCGAGGCCGTCCGAGGTCGCCGCCGCCGCACCGGACGGCAGGCGCTGGTTCCAGCTCTACTGCTTCCGCGATCGCTCGATCACGCAGGCACTGCTCGACGAGGCGGTCGATTCCGGGTTCGAGGCCGTGCTCCTCACCGTCGACGCTCCGCGCGCGGGCCGGCGCGAGCGTGATCTTCGCAGCGGTTTTCGGGTCGACGCTACGGCCCCCGCGATCGCGGCCGCTTGCGGAACCGATGCCGAGCTGACGCCGGCCGAGATCTTCGCCCTCGTCGACGATGCGCTCACGTGGGACGACCTCGAGGCCGTGGCCGCCGGCTGCGAGCTCCCTGTGCTCGTGAAGGGCGTCGTGCGCGGTGACGACGCGGAGCTTGCGCTCGAGCATGGCGCCGCGGGAGTGGTGGTGTCCAACCATGGTGGCCGGCAGCTCGATGGCTCGCCGCCGACCGTCGATGCGCTCGCCGAGGTGGCCGACGCGATCGGAGGCCGCGCCGAGGTCCTCGTGGACGGCGGCATCCGACGCGGCACCGACGTCGCGGTGGCGCTTGCCCTCGGCGCCAGCGCGGTGCTCGTCGGCAGGCCCGCACTCTGGGGCCTCGCGGTCGATGGCGAGGTGGGGGCCCGATCAGTGCTCGAGATCCTGCGCTCCGAGCTCGAGCTGGCGCTGACCCTATTGGGATGCCCGTCGCCTGCAGCGGTCAAGCGCGACCACGTGCGGCACGCCTGACGGCGGCCGTATATTCGGGTTTGATGGCGCGGTGCCGGAGCACGCGGAGGACGGATGAACTTACGCGCGTCACCAGGCGCCGCGAGATGCATGTGATGGGTTGCGATGGCTGAGCGGATTCCCCGCGAGGAGACGCTGCGCCGCGTCCACGGGACGAGCTCACTCTTCGCAACCGCATACGGGAACGTCGGTTCGTCGATCTACTACGCGCTCGGCGTCGTCGCCGGCTTCGCCCTCGGCCTGGCCCCGCTCACGTTCATGATCTCCGGGCTGATCTTCGCCGCGACCGCGGCCACCTACGTCGAGGCGACGGTCATGTACCCCGAGGCCGGCGGGTCATCGAGCTTCGCGCGCCACGCCTTCAACGAGCTCGTCAGCTTCGTCGCCGGCTGGGGACAGATGCTCAACTATGTCATCACGGCGGCCATCTCGGCCTACTCGGTGCTCCATTACCTCGCGGTCTTCTGGGGCCCGCTCGGTCACGCTCCCGGCGACATCATCGGCTCGATCGCGGTCATCGCCGCCCTCGCGGCCCTGAACGTGAAGGGCACGCAGGAGTCGGCGAAGCTCAACCTGATCCTCGCCATCGGCGACCTGCTGACGCAGGTGATCCTGGTGGGAATCGGCATCGCCCTCGTGCTCAGTCCCGAGGTGCTGATCGACAACGTGCACCTCGGGATCGCCCCGACGTGGGGGAACTTCGCCCTCGGGATCGCGGTCGGAATGGTCGCCTACACCGGGATCGAGACCATCTCCAACATGTCCGAGGAGGCGAAGGACGCCTCGCGCACAATCCCGCGCGGCACCGGCCTCGTGGTCATCGCGGTGGTCGGCCTCTACGCGCTGATCCCGATCGTCGCCCTCTCGGCGATGCCGGTCGTCCACCACGCCGGCGAGTACACGACCCAGCTCGGGACCAAGTTCGCCAACGACCCCGTGCTCGGGATCGTCGAGAACCTGGGCCTCGGCGCGGGCCTGACCGACGTTCTGCGCTATTACGTCGGTGCCCTCGCCGCGGTGATCCTGTTCATTGCGACCAACGCCGGGCTGATAGGGCTCTCGCGACTCACCTACTCGATGGGCCAACACCGCCAGCTGCCCGAGATCCTCCGCAGGATCCACCCGACGTTCAAGACGCCGTACATCGCCATCATCGTCTTCTCCGGCGTCGCCGCGCTGACGATCCTGCCGGGCCAGCTCAACTTCCTGGCGACCCTTTACTCGTTCGGCGCGATGCTCTCGTTCACGATCGCGCACATCTCGGTGGTGCGGCTGCGAACGCGCTACGGCGACCGCGAGCGACCGTGGAAGCCCGCGCTCAACTTCCGCTTCCGCGGCCACGAGCTGCCCGCAACGGCGATCTTCGGCGGCCTCGGCACCTTCGCCGCCTGGATCATCGTCATGGTCCTCAACGTCTCGACTCTGATCGCGGGAATCGTCTGGATGGCTCTGGGCATGGGCATCTACGTGCTCTACCGGCGCCGCCAGCGGCTGCCGCTGCGCCAGACCGTGAAGGTCGCCACGCTCGACCCGCTCGGCGTTCGCGAGGTCGAGTACCGAAGCGTGCTCGTTGCCACCGGGGCCGAGGACCCGTTCCCCGAGGAGGCGATCGCAACCGCCGCGGCGCTCGCCGCGAAGCGGCGGCGGGCGATCCACGTGCTCTCGCTGGTGGTGGTGCCGGTCGAGGTCTCGCTCGACTCCAAGCTCAAGGTCGCGGAGAGCGAAGCGCAGAGCAAGATCGAGCAGGCCAAGCTCATCGCGGGCCAGCGGGTCTCGGGAAGGATCGAGCGCGTGCGCCCGGGGCAGGCCGGGCAGGCGATCGTCAACGAGGCGAAGGCGATCGACGCTGCTGCGATCGTGATGCCGCTGCGGTACCGGAACGGCTCGCCCCTCTACGGCAAGACGCTGCAGACGGTGCTCGCCAAGCGCCCGTGCCGAGTTCTGGTGGCGGCGCATCCGGGAGAGGCTCCGGTGGAGCATGCCGCGCAGGGCGTCGACGGAGCGCGCGCTTGACGCCGCCCCCCGACGAGGTCTATCGGGGCGTCACGCGCATCTTCGCGGTGGTGATCCTCGGGTTCGGGATCGCGATCGTCGTCATCACGCTCGCGAACGGGGGCGGTCCGCTCTCGACGGGGATCCTGATCGGCCTGCTGTTCAGCGCGCTCGGCGCCGGTCGCCTCTACCTCGCCATGCGCGGTCGCGGTTGACCGAGCCGCTCGAAAACGAGGAGGTCGCAGCGGGGGAGGGGCAGGAGGAGGAGCGGCAGCGCCTGCCGACGATCCTCGGAGGGCCGCAGGGCCCGCTGGCGCTCCGTGTGCTCGGCATGCCGCTGCTGTTCGCCGTGGGGTACGCGGCGGTGGGCTTCTCCCTCTACTTCTCGATCGGCGTCGTGGCCGAGCGGGGGCTCGGGCTCACGCCGCTCGTCTTCCTCGCCGCCGGCATCCTCTTCGTCCTCGCGACGCTCACCTACGTCGAGGGCGGTGCGATGTTCCGCGAGCGGGGCGGCTCGTCGATGCTCGCGCGGCACGCCTTCGACGAGCTCTGGAGCTTTATCGCCGGCTGGGCGATCCTGATCGAGTACATCATCGTCGTCGCGCTGGCGGCGATCTCGTTCTCGCAGTACCTCAGCCCGATCTGGGGCGGCTTCACGCACGGGGCCGGTGAGATCGTCGCCGTGGGCGCGGTGATCGGCGGCGCCGCGGCCGTAAACGCGGCCGGGTGGACGGGGGTTCGGCGTCAAGGCCCGCTGCTGCTCCTGGCCGTCGCCGACATCGGGCTTCAGCTCGCCATCATCGTGGTCGGCGTCGCGGTCGCCTTCCATCCCGACCTGTTGACGCAGCACATCGAGCTCTTCGTGCAGCCGTCGATCAAGGACCTCGCCATCGCCCTGGCGATCGCGACCGTGGCGTTCGCTGGGATCGAGGCGACTTCGGATCTCGCCCCGGACATCGACTGGGGCCCGCGAGACGTGCGGCGGATGGTCGGGGTGAGCTCGCTCGTCCTCCCGATCGCCTACGCGCTGATCTCCGCGATCGCTCTGATGGCCGTGCCGGTGGTCACGGGGCCTGACGGGCCGCAGACGGCGCTCGCCGGCAGGTTTCTCGAGGAGCCGCTCCTTGGGGTGGTGAAGAGCTACGACCCCGCCTGGGTCTCGGACTTCCTCGAGGTGCTGGTGGTGATCATCGCGCCGGCGGTGCTCGCCTGGGCAGCCTCGACCTCGATGCTCGGCCTGTCGCGCCACGTGTACGCACTCGCGACGCACCGGCAGGTCCCGAGCTGGCTGGGCAAGCTCGGGCAGCGGCGCTCCACGCCGTACATCGCGATCTGGGTTGCGGCGCTGATGGCGTTCGGACTCGCGGTTCCGGGGGACATAGTGCTCCTGGCGAGCTTCTACGCGTTTGGCTCCACGCTGGCATTGACGATCGCGCACCTCGCGATCATGAAACTCCGGGTCGTAGACCCGGATCGGCGACGGCCGTTCCGCATCCCCTACGACGTGACGATCCGTGGGCACAAGCTCCCGGTCCCGGCCATCGCGGGGGCGCTATTCATGGCCGCCGGATGGGTCAGCGTGATCCTGCTGCGGCCGCATGCCCGCTACCTGGGCTTCGGCTGGATGCTGTTCGGCCTCGTGTTCTATGTGGTCTACCGCCGCTTCGTTCAGGGTGTGTCGCTGACCCAGCGGGTCGTGGTGCCTGAAAGGGCGCTGCACAAGGCGGTGGAGGAGGCCGAGTACGAGACGATCCTCGTGCCCGTCTTCGGCACCGAGCTCGACGACGACATCGTCAGCACCGCCGGGCGCCTCGCCGATGCCGCCGACGATCCCGGTGAGGTACCGCCCCGGCTCGAGCTGATCTATGTGATGGACCTGCCGCTGACGGTCCCGCTGGACTCGGTGCCGCCGAAGGCGCGGCAGAAGGAGGCCGACGAAGCGCTGGCCAGGGCCGCCGAGGTTGGGTCCGAGTACGAGACCGTCGATGTCGACACCGCCGTGGTCCGCGCCCGCACGGTCGGCGCGGGAATCGTCGAGGAGGCGCGGCGTCGCGGCGTCGAGCTGATCGTCATGGGGGGTGAGCCGCCCACCCAGGTACGGGGCGGCCCGGCGCTCGGCGGAAGGGGCGGTTCGCGCTCGCGCCCGCCGGAGATCGGACCGGTCACCGAGTACGTCTTCCGCAAGGCGCCGTGCCGAGTTCTCCTCACGGCGCCGCCGGAGCCGGCCGCGCCCGCGGCGCCCGCGGGTGACGAGGCGGACTCAAGCGCTGACGGCCCATAGAATCCGCGTTGATGTTCGTCCTCATCGTCGGCGCCGGTCGCGTCGGGTCCTCACTCGCGCGAAGCATGCTCAGGGAGGGGCACCAGGTCTCCTGCCTCGACGAGGACCCCGAGTCGCATGCTCGCCTCGAGGTCGGCATGGACGAGGCGTGGGAGGAGGCGGGCGGCCAGTTCACCGTCGGCACGGCGCTCGAGATCGACGCCCTCGAGGCCGCGGGGATCGAGCGCGCCGATGCGTTCGTCGCAGCCACCAACGGCGACAACACCAACATCGTGATCGCGCAGATCGCCAAGCGGCGCTTCAACGTGCCCACCGTGATCGCCCGTATCCTCGACCCGCTGCGCGCGGACTGGTACGAGCGCCAGGGCGTCCACACGATCTGCCCGACCCAGGTCGCGATCAAGATGCTCGAGGACGAGGTGCGCGCCGCGGCTCGGGCCGCCGACGCGAATGGCGGCGCCCAGGCGGAGGCGCCGTGAGCGACCAGATGTACGTGCTCATCGTCGGCGCTGGCAAGGTGGGCTGGAACCTTGCGCGCGAGCTCCTCGACAAGGGCCACGAGGTCACTCTCATCGAGTCGGACCGGGAGCGGTTCGCCGCGGTCGAGCAGGAGCTGGAGCACAGCGTTCAGTACGGCGACGCGTCGGAGCTGTGGGTCCTCGAGCGCGCGGGCATCTCGCGCGCGGATCTCGTGATCGCGGTCACGGGCGACGACGAGGACAACATCCTCATCTGCCAGGTCGCGAAGGAGAAATACCTGGTCGACCGCACGATCGCCAGGGTCAACAACCCCCGTAATCGGGATCACTTCGAGCTCCTCGGCATCAGGCCGAACGTGTCGGCGACCGACCTGATCCTGCGCCTGATCGAGCACGAGGTGCCGGAGTACGGGCTCGTCCACCTGCTCGACCTCCCGGAGCAGAAGCTCGAGATCATCGAGATGCTGCTTCCCGACAACTCGCGTGCGGCCGGCAGCCGGGTCGCCGACCTCGACATGCCCGAGGGGAGCCTCCTGATCTCGGTTGTGCGCGAGGATCGCGGCTTCGTTCCCGGTCCCGACACGGTGCTCGAGGCCGGCGACGAGGTGCTGGCGGTGCTCGACCCGCGCGTCGAGGAGGACCTCACCGCGTACTTCGGGCCCGACGGCCAGGTCTGAGGCATCGGTCGACGGGGTAGGACGACGACGATGCGAGAGGTCGACTATCTGCTGATCGGCGGCGGCATGGCGGCCGCCAACTGCGCCGCCGAGCTTCGCAAGCGTGGGGCGGACGGCTCGATCCTCCTCGTCGGCCGCGAGCCCGACCCGCCCTACGAGCGGCCGCCGCTCTCGAAGGAGTATCTGCGCGGGGAGGCCGAGCGGAGCGACGCCTATGTCAACTCCGTCGATTGGTACGAGGAGAACGGCGTCGAGCTGCTCAGCGAGACGAGCGTGATGTCGATGGACGCCGCGGCCCGCACGGCAAAGCTGCCGCACGACGAGGTGAAGTTTGGGAAGGCCCTGGTGGCCACCGGGGCGCGGGTCAACATCCTGCATCACCTCGAGGGTGCGCGGCTCGAGGGGATCCACTACCTGAGGACGCTCGGCAACTCCGACGCGATCCGCGAGGACGCCGCCAGCTCCGAGCACGTGGTGTTGATCGGCGGCAGCTACATCGGCAGCGAGGTTGCGGCGTCGCTCACCGCGAAGGGCACCAAGTGCACGATCGTGATGATGGAGCAGGTGGCGATGTCGAACGCCTTCGGCGAGGAGGTGGGGCGCCACTTCCACGACGTGCTCGCCTCGCACGGGATCGAGCTCTTCGGCGGTGAGGAGATCGAGGCGTTCCTCGGGGAGGACCGGGTGAGGGCGATCCGCACGAAGGGCGGCCGCGAGATCGAGTGCGACACGGTCGTGATTGGCGCCGGCGTCCATCCCGAGACGATGCTGGCCGAGCGCGGCGGCCTCGATGTCGACAACGGGATCGTCTGCGACCAAAGGCTCGAGAGCTCCGTCGAGGGGATCTTCGCCGCCGGCGACTGCTGCTCTTACGACAGCGTCGTCCATGGGCGGAGGCTTCGCGTCGAGCACTGGGACGTCGCGTTGCAGCAGGGCCGCCACGCGGGCGCCGCGATGGCGGGGGAGACCGAGCCGTACCGCGAGCTGCCCTACTTCTTCAGCGACCTCGCCGACTGGACGAGCCTCGAGTACGTGGGCCCGGCCTCGGAGTGGGACGACATCGTCTGGCGGGGCGAGCGCGACTCAGGCGAGTGGAGCGCCTTCTACATCTCCGGCGGCAAGGTCGTGGCGGCGATCGCGGTCGGCCGCTCGGAGGACCTGACCCACGCACGGCGCATGATCGAGCAGGGCGTCGACGTGGAGGGGTTGGGGGAGACGCTGGGCGACACCGAGAGCGACCTGGAGGAGATCGGCTCCGGTTAGGCTGACGCGGTAGCTTTGCTACCCACGTCGCGCAGGATCTCAACACGCCTGCGCGTCATTTGCGCCCTGGTGTAACGGCAGCACGCCTCGCTCTGGACGAGGTAGTCGGGGTTCGAATCCCTGGGGCGCAGTTCGAAGTCATGCGGGACTCCGTCCGGGCCATCTGCGAACGTCTGTTCGTGTACATCAAACGAGACGGCCGGCGTGAACTGACGCGTGATGCGGTCGCACGCCTTCGCTTTGCTGGCAAGAGTCAGACTGAGATCGCACGCGAGTTGGGCCTCACGAAGTCCACCGTTGCGTATCACTTCAGGGTCGCGGGGAACGATGCGGACGAGCGCTTCGCCCGGCGCTACGACTGGGAGCAGATCCAGCGGGCGTACGACAGCGGGCTCTCCGTGCGCCAGTGTGTCGAAAGATTTGGCTTCAATCGAGCGAGTTGGTATGAGGCGGTCCAGCGTGGTGATGTCATCGCGCGAGCGCAAGGTCTGCCAATCGAAGAGCTTCTCTGCGTTGGCAAGCGAAGAGGTCGGCACAATCTCAAGAACCGGCTGATTGCAGCGGGATTGAAGGAGAACCGCTGCGAGCGCTGCGGGATCACAGATTGGCTCGGCGAGCCGCTCACCATGGCCCTGCATCACATCAACGGTGATGGTCTCGATAACCGGCTGGAGAATCTTCAGCTTCTGTGCGCCAACTGCCATTCGCAGACGGAGAATTACGGCGGGCGCAACGGCCACCGCCGCCCAACAGGCGGCGTAGGCGCGGATTTCGCGGGAGACCGGAGTCCGCTCGGGCCTCTGTTACCTTGATTTCGCGATGGCAGGTAGGAAAAAGGCGCTCCTCGCAGGCACTTTGGCGCTCGGCATGGCGGCGGCGGTCGCCGGCTGCGGCGGGGGCGACTCGTCGACCAGCTCGATCGACACGGTTTCGACCGGCAGCTCGACATCGGCGGCGCTGAGCAAGGACGCCTTCGTCAAGCAGGCCGACGCGATCTGCGCGGAGGCCAATAGCGCCGTCGAGGCGCTTCCGGTCGCCAGCGCGGGCGCGGCCGCGAACGTCACCGTCTCGCAGGAGCTCGCGATCGTGAAGGGCGAGCTCCAGAGCCTGAACTCGCTCGGCTCGCCCGACTCCGGCGGCCCGCAGCTCAACCGCTACCTCGCCGCCCTCCAGGATCAGGTGACCGCGCTCCAGCAGGAGTCCCAGGCGCTTCGCTCCGGCGGCGACTCGACGACCGCCGCGGCGGCGGTCGACTCGGCCACGACGAGTGCCCAGAACGCCGCCCGCGCCTTCGGGATGCGCGCCTGCGCCGGCTCCTCGACTCCGTCCGGGACGACGCCGGGCGGTGGCGGTGGCGGCACCGCTGGCACGGGCGGGACCGGCGGAACGGCCACGCGCACCCCGGTCACTCCGGTAACGCCGGTCACTCCGGTAACGCCGACTCCCGCTCCCGCCCCGGCGCCCACCCCGGCCCCGCCGGCGGGCGCTGGCGGCGGCACCGGGGCCCCGCCCGCGGGCGGCGGCACCGGCGGCGGCACGAGCGGCGGCGGCACGGGCGGCGTTGGCGCCGGCTAGCGCCATTCGTCCGCACGACCTAGGCCGCCGAAAGCTCCCGCCACGTCCCGTAGAGGCGCGCGTACCGCCCGCCGGCCTCGAGGAGCTCCTCGTGGGTCCCGGACTCGACGATCCGCCCGTGCTCCAGCACGACGATCCTCCCGGCCCGGCGGATCGTCGACAGCCGGTGGGCGATCACGATCGCCGTCCGCCCGGCGAGCAGGCGCTCGAGCCCGTGCTCGATCACGCGCTCGGTCCGCACATCGACGTTGGACGTCGCCTCGTCGAGGATGAGGATCCGCGGCTGCGCGAGCAGGGCCCGAGCGAACGCCACGAGCTGGCGCTGTCCCGCTGAGAGCTGCACGCCGCGCTCCCCGATCTGCGTCTCGATTCCCTCGGGCAGCTTCGCGATGAAGTCGCCGGCCCCCACGGCGCGCACCGCCGCCTGCACGTCGTCCTCGCTCGCGTCGGGTCGGCCGAAGGAGATGTTCTCGCGCACCGTGCCCGAGAAGAGAAAGCCCTCCTGCGGGACGGTCCCGAGCTGCGAGCGAAGCCCCCGCATCTTCAACCCCCGGACATCGTGGCCGTCGACGAGAACGCGTCCGCGCTGCGGGTCATAGAAGCGGGCCACCAGCTTCGCGAACGTTGACTTGCCCGCCCCGGTCTCGCCCACGAGCGCGACCGTCTGCCCCGCCGGTACGTGCAGGTCGATGTCCCGGAGCGCCCAGCCGCCGGTGCCGTCTTCGGACGCGCCGTCGGTTGCCGCGCTCGCCCCATCCTCGAGCCCGACCTCGTCGATCGACGCCTCGACGGCATCACCGCCCTCTGTCGCCACCGCCCGCGCCGCGTCCGCCGCGTACGAGAACCACACGTCCTCGAGGGTCAGCTCGCCGCGGATCTCGCCCGGGTCGCGCGCGTCGGGCGCGTCGACCATGTCGGGCGGGGTGTCGAGCAGCTCGAAGATCTTGTCGAGGGCGGCCATCCCCTGCTGGTAGGTCGTGTAGAGCTGCGAGATCTGCTGGATCGGATCGAAGAACTGCTGCAGATACCCGACGAAGGCGACCAGGATCCCGATGGCGATGTCGCCGTCGATGACGCGGTAGCCCCCGTAGAGCAGGATCGCCGCCGTCCCGATGGCCGACAGGAGCTCGACCGCGGGGAAGTAGCTCGCGTTGAGGTAGACGGTCGTCATGTTCGCCCGCCTGTTGCGCTCGTTGAGCTCGCCCATACGCTCGAGGTGTCGCGGCTCCTGCGCGAAGCTCCGGACGACGCGGACGCCCGACAGCGTCTCCTGGAGGTACGCGGTGATCGCGGCGATCGTCTCCCGGGTTCGTCTGTAGGCGCCGGCGGAGACGATCCGGAAGACCAGGCTTCCGATCAGCAGCAGCGGGAAGGTCACGAAGGTGACGAGCGCCAGCCTGAAGTCGAGCAGAAGCATGATCACCACGACGCCGACGAGCGTCAGCACGCTCGAGAAGAGGGTCACGATCCCGTCGGTGACGAGGTTGTTGAGGGCCTCGACGTCGTTCGTCAGCCGCGAGATGAGCACCCCGGGCTTACGGCGAGTGAAGAACCCGATCGACATGTCCTGGAGGTGGACGTAGATCTCCTCGCGGAGGTCCTGAAGCGCGCGCTCGCCCACCCAGCCCGTGAGGTAGCTCTGCGCGTAGCTCGCCGCCCAGTAGAGGAGCGCCGAGGCGACGAACGCGGCGACGATCCAGTCGAGCGCAGAGATGTCGCCCGGTTTGATGCCCTTGTCGATCGCGAGCCCGGCGAGGTAGGGGGGCGCCAGGCCCGCGGCCGTGGCGAGGACGAGGGCGACGAGCATCGCGTAAACCCGCCGCCGGTATGGCCGGAGCAGGCCGAGCATCCAGCGAACCTTTCGCCCGCGCTGGTCCTCGCCGCGAAGGAGCCGCCAGAGGTCGCGGATGAGGAGCAGCGTCCCGGCAAGGCGACCCGGCTGGTTCGCGTCGTCCTCGGTCTGCTCGGCGACCGCCGACCCCTGGATCTCGGGATCGCGCTCGGTCACGGGATCGGACTTGCGATTGCCGTTGTCGGGTGCACGCGTGCTCACAGCCGCGCCACCTCCGCCCGCTCCTCCAGGTCACGCTGCAGGTACACCGAGTCCTCGGTGCCGTGGTCGGCGATCTCGGCGTAGAGCGGGCAGCGCTCGAGAAGCTCGGCATGCGTCCCGCGGTCGACGATGCGGCCCGCGTCGAGCACGATCACCTCGTCGGCGAGCGAGATCGTCGAGAGACGGTGCGCCACGATGAAGGTCGTCCTGTCCGCCATCGCCTCCGCCAGGCCGCGCCGGATGGCCGCCTCGGTTCTGGCGTCCACCGACGACGTCGCGTCGTCGAGCACCAGGATCCGCGGGTTGGCGACGAGGGCGCGGGCGATCGCGATGCGCTGCCGCTGGCCTCCCGAGAGCGTGAGGCCGCGCTCGCCGATCCGCGTCTCGTAGCCCTCGGGCAGGGCGGCGATGAACCCATGCGCCTGCGCCCGCCGCGCCGCTCGGTCGATCTCCTCGGCGGTCGCGTCCGGGCGCGCGTAGGCGATGTTCTCCGCGACGCTCGCCGAGAAGAGGAAGCTGTCGTCGGCGACGAACGCAACCTCGGAGCGGAGCGAGCGCAGGTCGATCTCGCGGAGATCGGCACCGTCGATCTCCACCGAGCCCTCGGTCGGGTCGTAGAGACGCGCGAGCAGCGCGACGAGACTCGTCTTGCCCGACCCGCTGGGACCCACGAGCGCGACGGTTCTTCCGGCCGCGACCTCGAGGTCGACGTCGCGGAGCGCCGGCACGTCGCGGTAGGTGAGGCCGACGCCGCGTAGCGCCACGCGGCCGGGTCCGTCCGGCAGCGCCGGCGCGTCCGGCGGGCTCTCGATCCGCGGCTCGCGGTCGAGGATCTCGAACATCCGGTTGCCCGACGCCACGGCGCGCTGCGCCATGCCTAGCGCCGTGCCGAGGATGCGCATCGGCGAGATCAGCATCAGCAGGTACGTGTAGAAGGCGGTGAAGTTGCCGAGGCTGAGCCCGCCGTTGATCACCTCGCGCCCGCCGACGAGCAGAATCACCGCGAGCCCGAGGCTCGGCAGGAACCCGAGAAGCGGTGAATAGAACGAGCTCAGCCTGGTCGAGTACACGTTCTGGTCGAAGACCCTGCTTACCGCGTGACGGAAGCGGCCGAGCATGTGGCGTTCCCGGGCGAACGCCTTGACGATCCGGATCCCCGATATCGACTCCTCGGCCTCGGCGGTGAGCTCGGCGAGGCGCTGCTGGATCTCCTGCACCGCCGGCCGGGAGCGCCGGTTGTAGCGCATCGCGGTCAGCACCACGATCGGCACCGGGAGCAGTGCGAGCGCGGCGAGGTCGGGCTTGATCGCGAACATCACGGCGCCGGCGAGCAGAAGGGTGAGCGCGTTCTGGGTCAGGAAGATGAGGCCGTAGCCCAGGAAGAAGCGGATGCCCTGAAGGTCGACCGTTGCTCGCGACATGAGCTGGCCGGTCTGCTGGTGGTCGAAGAACCCGAGCTCCAGCCGCTGCAGGTGCGCGTAGAACCGCTCGCGCAGGTCGTACTCGACGCTGACCGAGACCTTGCCGGCGACGAGGCGCCGGACGAAGGTGAGCCCGAGTCGAAGCACCGCCGCGCCGAGGATCGCCAGCGCCAGCGGGACGATCGCGCTCGAGTCGTGGCGCTCGATCGCGTTCACGGTTCGTCCGACCAGGTAGGGGATGAGCACCGTCATGCCCATCGCGGCCCAGGCGAACAAGAGCGAGGCGATGACGGATCGGCGGTATGGGCGCAGGAATCCGAGTAGCCGCCGGAAGGTCGCCATCAAACTGACTATACAAAGTGAAGTATTAGCCGGGCGGCAATACTCAGCCCATGCCCAGACCCCCCGCCGGCCTCTGCGACCGGTGCGTGCACCGGCGACTCATCCGGAACACCCGCGGCTCCGAGTTCTCACTGTGCGAGCGCTCGCGCACCGACCCGGCCTACCCGCGCTACCCGCGCCTTCCCGTCGAGCAGTGCCGCGGGTTCGAGGCCAAACTGCCGAACGTCCCTCGCTAGGGGCTATGGGCGGGCACGAGGGACGTTCGCGCCCGGTGCAGTAGGGCTAGGGTGGGAGGCATGGAGAGCTTCGACTACGTGATCGTCGGTGCCGGATCCGCGGGATGTGTGCTCGCCAACCGCCTCAGCGCCGATGGCTCACGCGTCCTGGTGCTCGAGGCCGGGGGCTCCGACCGCAGCATCGCGGTTCGCGCCCCGGCCGCGTTCCCCGCGACGTTCCAGACCGTGCGCGACTGGAACTACATGTCGGAGCCCGAGCCCGCCCTCTACGGCCGCCGGCTCTACCTGCCGCGGGGTCGCATGCTCGGCGGCTCCTCGTCGATGAACGCGATGATGTACATCCGGGGGCATCGCTCCGATTACGACCGGTGGGCCGCCGACGACGGGGCGGACGGCTGGTCCTACGACGATGTCCTGCCCTACTTCAAGCGGTCGGAGCGAAACGCTGAGATAGCGGACTCCTACCACGGGACGTCGGGCGAGCTGCACGTCACGGCGAAGCGCTGGCTCTCGCCGCACTGCGATCGCTTCATCGACTCCGCGACGGCGCTCGGCATCGAGCGAAATCCCGACTTCAACGGCGCGCGCCAGGACGGCGCCGGGGTCATGCAGACGACGACCAAGGGTGGCCGTCGCTGGTCGGCCGCCGACGCGTTCCTGCGTCCGGCCAGAAAGCGCGAATCGCTTCAGGTGAACGCGAAGGCCCTGGCTCACCGCGTCATCGTCGAGAATGGTCGGGCGACCGGGGTCGAGTACTCGCGGGGCGGCCGGGTCGAGCGCGCCAACGCGGAGCGCGAGGTGATCCTCGCGGCGGGCGCCTACGGCTCTCCGCAGCTCCTCATGCTCTCCGGCCTTGGGCCCGCCGATCAGCTGCGCGAGCATGGGATCGCGGTCGTGGCCGACTCTCAGGCCGTCGGCGAGAACCTGATGGAGCACCCGATGGCCTTCCTCAACTGGCGCACGCGCGAGCTGCCGACGCTCGACGACGCCACCCATCCCAAGTACGCCGCCCAATGGCTCGCCACCCACCGGGGCAAGCTCTCCTCGACGGTGGCCGAGGCGCTCATCCACTGGCGCTCGAACGACTCGCTGCCGGCGCCCGACTTTCAGATCGCCTTCGCTCCCGTGTACTTCTGGGAGCACGGCTTCCGCAAGACCGGCGCGCCCGCGATGACGATCGCCGCCGCCTACCTCGGCCCGAGATCGCGCGGATCGGTGCGGCTTCGCTCAGCAGACCCCGTGGATCACCCCCGGATCCTCAACAACATGCTCTCGCACGACGAGGAGATCGCCGCGGTCGTGCGCGCGATCGAGCTCATCCGCGAGATCGCCGCGACGCCCCCGCTCGGGCCGCTGCTGGGCGAGGAGCTCAATCCCGGCCATGGAATCTCCGACCGCGACTCGCTCATCGCGTGGCTCCGGGCAACGTGCGAGCACGAATACCACCCGAGCTGCACGTGCCGAATCGGCCCCGCCGGCGAGGGCGTGGTCGATTCGCAGCTCCGATTCCACGGAATCGAGGGGCTTCGCGTGGCGGACGCGTCGGTGATGCCTCGGGTGACCTCGGGCAACACCCACGCGCCGACGGTCATGATCGCCGAGCGCTGCGCGGACTTCGTCCTCGGCCGGTCCATGGCTCCAGCCCAGACGGCTGCCGAGCCGGCCGCCGCCCCCGCCTAGCGCTACGCCTCCACCGGCGCCGGACCGCGCGCCGTGCCGAGCGCGCCCGCGCTCGCGATGACCACGAGCCCGATCGCGATGAGCTCACGGACCGGCAGCGTCTGATCCAGGAACAGAAGGCCGACCAGGGCGGCGACGGCGGGCTCGAGGCTCATCAGCACGCCGAATGTGCTCTCGGGCAGCCGGCGCAGCGCCTCGAGCTCAAGCGAATACGGAATAGCCGAGCTCAACAGGGCGACGCCGGCGCCGACGGCGAGCACGGAGATGTCGAGCAGATCGCCTCCGCCACCGGCGACCCCGCCGGGCAGGAGTAGGACCGAAGACACCACCATCGCGAGCGCGAGGCCGTCGCCGCGCCGGAACGCCCGGCCCACCCTCGCCGTCAGGTAGATGTAGGCCGCCCAGAAGACCCCTGCGAGAAGTGCGAAGCCCACGCCGAGGGCGTCGAGCGAATTCCCGATCCCGGGTGAGAAGAGCGCTATTCCGCCGGCGGCGAGGAGCGCCCAGGCGAAGTCGACGGGCCGTCTCGATCCCGCGATGGCGACGCCGAGGGGCCCGATGAACTCGAACGTGACCGCGACACCCAGCGGGATGCGGTCGAGCGCGGCGTAGAAGCTCAGGTTCATCCCCGCGAGCGCAATGCCGAGCAGCGCGGCAAGCCGCAGCGCGCGCGGGCCGTGCCCGCGAAACGAGGGGCGCCAGAGTGCGACGAGCGCGACGGCGGCGAAGGCGGTCCGCAGCAGCACGGCCCCGGCCGGGCCGACGTGGACGAAGAGAGTGGTAGCCGCGGCCGCACCGGTCTGGACCGACAGGACGGAGCCCAGGACGAGCGACATCGAGGTGGCGCGGGAGCGGCGGTCCACCGATCCGAGGCTAACGAGCGGGGGTCGTGCTAGCTCGCGTCGACCGGAACTGAGTCAGGTGTCGCGCGCTCGAGCGCGATCTGGGGTGCGATGGAGGAGCAGAAGAACTCGACGAGGCGTGGATCGAACTGGCTTCCCGCGCATCGGCGCAGCTCCGCGATCGCGTCCTCGACGCTGCTCGGCGCCCGGTAGGGCCGCCCGGTCGTCATCGCCTCGAAGCTGTCGCAGATGAAGATGAGCCGGGATCCGAGGGGGATCGCATCGCGTGCGAGGCCATCGGGGTAGCCGTCGCCGTCCCACCGCTCGTGCGAGTGGCGAACGATCGCTGCCACGGGCGCCATCGCGGGCGCGGCCGTGAGTATCCGCTCGCCGACCAGCGTGTGGGTCTCCATGAGCTCGCGTTCGCCGGGCGTCAACGGGCCGCGCTTGGAGAGGATCTCGTCCGGAATCGCGATCTTGCCCACGTCGTGCAACTCCGCCGCGCGCGAGATCACGTCGATCTGCTCCGCGTCCAGGCGGATCTCGCGCGCCAGCCTTCGGGCCAGCGCCGCGACGCCGCGCTGGTGATCGCTCAGGGTGGGCTCTCGGTCACGGAGGATCTGAAGCAACAGGCTGCGGGTCACGTGCTCGCTGCGCCCGGCGCGGCCGTTCTTCTCCGCGTACATCCGGCGGTCGGCCAGCCGGAGCGCTTCCCGGGCGGATTGGGCCTCCTCGGGGATCGCGACCGTGCCGGCGGAGGCTGATATCTCGAACCCCTCGCCCGTCTCGGTGAGCGCGGCGCGCGCGCGCGAGGTGAGCATCTCGGCGGTCTCGGGAGCCGTCCTTACGATCACGCAGAACTCGTCGCCACCGAGCCGGTAGGCGGCGCCGTGCGGGGCTGCGCGCTCGGCGAGGCGCGAGCCCAGCCGTCGCAGGAGCGCGTCACCGGCGGGATGCCCGAAGGCGTCGTTGTAGTTCTTGAACCCATCGAGGTCGAACAGCGCGAGGGCGTGCGGGCGGCGGGCGCCGCCGCGGTCGAGAAGATGCTCGAGGTCGGCGAAGAGCTCGCGCCGATTGCCGAGGCCGGTCAGAGCGTCGGTCACGCTCTCACGCTGAAGGGCGGAGACCAGCGCGGCGTTCTCGCGAAAGCTCAGCACCAAGCGGATCGTCACGACGACCAACGTCGCGCCCGCCAGCCAGGCGACCGCGTCGGATCGAGGTGCGAAGTGATCCCATACGAGCGCCGCGACGCCAATCAGTGCGGCCAGGGCGGGAGGGAGGATCGACGCGCGGTAGCGCTCGCGAAGTGGATCCAGATGCGCCGTCGACGTGGCTGCGGCGATGGCGATCGCGAGGGCGCCGAGCAGCCAGAGCGTGTCGACGACCCCTCCTTCATAGGTGCTGGTGGCGTCGAGGTAGAAGTACCAGGTGTCGGCTACCGCCCAGACGAGAAGGCCCCCGGCGACAAGCAGGAGCGCCCGCGAGCTCCGCCATTGCACGGCGGCCAGCCCGCCGATGGCAGCGGCGAGGAGCAGCAGATCCATCACGGGGTAGGCGAGGTTGGTGAACACGGTCCCCGAGTCGCCGTGCATGAGCCCGACGAGGGCGGGGCCGAGGAACGCGGCCGCGATCGTGGCGCCCGCCAGGCCGACGATCGCGGCGTCGAGCATCCGGCCGAGCGTCCACGAGCCGATTCGCTGGCGAAGTAGCAGCGCGATCCCTACGTAGAAGAAGCCGAGCGCCGCAAGGAATCCCGCGTCGGCCCAGGACGGTGCCGGGATGTGGCTGGCGTCTTCGAATTTGATCGACCAGTACGCGTCGCCGGCGGTCCAAGAGAGGAGGCCGAGCCCGAACGCGATCCACGGGCCGCGGCCTGATCTGATCGCGACGGCGCGCAGCAGGCATGCCAGGCCGGCGAGCGCCACCACGGCGTTGTAGACCCACTCGTCGATCAGCGTGTCGAGCGAGGGTTGCCCGAGGCCCAGCATCCAGGCGACGTGAAGGAGGGTGCCGGCGATCGCGAGCGCGATGCTCGGCCAAACAAGCATGCGTGCGGCCTTTCCTGCCATTTGAGCTGCTTATCGGCAGCTTTGCCCCAACGGCAAAGCCCCCCGACGGACAGGCCTAACGCGCGCTTAGCGGGTGAGGGTGTACGGCCCGCACTTCGTGTGGTCAACCTCGTCGGTGACCGGGCCGCCGTTCTCGTTCTTGTAGTCGACCTTGAGCGTGCCCGAGGTGGCCGTCACCTCTGCGTAGCTGTTCAGGTTTCCCTGCACGCACTCCATGCCGACGCCGTTCGGCGGCGGGGGCTTGAAGAAGAACTGGCCGACGAGGTGGCCGCTCCCCGGCTGCCCAACGGTGTCGTCGATCTCAGTGTCGAAGGTCTTGGTCGCCACCGGGCCGACGATGAAGTCCTGGTAGGGCGTGTCGGTGGGGGTCGCGGGCGCGTTCGAGGGAGCGGAGTCGCCCGGGAGCGTGCGGTCGCGGACCACGTTGGCAAACGATGCGTGGGTATCCGTCGTCAGGAAGACGAGATGGTCGACGTTCGCCGCCTGAAGCCCGTTGAGGAGCTGGAGGCGCTCGTAGGCGTAGCCCTCCCAGCGGTCATAGGGCAGCGCGTAGAACTGCTGGATCGGGGTCTCGTTCATGACGACCTTCCAGGTCGCATCCGACGACTTGACGGCGTTCAGGAACGTGGCGAGCTGCCTTTTGCCGAGGAAGGTGCGGCTCGGGCTGTTGATCGTGTTGAGGCACGTTTGGGACACCGGCTGGGAGAGGGACGGAACGAGCGCCGCGAAGAGGTCTCGTGTGGACTGGGGCGCGGTGGGCGCCAGGTCGGGCGAGCCCCCGTTGTCGCAGACGCCGTTCGCCGACGCCTTGGCGCTGCGGAAGGAGCGCTCGTCGAGGAAGAACATCTCGAGGTTCTTGCCCCAGCGCTCGCTGCGGTAGATGCCCGTCTTCTTCGTGTAGGTGACCGGCATGTAGGTGCGGAAGGCGCTGACCCCCGCCTTGTAAAGCGCCTTCCCGTCCTCCGCGACAGAGAAGTCGTTGATGAACTCGTGATCGTCCCAGTGGTTGTAGGTGCCGGTCGCCTCCCGAAGGGTCCGCATGTTCTTGACCGCGAGCTTCTTGCGGTACATCTGCCACTTCTGCTTCTCGGTCAGCGCCGTCTTGATGTTCGGCACCTCGGGATCCGAGTAGATCGTGTCGCCGAAGTCGATGTTGAAGTCGTTGTTCTCGGCGGCCATCGACTTCGAGGCCTTGAAGTCGCCGAACGCGGGCTTCTTCTGGCCCTTCTTCGCAACGCCGGTCTCGTCGCCGGAGTAGGCGAAGCGGATGGTGGCCCTTTGCGACGGCTTCGGCGCGGTCTGGAAGTGCCCCTTGTCGCTGCAGTTGGCCTTCGCGACGAAAAGGCAGAACTGGTACGTGTAGGCGGTATCCGGCTTCAGCCCCTTGACCTTGGCCTGCACCGTCTTGTCGGTGCCGGCCTTGGACTTGAGGCCGACGATGTGGATCGACTTGGCGCCCTTCGAGGCGAGGACGCCGATGACCTTGCCGGGCTTCACCGTCTGGCCCCAGATGATGGCGGAGCTCGAGGTGACCTCGCCGGCGGTGACACCGTTCGTGAATGCCTTGGCGCCCGCGGAGGCGGGCAACGCAAGCATGAGAGCCGCGATCGCGAGACCTGCCAGGTTGCGCGGGTTCCGTCCCACCGGGCGGGAGCCTATCCCAATCCGGCGGCCCGGATCAGGCGAATTGCGAGATCGCGAGGATCGCGACGGCTCGGCCCGTCGGGTAATCTCGCGCCGCGATGCCAGGGATCTTCTGGTTCGGCGCCGGAATCGTTGGAGTAGGGCTCCTCGCGGGGCTCGTGATCGGCGGGCGCTCACGTAGCTCGAGCGCCCTCGCGGGCGCGGCGATGGGACTCTTCCTGGGGATGATGTCCGGCTTCCTGTTCCTGGCGATCGGGCTGGCGACGAGCTAGTCCACCGCCGGTCTCCTCGCGCACCCCTCGCCCGAGGAGCACGATCAGCGCCGGGATCAGCAGGGTCCGCGCGATGAACGTGTCGATCAAGAGGCCGACGCACATCGCGAAGGCGAGCTCGCGAAACGCCTGCGTTGGAATGAGGGCGAGCGCTGCGAACGAGAGCGCGAGGATGATGCCCGCGACCGCGATGGCCCGCGCGGCGCGCGATCCAGCGGTCCTCACGGCGCCGCGAAGCTCCCGGCGCTCGGCCTCGAGCCAGATGCGCCCGACGAGGAACACGTTGTAGTCGGAACCGAGCGCCACGAGGATGATCGCGCTGGCGATCGGGACGAAGAACGCGATCTCACCGTAGCCGAGCAGGTCCTGAAAGACGTACACCGTGAGACCGAGGGCCGCGGCGACCACCAGCACGCTGACGGCGGTCAGGTATAGGGGCGCGGTCCGGCTTCGCAGAAGCGCCCAAAGCAGCAGCATGAGCAGCGCGATGGCGGCAGGGCCAACCCGAAGAAAGGCCGTCTGCATGTCGTCCGCAAGCTCGGCGGTGATCGCCGTGTCGCCGGCGATGCCCACGCGAGCTCCTCCGAGCCCCGCTTCGCCCAGGAGCTGCGGCAGCCGCTGCTGCAAGCGCGCGAGGTTCCCGGTAGCGGTCGCGCCCGCCGGGTCGCTGTCGAGGATCAGGATGAGGCGCGCCGCGTCGCCGTCCGGCGCCCGGAAGATCCCGCTCGGACTCCCCGGCGGCTCGCTGCCCGGTCCGACCACCGACGCGACGCCGGGCTCGTCCGCTATGCGCGACTGGAGCTCGGCGAGGCGGGCGCGCCGGGTCGCGATCGCGCGCTCCGAGAGCACGACCATCGTGGGATCCGCGATGCCGGGGGCGAAGGCGCGCGCGGCCGCGTCGTAGCCGCGGTGCTCACTCGTGTCCGACGGCAGGCCGCGCAGCGTGGTGTCGCCGACGCGGAGGTGGAGGATCCCGCTGGCCGCTGCGATCAGCGGCACGACGCAGACGATCATGGTCATCGCGGGATGCCGCGCGGCGAAGCCGACCAGGCGGCCCTGGTGCGGCTGGCCCGCGTCGTCACGGGCCGCGACGCTGCCGGCGCCGCGTGGGCGCAGAAGCAGAGGGCCGGCGGCTCCGAGCGTCGCGGGGACGAACGTCAAGGCCACCGCGACGCCCACCAGCACCGCCACCGCAAGCCCGGGCCCGAACGCGCTCAGGAAGTCCACCCCCGACAAGAGCAGGGTCAGCGTCGCACCGGCGATCATCAGGCCGGCGGTGAGGACGACGGGGAGTAGCTCCGCGGTCACCTCGGCAGCGGCGTCGCGGGAGCGGAGGCCGCTTGCCAGACGGCGCCGGTAGCCCGAGGTGAAGAAGACGACGTAGTCGGTGAGCGTTCCGAACAGGAGCGCGATGAGAACCGGCTGTGCCTCGGTGGGCGCCGAGAGGACGCCGTGCGCATCGAGCCAGCCGAGCAGGTGGTCCGTGACGACGTAGGCGATCGCCACCGTGGCGAGGCCGAGAAGCGGGATCCCGACTGCCCTGAAGTAGAGGCCGAGGATCCCGACGACGAGCAGGACGGTCGCGAGCTCAACCCATCGCACCCAGTGGTTGGAGACCTCGCCGTCGCGGAAGTGGGCCGGAATCGACCCCGTGACATATGACTGCGGGACGTGGCCGGCGCGCCCGAGCCCGTCGGCGAACCTCTGCGCCGCCGCCGTCTGCGCCGCCTCGTCGAGGCCCGGATCGATGTAGAGGTAGGCGATGATCGTCGATCCGGTGCCCCGCTCGAGCCCTTGAATCGCGGTCAGCGGGAGGGCCGCCTGGATGACGCTTCGAGGCCCGGCCGCCCGGTCGACCCGGGCGATGTATCGCGACGCGGCCGCCAGCTGAGCCTTCGAGAGGCCTCCGGGCTGCACCGCGACCGCCATGGTCCGGCTCAAGAGCGGTAGGCCGAAGGTCCGCTGCGCGGAGCGCTCCACCTGAAGCGCCGGCGAGGAGCTCGAAACCAGATCGCCAACCGAGCCCCTTCCGGCGCCGAAGGTCGGGGGCAGGTAGATCGCAGCGAGCACCGCCGCGGCTATCCAGGCGGGCACGATGAGGAAGCGCAGCCAGACGATGACCCGCGCCGCCAGGCGGGCGATCCCTCGCCGCGTGCTCCGGCTCTCCCCGTGGCCTTCCATGCCGGGCGGACTACTACCCGGCCCCCCGTGACTCCAAGCGGCGCGTCGCCTACGCTCCGGGCGTGGCCACCTGGGATGACGTGCGGCGAATCGTCGACTCACTGCCGGGCGTCGACGAGCACACCTCTCGAGGCCACGCCTTCTGGCGCGTCCACGGCAAGGGGTTCGTCTGGGAGCGGCCGCTCGGCGACAAGGACGTCGACGATCTCGGCGGTGTCGCGCCCGACGGGCCGATCCTCGGTGCGCGGGTCGAGGACCTGCTCACGAAGGAGGCCCTGATCGCCGACGACCCCGACGTCTTCTTCACGATCCCGCATTTCAACGGTTACCCGGCGGTTCTCGTGAAGCTCGAAGATGTCTCGCTCGAGGTTCTCGAGGAGGTCATCGCGGAGGCGTGGCTCGACCGCGCGCCGAAGCGCCTGGCGGGCGAGTACGCCGAGGCCCGCGGCCTGGAGCGCGGCGGACGCGAGGGGCCCTAGCCGAGCTCCTTCTCGTACAGGACCCAGCCGAGGGCAGGCGTCATTCCGGCCCGCTCGTAGAGGCGGAACGCGCCGGTGGCGCTCGCCGCGTCCACGCCGAGCCCGACGCTGCGCTCGCCGCGCCCGAAGAGGCGCCTGAACGATTCGCCGAGAAGCGCAGCGCCCACGCCCCGCTTGCGCCAGGGACGGCGCACGAAGAGCGCTTGGACGAAGCCGCCGCCATAGGTGTCGGCCGTGCAGATCGTCCCGGCGACGATCTGATCCTCGGCACGGACGACGCACCAGAGGCCAGGGTCGAAGCGCCCGCTCCCGAGGGTGAGCTTGGACCAGGAGTCGAAATCGCGCGGCTTGAAGTCCCAGGCGTCGGCGAACGCCTCCTGGTGCGCGGCGTGGAACTCGCGGGCGTCGCCCGACGCCTCGAACGGGACGACGCGCAGGCCGCCGGGCCAGACCGGCGCGGACGGCGGCGTCTCCAGCTCGATGCGCATTTCGCGGAAGACCCGCACGGCCGCGTAGCCGAGCGATTCGAGCAGATGGCGGGCGGCGGAGTCGGCCTCGAGAACGCTGTTTTGGATTCTGCGGGCGCCGCACCCAGCGGCCTCCGCTTCGAGCCCGGTCGCGATCAGCCCTCCGATTCCGCGCCCGAGGGCGTCGGGGCGCACGTATCCCTCGACGCGCCAGGGCTCGCCTCGTTCGCGCACGACCCCGTACCCGACGATTCGGTCACCGTCGCGGACCACGCGCGCGTCGCGGGAGACGTCGATCTCCGACCATTCGCCCTCGAGGTCGGCGTGCGAGAAGGTGCTCTCGCCGTAGAGCGACGACTCGAGCGCAGCGACGATCTCGGCCACTGCCGCTGCGTCGGCGGCGGTGGCGGGTGTGGAGACGTTTCGCGCCAAATAAATGGGGTCCCGCGGGTGCCTTTGACCGAAACTCTCGACGACACGTAGGGTTCAGTGAGTGCCGGAGGAGGGACTCGAACCCCCGACACGCGGATTATGATTCCGCTGCTCTAACCGACTGAGCTACTCCGGCGGGGAGGCGAAGAGTAGCGACGGAATGCGGGGCCTCAAGCGGGTTCGGGCGCAGTTGGTGAAGGCGGGATATGACTAAACGGCGACGACAAGTGTTCATCACCGGGCTTGTGCTCGCGGCGCTCTTCGCCGGGGCCGACGCCTCGGCGAGCTGGGCCGCGAAGAAGATTTCGGCGACGGGTGTGGCTCTGGACTCGAAGGGGCGGGTCGTGGTCGGGGGGGCCGCCAATGGCGCCATCGCCCTTGCCCGTTACAAGCCCAGCGGGAAGCTGGATCGGTCATTCGGCAATAGGGGGAAGGTGACCTCGGACCTGGCGCGTCCGATCAGGCGAGGCGGGCGAACGGTGGCGATCGACTCGCGCGGGCGCATCGTCGTCGCGGGTGATGCCAAGTCGGGCTTCGCGGCCGTCCGCTTCAGGTCGAACGGAGCCGTCGACCGAAGCTTCGGAAAGAACGGCGTGGTGACCCGCAGCGTCCCTTCGGGCCGGCGGCCGGCCGCCTACGCGATCGTGATCGGGTTCAACAAGAAGATCGTCATTGCGGGGCTCGGATGTGGAAACGCCGAAGGCACCGGAACCTGCTTCGCTCTGACGCGCTTTACTCCGAAGGGCCACGTCGACAAGGCGTTCGGCTCGCGCGGGCTGGTGACGACGCACGTCGGCGCCCGGTCACAGGCCAACTCGGTCATCGTCGCGCCGTCGGGCGAGACGTTCGCGGCGGGTTTCGGAGACGAGGGTGGCCCGCAGTCCGCCGGCTTCGCCATCGTCCGCTACGACGGGACGGGCACCGCCCAGAAGACTGTCGTGACGCAGTTCCCCGGGGCCACGGCAATCCCGACCGCGCAGGGGCTCGGATTCGACCCGAGCGGCAACGTCTTCGCGGCGGGGTCCAGCGACGGCTCCAACTTCGCCCTCGCGCGGTACGACTTCGACAGCCTGAACATCGACCCGGCCTTCGGAGGCACCGGCACTCCCACGACGGAGCTGAGCGGCCCCGCATCCGCCAATGCCATTGCGGTCGACCTATCGGGGAGGCCGGTCCTCGCCGGGCTGGGCCACAGGCGGTTCGCCATCGCCCGCTATACGACGGCCGGCTCCCTTGATACGAGCTTCGGGTCCAACGGCCTCGTCTTCACGAACTTCGGCAAGGGAGCCGACTACGCGCGCGGCGCGGTGACCGACTTCACCAAGCGCATCGTCGCCGTCGGCACGGCGGGCGCCGCCGGGCCTCAGGGCCTCGGACGCGCGTTCGCGATCGCCCGCTACACAAAGAACGGCACGCTCGACAAGCGCTTCGGGAAGGGCGGTCGAGTCACCACCTCGTTTCCGCGGCGGTAGCGGCCGCGCTGCGACTAACGTTCGCGCCGTGGCAGACGACCTCGATCGCGCCGTCAGCGCCGTCGTCCGCGAGTGCCTCGGCGTCGGGGAGGGCGAGGACGTTCTGGTCATCTGCAATCCAGCGACCCGCGTGATCGGGGAGCGAATGCGCGAGGAGGCCGAGGCGGCCGGCGCCGACGCCGTTCTCACGGAGATGAGCGAGCGAGGCTCGCACGCTGCCGAGCCGGCTCGGCCGGTGTCGGGGGCG
This sequence comes from uncultured Actinomycetes bacterium, assembly GCA_963771655.1. GTDB lineage: Bacteria > Actinomycetota > Thermoleophilia > Solirubrobacterales > 70-9 > JAWVFM01. The sequence continues at coordinate 282,351 of CAVYUG010000001.1, read as the reverse complement.
ATGCTCGCCGCAGACGTCATTCTCGCGCCGACGATCCAGTCGCTCTCGCACACCGCGGCCCGCAAGGCGGCGACCGACGGCGGCGCCCGGGCCGCGACGCTTCCGGGCGTCAGCGAGGACCTCCTCGCGCGTGTGATGAGCGCCGACATGGACGGCCTGCGGCGGAAGGGCCAGGCGGTGGCCGAGGCGCTTGCCGCGGCGAGCGAGGCGAAGATCACCTGCTCGAACGGGTCCGACCTGCGCCTCGACCTCACCGGCCGTCCGGCGATCCCCGACGCGGGCGAGCTCACCGATCCCGGCGCCTTCGGAAACCTGCCGTGCGGCGAGGGCTTCATCTCGCCGGCCGGGGCAGAGGGAATCCTGGTCGTCGACGGCTCGATCGCTCAGATTGGTCGTGTCACAGAGCCCGCGCGGCTCACCGTCGAGGACGGGCACCTGATCGACGCCACCGGGCCCGAGGGCGAGCAGCTCATGAAGCTCCTGAGCGTCCACGGACTCGATGGCACCACCATCGCCGAGCTCGGAATCGGGACGAACGAGAAGGCGATGCTCACCGGCGAGATCCTCGAGGACGAGAAGATCCTCGGCACCTGCCACGTCGCCTTCGGCGCGTCCGCCGGGATCGGCGGGACGGTGCAGGTGCCGGTCCACCTCGATTCGGTCGTCATGAGGCCAACCGTCTCCCTCGACGGCACCCCCCTCGTGCGCGACGGCGAGCTCCTCGTCTAGACGAGAGGGACCGTCGTGCTGCTCGCCGCCCCGAACGTCTCAGAGGGGCGGGATCTCGCGACTGTGCAGGGGCTCGAGGCCGCGTTCGCCCGCGGCGTCGCGCTGCTCGACCTTCATACCGACGCGGTTCACAACCGCGCTGTCTTCACGCTCGCCGGTGCGCCGGAGCGCCTGCGGGGCGCGCTCGTCGCCGGCGCGGTGGCAGCCGCCGGCTCGATCGACATGCGCGTCCATACGGGTGCTCACCCGGCGATCGGCGCGCTGGACGTGTGCCCGCTCGTCTGGCTGAGCGCGGACGAGCGTGACGCGGCTCGGGCGGCGGCCCTCGACCTCGCCGACGCTATCGCCGGCGAGGCCCGGGTGCCGGTTTTCCTCTACGGAGACCTCGCGACGGACCCGCGCCGCCGCGAGCGCGCCTTCTTTCGCGAGGGCGGGCCCGTCGAGCTCGCGCGGCGGATGGCCACGGGCGAGCTTCACGCTGACTTCGGACCGGCGGAGCCCCACCCCGCGGCGGGCGCGACGCTCGTCACCGCGCGCCCGCCCCTCGCCGCCTTCAACGTAGTCGTCCAAGGCGTCGACATGCCGGCCGCGCGCGAGATCGCGGCGCGGGTCCGCGAGGCCGGGGGCGGCCTGCCGGGCGTCAGGGCGATAGCCGTCGACCTCGGCCGTGGGCGGCTCCAGGTCTCGACGAACGTCCACGATCCGATCTCGGTGCCCCTCGCCCGCGTGGTCGAGCTGGTGCGGGCGCTGGCCGCGGAGCGGGGGGAGGGGCCGTCGAGGCCGAGATCGTCGGCCTCGTTCCGGAGGCCGCGCTGATCGATTTCCCGGATGACCTCGCGACCCCGGGCTTCGACCCGGCGAGCGGCGTGATCGAGCGACGGGTCGCGGTTTCGTAGCATCACCTGCGATGGCGCAGACCAGGCGACGCCGTAGACGCAAGCACCGAGGCACCCAGGGCGGGTCCATCGACCGCGGTCGAGGCGGCGGACCCAGGCCCCGCAGCCGGCAGGAGGCGCGCGACCGCGCCCGCAGCCAGATGAAGGGCAAGCGCAAGACGAAGGGCAAGGGCCGCCAGACCACCGACCGTCGCGACGTGCCGCCCACCTGGCGGAGCGCGGTGAACCGCGCCCTCATCGGCGCCGTGATCTTCGCCGTCCTTTTGATCGTGCCCTTCCACCAGCCCCCCGGCGGCGCGATCGCGCTCGCAGCGCTGATGCTCGCCCTGTACGTGCCGATGGGCTACTACATCGAGCGCTTCTTCTACAACCGCCGCCAGGCGCAGAAGCAGCGAGCGGCGCAGAAGAACGGGAGGAGCTGATGGAAGTCCGGTCGTTCACCGTCGGCCAGGTCGCCGAGAACTGCTACGTGGCCCGGCGTGAGGGTGCCGACCGCGGCATCGTCGTCGACCCGGGCGACGAGGCGGGGCGGATCCTCGGCGCGATCGCAGAGCTCGGGATCGGCGTCGACGCGATCCTGCTCACTCACACCCACTTCGACCACGTCGGCGCCGTCGCACCCGTTGCGAAGGCGACCGGGGCCCCGGTCTGGTGCCCCGAGATCGAGGTCCCGGTGCTCGCGGACATCATGTCCTACGTTCCGTGGCCCGGCTTTGGCCCGTTCGAGAGCTACGACGCTGACCACACGGTGGCCGGCGGCGAGAGGCTCGACCTGGCGGGGCTCGACATCGACGTCATCTTCACCCCCGGGCACAGCCCCGGACACGTGAGCTACTCGATCGGGGACGAGGGCGCCCTCTTCTCCGGCGACGTGCTCTTCAAGGGGTCGGTCGGGCGCACGGACCTGCCCGGTGGCGATTGGGGCACGCTGCTCGAGAGCATCCGCGGTCTCGTCGACGGCCTCCCCGAGGAGACGGTCGTCTACCCGGGGCACATGGGCGTCACGACGCTCGGAGCGGAGCGGGCCTCGAACCCGTTCCTGGCCGAGCTCGCGCGTTAGGTTCCACCGATGCCAGCGAGGTTCCAGGCCCCGCGGGGCACGTTCGACGTGCTCCCCGCCGACGAGCCGGCGCGCCTGCAGGTCGCGCACGCGGCGGCTGACATCCTCGGCCGCGCCGGCTACGGCCGGATCGAGACGCCGATCTTCGAGGACACCGAGCTGTTCGAGCGATCGGTGGGGGCCGCCACCGACGTGGTGCGCAAGGAGATGTTCACGTTCGAGGACCGCGGCGGCCGAAGCGTCACGCTTCGGCCCGAGGGCACCGCTCCGATCTGCCGCGCCTACGTCGAGCACGGCATGCACAAGCTCGCGCAGCCGGTGAAGCTCTGGTACCTCGGCCCCTACTTCCGCTACGAGGCGCCGCAGGCAGGCCGCCACCGGCAGTTCCACCAGGTGGGCGCCGAGGCGGTCGGGTCCGACTCGCCGCTCGTCGATGCCGAGCTGATCGGCCTGCTCGCCGATCTGCTTAGTGGGCTCGGCGTCCGCGGGCTCGAGTTGCGGCTCGGCAGCCTGGGGTCCCCTGAGAGCCGCGCCGCCTACCGCGACGAGCTTCGCTCCTACCTGCGCGCCCACGAGTCCGAGCTCTCGAAGGACGTGCGCGAGCGCATCGACGAGAACCCGATGCGCGCGTTCGACGCGGCCGACGATGGGACCCGGGCGGTCATGGCCGAGGCCCCGACGATGCTCGAGCGCCTCGACGACGCCGACGCAGAGCATTTCGCCGAGGTCCGCTCGCTTCTCGATGCCGCGGGAGTCGGATACGCCGTCGAGCCGAGGCTGGTGCGCGGGCTCGACTACTACACGCGGACGCTCTTCGAGTTCCACAGCTCCGAGCTCGGCGCGCAGTCGCAGGTGGCGGGGGGCGGGCGATACGACCGGCTCATCGAGGAGCTCGGGGGGCCGGCGACGCCGGCGATGGGCTGGGCGGCCGGTATCGAGCGGATCGTTCTCGCCTCCCCTGAGGCGCCCGAACGGCCCGGCCCTGAGGTGTTCGTGGCCGCGGCGGCCGACGCGATGCGCGCTCGTGCTGCGGCGCTCGCAGCCGAGCTGCGCCGCTCCGGGCTCGCTGCCGAGGCGGACCTCGGCGGCCGGGGGCTGAAGGGCCAGCTCAAGCACGCCGACCGAATCCGTGCCCGCCGCGTGCTCATTCTGGAGGAGGATCGGACCGCGAAGCTACGTGAGATGGGCTCCGGCGATCAGCGACCCATCGATCCCGCCAGCGCGGTCGAGGAGCTCACCCGGTGAGCCCGACGCCGCCGGGCTTCCCGGCCCTCGCGCCCAACCGCTACCGCGATGCCTGGTGCGGTGAGGCCCTTCGCGATCGCGCCGGCTCGAGCGCCCGCTTCGCCGGCTGGGTGCACCGCCGCCGCGACCACGGCGGCCTCATCTTCATCGACCTTCGCGACCGCACCGGCATCGTCCAGCTCGTCTTCGACCCCGACGACGTCTCGCCCGAGACATTCGAGCTCGCGCACGGACTGAGAGCGGAGGACGTGCTGAGCGTGGCCGGCGAGGTGGTCGCCCGCTCACCCGAGACCGTCAACCCCGACCTGCCGACGGGCGAGGTCGAGCTGCGCGTCGCCGAGGCCACGCTCCTGTCCGACGCCGACACGCCGCCGTTCGAGATCGAGGGCTACTCGGGCGAGGCCGGGGAGGAGATGCGACTGCGCTACCGCTACCTCGACCTGCGACGCGAGTCGATGCGCGACGCGATCCTCCTGCGCCACCGGATCGTCGCCGCGATCCGCGAGTTCTTCGACGCCGAGGGGTTCGTCGAGATCGAGACGCCCGTGCTGACCCGCTCGACGCCCGAGGGAGCGCGTGACTTCCTCGTTCCGAGCCGGCTCCAGCGGGGCTCCTTCTACGCGCTGCCGCAGTCGCCCCAGCTCTTCAAGCAGATGCTGATGGTGGCCGGCTTCGAGCGCTACTACCAGATCGCGCGCTGCTTCCGCGACGAGGACCTGCGCGCCGACCGCCAGCTCGACTTCACGCAGCTCGACGTCGAGCTCTCGTTCGTGGAGGTCGACGACGTGATCGGCGTCAACGAGCGGATGCTCGCCCACGTGCTCGGCTCGGTCGGCATCGCGGTCGAGCTTCCCCTGCCGCGGATCCCCTACGACGAGGCGATGGCCCGGTACGGGAGCGACAAGCCGGACCTCCGCTACGGCCTCGAGATCGTCGAGCTGACGGACGTGTTCCGCGGCACCGGGTTCAACGCATTCGGCGGCGCGATCGAGGCCGGCGGCGTCGTCCGCGGCCTCAACGCTGGCGGCGGCGAGCGCTCCCGGGCGGAGCTCGATGGCCTCGTGGGCGAGGCGCAGGAGCTGGGGGCGAAGGGCCTCGTCTGGGCGGTGCGCGAGTCCGACGGCTGGCGCTCGCCCATCGCCAAGTTCCTCTCCGACGAGGAGATCGCCGGCGCGAGCGAGGCCCTCGGCGCGAGCGAGGGCGACCTCCTGCTGCTGAGCGCGGACGAGCCTGCGATGGTCGCCCGCGTGCTCGGGGCTCTTCGCACCCGTCTGGCCGCGCGGCAGGGCCTCGTGCCGGAGGGCGAGCACAGCCTCTGCTGGGTCGTCGACTGGCCCCTCGTGGAGTGGAACGCGGACGAGGAACGGTGGGACCCGATGCACCACCCATTCACCTCGCCTGCCGCCGAGCTCGACCCCTCCAATCCCGGTGAGGCGGGCGCGCTCGCCTACGACATCGCGTGGAACGGGGAGGAGATCGGCGGCGGGTCGATCCGCATCTCGGACCCGGAGGTCCAGCGCCGCGCCTTCGCGGCACTCGGGATCGGCGAGGCCGAGGCATCCGAGCGCTTCGGCTTCCTGCTCGAGGCGCTCCGCTACGGCGCGCCGCCGCACGGCGGGATCGCCTACGGCATCGACCGCATCGCCGCGATCGCCCACGGAGCGGAGTCAATCCGCGACGTCATCGCCTTCCCGAAGGCCGCGTCCGGAGGCGACCCCCTGACGGGCGCGCCCGCGCCGGTCGACGACGCGCAGCTCCGCGAGCTCGGCATCGCGCTTCGCGCGCGCCCGGGCGCCGCCTGAGCCTCGTTTCCGTCCGGTCGGTCGACTTACCCTGCGCACATGTCCGCTGATTCGGTGTCTCGTTCGTCATCCGGCCTTTCCTCCTACCTCGCGCCCGACGAGGGGCGTGACGCGCTCAGAGCCGTTGCCGGCCTGCTGATCGGCCTCGGCCTCGTGATGGTCTTCCTGCGCAAGGGAAGCTCGCTTCTCGGCGCGCCGTGGGGCGATTTCGCGCTGCTCGTCGTCGTCGGTGTCGCGACCGCCTTCCTTTACGGCGTCGGCATGGCGGGGCGGGCGGCCACCGGCGAGCCTCGGTCCTGGGAGGCCGTCTACACGGTGTTCGGCGTCCTGCTCGTCCCGATCACGCTGCTCCAGTTCGTCCAGCTCGTCAACGGCGACACCGGCGCCTCGCTGAACATCGCGTGGATCTTTCTTGTGACCGCCGCGTTTGCCGCCTTCGCTGGAATGAACGGCTTCCGCTATCAGTGGCTCCTCGCGTCGCTGGCGGTGATCGTCGCCTGGTCTGCGTTCTGGAACAAGATCCTCTCGAACGGGATCGGCAACCACTTCGACTCCTACCGGATCCTGCTCCTCGTCATCGGCGGCCTGATCCTCGCTGCCGGATGGTCGCTGTCGGCGGCGCGGGGCGCGGACGACGACGACTCCGATCGGGGCATCTTCGGTGAGTTCGTGACCGCGGCCGCCGTCGCCGGGGTCATCGCCGGCGCACTCGGCGCCGCGAGGCTCGCCGCGCTGTCGAACCCGTTCGTCGACGTCTCGCGGGTCGATTCCACGAGCGCGTGGGAGATCGTGCTCCTCCTCGTGTCGCTGGCAGCGGTGGCGTACAGCGCCGGCGCCGGGGTGCGCGGGCCGGCTTACGTGGGCGGCTTCGGCCTTTTCCTGTTCCTGATCGTCGCCGGCCTCGACCTCAACGACTCCTCGCCGAGCGCGAGCATCGTGGGCTGGCCGCTCATCCTGCTCGTCGTCGGCCTCATCGCGCTCGGCGCGAGCATGAGGACCGGCGGGTCGGGCGCGCTCGTCCGCCCGAGGGACTCCGCGAGCGCGCCGCCCGAGCCACCGCCGCCTCCACCCCCCAGCGCCTAGACGAGCGCTTCGCGCCGAGCGCGATCGGCGGGTTCCGCGCTCAAGCTTGAACCCGCGGCTGTCGAGTAAGTGGCGACTGCTATGTTCAGCGCAGGCTCGAGCTTGTTCGATAGCCGCTCCAATTGTGAGCCAACACATTTGGCTTGGGAGTCGGTTTCCGGCCCTCGCCGTTGGCGGCGGCCGGTAGACACCCACCTGTTCGATCAGGTTCTCAAGCCGGGCGGTGCCGGCAAGCTGGGGCCTCTTTACTTCGCGCGGACGGGTCGTCGATGAGGAAGTCGCTCAACGACAACCCGATCGTCGCGATCGCGGTGGTCGCCGTGCTCGGGGTCGGCGTCGCATTCCTCCTGCTCTCCTCGCTCTCGCATTCGAGCCCTTCGAGCTCCGAGACCGCCACGACCTCGACCGTCCCTGGTGCGAGCCCGGCGGTCCCGAGCGCGACCCCGACGACTCCGGCCACAACCGATCCGGCCGCCACGGCGACGACCCCAGCAACGCCGACGACCTCCGGCGCGGTCGATCCCGTCACGGGCCTGCCTGCCGCTCCCGCCGCGGCGCCAGCGGCCCCCGCCGAGGTGGGGAGCTTCGTCGCCGGGCCAGGTCTGCCGAAGGCGGTGGTGACGGCCTACAAGCGCGACGACGCGGTGGCGCTCCTGATCGTGAAGCGGGACGGCATCGACGATCGCGCGGTCCACAAAGGGTTCCGGATCGTCGCCTCGACGCCGCACGTGACGGCTTTCGAGACGCTCGCCAAGGGAGTGGCCCGCTACGCGCGGATCACCGAGGGCGTCGACCTCGACCGCGTCCCGGCACTCGTCGTGGTGCGGCCGCGGTCCGTGACGGGCGCGGGCCCGCCGCACGCGACCGTGACGTACGGGTTCAACTCACCGCAGCAGCTCGTCCAGGCCGTTCACGACGCGCTCTACAAGGGCCCCGAGAACCTCCCATACCACCCGCGCTGAGCTCCCCGCCGCCGAACGTCCCGCGTTGGGGGCCAGAGGGGGTATCGCGGGACGTTCGCGCGGTTTACCCTGGGCTGGTGAGCGCGGAGTTGCTGCAGGCGTACGCGTCCCAGCCCGCGGGTCCGCCCGCCGAGGGTGCCTTCACGGGCAGCGCCGGCGGAGCACCCTGTGGCGACCTCGTGCGCATCTCGTTCACGGTCGGTGACGGGCGCATCCGGGACGTGACCTTCGGGGCGGAGGGCTGCGCGGCCGCTCGCGCCGCCGCGGCGGCGACCGCGGAGCTCATCGAGGGAGCTGAGGTCCTGCGCGCGGCCGGAGTCGGCTCGGCCGACATCGACGAGACGATCGGCGGACTCTCGCCGCTCGGCCGCCACGCGGTGGACCTCGCGGCCGACGCCCTGCATCGCGCTCTTGGCGCGGCGGCCTCGGCGGGCATCGCGCTCGCGCGGCCCCCGGCCAGTGGCGAGCGCGTTCTCGTCGCGCTCAGCGGAGGCGTCGACTCGGCCGTGGCGGCCCTGCTCGAGCGCGATCGCGGTACGGAGGTGGCGGCCGTGACGCTGAAGCTCTGGGCCGATCGCCACAACGACGGCGCGCGAAGTTGCTGCTCGCCCCAGGCGGTCCTCGGGGCAAGGGCGCTCGCGCATTCGATGGGACTGCCGCACGTTACGCTGGACTTGACGGCGGCCTTTCGCGACGCGGTCGTCGACCCGTTCGTCGCGGGTTACGCGGCGGGGCGGACACCGAACCCCTGCGTTGCGTGCAACGGCGAGCTGCGGCTCGACGCAATGGCGGCGCTCGCTGGACGCCTCGGGGCCGGCGCGCTCGCGACCGGGCACTACGCCCGACTCTTCGACGACGGCGAGGGCCCTCTCCTCGCGGCGCCGGCCGATGCGGCGAAGGATCAGACCTACATGTTGTCGGGGGTCGCTCCTGCGACCCTGGGCCGCTTGCGGTTTCCGCTGGCGGACCTCGAGAAGCCGCGGGTACGCGAGCTCGCGGTGGCAGCGGGCCTTCCCGTCGCGACGAAGCGCGAGAGTCAGGACCTGTGCTTCCTCGCGGGAGAGGGCAAGCGCGCCTTCCTCGCCCGGCACGGCGGCCTGGCGGACCTCGGCGGCGACGTCGTCGACTCGCGCGGCCGTCGGATCGGTCGCCACCGGGGCCACCATCACTTCACGGTCGGTCAGCGCCGCGGTGTCGGGGTGGCCGCGGGCCGCCCTCTCTACGTACTCGACACCGATACTGCGTCGAACCGCGTGGTGGTCGGGCCGCGCGAGGCGCTGGCACGCACGTCGGTGCGGCTCACCGGCGCCACGCTTCACCGCCCCGGCGAGCGCGTCGACCACGTGAAGCTGAGGTACCGCTCGCGCCCGATCGCGTGCTCGGTCGAGCCGGTGGGCGCGGGCGCGCACGCCCGCCTCGACCTGGCGCTCGAGGACGCCGCCTATGGCGTAGCGCCTGGGCAGACCGCGTGCCTGATGGACGGCGACCTCGTGGTCGGACGCGGCACGATTGAAGCGGGTCCCGGGCCGGGGGCCCACTCTTAGACTGTCCGCCGTGAGGGCGGACGCCATCCGCGAGACCTTCCTGCGCTTCTTCGAGGAGCGCGGCCACCTGCGCCGGCCGTCGGCGTCGCTCGTGCCTGCGCCCGACGATACGTCGACGCTCCTGACGATCGCCGGCATGCAGCCGCTGAAGCCGTACTTCCAAGGCCGCGAGGAGCCGCCCTCCCGGCGCCTGACGACTGCACAGCGCTGCTTCCGCACCCCGGACATCGAGGAGGTCGGGCGGACACGCCGGCACCTCACCTTCTTCGAGATGCTCGGCAACTTCAGCATCGGCGATTACTTCAAGGAGGGCGCGATCGAGTTCGGTCTCGAGCTCTCCATCGATGGCCTCGGGTTCGACAAGGACAGGATCTGGGCCACCGTCTTCGGCGGCGACGATGAGCTGGGCGTCGGCCCGGATACCGAGGCGATCGAGATCTGGCGGGCGCACGGGATTCCGGACGAGCGGATAGTCCAGCTCCCTCGCTCGGAGAACTTCTGGCAGGCCGGGCCCACCGGCCCCTGCGGCCCCTGCTCGGAGCTCTACCTTGACCGCGGCCCCGAGTTCGGCGGCGACGAGCTGCGCCCGGGCGACGACACGGATCGCTACCTCGAGTACTGGAACCTCGTCTTCATGCAGCTGAACCTCGCGGAGGACGGGTCGGTCACCGAGCTCCCTTCTCAGAACATCGACACCGGTCTCGGCCTCGAGCGGATGGCGGCGATCCTGCAGGGGGTCGACTCGGTTTTCGAGACGGACCTCTTCCGTCCCCTGGTCGAGCTCGCGGAGGAGCTCTCGGGCCGGGGCTACGACGACGGATCGAGGGAAACCCGGGCGATGCGGATCATCGCCGACCACTCGCGTGGGATGGTCAACCTGCTCGCCGACGGCGTCGTGCCCTCCAACGAGGATCGCGGCTACGTGCTGCGCCGGATCATGCGACGCGCGATCCACCAGGGCCGCGTCCTGGGCCTGGAGGCACCGTACCTCGGGCGCTTCGCGGAGCGTGCGATCGACCTGCTCGCGGGTGCCTACCCCCATCTGGACACGGAGCGCTCGACGGTGATGCGGTGGGTCGCCGACGAGGAGGAGAGCTTCGGGCGCACGCTCGATCGCGGCACCGAGCTGCTGGCGCAGCTCGTCGCCGACGCGAAGGAGGCCGGAACGTCGTGGATCGATGCGGCGGACGCCTTCAAGCTTCACGACACATACGGGTTCCCGTACGACCTCACCAAGGAGCTGCTCGCCGAGGAGGGCCTGTCGGTTGACGACCAGGGGTTCGAGGAGCTGATGGAGCGCCAGCGGGCGAAGGCGCGCGGCGCGGCGGCGGAGCCGACCGTGGCCGAGCGCCACGACACCGTGATCGAGTTCGTGTCGTCGGCTCCGCCAAGCGGCTTCGTCGGCTACGAGACCCTGCGGTCCGACACAGGCATCCTCGCCGTGCGGGCCCTGAACGGCGACGGGGAGCACCTCCTGAAGCTCGAGGAGAGCCCGTTCTATCCCGAGGGCGGCGGCCAGGTCTCCGACGCCGGCGTGGTCCGCGGCGAAGGCGGTGAGCTGGAGGTGGTCGACGTCTACCGGGTCGGCGACGACCAGGCGGTTCGCGCGCGTGGCGGCGGGCTCGGGACCGGGGTGGCCGTGGTGGCGGAGGTCGACAGGGCCGCCCGGCACGCCACGATGCGAAACCACACTGCGACGCACCTCCTCCACGCCGCGCTTCGGGAGCGCCTCGGTACCCATGTCCGCCAGGCCGGCTCAGCCGTGCGACCCGACAAGCTGCGCTTCGACTTCACCCACGGCGCGGCGCTCGCGCCCGAGGAGGTCCTCGCGGTCGAGGACCGCGTCAACGAGTGGATCAAGGCGAGCCGGCCGGTGCGGGCGATGGAGATGGAGCGCGCCGAGGCCGAGGCCCTCGGGGCGATGGCGCTCTTCGGCGAGAAGTACGGCGACTGGGTGCGGGTGATCGAGGTCGACGCCGTCTCGCGGGAGCTGTGCGGCGGGACCCACGTCTCATCCAGCGCAGAGGTCGGCATCTTCGCGATCGTCGCCGAGGGTTCTAGCGCCGCGAACGTGCGGCGGGTCGAGGCCCTCACCGGGCCCGCGGCGATCGATTGGTTCCGCGACAGGAGTCGCGCCCTCGACGAGGCGGCCGAGGTTCTCGGCTCCAGCGACGTCGTGGCCGGTGCGAGGCGCGCCGCGGAGCGCCTCGCCGAGCTCGAGCGCCGACTGGCCGAAACGGCCGGCCGCGAAGCGGGTGAGGAGGCGGAGGCGCTGGTCGGCTCCGCCGACGACTTCGGCGGCTTCAAGATCGTCGCGGCGCGCAGCCAGCTCGCCGACAAGCAGGCTCTCATGAACCTCGCCGACCGGGTACGCGGGAAGCTCGGCGAGGCGGCCGTCGTCCTCGGAGGCGGGGGTGACGGGAAGGTGACGCTCGTCGCGATGCTGAGCGAGGGCGCGGTCGCGCGGGGCCTTTCGGCGGCCGACGTGATGCGCGAGGCGGCAGCCGTGGTCGGAGGCGGCGGCGGCGGCAGGCCGAACGCGGCGCAGGCGGGCGGGCGCGACGCCAGCCGACTCGACGAGGCGCTCGCAACCGCGAGGGCGGCGATCGAGCGAGGCCTCGAAGCGGGGGAGGGGTGATCGTGCTCGCGGTGGACCATGGAGAGGCGCGCGCGGGCGTGGCCGTCTCGGACGCCAGCGGCACCATCGCCACGCCGCTCGGCGTCGTGGAGCCTCCCGATCCACACGAGGTGGCGCGGATCGCGGCTGAGTGCGCGGCCGAGCTCGTGATCGTGGGCCTGCCCGTCTCGCTCGACGGGGCCGAGGGCGCGCAGGCGGCGGCGGCGCGGGGCTTTCGCGACGAGCTGGCCGAGGCCTCGGATGTGCCCGTGGAGACCTATGACGAACGGCTGACCACGCGACTGGCCGAGGCGTCCGCGAGGTCGGGCGCACGCGCGCCGGCCGACGCGCTCGCGGCCGCGCACCTGCTCGAGTCCTACCTGGCATCGCGGAGCGATCCATGACCGAGGACTGGATGGATCCCTTCAGCACCGACGATCCCGCCGCGCAGGAGCGCGAGCAGCGCCGCCGCGAGCGCGAGGCGCGCCGCCGAGCTCAGCTTGCCCAGCGGGCGCAGGAGGCGGCCGCTGCGAGCGAACCTGCGGAGCCCCCGGATGAACCACCCGCGCCCAAGAGCGAACCGGGACCGCCGAGCGAGCCACCGGCCCCCCCGAGGGCTGAGCGCCAGGCGCCGACCCCAAGCCGACCGGGCGACGAGACGCCGCCGCCACCTCGGCAACCGCCCGAGGCCGAGCCGACCCGGGAGCACGCGTTCTCCGCGGAGGAGCCCTCGTTCATCGACGAGCCCCTGTCCGATGACCCGATCACCGGCGACTGGGCCGCGGCCGGCTCGGGTGAGGACTGGGCGGGCGCGGGGGAGCCGCGCCTGCCGCCGCTCCCGGCGGGCGATCGGCCGCTGCCACGGTCGCCGAGCGGGCGGCGAGTCCGAAGGCGCCGGATCCTCGCGGCGCTCGTGGTCTTCCTCGCCGCCCTGCTCGTCGCCTTCGCGGTGCTCCTCTTCCAGCCGTTCCACGGCGCCGGGCACGGTCAGGTCAAGGTCACGATCCCGAAGGGGTCCTCGGCGAGCACGATCGCGGACGCGCTTGACGCGAAGGGGGTCGTGTCGAATTCGACGCTGTTCCGCATCCGCCTCGACCTCTCCGGCAAGTCGGGCGAGATCCAGGCGGGCAAGTACAGGCTTGCTCACGACATGAGCTACGGCGACGCGATCGACGCGCTGACCAAAAAGCCGACCCCGATCAAGCCCAAGACCCTGACCGTGACGGTCCCGGAGGGGTACGACCGCCAGCAGATCTCCGCGCTCTTGCGACAGGACGGCGTGAAGGGCGACTACCTGGGCGAGAGCAAGAGCTACAAGGGCTTCGACCCCGGCCGGTACGGAGCGAAGAACCCGGCGAACCTGGAGGGCTTCCTGTTCCCGGCGACCTACAAGCTGAAGCCCAAGCAGGACGCGAAGGATCTCGTGGGACAGCAGCTCGCGGCGTTCGACCAGAACATCAAGCAGGTGAAGATGGGCTACGCGCGCTCCAAGAACCTCACGACGTACGACGTGGTGACCATCGCGTCGGTCGTCCAGCGCGAGGCGGGGGACCTCAAGGACTTCCCGAAGGTCGCGGCGGTGGTCTACAACCGCCTCCACGACGGGATGCCCCTCCAGGTCGACGCGACGATCCGGTTCGCCGAGCACAACTACACGAAGCCGCTCGGCTACTCGGACCTGCACCTCGACTCGCCGTACAACAGCTACACGAACACCGGCCTGCCGCCCGGGCCGATCTCGAACCCCGGCCTCGCGGCGCTCAAGGCCGCGGCCCACCCGGCGGACGTTCCCTACCTCTACTACGTGACGAAGCCGGGGGCATGTGGGCGGCTGCTGTTCGCGACCACCTACGCGACGGCCCAGCGCCAGCAGGCGCGATACCACAACGCCCGCGCCGCAGCCGGCGGCAAGTCGCCCACGAACTGTTGAGGCGGCTCGCCGTCCTCGGGCACCCCGTTGCCCACTCCCGCTCGCCGGCGATGCACAGCGCGGCGCTGACCGAGATGGGGCTGGCGGGAGAGTGGAGCTACGAGGCGATCGACGTCGAGCCGGAGGGGTTCACGGAGCGGGTCGAGCAGATGCCCGGGGAGGGCTTCGTGGGCGCGAATGTGACGGTTCCGCACAAGCTCGCGGCACTCGCGGTGGCCGACCGGGGATCGCGGGCGGCACGGGAGATCGGGGCGGCGAACACGCTCACCTTCCGCGATGGAGCCGTCAGCGCGGAGAACACCGATGCGCCGGGCCTCGTCGCCGCGATCGGTCCGGTGGAGCGCGGGACCAGGGCGCTGGTACTGGGCGCGGGCGGGTCGGCGCGGGCGTGTGTCTGGGCGCTGGTCAACGAGGGGGCCGAGGTTGAGATATGGAATCGGACGCACGAGCGCGCGGAGCGCGTCGCCGGCGACCTCGGGGCGAGGGCGCTGAGCAGACCTGAGCTGCACGCTTCGGGCTTTCAGCTGATCGTCAACGCGACGACCGTGGGGATGGCCGAAGCGTCCGGGCACCGCGGTCCCGGGCTCAAGGCGCTGCCCCTGGATGCCGATGCGCTGTCCGAACAAAACGTCGTGGTGGACCTCGCTTACGGGTCGGCCGAGACGGAGCTGGCGCGCCTCGCGCGCGAGCGCGGCGCTCGCGTCGTCGACGGGCTCGAAGTCTTGGTTCACCAGGGAGCCGCCTCGCTTCGGCTCTGGACCGGAATGGACCCCCCGGTCGAGACGATGAGACGGGCAGTCCACAAGCCCTCTGATGCCCCCAATTGAAAGACGCCCCGATTACCTGAAGCCTGTTCCGGCTCCTGGGCGCACCGCGGCGGCGGCCGCGGCCGCCGAGGGGGCACCGCAGGGCACCCCCGGGCTCACGCCCCCCTCGCGCGAGGGCTATTCGGGGATGTTCATCACCGACGTGATCGTGGCGCTGGGCTACGCGAGCAAGGAGCGCGTGGCGCAGGCGATCGACGAGGCGCGGGTGGCCGGGCAGTCTCCCGAGACCGTGCTGCTCGAATCGAACGTCGTCGACGGCGACCAGCTCTCCCGGGCGGTGGCCGAGCGCTACGGCCTCGACCACATCGACCTCACGAACTTCAAGGTCGACATGGGCGCGGCAAACCTCCTGACGGCGAGCGCCGCCCGCCGCTGCCAGGCGGTCCCGGTCGGCTACGTCGACGAGGAGACGCTGCTCGTCGCCATCGCCGATCCGGCGAACGTCGTCGCGATCGACGACATCCAGATGATCACCGGCCTCAACTGCCGCGTGGCCGTCGCGGCGCGGGACGACATCGAGGCGCTGGTCCGCCAGCTCTCGAGCCTCGAGCGCGCGGTGAGCGACGCGATCGTCGAGGAAGAGGAGGAGGAGGGCGAGGCTGAGATCACCGAGCTCCGCGAGTCGGCGGAGGACGCGCCGGTCATCAAGCTCGTCCATTCGGTGCTCGCGCAGGCGGTAACCGACGGCGCCTCCGACATCCACTTCGAGCGAGACGAGGCCGAGATGCGGGTGCGGTTCCGCGTCGATGGGGTGCTCCACGAGGTCGCGAGAGTCCCCCGGCGGATGATCGCCGGCGTCGTGTCTCGCGTGAAGATCATGAGCGACCTGGACATCGCCGAAAAGCGCGTGCCACAGGACGGCCGCGTTTCGGTGACCGTCGACGACCACTCCGTCGACCTCCGTGTCACCACGCTGCCGACAGAGCGGGGGGAGGGCGTGACGGTGCGCATCCTCGACAAGACCCAGGCGCTGCGAAGCCTCGACGAGCTCGGCATGGACGGAACCGGGCGCGAGCGCTTCGAGGGGTCGGTTCGAATGCCCTACGGCGCCGTCATCGTCACCGGCCCGACGGGCTCCGGCAAGTCGACCACGCTCTACGCGGCGCTCGCGGAGCTCAATTCGGTCGAGAAGAACATCATCACGATTGAGGACCCGGTCGAGTACAAGATCGACGGGATCAACCAAATCGGGGTCAACCGCAGGGCCGGTCTGACATTTGCGGCCGGGCTGCGGTCGATTCTCCGGGCCGACCCAGACGTGATCATGGTCGGCGAGATCCGCGATGGCGAAACCGCCCGGATCGCGATCGAGGCGGCGCTGACCGGCCACATGGTCCTCAGCACGCTGCACACCAATGATGCGCCGGGCGCGATCGTGCGGCTCTCGAAGATGGGGATCGAGTCGTTCCTCACCGCGTCCGCGGTCGACTGCGTGGTCGCGCAGCGCCTCGCCCGCAAGCTCTGTCAGTACTGCAAGCAACGCACCGTCGCCCCGCGCGCGGCGATGAACGAAGCCGGCTTCCGCGTCGGCGCGGACCTTGAGACCTACGAGCCGGTCGGCTGCGCCCGGTGCAACCGCTCGGGCTACCGCGGGCGCATCGGCCTGTTCTCGGTGATGCCGATGAGCGAGCGGATCAAGGACCTCGCGGTCAACGGCGCGGCCGAGGCGGACATCGCGTCGGCCGCGTGCGAGGAGGGCATGCTCACGCTCCGAGAGGACGGCCTGCTGAAGATTCGCGCAGGGATCACGAGCGTGGCCGAGGTCGCGCGCGTCTCGACGTAGGCCGGCGCGCCGGCGACGCACTCGCATCGGGCACACCCCCGCGACGCTTTCGGCACATCGATGCGTTGATTGGTCAGCGGAGGAGCGCGATCCTCCATCGCGTGCCCGAACTTTCGCAACCTATTCCCGGAAGCCGGGAACGGATTGCAGAAGTTCGCGTTTGGGCCCGGGTCGTCGAGGAGTCGCGACGTTGGGGTGTGCTCTGCGACAGGCAACTACTGCGGTGCGGGCTCAGCACGTCCGCGATCTCGCGCTGGAGTCGTAATGGCCGACTGCACAGGCTGCATCCCGGCGTGTACGCGGTGGGGCGCCCTAGCCTGACGAGCGAAGGCCGGTGCGCCGCCGGTCTTCTCTACGCCGGGCCAGGTGCGGCGTTGGCCCAGCATGCTGCCGGATGGTGGTGGGCGCTCATCGAGGACCCACCCGCCCTGGTTGACATCGTCGCACCGCATCGCCGTCGCGCGCAAGAGGGCCTGAGACTGCATCACCGTCCGTCATTGCATCGGGTGAACCACCGCGGCCTGCCAGTCACAACCGTCCCGCAAACCCTCCTGGACCTCGCGCCCTCGCTGACCCGTCGCCAGTTGCGTCGCGTACTGGCCGAGGCCGACTACCGCCGCTTGCTCAATCCGGATGAGGTGCGCGCCGTTCTGGGCCGAGGGATCCGGGGAAGCGCGGCACTCCGGCGCGCGCTCGCCGACCACCAGCCCCTGCTGTCGCGGGCCGCGAGCGACGGCGAGGAGCGTCTGATCGAGCTATGCGAGGACCACGGCATTCCGCTCCCCGACCTCAACACATGGCTCCATGGCTTCAAGGTCGACGCCCTTTGGCGAGAGGAGCGCCTCGTCGTCGAGGTGGACAGTGGCTCGGCGCACGGGACGCCGGCGAGAATGGAAGCCGATCGAAATCGCGATCTCGCGCTTCGCGCGGCCGGGTACACGGTCCTGCGCTACACCTGGCACCAGCTAACCGAGCAGCCGGCGCGCGTGGCGACCGACCTCCTCAGCCAGCTGAGCCGGACGCCGATGCGTCCACACGGCTAAAGCCAGGCACTGAAAACGCCGATTTGTTGCCTGATGAGCGTCGACTTTGCCGCCGTGCTCACGAGGATGGTCGAGGAGCGGGCCTCGGACGTGCACCTGAGCCCCGGGTTTCCGCCTGCGATGAGGATCCGCGGGCGAATCTCGCCCGTCGACGACATGCCGCCCCTGAGCCCGCAGGAGACCCGCGAGATCGTCTACTCGATCCTCAACGACAGCCAGCGCAAGCGCTTCGAGAACGACCAGCAGATCGACATCGCCTACTCGATCCCCGGCGTCGCGCGCTACCGCGTCAACTGCTTCTTCCAGCGAGGCTCGATCTCGGCGGCGTTCCGGCTCATCCCGCACGAGATCGCCAGCCTCGAGTCGCTCGGCCTTCCCGCCGTCCTCGCCGACTTCTGTCGCAAGCCCCGCGGCTTCGTGCTGATGACCGGTCCCACGGGCTCGGGCAAGTCGACCTCGCTCGCGTCGATGGTCGACCTCATCAACTCCGAGCGCGAGGAGCACATCCTCACGATCGAGGACCCGATCGAGTTCCTCCACGGCCACCGCAAGTGCATCGTCAACCAGCGCGAGATCGGGGCCGACGCGAAGGACTTCCCGTTGGCCCTGCGCAGCGCGCTGCGCGAGGACCCCGACGTGATCCTCGTCGGCGAGATGCGCGACCTCGAGACGATCTCGACGGCGCTCACTGCCGCTGAGACCGGCCATCTGGTCTTCGCGACGCTCCACACCCAGTCCGCTGCGCAGACCGTGGACCGGATCATCGACGTCTTCCCCGCCGCGCAGCAGCACCAGGTGCGGATGCAGCTCTCGATTGCCCTTCAGGGCATCGTCACCCAGCAGCTTCTGCCCACGGCCGACGGCTCCGCCCGCGTGGTCGCCTGCGAGGTCCTGGTGCCGACACCCGCCGTTCGCAACCTGATCCGCGAGGGCAAGACCCACCAGATCTACTCGGCGCTTCAGACCTCGGCGTCGGTCGGCATGCAGACGATGGACGGCCATCTCGCGCAGCTCGTGCGGCAGGGCAAGGTCACTCGCGGGCTCGCCGAGCAGCGCGCGTCGGTGCCCGACGAGCTCAGGCGGCTTCTCGGCGGCGTCGGCGGCGCCGTTTCCCCGATCTCGACGACCGCTGCGCCGCCCGCCTCCGCGCCGGCTGTGGGGGCCGCCCGATGAGCACCTTCGCCTTCCGCGCTGTCGACCTCGCCGGTGTCCCGTCGCGGGGCGAAATGGACGCGTCGTCGAAGTCGATCGTCTCCGAGCAGCTCCGCCAGCGAGGGCTGATCGTCCTCGACATCTCGGAGAAGCACGAGGCTTTCAGGCTCGAATCGATATTCCAGCGGTTCAAGAGCGTGAACCTCCGCGCTCTCGCCGTGTTCTCGCGCCAGTTCGCCACCCTCATCGCCTCGGGGATGCCGATGCTGCGCTCGCTCTACACCCTGGAGGACCAGACCGAGGACGAGATGCTGAAGGCGGCGGTGGTGCGCGTCCGCGAGGACGTGGAGGCCGGAAGCTCCGTCGCCGACTCGATGGAATCGCAGCCCGGCGTGTTCGACCCGCTCTACCGGTCAGTGGTCAGGGCCGGCGAGGGCTCGGGGCGCCTGGAGGAGGCCCTCGACCGGATCTCCTACCAACTCGAGCGCCTCGATGCCCTTCGCCGCCAGGTCAAGTCGGCCATGACCTACCCGATCGTCGTGTTCAGCCTCGCGCTCGCGGTGATGATCGTCGTCGTCGCGGTGATCGTGCCGGTCTTCGTGGACATCTTCAACCAGCTCGCCGAGTCGGAGGGCTCGAGCCCGGATCTGCCGCTGATGACGCAGATCACTATGGGCGTTTCCGACTTCGTCACCAACCACTGGTACTTCCTGATCGGGGGGACGGTCCTCGTGGTCTACGTCTTCCTGCGCTGGAAGAAGACCGAGCGCGGCCGCGCCCAGTGGCACCGGTTCACGCTCTGGATCCCGCGCATCGGCGACATCGTCCGCAAGGTCGCGCTCGCGCGCTGGGCGCGGACCTTCTCCGGCACGGTCGCGTCAGGCGTCCCCATCCTCCAGGCGATCACGATCGCCGGCAACACCGCCGGCAACGCGGTGATCGAGGAGGCAATGGACGACGTGTACAACTCCGTGAAGCGAGGCGGCTCGATCTCGGCGCCGATCGCCGAGCACGAGGTCTTCCCGCCCATGGTCTCCCACATGCTCTCGGTCGGTGAGGACTCGGGCCAGCTCGAGACGATGCTCGACAAGATTGCGACGTTCTACGAGAACGAGGTCGACGCGAAGATCAAGCAGCTCACCTCGCTGATCGAGCCGCTCCTCATCTGCTTCGTCGGCGCGGTGGTCGGCTTCATCGTCATCTCGATGTACCTGCCGATCTTCTCGATCTACGACAACATCCGGTAGCGACCGCGCCGATCGGCGCGGCCGGCGCCCGGACGCCTAGCGGGCCGGCACCGTGCAGTCGATCGGGTAGAGCGGCGGGTCGAGCGCGCAGTCCGCGCTCGCCAGGCTGATCTGGAACCGGACGAGGTCCGTGCCGGTCCGCTCGTGGCTCGCGCGAACGCTCACGTTCGCGAAGCCCCGCTGGTTGAGCGACCGATGGACCAGCGAGATGAGCCGACTGCCGGCCCGGCGCCGGTTGGGCTTCCACGGGTGCTTGGCGCGATTCCCGTGGATGTCGGTGTCGGTGACGTTCGGGTCGTAGCGGCCTAGGGCGGAGACGCGCTGGTGCTTGAAGGCCGTGTGGAACCTCACGGAGTCGGTGCGCCGTGCGAAGGCTTCGAGGACGCGGTCCGGTCCCTGCTGGCCGGGCGCCTCGCTGTAGGTCAGCTGAAGAAGGCTCGGCGTCCGCGGCGGACGCGCCAGGGCGGAGGGCAAGAGCGCGAGAGCGACGAGGCCAGCCGCGAGTAGGCCGGTGAGCAGCGCGCGACGACGGTCCAACGGGCTCATCGCTCCGCATTCTCCCCGATATGGTCAGACGGTGGGCACCTATCTCGTCACCGGGGCCTCCACCGGGATCGGGCGGGCAACCGTGCTGCGGCTCGACCGCGCGGGCAACCGGGTGATCGCATCGGTGCGTCGCGACGATGACGGTCGGAAGCTGAAGGACGCCGCGTCGGACCGGCTCGAGCACGTGATCATCGACGTCACCGACGAGGCCTCGATCGCCGCGGCGAAGCCGCGCGTCGACGCCCTCGCCGAGGGCCGCCTCGACGGGCTCGTCAACAACGCCGGCACGGCGATCGCAGGGCCCCTCGAGCTCCTGCCAATCGACCAGTTCCGCGCCCAGATCGAGATCAACCTCATCGGGCAGGTGGCGGTGACGCAGGCGTTCCTGCCGCTCCTACGCGGCTCGCGCGGCCGCATCGTCTTCGTCAGCTCGATCGGCGGCCGGATCGCGCTCCCGTTCAATGGCCCCTACAGCGCGTCGAAGTTCGGTCTCGAGGCGATCGGCGACAGCCTGCGCCGGGAGGTGCGGCCATTCGGGATGGAGGTCGTTCTCGTGGAGCCGGGCGCGGTTGCGACCCCGATCTGGGACAAGGGCTCCGAGCGCGCCGACAAGCTGCTCGAAGACGTTCCTTCGGAGGCGTTCCAGCTCTACGAGGAGCGGCTCACCGCCTTCCGGAAGCTCGCCGGCGAGGCCGGCGCTCGCGGCGTCGACCCGGACGAGGTCGCGCGGGTGATCGAGACGGCGCTCACGACCGAGCGCCCCCGAACGCGGTATGTGGTGGGGCGCGACGCGAAGATGCGCGCGCGGGTGGCGCGGCTCGTGCCCGATCGAACCTTCGACAGCCTCGTCGCGCGCCAGCTCGAGACGGGCGGCTGACCCCTAGAGCGCGCGGGGACGGTAGCGGTAGCCGAACCCGCGAACGGTCTCGATCGGGTTCACGCGGGCTGCGGCCCTGAGCTTTCGCCGCAGGTACCCCACATAGAGCTTCACGCGCTGTGGGTCGCCGTCCTCGTCGCCCCATGCCAGGCTGAGGAGCTGGGTGGGAGAGAGGACCTGATTCGCATTGTGCGTCAGCGTCCACAGCAGGCGGAACTCGGTCGGGGTGAGGTCCACCTGCTCGCCGCGGACCTCGACCCGCCGCTGGAGCTGGTCGATGCACACGAACTCGTCGACGTAGACCGGCGGCGTGGCGTCCACCTCGTCCTTGCGGCGCCGTAAGAGGGCCTCGACCCGGGCGACGAGCTCCTGGCGTCCGAACGGCTTCGTCACGTAGTCGTCGGCACCCGAGCGAAGGCCCCGCACCTTCTGCAGCTCGTCGCCGTGCCCTGTGAGCATCAGAACGGGGACCTCGCTCACCTCGCGGATCCTCGCGAGGACCTCCCAGCCGTCGAGCTCCGGCAGCGAGAGATCGAGCACGACCAGGTCCGGGCGCTGCGCGAAGCAGAGCTGCAGGCCGGCGCGCCCATCGGACGCATCGATGGCGTTCATGCCGGCCCGCTCGACGAGCCGCCGGATCACGTCGCGCACCTGCGGCTCGTCCTCGACGATGAGAATCGTGGCTGGGCTATCGCGCATGCTCGGCGTCCCTCGATCGGGTTGGGTCGAGCGCCCGCTCGACGCCGACCAGCAGGTCCGCGGAGGTGAACGGCTTTTCGATGAGGGGGGCGTCCGGATCGAGATCGGCAGTCCGTGCGATTACCTCGCCCGTGTATCCGGACATGTAGAGCACAGCGATCTCGGGGCGCAGCGACCGCGCATGCACGGCGAGCTCGGCGCCGGAAAGGCCTGGCATGATCACGTCGGTCAGCAGCAGGTCGATCGGCCCATCGTGCTCTCGGCAGGCCTCGAGGGCGCCATCCCCGTTCTCGGCTGGCAGGACCTGGTAGCCGTGGCCGACGAGGATGCGCTCCGCAAGCCGCCGTACGGGCGCTTCGTCCTCGACCAGCAGGACGACCTCGCTCTCGCCCTTCCGGGTGACCTCGGGCTGTGGCACGGCGGGCACCAGCTCGGCCGTTGCGGCCGGCAGGTAGATCTTCACCCGCGTGCCCTCGCCGGGCGCGCTGTCGATCGCCGCCTGACCGCCGGCCTGGCGAACGATCCCGTAGACGGTCGCGAGCCCGAGCCCGGTGCCCTGGCCGCGCGGCTTCGTCGTGAAGAAGGGGTCGAACGCCTGCGCGATGACCTCCGCCGCCATTCCGCCCCCGGTGTCGGCGATCGTCATCTCGACGTAACGGCCGGGCGCCAGGGCGAGCCTCGCGACGCTGTCTCCGTCGCCGAACGAGAGGCCGCGCGTCGCGAGCGTGAGCCTGCCGCCCGCCGGCATGGCGTCGCGCGCGTTCACGGCGAGGTTGACCAGGATCTGCTCGACCTGTCCCGGCCCCAGCCGGACCGGCGGGATGGCGGGATCAAGCCGCGCGACGAGGGCAACGTCCTCGCCGAGGGTCCTCCGCAGCATCGTCTCGATCTCGGCGATCGCGGCGTTCACGTCGACCGACTCGAGCTGCGGAAGGTCGCGACGGCTGAAGACCAGGAGCTGGCGCGTCAGGTCGGCGCCGCGTTCGGCCGCCTTCCGGATCTCCTGGAGGTCGCCTCGGGCCGCCTCACCGACCTCGTCAAGTGCGAAGTCCGCGTAGTTGAGGATTACGCCCAGGAGGTTGTTGAAATCGTGCGCGATCCCGCCGGCGAGCTTCCCGATCGCCTCGAGCCTGTCCGCCTGCCGTAGCTGGAGCTCGAGTCGATCCGCCCGGGCGCGCGCCGTTGCCGCGCCGATGACGTTGGCCGTGGCCTGGAGGAAGTCCAGCTCGTCGGCGGTGAACGACCGCGGACGGGTCGAGTGCGCGCAGAGCACCCCGTAGCCCGCACCCGGCCCCTCGATGGGCACGCACGCGCCGCTCGCGACCTGCCGCTCGCGGAGCTTCTCGCTTCGGGTGAAGCGCCGCTCGCGCGCGAAGTCCTCGACGATCACGGCGGCCTTGCGCTCGATCGCGAATCCGGCGTGCGTGCCGGTCACCGGAATCGCCTCCTCGTCGGCGACCTCGGCCTCCCAGCGGACCCCGCCCCTGAACGCGAGCGATGTCTCGTCGGGGGCGAGCTCGAGGACCTTTGCGTACTCGACGTCGAGCGTCCTCGCCACGGCCTCGACCGCTTGCGTCACGAGCTCGTCGAGCGCGGCACCGGCGACCGCTCGCCGTCCGAGGGCGGCGATCTCGCGCTGCTGCGCCGCCCGGCCGTACACCTCGTCCTCCGCGCGTCGGCGCTCAGTCACATCCTGTGCCACGCCGTGCATCGCGACCACGCGGCCCTCGCGCCCCCTGACCGTCGATCCGTGGCTCGCGATCGTCCGCACCTCACCGTCGTCGCGGACGACGCGGGCCTCCCAGTCGAAGTCGCGACCAGACACGAGCGCCCAGCGCACGATCGCTGCGACCCGCTCGCGATCCCCATGATGGATCAGGCCGAGGAAGCCGTCGAGGCCGTCGTCCAGCGCCCCCGGGCTCGCGTCGAACAGGTCGAACAGCCCGTCCGACCACGTGATGCGGTCGGTTACCACGTCCCAGCGCCAACTCCCGATGTGCGCGAGCCTCTCGGCCTCGATCAGCGCCGCCTCGCGACGTCTCAGATCGGCCCACATCCGGCGCCGCTCCGCAGCGAGGATGAGCGCGTACCGGAGCCGTCGCTCGTCGATGAGGTCCAGCGGCAGATAGCCGCAGGCGCCGGTGCGAATCGCCGCCAGCATGTCCTCCTCTCTGTACGAGTCGGCGACGAGGACGGTCGGGACGAGGTCGGACATGTCGCCGAGGTCAGCAACCTGATTGAGCGCCGCGCTCAGGTCGCTCGAGTCGAGAAGCACCACGGCACGAGGATCCGTGACGTGCTCGAAGGTCTCGGCGAAGGACGCGACCCTGACGACGGGGGCGTCAGGATCGGCGCGCCCCACGAGCTCCTCGAGCTGCGTCGCGACGGCGGGCGTGAAGCCGGCGAGCACGATTTTGCTAGCGAGCGCACTCGAGCTCGAGCCACCTGTGTTGACGCTTGATCTGAGCTTTTCCCCGAGTCCCATGCTCCGGACCGTCCGAGGGCACCTGCGTTCTCTATCCGCTCTGTCGGCATTGGCGAGCCACGGCTTGAGCCGGCCCACCGCCGTTTGCCCTAGCTCCCGGCGGATGCGAGGAGGCTGGCGGCCTGCGCGCGAACGACGGCGTCGGTGGGATCGCTCGGGCCGATCCCGAACCCATCGCCGCCGAGATTCCGCGAGGAGGTCGAGGGGAAGGCGGTTCTCTGCCAGAGGAGGTAGCCGGCCGCCCCGTTGGCGAAGGCGGCGGTCATCTTCGCCTGGAAGAACCTGGCGCGCCGCTGCAGCGTCGCTGCGCCCGCCTTGCCCACCGCCTGGCCGCTCGAGCCGACGTTCGCCGGGATCCCCGACTCTCCCACCACGAGCGGCTTCCCGAGCCCGGCGCACTCGTCGAGGCGCTGCGCGAGGCGGTTGTAGCCGTCGTCCGGAAGCGCCTGGGTGACGTCGTTGTAGTCGTGGTACTCACAGAGATCGACCCGGCCTGCGTGGACGTACCGATAGTCTGGCCCGGCGAGGCCGCACTGTCCGGACCCGATCGTGCCCAGCGATACGAGGTGGTTGGGATCGGCCGACTTGATCGCGGCCGTCACGTCGTCGGCGAAGGACCGGAGCGCGTCCGCGCCGGCCCGCTCCGCCCCCGAGTCGCAGCCGGACGGCGCGTTGCTCTCGAGCTCGTTCCCGATCTGCCAGAAGGCGATCCTCGGGTCGCTCGCGTAATGAGAGGCCATCGTGGTCGCATAGGAGCGGAACGAGAGGGGATAGCCGTAGCCGCGGGCTCGGTAGCCGCCGGAGAAGAAGCCGAGGTCCTTGTTCTTCGCGGACGGCTCGCAGTCACGCCATTCGTTGACGAGAACCGGCACGACCTTCAAGCCGCGCGCCGAGGCGGCGCTCAGCACGCGATTGAACGGCGCCCAGTGATTGCGGCTGCCCTGGTAGTAGCTCTGAAAGAACCAGGTGCGCACGACGGTGGCGCCGTCGGCCCGCGCCCGCTTCATCGCCGAGTCGAGGGCCCCCTTCGACGTGCTCCGGCCGCAGGTGTACCCGCCCGGCTTCGAGGTGAGCCCGTAGTCGTTGAAGCCGACGAAGCGAAACGCCCTGCCATCGAGACCGAGGCCCTGCCCAGCCCGCTGCACGAACGCGCTCGCGCTCGCGGAGGCCGGGAGCAGCAGCGAGGCCAGAGCGACGGTGAGGGCCGCCAACCGGAGCTTGGTTCGCATTCCGTCCACATACCCGCGATCGGGGCATGGGCTATGAGGTCAGGATGAGTTCGGTGTGGGCACGGTATGAATGCGTGTGATGGACGCGGTACCCCTCACGCCCGAGGATCGGGCGATCCTCGACCTCGAGAGCGACACGGTCGCCGGCCACACCTGCAAGGTCATCCTCCTGGGTTGGCCCGCGCCCGGTCTCGAGGAGCTACGAGAGACCGTCGCCGGGCGCCTCTCGCACGCGCCGATGCTTGCCTCCAAGCTTTCCGAGACCGGCGGAACGGAGGCCTGGGTCCCCGCGGACGACTTCGACATCACGCGACGCGTCGGTGCAGGCGACGTCGAAGAGCCGCTGGACGACCTGGGCCTGCGGCGGGAAGTCTCGCGCCTCTTCGAGCAGCGCCTCGACCGCAGCCGCCCCCTCTGGCGCATGGACCTTCTCCCGCTTCGCGGCGGGCGTGCAGCGCTCGTGTGGCGCATTCATCACGCCCTGGCCGACGGGACCGCGGCGATGCGCTTCGCGCGAGCGGTCCTCTGGGACGAGGAAGCCGCGGCCCCCGACTCCCGGCGCCCCCGTCCAGCCGAGCACGCGAGCGACGATGCCCGGCGGCGCGGGCATCTGGCGCGCTTCGTCGAGCGCGAGTTCGGCGAGACGGCTCATCGCTCGCCGTTCGACGCGCGCATCGGGACCCGGCGAGAGATCGCGTTTGCATCCGTCGACCTCGCCGGCCTCCACGATGCGGCGCGCTCGCTCGCCGGGGCAACGGTCAACGACGCCGTGCTCACGATCGTCGCGGGCGGACTTCGAACCTGGCTCGAGCACCACCACGGCTCGCTCGGAACGATCCGGTTGAAGGTGCCGGTGAGCCTCCATCACGAGGGCGACGATGCCGGAAACCGGGACTCGTTCTTCGCCCTCGCCGTTCCCCTCTCCGAGCCCGATCCCGTCACGCGCCTCCGGGCCGTTCACGCCGCGACCGCGACCCGGAAGGCGGAGCACGACGCCGAGACGATGGACGAGCTCCTCCGGCGGCTGGCGAGCGTCTCGCCCCGGCTCGAGCGCCTTTGCAAGCGCATCGAGGCGAGCCCGAGGCGGTTCGCGCTGAGCGTGTCGAACGTCCCCGGCCCGCGGGCTCCGGTGAGCGTGCTCGGCGCGCCGGTCGAGCGTGTCTACTCACTGGCTGAGATCGGCCGTCGCCACGCCCTGCGCGTCGCGGCGGTTTCGATCGCCGGCCGGCTCTGCTTCGGGTTCTGCGCCGACCCCGGAGTCGTCGACGACCTCGGTGAGATGGCGGCGGGGCTCGAGGCGGAAGCGGCAGCGCTGGTGGCGGCCGCTCGTTGATGGCTTGTACCCCGTATCAGGGGTGAAATCCATCAACGAAGACGCTCACCGACAGCGGTCAGCGTCGCAGCCACTCTCGCCGGCTCGAACGCGATCTGCGCATGCGTGAATCGCAGCGGCGTGAGGCCGGCGGCGGTGTGCGTTTGGTCCCGAACACGATCCTTCGCCTGCTGCGCGGGCGTGCGGTGATAGCGCAGTCCGTCGGTCTCGACCACCAGGCCCAGGTCAGGCCAGTAGAAGTCGACGCGGAACCCGTTGACGAGGCGGCGCGTGAGCGGCTTCGGAAGGCCTGCCGTCCTCGCGACCGGGAGAAACCGACGCTCCGGCTCGGAATCGCTCAGCACAAACGTACGGCGGTCGAGGATGCGGCGGGTCGATGCGATGCCCGGGACACGAGGCAGCGAGGGGAGGGAGCGGCGAAGGGCCTGGGATCGATGGCGTCGGTCTTGTCCGCTTCGTTGATGATCGCCTCGACCGCAGGGGTCGGCATGGCTGCCGCGAGATCGACAACGGTTAGCGCGGGCATGGTTACCCGGATGCCCTGGTGGGTCGTTAGGTGGGGCTCGAGATCCTGGCGCCGATGCACGACGATGCCGCCGTGTTTGCGGGTTAGGGAGGAGGGGATCGAGACGTGGATGGTTGAGCCGCAGCGCTCCAGCATCCGCCACAGGGCGCCCGCCGTCTCATGACTTAGCGCCGCGCCCGGTCCACACGCGAGGACAGCGGCGAACCAGCGGCCGTGGTCGGTCAGATGCGGCTTGCCGACCGCGTAGACGCCTCGGAAGACGCGATGGAGCCGCCCAGCGGCGATGCGCCGCTCGATCTCCTTGGGTGTGAATCCGAGCGCGACCAGCTGCCGCCTTGCGACGACCCAGCGCTGGGACGCGGCGAGCCGCCAGGCCGCTCGAGCCCTTCGTTGATGGATTTCACCCCCTATGAGGGGTACAAGCCATCAACGAACCGAACGCGCCCCCTCGCTGCCTCCTGAGCGAGTTCGCGTTATCACGACGCTGGAGCGGAGCGCTACGACGCCGGCCGGAGCGCGGCGTCGTCCTGGTGCTCGCGGAAGAACGACACCATCGCGCCCACGTAGTCGCCGAAGCGCGGTGGGCGGAGGTCGCGCGGCTCGAGCACCGCGACCGCTCGCCGTGTGTCGAAGCGAACCGGATGGTTCAGGTAGGCGATCGATTCGGGCGGGGTTCCGCCGAGCCGCTCACGCAACATCGGCACGCGAAGCGACGCCTCGGCCATGCGCGGCGGCACGCGACCCTTCGGCTCGCGCCCGGCATACTCGGCCGACAGCACACGCGTCAGCTCGGCCGCGGTGAGCGGCTCTGGATCGACGAGGTGAAGCGTTTCGCCCGCCGCGCCGGGATCGGCGGCCGCCGTGGCTATGGCCTCGACCACGAAGTCGACCGGGACGACGTTGAACGGGGCCTCGGAGCGGCCGAAGTTGGGGACCGCACGACCGCGGGCCTCAGCCTCGGCGATGACCCTGAGGATGAAATACGGCCCGTCGAACTTCTGCGTCTCGCCGGTGCGGGAGTCGCCGACGACTATCGCCGGGCGGAGGATCGTCGTCGGCACCCGGCCCAGCCACTCGCGCACCCAGACCTCGGCCTGGAACTTGGTCGACTCGTAGTGGTTCTTGAACGACTGGCCCATCACGAGCTCGTGCTCGTAGACGACGCCGGTGCGCGCGCCCGCGACATACGCGGTCGACACGTAGGCGAGCCGCTCCAACTGCTCGGCGGCAGCGCAGAGGTCGACGATGTTGCCGGTGCCGTCTACGTTCACGCGTTGGGCGACCTCGAGCGGCACCGCGAGGTTGTAGATCGCGGCGAGGTGATAGACGCGCCGGAGCTCGCTGCAGAGGCGGTCGTAGGTGTCGCCATCGAGGCCCAGGCGCGGCTCGGAGATGTCGCCCGCGACGAGCTCGATCCGCTCGGCGCCGATCGCCGCAGCGGCGTCACCGGCGGCCTCGAGCATGCGGGGCTCGACCAGGGCGACGAGGCGAACGTCGCCCTCGCCCGCGAGCAGGCGGGTCGCCAGGCGCCGGCCGATGAAGCCCGGGAAGCCGGTGAGGAGATCGACGGTCATCAGCGCGCCGGCCCCACGGCCCTCGGAAGATCGAAGAGCCCCCAGCGGCTGAAGTTGAGGAGCCGCTCTCGGGGGTAGGCGCCGGGGTCCATCAGCAGTCGGCGGGCCAGCTCGTCGGCGATCGCGGAGACGACCCGAGCGGTCAGCTCCGGATCGGGCGGCTCCCGGTCGGGCGCGACCCCGGCGCTCACGAGGCCGGCCAAGTGCGCCACCACGGCGTCGCGGCCCTGGTCGATGTGCTCGCGAAGGGCGGCCGGGGCGCCCTCCGACGGCATCAGCACGAGGCGCCACGTGTCCGGGTCGCGCTCGACCGCGCTCAGATAGCCGTCGAGAGCCTGGATGAGGCCCGCTCGCGGGTCGCCGCTCGAGAGCTTCGACGGAAGGATCTCGGCCAGGCTCGCGAGCGCGCGCTCGCTCTCGCGATGGACCAGCGCCTCGAGCAGGCGGTCCAGGTCCCCGAAGTGCCCGTAGATCACGGGGCGGGTGATGCCGGCCTCGCGCGCAACGGCCTCGATGGAGACCGCGTGGAAGCCCGAGCGATCGACGATGGCCTTGGCGACGTCGAGGAGCTGCTCGCGCCGCTCCGCGCCGCTCATCCGCCGCGCTGGCTGTGTATCGATGCTCACTGGTCGGATCCTCCTTGGTTACGATAGTGTAACTTACACCACTGTAAGCAACGAGGAGAGAAGCCTAATGCACGCCGAGACCGCTACGAGCAACGGGCGCCCGAGCGCCGACATCCCCGACGAGGTCGATGTGGCCATCGTCGGCGCGGGGTTCTCCGGCCTCGGCATGGCGATCCGCCTGGGTCAGGAGGGACACGACGACTTCGTCGTCCTCGAGCGGGGCTCGGAGGTCGGAGGCACCTGGTGGTTCAACACCTATCCGGGCTGCGCGTGCGACGTCCCCTCGCATCTCTACTCCTTCTCGTTCGCGCCCAACGCCGATTGGAGCCAGACCTACTCTCCGCAGCCGGAGATCCGCGACTACCTGCGCGGCTGCGCCGACCGCTTCGGCGTGCGGCCCCACATCCGGTTCGGCTGCGAGGTCACCGGTGCGGCCTGGGACGAGGAGGCCGGCCGCTGGCGCATCGAGACGAGCCGCGGGACCCTTGAGGCGCGCGTGCTCGTCGGCGCGATGGGCCCGCTCGTCGAGCCGAGGATCCCCGACGTGCCGGGCCTCGAACGCTTCGAGGGCCGGATATTCCACAGCGCGCGCTGGGACCACGACTACGACCTCGAGGGCAAGCGGGTGGCCGCCGTCGGCACCGGGGCGTCGGCGATCCAGATGGTCCCCGCGATCCAGCCGCAGGTGGCGCGCCTCCACGTCTTCCAGCGCACCCCTCCGTGGATCGTCCCGCATTCGAACCGCCCCATCACGAAGGTCGAGCGCTTCCTCTACCGGCGCTTCCCCGCTCTCCAGCGGCTTGCCCGCGGGTTCACCTACATGCTCAGGGAGCCCCTCGTCGTCGGCTTCACCAAGAACCCGCGCCTCATGCGCATCGCCGAGGTGGTCGCGCGCCGTCACATCGCCAAGCAGGTGCCCGACCACGAGCTTCGCGCCAAGGTCACGCCCGACTACACGATCGGGTGCAAGCGGATCCTGCCCTCGAACAGGTGGTATCCGGCGCTCGGCCAGCCGAACGTCGAGCTCGTCTCGAGCCCCGTCGTCGAGGTCCGTGACTCATCCGTGGTCGGTGCCGACGGCGTCGAGCGCGAGGTCGACGCGATCATCTTCGGCACCGGCTTCCACGTCACCGACATCCCGGCGGCGAAGCTGGTCACGGGTCGCGACGGCCGCACTCTCGACGACGTCTGGGGGGGCAGCCCGAACGCGTATCTCGGCACGAACGTGGCGGGCTTCCCGAACCTCTTCTTCCTGCTCGGTCCGAACACCGGGCTCGGGCACAACTCGATGGTCTACATGGCGGAGTCCCAGATCGCCTACGTGATGGGAGCCCTGCGGGCGATGCGGGAGCGCGGCGCCGTGGCTGTGGACGTGCGCGAGGACGTTCAGGCCGCCTATAACGCCGAGGTCGACCGGCGGATGGGGGATACGGTGTGGAGCTCCGGGTGCGCGAGCTGGTACATCGACGAGACGGGACGCAACTCGACCCTCTGGCCCGACTGGACCTGGAGGTTCAGGCAGCGCGCCGCGCGCTTCGACGCCGAGCGGTACGAGCTGGTTCCGCCCTCGCCGTCGCCGCCCTCGCCGCGGCCGCAGCGGCGCCGGGAGCCCGCGCGAAGGCCGTCCGCGGCGTCACCAGCGGCAACCGCTCCGAGCTCGTAAGGACCGTTCCCATCACGGGGCGCGCCACCAAGGCGCCCCGTTCGGTGCTCTCGCTGAGCCCCCGAAAGCTCCCGCGGCTCGCCCGCGGGGATGTCCTGAAGCTGAGCGCCGAGGTTCAGGTGACCACCACCTGCGTGACGGCGGGCCCGCGTTGCGTCGGCCGCCCCTACTCGTTCACCCCTCGGATCAGCGCGCGCATCGTCCTCGCGGATCGCAAGCGGGCGGCGTCGGGCCGCGGACACGTGCTGGCGCTATCGCGCCCCCAGAGCCTCGGATGCCACCAGCAGCGCCCGAATCGAAACCATCACTGCGTCCTCGTCTTCCGCAACGTCAAGGCGCGCCTCGGCCGGCACCGGCGGCTCCCGTGTGCCCTTCACCGATGCCGGGTGAACGTCGTCGTCAGCGCCCGCAGCGGCCGCGCCCGGCCGGGAAACGCGATCATCATCGGCGCCGACCGGCCCGATGGCCACATCGAGCAGGACATGAGCCGGCTCAACGCCGTGGTCATACCCAAAGGCGTCCATCCGCGCATCACCCGTCGACGCACCGCGCGGCGCGTCCATCGATCGCTGCCGGAGGGCAGTCCGGGCAGCGGGGGCTGGCGCGTGGTCTACTCGCTGAAGCTGAGGCACCTCGACGGGGGCGACATCGTCGCGGCCGCCGCCCGGGCCCGCACGGGCATCGGCTCGCTCCCCTACAGCGCCTACGTCGCCTCAGAGATGATCATCGCGGGCAACCCGGCCGCGACGAAGCCGTTTCCGCGCAACGTGACCCTGAGCGGGTTCGTCACCGAGGCGAACGGCTTCAACTGCACCCAAGGGCGGAGCGCCTACCGGACGCCCTGCGTCACCCGAAAGGCGGGCCTCGCGACGATCCGTCATCGGCCGGTGGACCGTCGCGGCCGGCCGCGCCCGCTCTACCTGAACCTGATCCAGCGATCGTTCCCGAAGCTGGCGCGCGCCGGCCCGGGTGACGCCGCGCAGGTGCTCGGGGGCGGCTTCGTCGCCGCGAACGTCTACCGGGCGCCGCGCCGCTAGACCGCCGTGGCCAGGCGAGTGCCCCCGCCGACGCGATCGCGCTCTTCGCTCACGGGCTCCTCGGCCTCGGCGACCAGGCCGATGAGCGCTTCGACCACCCGGGGGTCGAACTGGCTGCCGGCGTTCGCCCGCAGCTCCGCGATCGCCTCGTCGGTGCTCATCGCCAGGCGATACGGGCGGTCGGTGGTCATCGCGTTGAAGGCGTCGCAGCAGGCGATGACCCGCGAAGCGATGGGGATCTCCTCGCCGGCGAGCCCGTCCGGGTAGCCGCTGCCGTCGAAGTGCTCGTGGTGGCTGCGGACCACCGTTCCCACCTCGCCCAGCATGCCGCCGATTCGCTCGAGCATCCGCTCGCCCTCGGCGGTGTGAGCGCGCATCACCTCCCACTCGTCGTCGGTGAGCGCGCCCGGCTTGTTGATGATCTCGTTCGGCACGTTGACCTTGCCCACGTCGTGCAGCAGCGCGCCGAACTCGATGTCGCGGAGCGTCGCGTCGTCGAGCCCCATCTGCGCACCGACGCTCCGGGAGAGCACGACGACGCTCCGGCTGTGAGCTCCCGTGTAGGCGTCGTTCGTGCTCAGGATCTCGCCGAGGAGGTGCGCGGTGCCGCGATAGGCGTAGCTCAGCGTGAGAGCATGCTCGATCCGCGCCTCGCGCTCGCGGGCGAAGATCGCGAAGAGGCCGATCACCGGCATGGCCAGCAGGAACGCCCACGGCTGGCCGGCCGCCGCGAAGGCGACCAACAGGCCGACGGGGGAGAGCAGCGCGTCGACGAGCCAGATCGGCTCGCTCTCCTTGATGAGCTCGCTCAAACGCGTTCGCAGCTCGACCCGGCTTCGAACGACGGCGCGGCCGAAATCGAAGGCGAACTGGGCGGCCAGGGCGACGATGTAAACCGGCCAATCGCCCCAGGAGGGCACCTCGGCGCTCGCGAGCGAGAGGACGAGCACGGGGCCCACCGTGTACCAGGCATCGCCCACCATCAGCAGGGCGCGGCTCAGGTGCACGCGACCGCGCCGGTACTCGGGGAGGCGCGAGAGGATCAGCGCCACGGGAACGAGCAGGGGCACCGCCGGGGTCGGCAACAGGAAGAGCATCGGGACGAACACCAGCTGCGTCGGCACGGTCCAGTAGGAGCCGGTGTGGAACCGAACCTGCGCGGCGACGGCGTACGCGACCACGAGGCTGGCGGCCAACGGCAGGTCCAGCGAACGCGTCGAGGGCAACAGGACGACCATCGCGATCGCCGTGGCCAGGAACCCGGCCGCGGTCGCCACCTCGATTCGGAGCTCTCTGCGAGGGAGCCTCGAGGGCCGCCCGTTCCGTGCCTCGACGAGCATCCGCTCCACGGCCGGGTCCGATTCGGGGTGGGTTGTTCCCAGGTGACTCACGTCCCGCTGGTGCCTCCATCGGCTTTAGCGACTCACGACTTGATGGACGGATGTTCGATTTAGGGGTGCAAGAGATCTGGCGAGTGGATGAGCGAACTGATTGGCGACCTGCATGGAGGCGGGTAATGACTGAAGGGACTCGGATCGGAAGGCTCAACCCGACGCGCTGGGGGCTCGCCCTCGTCGCGGCACTGGCTCTGGCGGCGCCGGCTTCGGCGCAGGCCGGGGCGCTGGTGGCATCGGCGCCAAACTGCGACGAGCAGGCGCTCAGCCAGCCGTTCACGCCGTGGCTCGACCCGGCGTCGTACACGCTCGACAACGGCGGATCGTTTGAGAGCGGCGCCCCGGGGTGGTCGCTCAACGGCGCCTCCGTGGCGTCCGGCAACGAGTCCTACAAGGTCGGTGGCTCCGATGACTCGAGCTCGCTCAGCCTGCCGTCCGGCAGCTCGGCGACGAGCGCGCCGATCTGCGTCGGGCTAGAGCATCCGACCGTCCGGGTCTTTGCCCGCAATGGCGGCTCGCCGCTCGCGAGCCTTCGCGTCGATGTCCTCTTCGAGGACGCGGCCGGCGGCGTCCACTCGCTGCCGATCGGCAACGTCGGCAGCACGTCGAGCTGGCAGCCGAGCCCGCAGATGCCGGTGATCGCGAACCTGCTGCCGCTCCTTCCCGGCCAGTACACGCCGGTGGAGTTTCGATTTGTGCCGCAGGGTGGCAACTGGTCGATCGACGACGTCTACGTCGATCCCCACCACAGCGGTTAGCTCGTACAGGGAATCCCCGCCCATGAAAATCGGCCTTCCCGCTAGGGGAGGCCGATTTTCGCTACAAAGGAAGGGTGGCGCGGGACCGGCTGATCTCAGATCGGCCGCCACGCGCGCTCGCCGCGGCGGGCGCTGTGGCGGCGGCGCTCGCGCTCGCGCCCGCAGCGGCGCGCGCGCAGGGCGCGGTGCAGGCGGCGAGCACCGCCGACGGCTCCGAGCTCGTGCAGACCGTGCCGATCACCCGGAAGGCGGGAAAGTCGCCCGCGGTCGCCCTCTCGATCGGGCCGGGCGACCTTCCGAGCCTCGACATCGGGGAGACGCTTCGGGCGAGCGCCGAGCTCCAGGTCTCGACGACCTGCGTGGAGAAGCTCCCGCGCTGCATCGGTAAGCCCTACTCGTACAACCCGGACTTCACCGCCCAGATCGTCCTCGCGACGAGCGAGGTCGCGACCGCCGGCGCCGGCGTCGTGCCGCTCTCGCCCCAGGTCGAGATGGGCTGCGGCCAGAGGCGGCCGAACCGCAATCACCATTGCGTGCTGACGATCCCCGAGGTCGTCCGGCCGATTGCGTTCACCGATCCGTTGCCGTGCCCGCCGGGCGCGTGCTTCCTCAACCTCGTCGTCTCGGCGCACAACCGTCACGCGAAGAAGGGCAACGCGCTCGTCATCGGCAACGACCAGCCCGACGGAACCGTGAAGGGCGGCCGCGGGCGCCTGAACGCGATCGTCACGGCGGCCGGCGAGGACGCGCTCGCGCAGCCCTTCAGCACGACCACCCGCCTTTCCAAGACAGTCCCGCTCGGCACGGAGCGCTCGGGCTTCCAGACGGTCGCCTACTCGATACGGCTCGACGGGCTCGAGCCCGGCGACGTGATCTCGGCCACCGCGCTCCAGCACACCGGCGTCGCCTCGCTCGCCGTCCCGGCCTTCGTCGGCGACCAGATCATCCTCACGACGAAGCCGACGTCCACCAAGCCGAAGAAGAAGTTCTCGACCCAGGACGGGGAGCTCACGCCGGCGAACGGCTTCAACTGCACCCAGGGACCGAGCCCCTACCAGACGCCGTGCAGCAGCTACAAGGCCGGGCTGGTGACGATCACGAGGCCGCCGGTCGACAACTTCGGGCTGCCGAAGCCCCTCTTCGTCAACCTGGTCACCCGCGCCTTCCCGAAGGTCGCGCAGGCCAAGGGCCGGGACACCGTGACGATCCGCGGCGGCGGAAACCTGAGCGTGGTCCGCTACCCCGGTGCCTAGGAGCTATTCGAACCAGGCGATCGCGCCCACGATCACGAACAGCGCGACGAGCGCCGCGCCCTCGTAGTCGCGCGCCTCTCCGTCTCCCGTGATCTGCCAGATCGCGATCGACGAGAGAGCGAGGCTCGCGATGTAGACGGGAGGGACGACGAAGGTCAGCGTGTGCGTGAGCAGGAGCGAGACCAGGATCAGGGCGGGGAACAGGAACACCGCGATCTGGGCCACCGAGTTCTTCACGACCGATATCGCGAGGTCGGATTGGCCCTTGGCGGCCAGGATGAGCGCGGTGGCGTTCTCGACCGCGTTGCCTGCGATGGCGACGATCACGAGGCCGGCGAAGGCCCGGGAGATGCCGAGCGAGTCGATGGCGGGGGAGAGCGCGGCGATGAACCAGTCGGAGACGAACGCCGCGCCGAGCCCGGCCGCCGCGAGCAGCGCGATCGTCGCCGGCAGGGCGAGCGACGGCCCCTCGGGCTCGATCGAGGCAGCGGTGTCGGCGCGCAGGTAGGAGCGGAGCCAGAGCGCGTAGACAAAGAGGAGGCAGACCGCGGCGATCGCCGAAATGGCCTTGGCGTGCTCCGCCGCCTCGTCGCCGCTCGACTGCGCGATGCCCAGGATGACGATGATGAACACGGCGAGCATCAGCAACGTCATCGTGTCGTTCGGGAGCCGCGGGTTAAAGCGCATGAGCCCGCCCTCGCCGCGGCGGGCGCCGACGATGATCGTGAGGCCGAGGACCAACAATCCGTTGGCCAGCAACGAGCCGATGAGCGCTGTCTGGGCGACGAGGAGCTCACCCTGCTCGAGCGCGAACAGCACGACGAAGAACTCCGGCAGGTTGCCGAGCGTGGACTGCAGAAGGCCCGTGGCGCCAGGGCCGAACCGCTCGCCCAGGGACTCGGTCGCGAAGGCGACGACATAGGCGAGGCCGGCGAGCGCGATCCCTGCGACGGCGAAGGTCGGCACCGCACCCGCGCCCGCGTAGTGCATGACGCCCGCGATGGCGGTTGCGATCGCGATCGCGACGACGGCGAGCGTCTGGCGGCGGGTCACGGGCGGCAGCCTATGTATCCCCTCCGCGCGAACGTCCCTCGCGGGTGGCCATAGGGACTACTGCGGGACGTTCGCGAGGAGGGGGCGCTGGGGGCCAGCCCCTAGTTGGACGGATGTACCCCCCAGGAATACCTAAAGCCAGGTAGCCATCGAACCGATGGGGAAGGCGTAATGGCCAGTGCCTCGGTGAATCAAAGGCAAACCCGTCGCGAGGCGGGGGCGCAAAGCCACGGGGCTCTTCGGAGCAAGCCGGGCTGCCGCCGGGGTCACATCGACGCCCGTATGGCTCCCCTCACGGGGCGCTGGCTGGTCATCCAAGGGTCCAAGGAGGGAACCTATGTTCTCTAAGCTCCGTGAGAGGGGCCAGGGCGAAGCGGGCTTCACGCTCGTCGAGCTCCTGGTCGTCATGCTGATCATCGGCCTTCTGGCCGCGATCGCCATCCCGGCGTTCTTCAACCAGAAGGACAAGGCCAACGACTCCCAGTCGAAGGTCTATGCCCGGACGGCAGAGACCGCGATGGAGACGTTCGCGACCGACAACCAGGGCAGCTACGCCGGGGCAACGGCCGGTACGCCGACGTCCGATCTGAACAAGATCGAGCCGACGCTGAACGGCGCGGGCAGCCGGGCTCACCGCAACGAGCACGGCCAACTCGTACACCGTCGTCGTCACGCAACCCGACGACCGACGCAACGTGTTCACGGCCACGCGCAACAGCGATGGAACCACCGACCTCACCTGCACGACGCCGGGCAAGGGCGGCTGCCCGACGTAACGGCAACTGGGGCTAGTACCGATCTGGCCGAGCTGAGCTCGGCAGCGATTGGACCTTCGAGGGGCGGGCCCTGGGGCCCGCCCCTCGTCGTGCCTGCGGGTACTGGAGTAGAGCGGCGTTTTGGCCGATCTATGGGTCGTGACCGCGGCTGCGCAGAGGGCTCGGTCGGAACGCGGCATGACGCTGGTCGAGCTCCTCGTCGTGCTGCTGATCATCGGCGTCCTCGCGGCGATCGCGATCCCGTCCTTCTTCAGCCAGTCCGACAAGGCCGACCGACGCGGCCGCGAAGGCGTCCGCCCGCACCGCCGCCGGCGCCATCGAGGTCTACTCGACCGACCACGACGGCTCCTACGCGGGCGCGACGCCCGCAGGCGCTGCACGACATCGAGGCGACGATCGACCCCGCGCAAGCTGACCGTCTCGGACTGGGACGGGAGCGGGTCGCCCGCGGGAATCACTCCTACCGGGTGACCGCGACGTCCGCGACCGGCAACGAGTTCTGGCTCGCTCGGGATGCCTCGAGCGTGACGACGCTGGGCTGCACCGTCCCCGGGCAGGCCGGCTGCCCCTCGGACGGGCGTTGGGGGTAGCCCGTGAGAGCGCGGACCTGCATTCGTCCTCATCCATCTGTCCAGGCCACGGCTTGAGGTTTGGCGCGGCCTGCCGATCAAGAGGTTGCCGGGCCGCACCGCGGTCGCGGCGCCGAACGGAGTCCGAATGCGAAGAACCGTAAGCCCCCGCGAGGAGTCGGGGATGACAATCGTCGAGGTCCTGGTGGCGGCCGTGGTGGTGGTCACTGCCGGGCTCGCGACGATGACGGCCGTCGACGCGGCGTCGCACAGCGGCGCGGAGGAGCGCCACCACGCTCAGGCGGCCGGGGTCGCCCAGCAGGACCAGGCGCGGATGCAGTCGATGAGGATCGCCGACCTGGCGAACCTCAACCAGACGCGGACCGTCATGGTCGGGGGGAACGCCTACACCGTTCAATCCCGTGGCGACTTCGTCACCGACACCACCGGGACGGCGAGCTGCGACTCGAACTCTTCCGCCGACTACATCAAGATCACCTCGACGGTCAGCTGGCCGAGCAAGGGCAGTCGACCACCGGTTGTGGCCGAGAGCATCGTCACCCCCCCGGCCGGATCGATCGACGCCAATCACGGCGCGCTCGCGATCGAGGTCGACGACGCGACCGCGACAGGGATCCAGGGGATCGACATCGACGGCAGCGGTCCGAGCAGCTTCCACGGCACCACGAGCGCTCTCGGATGCGTCCTCGTCGGCGACATATTCGCCGGCGACTACACGATCACGGCAACCGGGCTGGCTGCCGGCCTGGTCGACGTCGACGGCAATGCTCCCGGCCCAGTTCACACGAGTGTCGTCGGGCAGAGCACCAACACGCTCGGGCTCCAGTACGACCGCCCGGGCTCTCTGACGATCGACTTCACGACGATGATCGCCGGCATTCTCACGCCGACCAAGGCCGACTCGGTCATGGTCTTCAACACGGGGATGACCGCCGCGAAGAAGTTCGGCACCGTCGGCTCCCCGGTGACGTCGATAACGGCCAACTCGCTGTTCCCGTTCCAGTCACCCGACACCGTTTACGCCGGCGCCTGCGACGCGGACAACCCGAACCCAAACGACCTCGACCCTCCGCCGGTGCCGCAGGCGATCTCGAGCGTGCTTGTCCCGCCGGGCGGCAACGGCCACGCGGCGATTCAGCTTCCGGCGCTAAATCTAAAGACGATTGGCTTCCAAGGCCTGCCTCTCGCCGGGGTGCACGTGGTGGTCACCGACCTGGCGTGCGGCACGAAGCGAACCCTGACCACCAACGCCCAGGGGTTTCTGACGAATCCCGGCCTGCCATACGGCATCTACGACGTCTGCGCCGACTGGGCTGGTCTCAAGCTCACACTTCACAACGTGTCGGTCGTCGACATGAGCGCGTTTCCGCCGCTTATCACCATGAACCTCTTCAACGGCGCCGGGCTCGGCGTTGGCGTTTGCTCCAACACATGACGTCCGAGGACGGCTTCAGCCTCATCGAGCTGCTCGTCGCGATGTCAGCAGGGGTGATCGTCGCGCTCGGGGCCTTCACCCTCGTTGACGCAGCGGGCCGGCAGAGCAATAAGCAGGTAACCCGCGTCGACGCCAACCAGCGTGCCCGCCCGGTGCTCCAGAACCTCATGGACGACCTTCACAACACCTGCATCGGCCCCAACGTGGTGCCCGTCAGTCCGGGCAGCACCGATAGCTCCCTTGCGTTCACCATGCCGACGCCCGCGACGCAGTCCGGCGTCACCCCCACTGCGGAAGAGCACGTCGTCTCGCTGTCGAGCGGTGTGCTCACAGAGACGACCTATCCGGCGACGAACACGACGGCGCCGTGGACGTTCTCGGCGACACCGAACGGGCCCGCTCCGGGACCGCCGCCCGGGCCCCGAACGCTCATGACCGGCGTCGGTCAGGCGGCGATCGGGGGCACGACGGTCCCGGTGTTCCAGTACTTCGCGTACAACGGGGCGCAGATCTCAACCACGCCGCTGCCGACACCGCTCAGCGCCACCAATGCGGCCCTCACTGCGCAGGTCACGGTCGCGTTCTCGGTCTCACCGAACCGGACCACGGTGCCGGATCCCAACAGCGCCATACCGATCACCGACACCGCGATCCTCCGCCTCTCGCCGGCCGCGGAGGATCCCTCGAAGGCGAATCCGCCATGCTCGTGAGGGCGCGCGACGAGGAGGGGGGGTTCGCGATGATCCTCGCGGTCCTCGCGGTCGCGCTGATTCTGGCCCTCGGCGCCGCGGCCCTCACCGCGACGGGGAGCGACCTGCACCTGACGCAGAACGACTTCGAGCACAAGCGGGCGTATCAGGCGGCGCAGGCGGGCATCGCCGACTACGCGTTCCACCTCAATGCCGACACCAACTACTGGACGAGGTGCACCAACGTGCCCACGCCGACCGCCGTGAACCAGCAGACATCGACGGCGAACTGGCGCACCGTCGCCGGGTCGACGGGCGAGAGCTACGCCGTACAGCTGATCCCAGCGACCGGCCAATCGAGCTGCGTGCAGAACTCCGCGCCGAGCATGCTCGAGCAGGGCGGGTCGCTGGCGGGATCGTTCCGGATTCGCTCGACCGGCTACGCCGGGGCCGCCGCTAACTGCCATCCGGTCGTCGTTTCCGGCGTCTGCGAAAAGCAGTCGGTCACCGCGACCTTCAAGCGTGCGAGCTTCCTCGACTACCTCTATTTCACGCAGCTCGAGACCTCGGATCCGGTTACGTATCCGACGAGCCAGATCGCGGGCGCCTACACGCAGTGCTCGAAGACGCTGGCCCAGGGACGCATGAGCTCGGTCATACCCGGCACGTCGAGCTACTGCGACGTCATCTCATTCATCGGCGGCGAGCTGCTCAACGGCCCGTTCCACACGAACGACGCCTTCGTCATCTGCGGGTCGCCCTCCTTCGGCCGCAGCCCATCCGACACGATCGAGGCCAGTGCCGGCGCGCCCGGCTGGTACTCCACCGGGAGCGTTGCCCACTCGGGCTCGACGTGCACCGGCACGCCGACATTCGTCGGCACCTTCCTGCCCAATGCGCCGGTGCTGACCCCGCCGCCGTCGAACACGCAGCTCGCGACGATTCCGGGCGTGCTCAAGTTCACGGGCCAGGTCCACATCTGCCTGAGCGGGTCGACGATGAAGGTGAGCTCGACCTCCAGCACCTGCTCGAGCAGCCTCCTCTACAACGGGTCGATCCCGACGAGCGGCGTTGTCTACGTGGCGAACGGGGCCTGCTCCGCCGCGTACTCGCCCTTCACGGTCACCTACCCGTCGAGTTCGACCTGCGGAACAGCCTACGTCCACGGCTCGTATTCGGGCCAGCTCACGATCGCCGCGGAGAACGACATCATCATCGACGGGAACGTCACGCACACCGGCGACGGCCTGCTCGGCCTCATCGCCAACAACTTCGTCCGCGTCTATCACCCGGTGCCGGGCGAGACGAGCAAGGGGAGCTGCGGCTCCAATTCCGACTCCGGCTCGCTCACGAACCCGCAGATCGACGCGGCCATCCTGGCGATCAACCATTCGTTCATCGTCGACCACTACGACTGCGGCACGACGCACGGCACGCTGACGGTCAACGGCGCGATCGCCCAGAAGTACCGCGGCGCGGTCGGGACCTTCAGCGGCAGCGGCCCCGTCACCGGCTACGTCAAGAACTACAACTACGACGACCGCCTGCGCTACGAGACGCCGCCGCACTTCCTCGACCCGGTGCAGGTCGCCTGGCACGTCCAGCGCGAAACGCTCGACTATCCGTAGGGGCGCTAAACCCGACGCTGGGGTTGCAGCCGATCATTAGCTCGATGGGCGCAGCGCTCTTTCTCTTCCCGACCGGCCTGATCTTCGGCAGCTTCGCCACCGTCGTCGCGCACCGCGTGCCGCGGGGCGAGGGCTTCGTCACCGGCCGCTCCCACTGCCCGAGCTGCGGGGCGCAGATCGCGGCCTACGACAACGTCCCGGTGCTCTCCTGGGTCGTCTCTGCGCGGGAGCTGCCGCAGCTGCGGTGAGCGCGATACCCGCCCGCTACCCGCTGACCGAGCTCGCCATGGCGGCGCTCTTCGTCGCGACGGCACTCATCCTGGGCACCGGCGACGTCGGCGCGCTCGTGAGCGGGCTGGTGTTCTGCGCCATGCTCGTCGTCGTCACGGTCACCGACCTCGAGCAGCGGATCATCCCCAACAAGATCCTCGCGGCCGGGGCCGTCGCGGCGCTCGCCATCGCCGCCATCAGCGATCCGTCCAGCATCCCGGACCGCCTGATCGCCGCGGTCGCCGCCGGCGGCGTCCTCTTCCTGATCGCGCTCGCATACCCGCGCGGGCTCGGCATGGGAGACGCCAAGCTCGTGGCCGTGATGGGGCTGTTTCTCGGCTCCGCCGTTGCACCCGCGGTGCTCATCGGCTTCGCGACGGGAGCCGTCGTGGGGGTCGCGATGATCGCTCGCGAGGGTTCCGCGGCGCGGAAGAAAGCGGTGCCGTTCGGGCCGTTCCTGGCCCTTGGCGGGCTCGTCGGGCTCTGGGTCGGGCCCCAGATCGTCCACTGGTACGTGACGAGCTTCTTCGGCGGCTGAGACCGCCCTCCCGAACTCGTCCATTCGGCTCAAGGTCGGCGCGCCCCGGGCCGATTTAGAGGTGAGCCCCTCCAGGGCGCCCCAACCGCTCGCGTTGATGCTTTCAGGGACGAAAGGAAAGTCGATAGTCGGCCTCGATATCGAGGCCGGGAGCGTGGCCGCGGCGGAGGTCACCGTCAACGGCGGCGTGAAGGTCTCCCGCCACGGTCTCGTCGACCTTCCTCCGGGAGCGTTCCGCGAGGGCGAGGTGGTCGACGCCGACCTTCTCGCAGCCGCCGTCAAGGAGCTGTTCGCCAAGCACAAGCTGCCGAGGACCGTGCGCGTCGGCGTCGCCAACCAGCGAGTGGTGGTGCGGACGCTGCGGCTCCCGCCGATCGAGAACGCCGGCGAGCTCGAGACCGCGGTCCGCTTTCAGGCGCAGGACCACATCCCGATGCCCCTCGAGCAGGCGGTGATCGACTGGGAGGTCGTCCGCAGCGCGTCGGGCGAGGAAGGCGATGCGACGGTCGACGTCGTCGTCGTGGCCGCGCGGCGCGACATGGTCTCCAACCTCACGCGGGCACTG
The DNA here is from genome assembly GCA_963771655.1 of uncultured Actinomycetes bacterium. Taxonomy (GTDB): domain Bacteria; phylum Actinomycetota; class Thermoleophilia; order Solirubrobacterales; family 70-9; genus JAWVFM01. The sequence continues at coordinate 238,887 of CAVYUG010000001.1, read as the reverse complement.
CTGAAGGCGGGCCTTCGCCCGGACGGGATCGACCTCTCGGCGTTCGGAATGATCCGCGCTCTCGCGGGGGAATCGCATGACGCCGTGGGCGCCGCTGATTACGTCGAGGCTCCGGTGGCTCCGCCCTACGAGGAAAGCGCTGCCGCGTTCGCCCACGATGAGCACGCGACGCTCGACCTCGCCGCGCCCTCGGCTCCGACCCGCCTCTACTGCAACCTCGGTGACGTCACCAACCTCGCCGTGGCGCGCGGCCGCCACTGCCTCTTCACGCGGATCTCGCCGTTCGGGCTCGAGGGGATCGCCCAGAAGCTCGCCGAGCGGCGGGGGCTGACGCTCGAGCACGCTCGCCGATGGCTCGGCCACGTCGGGCTTGATCGCCCCGTGGAGACGATCGAGGGCGACCAGGAGATCGTGAAGGGCGCGCGGGAGGCTCTTTCGGAGGGCGCGGCCAAGCTCGTCGACGAGCTCCGAATGACGACGGAGTACTACGCGCGGCAGGACCGCTCGGTCCCGATCGACGGCCTCGTGGTGTGCGGCCCCGGAACGACGGTGCCGGGGCTCCTCGAGCGGCTCGCCCGAGATCTCGGGCAGCGCTGCGAGGTCGGCCGCCCGCGTCCGCTCGCAGGCCTCGACGACGCGACCGCGGCCCGCCTGACGCTCGCTTACGGCCTGGCCCTGGAGGAGTAGATGCGGCCGGTCAACCTGATCCCCCCCGAGGAACGCCGCGGCGAGCGAGCGCCGTCGCGCACCGGGGGCCTCGCGTACGTCGTCATCGGCGTGCTCGCCGTCGCGCTCCTCGCCGTGGTGGGCGTGGTCCTCACCGACAACCAGATCGCCGAGCGCCAGGCGCAGGTGACGGAGCTGAAGGGCGAGCTCGATGAGGCCACGGCCGAGGCGAACCGCCTGCGGTCCTACGCCGACTTCGCCACGATGCAAGAGACGCGAGCGCAGACGGTCTCGACGCTCGCGGAGAGCCGCTTCGACTGGTACCGGGTGCTGCACGAGCTCGGGCTCGTGATCCCGAACGACGTCTGGCTCACCGACCTGCAGGGAGCGGTGAGCCCCGACGGCCGCCGCAGGCGCGGCGCGGGCGGCTCAGGGCTCGGCAGCGGGAGCGCTCGACCGCCGACGTCTCGACTCAGATCACCGGGCCGTCGCTGACGATTCAAGGCTGCGCCTCGGGCCACGATGCCGTCGCCGGCTTCGTCGGGGCCCTCCGCGACATCGACGGAGTGACCAGGGTGGCCGTCACCTCCTCTCAGCGGGTCGGGTCCGCCGGCGCAGCGGCGCTGCCAGCACCGGCACCGCGTCGGTCTCCACCGGATGCCAGGTGCGCGACTTCATCACCCAGTTCGAGGTGGTCGCGGCGTTCGACAAGGTGCAGATCGATCCGACGACCGGACTCGCTCCGCCGACCACCTCGACGACCCCGAGCGGCCCCGACCGACGTTCCGGCCACCGGCAGCGATGGAGTCGCGAGCGCGGTGAAGCAGGAGACGAAGGCCAACAAGTCGGCGGATCAGCAGTCGGCCAAGGCCCACCAGGCCGTGAGCACCCTGATCCCGGGGACGGTGCACCCGTGAAGCGCAGCGACACAACCGTCCTCGCCGTCGTCGGAGTCGTGGCGGTGATCGCCGTCTTCTGGTTCGTTGTCCTGGCGCCGAAGCGAAGCCACGCCTCGGACCTCTCCTCGCAGGTGAGACGACCTTAAGTCGCAGCTCTCGACGCAGCAGCAGACCATCGCGACGGCGCAAGCAGGCGCGCGCCAACTTCGCCCCGAGCTATCACAAGCTCGTCGTGCTCGGAAAGGCGGTCCCGGCGGACTCGGAGCAGGCGAGCCTCCTGGTGCAGCTCAACACGCTCGCCGATCGCGCCGGAGTGTCGTTCCAGAGCCTGACCCTTGCCCAGGACCCGAACGCCGTCGCCCCCAGCGCGGCCGCACCCACCACGGACACCACCTCGACGTCGACCACGTCCACGGACACCACGTCGACCGAGACGACGCCAACGGACACAACCTCGACCTCGACGAGCTCCACCGCGGCGACCGCCACTCCGACCGGCACCGCGACGGCTGTTCCCGGCCTCGCGACCGAGGCGTCGGCCGCGAGCCTTCCGCTCGGCGCGGCGATCGGGCCCGCCGGGCTCCCGGTGATGCCCTACGACCTCACCTTCACGGGCGGCTACTTCCAGATCTCGAAGTTCCTCCACAGCGTCGACGACCTCGTCCATACGCCCGGAAGCCACATCACCGTGAGTGGTCGCCTGCTGACGGTGAACAGCTTCGACCTCGCCCCGCCGCAGGACTCGGGCACGTCGTCACCGGAGAGCCGGCGAAGTCCGCCGTGCTCCAGGCAAGCCTGTCGGTGACCACCTACGTCACGCCGTCGGATCAAGGGCTCACCGGCGGCGCGACCCCGATCGGTCCCGCGCCGACGACCTCGGCGACCGCAGTGCCGACCGCGGCGCCCGCGGCGCCGACGACGCCATGAAGAAGATCGAGCCCCCCAAGATCCTCGTCGATCTCTACCGCGACCTCCGCGATCGCCGGCTGCTGCTGCCGTTCGGACTCCTTGCGGGGGCGCTCGTGCTCGTCCCCCTGGCGCTGTCGAAGTCCTCGCATCCCTCGCCGCCTCCGGCCATTGCCTCCTCGGCTGGCAAGGTCAGCGCCGCGCAGCCCGCGGTGCTGACCGCCGAGGTCGGGGTGCGGAACTACAACAAGCGGCTCGCGGCGATGAAGGAGAAGGATCCGTTCAAGCGCCACTTCAAGCTGCCGAAGCTGCCGGGCGGCAACCCGGGCAAGCTCGCTCCACCGCCGGAGGCGAGTGCGCCGACCCCCGCCCCGTCGCCCTCGACCTCGAGCCTCGGAGTCGACGGGGTCCGTAACCCCCAGCTCCGCCGGATACACGCCGACGCCGAGCTCCGGGTCCACCACGACCACCACGATCGGACGGTGACGGTCCCCTCGCATCCGCCGAAGCCGCAGCGCCTACCGCGCCGTGGTCGACCTCAAGATCGGGTGGCCCACCAAGCTCGAACAGCGCAACGGCGTGAAGCCGCTGACCGAGCTTCCCCACGCGTCGAATCCGATCGTCGCGTTGCTCCGTGCCACGCTCGACCGCACCTCCGCGACGTTCCTCGTCTCCCGCGACGTCAGCTCGGTGCAGGGTGGAGACGGCTGCGCGCCCGACCGGAGCGCCTGCCAGCTACTCACCATGAAGCCGGGCGGAAAGGCGAAGCTCACGGACTCGTTCGGCGGCAAGACCTACGTCCTCAAGGTCCTGGACATCCGCCTGCAGCGCGTGAAGCTGAGCGACAAGCCGCCCAGCACGGTCGGGAACGGCGGCAAGAGCGCGAGCGGCCTCGTGCCCGGCGGCAAGCGCGCCTTCTCGTCGAGCCGGCGCCGATAGAGCGAACTTCACCCGCGAGCGAAGTGAGTGGTCGGCGGCGCCCAGCGGCGCCGCCGACCATCACTAGCCTTGACCGGCTGTGTCGCTTCGCTACACGACCGCGGGCGAGTCGCACGGGCCGGGGCTCGTCGCGATAGTCGAGGGCATGCCGGCGGGGCTCGAGCTCTCGCGCGAGCGAATCGACCGTGACCTCGCCAGGCGTCAGCTCGGCCATGGTCGCGGCGGCCGGATGAAGATCGAAAGCGACGCCGTCGAGGTCCGCTCGGGGGTCCGCCACGGTCATACGCTCGGGAGCCCGATCGCGCTCCTCGTCGCGAACCGCGACTACGCGAACTGGGAGGAGCGGATGAACCCGTGGCCGGTCGACGCCGCGGTCGAGGAGGTGCACACCCCGAGGCCCGGCCACGCCGACCTCGCCGGGCTGCTCAAGTACGGCCACTCGGACGTGCGCGACGTCCTCGAGCGCGCCAGCGCTCGCGAGACCGCGGCTCGCGTGGCCGCCGGCGCGATCGCGAAGGAGCTCCTGCGAGCCTTCGGCGTGACCGTTCACAGCCACGTGCTTCGTATCGGCTCCGTGACGGCGCCCGAGGTGCCGGACGTGGGGCCCGAGGACTTCGCGGACGTCGACGACTCCCCGGTGCGCTGCCTCGACGAGGCCGCCGGCGAGGCGATGGTTGCCGAGATCGACCGCCTGCGGAAGGCAAACGAGAGCCTCGGCGGCGTCTTCGAGGTGCGCGCCTTCGGCCTCGTGCCGGGGCTCGGGTCGCACGTCGCGGCCGCCGAGCGCCTCGACTCACGGCTCGCGGGCGCGCTCGTTTCGATTCAGGCGGTGAAGGGAGTGTCGGTCGGCGAGGCGTGGGAGGTCGCCGGCTCGCCAGGTTCGGAGTCGCACGACGAGATCTTCCACTCGCCCGAGCGCGGCTGGCACAGGGAGACGAACCGCGCCGGCGGGGTGGAGGGCGGCATGTCAAACGGCGAGGCGCTGGTCGTCCGCGGGGCCCTGAAGCCGATTTCGACCCTCACCAAGCCCCTTCGCAGCGTCGACACCGAGACCAAGGAGCCCGCGCAGGCCCTGCGCGAGCGCACCGATTCCACCGTTGTCCCAGCGGCCGGTGTTGTCGGCGAGGCGATGGTGGCGCTGGTGCTGGCCGCCTGCTACCGGGAGAAGTTCGGCGGCGACCACATCGACGATGCCCTGCGCGCCTTCGACGCCTACCGGGAGCGCATCGGGTGGCGGCGCTGAGCCCACAGGACCGCGCCCTCGTCTTCATCGGCTTCATGGGCGCGGGCAAGTCTCGAGCCCTCCGGGCTGCGAGTGACGCGGGCCTCGAGACCGTCGATGCGGACGATGAGATCGAGCGTGAGCTCGGTCAGCCGATCGCCGCCTTCTTCGACTCCCAGGGCGAATCGGAGTTCCGCCGGCGCGAGGCGGAGGTCGTGCCTCGGCTCATCGATGCGGCTCGAGGCGGCGCCATCGCGCTCGGCGGCGGCGCCATCGCCTCCGACGCGGTTCGCGACGCGATCGCCGATCACGTCGTCGTCTGGCTTCAGGTTGATGCCGAGACGGCATGGGAGCGCGCCTCGCGACACGACCGGCCGCTGGCGCGTGACCGGGATGCCTTCGAGGCCCTTCTGGCCGAGCGCGAGGCGCTCTACCGCGAGCTCGCCGACGCCACGCTGCCGACCGGCGATGACGTCGCGGTTCGCGCGCTGCCGCACCTGCTCGCGATGCGGGATCTTCCCGGCGGCACGCGGTTGCTCTGGGGCGTCGCCGGCTCCGGCGAGTATCCCGCCCTCGTGGGCCCCGGCCTTCTCGGCCGCGCGGAGCCGGAGGTGTCGGGCCGCCGGTTCATCGTCGCCGACGCGACCGTCGCATCGCTCCACGGGCCCGCTCTCGAGAGGGCGGAGGCCGTCGTGCGGGTTCCGCCGGGCGAGGGCAGCAAGACGCTTGTCGAGGCCCAGCGCGTGCTCGGGGAGCTCGCCCGGGCCGGCGCACGCCGCGACGATCACCTCGCCGCGCTCGGCGGCGGCGTCGTCGGAGATCTCGCCGGATTCTGCGCGGCCGTCTACCAGCGCGGCGTTCCGGTCGTGCAGCTGCCGACGACCCTCGTGGCCCAGGTCGACTCCGCCTACGGCGGGAAGACCGGCGTGGACATCCCCGAGGCGAAGAACTACGTCGGTGCCTTCCAACAGCCGGCGGCCGTGATCGCCGACACCGAGGCGCTGCGCACGCTCCCGGAAGGCGATCTCGCCGCAGGCTTCGTCGAGGTGCTGAAGGCGGGGCTGATAGCGGGCGGCGAGCTGTGGGAGGGGGCGCGTGACATCAAGGCGCTCGACGTCGACTCGATCGCACCGCTGATCCCTCCGTCCATCGAGCTGAAGCTCGCGATCGTCGCAGCCGACGAGCGTGACGCCGGGCGGCGCGCCGCGCTCAACCTCGGCCACACAGTCGGTCACGCGATCGAGGCCGCAAGCGGCTATTCCCGCTATCGCCACGGGGAGGCCGTCGGCCTCGGCCTCCTTGCGGCGCTGCGCCTCTCCGAGGCCGACGGGCTGCGCGACGAGGTGCGCGAGATCCTGGCCCGCCACGGCCTGCCCACCGAGCTCGATCAGTCGATCTCGACCGATGCCATCCTCGATGCCGCAGGGCGCGACAAGAAGCGGACCGCCGAGGGAGTTGGCTTCGTCCTGTGCGAGCGTCCGGGCGCCGTCGCCGTCGGCCAGCGCGTGGATGCGACTAGGGTGCGGGATGCGGTCGAGGAGCTTCGCTGAACGTCGTCACCCACAACCGGATCGAGGTCCTCCACGGGGTGAACCTCAACATGCTCGGCCGCCGCCCACGCGAGCATTACGGCACGTTCACGCTCGCCGAGCTCGAGTTCAAGATCAAGAAGGACGCCCGCGAGCTCGGGCTCGAGGCAGCGTTCTTCCAGACAAATGACGAGGGCGAGTTCGTCGAGCGCCTGCACCGGATGTCCGACGTGGCCGACGGAGCGATCCTCAACCCCGGCTCCTGGACCCACTACAGCTACGCGATTCGCGACGCGCTCGAGCTGACGGGAGTCCCCGCGGTGGAGGTCCACATCTCAGACGTGGACGCGCGCGAGGAATGGCGCAGGAAGTCCGTGCTCGAGGGCTTGGTGATCGGGCGCATCGCCGGGGAGGGCGCGGACGGGTACAGGCGCGCGCTCGAGATCTTGCGCGACCGACTGGCATGAGCCGCCGCGCCGACGAGCTGGTGAGGTTGGTTGCCGAGCGGGACCTCGAGCTGCTGATCGTCGGCGACCTCGTGCGGCCCGGCGACTCCGGGCCCGACGCGATCGCGAACATCCGCTGGCTCACGGGGTTCTCCGGCACCAGCGGCCTCGCGCTGATCGGGCCCGACGACCGCCTCTTCCTCACGGATTTTCGCTACGCCGAACGGGCCGAGCGCCAGGTGGACTCCGGATTCGATCGGGCGTCGGACGCGACGCGCCTCCTGCCGGCGGCCGCGTCGAGGCTCCATGGGCGAGTGGGCTTCGACGACACCAACACCAGCGTCAAGTCCCTGGAGAGCCTCCGCCGGGACGCGCCCCAAGGGGTCGAGCTCGTTCCGGCGGGCGGGCTGGTCGAGGCCCTCCGGCGCGTCAAGGACGACGAGGAGGTGGACGCGATGGCCGAGGCGACGCGGATCTCGGACGAGACCTACGAGTGGCTATGCGAACAGGGCTTCGCGGGACGCACCGAAACCGAGGTCGCGCTCGCGGCCGAGGTCCGGATGCGCGAGCTCGGCGCTGAGGGACCCGGCTTTCCGCCGATCGTCGCCGCGGGTGACAACGGCGCCACTCCGCACCACGAGGCCTCCGACCGGAAGATCGCGAAGGGGGAGTCCCTCCTGATCGACATGAGCGCAAAGGTCCGCGGCTACTGCTCGGACGGGACCCGGACCTTCTCGATCGGGGAGCCCGACGAAGCGTTTCGCGACGTCTACGAGCTGGTGCGCGTCGCCCAACAGGCGGGATTGGATGCGGTGAAGAGCGGGGTCGACGGGAAGGACGCCGACTGCGCCGCACGGTCCGTCATCAACGAGGGGGGACATGGCGATCGGTTCGGCCATGGCCTCGGCCACGGAGTCGGCCTCGAGATCCACGAGGCGCCCCGGCTTGGGAAAAGCTCCGAGGACACGCTCGAGACCGGCAACGCGGTCACCGTCGAACCGGGCGTCTACCTCCCCGGCAGCTTCGGTGTGAGGATCGAGGACCTCGTCATCGTCACCGACGATGGCAATCGGAACCTGAGCACGTTCACAAGAGAGCTGCGCGAGGTCGACTGACTGGGGTCGTCAGTAGCCTTGCGATCGTGACGGAGACCTTCGCAGAGCGGCTGAACGCTCAGGTCGCGAACGAGCTCGGCGCCTCGATGCAGTACGTGGGGGCGGCCGTGTACTACGAGTCGGAGACGCTGCCCCGCCTGGCCGCGTTCTTCTACCGCCAGGCGGTCGAGGAGCGCAACCACGCGATGATGATGGTCCAGTACCTCCTCGACGCGGGCGACGACGTCGCGATCCCGGACATCGAATCGAAGAAGACGAGCTTCGAGAGCGTGGACGCGCCGGTGCGTATGGCCCTCGACCAGGAGAAGCGCGTCACCGGCGAGATCAACGCGCTGTTCAAGCTCGCTCGGGAGACCGAGGACTTCCAGGCCGAGCAGTTCATGCAGTGGTTCGTGAAGGAGCAGGTCGAGGAGGTCGCGACAATGAGCGACCTTCTGACCGTCGTGGAGCGCTCGGCCGAGAACCCGATGCGCGTCGAGGAGTACCTCGCCCGGGAGAGTCCCGGTGAGGGCGAGGACCCCACCGCGCCACCGGCAGCGGGCGGAGCTCTCTAGCGCTCTCTCAGCGAGGCGGGCGTACCTCGGCCAGGTTGTGGCGGATGCGGTCGCGGCCCTCGCCGTACATCCTGGTCTCGCCGGCGATCATCACCGCTAGGAGTGCCGCGACGATGCCGACGATCGCGAGTGGAGGCAGCTACATGCCCGGCGGGAATGAGCGCGAGCAGCAACAGCGCCATGCCGAGGCGCCGCCGGCTGATCGTGTGGATGTGGCGATAGCGGAACGCCACCAGGCCGAACAGGTAGAGGGCCACGCCCCCCAGGAGCGCGAACGCGATCGGGTAGCTCAACGGGTCGTCGACGTTCCCCAGGGTCGTCTTGAGGCCGAGCGCGACGAGGACGATGCCGGCCACCATCGGGAAGTGGATGAACGAATAGGAGTCGCGGGCGAGCTCGTTTCGCTCCTTGCCCTCGGGCGCTTGGGCGAGCCTGCGGGCGGACACGATCGCGACGATGTCGAAGTAGGTCCACCACTGCTCGGCGGCGATGACGATGCCCAGCACGGCGGCCGCCGCGATGCCGGCCGTGAGGTGGACTTCGGCGCCGACGCCGACGGCCACGATCGACTCGCCGAGGGCGATGATGATGATCAGCCCGTGACGCTCGGCGAAGTGGCCGGGAACGAGCTTCCACCCCTCGGAGCCGAAGACGTAGGGGCCGCCCATATCGAGGGCGAGGGCGAGCACCCACATCCCGGCCTGCGCTGGCCCGTCGAGGAACGAGGCGCCGACGAGGAGGCCGACGCCGATCGCCGTGCTGACGGCGAGGCCGCTGACCGAGCGCCGAAGGCCGGGATCGTCACGGCTCGCCAGATAGAAGAGCGCGATATGGGCCGCGCGGACGACGCCGTAGGCGAGCGCGAACTCGAGCGCCAGGTCGTTGAATGCGGCTGGGACGCAGATCCCCGCGATCAGGAAGGCCGCCATCGCGGCGAAGATGACGAGGCGAACGGCTCCCTCCTCGGGGTCGACCACGCTCGTGAGCCACGCGTAGCCCACCCACGACCACCAGAGCACGCCGAGCACGAGGAGGCCCTGAGCGAGGCCCTCCCAGGTCGGATGGTGCGACATCAGCGCCGTGCACTGGGTGAGCGCGAGGACGAAGACGAGGTCGAAGAAGAGCTCGAGCGGCGTCACCCGCTCCTCGGAGCGAAGGACGGCGCGGAGACGTGGCCCGTGCGCCTCGGTCGTGACCGCCATCTGCGCTCATCCTAGGCACTGAACCGCCGCTACCCTCAGCGGCCGTGATCTCCACCAACCAGTTCAAGAACGGCGCGCACGTCGAGATCGAGGGATCGATCTATCGCATCATGGAGTTCCAGCACGTGAAGCCCGGGAAGGGCGGAGCGTTCGTGCGCACGAAGCTCCGCAAGGTCGATGACGGCAGCGTTGTCGACAAGACATTCCGGGCGGGCGAGAAGTTTCGTCCTGTACGCACCGAGACGAAGCGCATGCAGTTCCTGTACGACGACGGCGACTCAGCCGTCTTCATGGACACGGGCGACTATCAACAGCTCGAGATCCCGAAGGCCCTCGCCGGCGATGCGATGCAATGGGTGCTGCCGAACAGCGAGGTCGAGCTGCTCTTCATCGACGAGCGCGCGACCGGCGTGCAGGTGCCAAGCGCCGTGGACATGACCGTGACGAAGACCGATCCGGGCCTCAAGGGCGACACCGCGTCGGGCGGCGGCACGAAGCCGGCGACGCTCGAGTCGGGGGTCCAGGTGGATGTCCCGCTGTTCGTGAACGAGGGCGACCGAGTGCGGGTCGACACCCGAAGCGGCGAGTACGTCTCGCGGGCCTGAGGCTCCCGGTGCGCCGCTCCGACCAGCGACGCGACGCGGCGTTCGCCCTGTTCCAGCGCGAGGTGGCGGGCAGGCCGCTCGACGAGCTCCTCGCCGAAGCCAAGCCCTTCACACGCGAGCTCGCCGCAGGAGCCGATGAGCACCTCGAGGAGCTCGACACCGAGATCGGTCGCTTGGCGAAGGGCTGGTCGCTGGAGCGGATCGCGCCGCTCGAGCTGTCGATCATGCGCATCGCGCTCTACGAGCTGCGGTACCGCGACGACGTTCCGGCCGAAGTCGCCATCGACGAGGCCGTGGGCTTCGCCAAGGAGTACTGCGGTGTGGAGGCACCGGGCTTCGTCAACGGCATCCTCGGCGCCGCGGCAAGGGAGGGGACGACAGCTTGACGGAGGTCGGCGACATCGCCGAGCGGCTGCGAGCCATCGCCGAGCGGCTCCGGGAGCCCGAGGTGCCGGACGCCGAGGCGGAGACGCTGGCCCGCGAGGCGGCCGACCTCGTGGCGCAGGCGGGGAACGAGATCGAGCGGGCCGCTCGCCAGCTTCCCGACGACGCCGGTCTGTGAGCGCATACCCCGACGATCTGGCGGCCCTCGTCGAGGGCTACCTGGGCGAGCTTCGGTTCTCGGCCGACGGGCGAACGGCGGGCCTCGACGAGGCGATGCGGTACTCGTTGCTCGCCGGGGGCAAGCGGGTGCGCCCGGTGTTGGCGCTTGCGTCCGCCAAGGCCGTCGGGTTCGAGCCCACGTCCGTGCTTCCGGCGGCCGCGGCGATCGAGTTGATCCACACCTACTCGCTGATCCACGACGACCTTCCGGCGATGGACGACGACGAGCTCCGACGAGGCCGGCCGACCTCGCACGTGAAGTTCGGCGAGGACGTGGCGATCCTCGCGGGCGACGGGCTGTTCGCCGAAGCGGTGCGACTCTTCGCTGAGCGCCAGGAGGGCGAGCGCGAGCGCGTGCTTGCGGCCCTCGCGGAGCTTGCGGGGGCGACGGGGGTCGGCGGCATGGTCGGCGGTCAGTACGTCGACGTGATCGCCGAGCGGGCGACGGCGGGCGAGGAGGGCCTGCGGCACATGCACTCCCTGAAGACGGGCCGGCTGATCGCCGCGAGCGTGGCGATTCCACTGCTGCTCGCCGGCACCAGCGAGGATGCGACAATTCCGTACCGGCGATTTGCCCAGGAGCTGGGCGTGCTCTTCCAGATCGTCGACGACGTCCTCGACGTCACCGGCACGGACGAGGAGCTCGGTAAGCCCCATGGAAGCGACGAACGGCACGGCAAACTCACCTACGTCAGCGTTTTCGGCCTCGAGCGAGCGCGGGAGCTCGCGTCGGCTTCGCACGAGCGGGCGCGCGAGGCGCTCGCCGAGGCATCCGGAGAGACCTCCGACCTCGTACTGATCACCGACTTCATCTACACCCGCCAGTCATGAGCGACGAGAACAACACCGAGACGCTGCTCGAGCGAATCGACGGGCCCGCCGACCTCGGGGGCCTCGACGACGACCAGCTTCAGCAGGTCGCGCAAGAGGTTCGTGAGCTGATCATCGACGTGATCGGCGAGATCGGCGGGCACTTCGGCGCCAACCTCGGGACGTGCGAGCTCGCCGTCGCGCTCCACAGCCTCCTCGAGTCGCCGCGCGACAAGATCCTCTGGGATGTCGGCCACCAGGCGTACCCGCACAAGGTCTTGACCGGGCGCCGTGACCGCCTCGAGACGATTCGCAAGTACGGCGGGCTCGCGCCCTTCTGCTCGATCACCGAGTCCGAGCACGACATCATGGGCGCGGGGCACGCATCGACGTCGATCGGCTACGCGGTCGGACTCAAGGAGGCGATGCGAAAGGGGATCGGGGAGGACGGCAACGTCGTCGCAGTCATCGGCGACGGCGCGCTGACTGGAGGCGTCGCCTACGAGGCGCTTCACAACGCCGGCGGCCTCGAGACGCCGATCGTGATCATCCTCAACGACAACGGCATGTCGATCTCGCCGAACGTCGGCGCGATCTCGCGCAACTTCCAGCGCGTTCGCCTTCACCCGGGCCTCTACCACGCGCGCGAGGGCGTCGAGGAACGGCTGACGAAGCTGCCGCTCGGTGTCGGCCGCCAGATCGAGCGCCTGGGCCCCGAGATCAAGGCGGCGATCAAGTCCTACCTCGCGCCCGGCCTCCTGTTCGAAGAGCTCGACCTTGCCTACGTCGGCATCATCGACGGCCATGATGTGAGAGCCCTCCGACGGGCGATCGACGAGGCGCTCCAAGCCGATCGCCCCGTTGTGGTCCACATCCAGACCGTGAAGGGCAAGGGGTTCGCGCCCGCCGAGGAAGGCGGTCTCGAGGGGATGGAGAAGTGGCACGCGGCGAAGCCGGGGAGCATCGTCGACCGCCGGCCTGCGCCCAAGGAGGCGCCGCAGCCCGTCAAGGAAACGGACTCGCCGGAGCCGATCGAGAAGCTCGAGCCGGCACCGCCGCCCGCCCCCCCGCAGTACACGCAGGCGTTCGCCGACGCCCTCGTCGCCGAGGCGAGGCGCGACCGACGCGTGATCGGCATCACCGCCGCAATGGCCGGCGGGACTGGGCTCTCGAAGCTCGCCGCCGAGCTGCCCGAGCAGTACTACGACGTTGGGATCGCCGAGCAGGACGCGGTCCTCTTCGCCGCCGGGCTCGCGCTTCAGGGGGCGAAGCCCGTCTGCGCCATCTACTCCACCTTCCTGCAGCGCGGCTATGACCAGATCGTCCACGACGTCGCGCTGCAGAACCTGAACGTGGTGTTCGCGATGGATCGCGCCGGCCTCGTCGGCGACGACGGGCCCACCCACCACGGAGCCTTCGACGTCTCCTACCTGCGCTGCCTGCCGAACTTGGTTCTGATGGCCCCGCGCGACGAGGCGATGCTGGCGCAGATGCTGCGCACCGCGATCGCCCACGACGACGGCCCGATCGCGCTCCGCTACCCGCGGGGGGCTGCGATCGGCGTCCCTGTCCCGGCCGATCCTCAGGCGATCGAGATCGGGACGGGGGAGACCCTGCGCCCGGGCGAGCGAGTTGCGCTCCTCGGGTACGGCCTCGGCGTGAAGGTCGCGCTGGAGGCGGCGGACATTCTCGCCGGTACGGGGATCGCCGCCACCGTGGCGGACGCCCGGTTCGCGAAGCCGCTCGACACCGAGCTCCTCAACCGCCTCGCGGCCGACCACGAGCTGCTCGTCACGGTGGAGGACAACGTGCTCGCGGGCGGCTTCGGCTCCGCCGTCCTGGAGCACCTCGAGGACACGTTCGCCGGCGGCGGGAAGCGGGCGCGCGTGCTCCGCGTGGGGTTACCCGACCGCTACGTCACGCACGGCAAGCCGGCCCTCCTCCACGAGGAGGTCGGCCTCACGGGCGATGGCCTCGCGGAGCGGGTGATGGCGGCTCTCGGCACACGCCAGGCGACTCCGCGATAGGCGCCCTCAGTAGTAGCGACGGCTCGGCCTGGTGTAGCGGCCGCCGCTCGCGCGACGCGCGCGGGCGGTCGCAGTCAGCTCCTGGAAGGCCGCGACGATCAGGCCGAGGATGCCGACGATGATCAGGATCAGTCCGATCAGGTGCTCGTCGACCCCCGCGATGTGAAAGTGGGTTGCGTAGCGGATGATCGCGCCGGCCGCGATGAGGAATATGGCTGCTCCGAATGTCATGGAGCCGACATACCCGGCGGCCGCCGAGGCAAACGATCAGGCGCTCAGACGTTTGGCCAACCAGCGGGCGTTGCGCACGGCGAACGCCTGCCAGTCGTTGTTGAAGTAGGCGTAGACCTCGGCGCGGGAGCGCCATGCGGCAATCCGCCGCCGCCACGTTTCGAGCTCGGCCTTCGAGTAGTTGCCGCCGTGCCCGCGGCGGCCGTGGTGGAGACGGACGTACGTCCAATCCGCGGTCAGCTTGCGCTCCTGGAACGGCCATTTCGGGCTGTCGCCGACGACGAGTGCCGCGTGGTGGTCAGCGAGGATGTCGTATACGCCCTGGTCGAACCAGCTCGGGTGACGAAATTCGAAGGCGTGGCGGAGACCGCTCGGTGCGCGCTCGAGCGCGCCCGATAGCCGGGCGTCGTCGCGCTTGAAGTTCTCCGGCAGCTGCCAGAGGACCGGCCCGAGCTTGCCCGACTCGACGAGCGGCTCGAGCCTTGCGAAGAAGAGGCCGGTCCCGCCCTTCTTCGGCTCCTTCAGCCTGTAGACGTGGGTCATGTAGCGGCTCGTCTTGACGGCGAACACGAAGTCGTCGGGCGTCTCCTTCGCCCACGTCGCCACCGCCTTCTCGGTCGGCAGGCGATAGAAGGTCGCGTTGATCTCCACCGTCGAGAACACCGCGCCGTAACGCTCGAGCCAACGGCGCTGCGGCAGGCCCTCGGGGTACAGGACGCCGCGCCAGTCACGGTAGTTCCACCCCGAGCAGCCGATGTGGACCGGCCGCGCCATTCGCGGTGCCTCAGCGCGGGGGGTAGCGCGGGTCGTCCGGCCCACGCTTGGCGCGATCGGTCCAGATGAGCTCCTGCACGAAGGCGAGCACGAGCCCGGCGAACCCGACGATCATGAGGATCAGCCCCAGGGTGTCGAGGTTGACGGCGTCCGTCTGGACCGTGAGCGCGTAACGCACGATCGCGCCGGCGGCGATGAGCAGGATCGCGGCGGCGAAGGTCATGGCCGGCAGGCTACCCGGGTTGCGGCCGCGGACAACGCCAAGCTTGGCGACGTGCAGGTGAAGCTGCTTTCGTGGAATGTGGCCGGCCGGGTTGGCCTGCTCGCCTCGCAGACGGCGGCGGTGGCACGGCAGGGCGCTGACCTGGTCGCCCTTCAAGAGGTTCGGGCCAGCACCGCGAGGGCGTGGCGCGAGGCGCTCGCCGACGCCGGCCTCCCGTTCGCCCTCGATAGCGGCGATCTGTCGCCGCGGCGCCTCTTCAACCTGCTCGCGAGCCGGTGGGAGCTGACGGAGCTGCCACCCGTGGGCGCTCCGCAGCCCGAGCGTGTCGTCTCGGCCGTCACCGAGTCGCCCGCGGGACTGATCGAGGTCCACAACGCTCACATCCCGCCCGCGCCGTCGAACGGGCTCGTGAAGGTGGAGACCTGCGAGGCGCTCTTCGAGCGGCTGGCGCGCCCGGCGAACCGGCACCGGGTCCTCTGCGGTGACCTCAACACGCCTCGACTCGAGACCGCGGACGGTGAGGTCGAGACCTTCGCCTCGAACCACCCGCTCTGGGAGGAGCGCTGGGACGCGGCCGAGCGCTCGCTCGTCGTCGGCCTCGCCGAGTGGGACCTCCGCGATGCGTTCCGGTGCCTCCACGGCTACGACCGCCGCGACGTGAGTTGGGTGATGAACACGCGATGGCGGCGAAAGGCGGGCCACCGCCTCGATCACGTGCTCGCCTCGCGGAGCCTGAATCCCGTCCTGTGCGATTACGAGCACGGATGGCGGGAGGCCGGCCTCAGCGACCATTCGGCCATCATTGCGATATTCGAGCCGGACGCCAGATGACGGAGCTCCCCCCGGGCCCGCGATCCCCCGCGACCGTGAACACGGCGCGGTTCGTGATGCGCCCGATGGAGACGCTCCTCGGCTGGCACCGGCGGTACGGCGACCTCTTCACAGCGAAGTTCCTGATCTTCGGCACCGGCGTCTACGTCGCCGACCCCGCGGCGATCCGCGAGCTCATGACCGGAGATCAGTCGGACCTCCACGCCGGTGAGGCCAACGCACCCCTCGCCGGGGTGCTGGGCAACCACTCGGTCCTCGTGCTCGACGGCCCCGAGCACCTCCGCCAGCGCAAGCTCCTGCTGCCGCCGTTCCAGGGCTCGGCGGTCAAGTCGTTTCGCGACGTGATTCGGGACGTGGCCGAGGCCGAGGTCGCTCGCTGGCGCCCGGGCCAGGAGCTCGTGATGCGTGACCGGATGCGGGCGCTCACGTTCGAGGTCATCTGCAGGGCGGTCTTCGGCGTGACCGAGCCTGAGCGCGTCGAGCGGCTGCGGGCGGCGATGCTCGCGGTCGTCGACAGCGGGGCCACGTTCCTCCTGCCCGGCCCGCTCAAGTGGGACCTCGGTCCGAGGAGCCCGGCCGGACGGCTGAAGCGGCGGATCAAGGCCGCCGACGCCCTCGTCTACGAGGAGATCACCCGGCGGCGCGGCGAGCCCGATCTGGAAGAGCGAACCGACGTCCTCTCGCTTCTGATGCGCGCTCGCGACGAGGACGGGAACCCGATGACCGACGTGGAGCTGCGCGACGAGCTCACCACGATGCTCGCGGCCGGTCACGAGACCACCGCGACCGGCTTGGCGTTCGCCTTCGACCTGCTGCTTCATGACCCTCCCGCCTTGGGGCGCCTGCGATCGGAGCTCGACGGCGGCGATGACGCCTATCTCGAGGCCGTCGTCACCGAGACCCTGCGGATCCGCCCGGTCATCGACGGCGCCGAGCGGACGCTCAAGAAGCCGCGGACCATCGGCGGCTGGGACCTCCCGCCCGGCATCCGTGTCTACCCGGCGATCCTCCTCGTCCACCACCGCGAGGATCTCTATCCCGAGCCCGACCGCTTCCGCCCGGAGCGGTTCCTGAACGGCGGCGTGGAGTCCTACGCCTGGCTGCCTTTCGGCGGCGGCATCCGCCGCTGCATCGGCGCCGCCTTGGCGCAGGCGGAGATGGCGGAGGTGCTCCGCACGGTCGTCTCGAGCGTGGAGCTCGAGCCCGTGCGCCCGGAGCCCGACCCGGTCGTCATCCGCGGGATCACGCTGGTGCCCAAGCACGGCACGCCGGTTCGGGTGGGTCGGGGCGCATGAATGTCCACGTCGCGACGGCCGAGGAGGCGGGATCCGTCACAAGAACGATCTCCCACGCTTTTCACGACGACCCGACGTGGAGCTGGGCGTTCCCCGATGCCCACCGCAGACAAGCTCAGTACGAAATCTGGTGGCGTCTCCTGGTGGACGGCGCTATGCGCTACCCGTGGGTCCTCGCCACGCCCGGCTGCGAGGTGGCGGCGGTTTGGCTTCCCCCGGACGGCACCGAGCTGACGCCCGAGGACGAGGTGCGCGCGCCCTCGGTGATAGCTGAGCTCGTGGGACGCCACGCGCCGGCGTTCATGGATCTGCTGGAACGGTTCGACGCAGCGAGGCCGGTTGACCGGCCGCACTACTACCTGTCGCTCCTCGGGGTGGACGATTCTCATCGGGGCAAGGGCCTGGGCATGGCGATGCTCACGGACAACCTCCGGCGGTTCGACGAGCTCGGCGTGCCGACGTACCTCGAGTCGAGCAACAGTGCCAACAACCCGAAGTACGAGCGGCTCGGCTACGTCCGGCTCGGCGAGTTCACGACGCCGGACGACGCGGTCGTCATCACCAGGTACTGGCGCGAGGCCCGTTAAGGCGCCCGGTCATACGCTGCGGGCATGGATATTCAGTTCATTGCCAGCATCGCCGTAATCACGCCGGATCCGCAGAAGAGCCGCGAGCTGTTCATCGATGCGCTACGGCTTCCGCTCGAGGCGAGTCCCGGCAGCGACTATTTCCACAGCGAGCGGATCGATGGCAGCAAGCACTTCGGGGTGTGGCCGCTGTCCGAGGCCGCGCAGGCGTGCTTCGGCACGCCGGACTGGCCGGCGGACCGGACGGTCCCGCAGGCGAGCGTCGAGTTCGAGGTGGGCGACGCGGAGGCCGTTCAGTCGGCGTCCGAGGAGCTGCGCGAGCGAGGATTCGCCATGGTTCACGACGCGCGCGAGGAGCCGTGGGGCCAAACGGTGGCTCGGCTTCAAACAGAGGAAGGCTCGATCATCGGGATCTCGTTCGCGCCCTCGCTGCACGATTGACACGCGATCAGCCCCTGCGCACCGGCCTGCTAGCTTCGTCTGTAAGCCCAACAACGCCGCCGATGCCTTGACCGGCTTCCCCGGTGGTACCCAAGGGGTCCCCAACCGGAAGGAACACGGCCATGCCGAGAATCATCGTGACGAGCGAATCCACTCAGGGCGAGGGCGCGATCACGCTCGACGAGCGCATCGCATCCGCCGATCTGCATGATGGGCACCGCTCCGCCGAACTGATCGAGCGCGTCGGGTGGGCGGTCCACGACGCGGACGACGTCGAGCGGGACGGTTCGTAGTCGGCCCGGGCGCCTTGGCGCGAATAACGCGCTCAACTCGCCCAACACGCCGGTAGGGCGCCGATCGGGCGGGCGAACGAGGCGGCGGAGCCGCTACAGGCCGGAGCCGGCGATCTCGACGATTTGATCCACGCTCACGAAGTGCGATGCACCGACCAGGTCGGCGACCTCGATGAAGCCCCCCTTGTCGCGCTGGGCCTTCTTCAGGATCTCGTCGGGCGACTCCGGCGAGCTGATCGAGCCGCCGGTCGTCAGCGTGATCGTCGATTTCGCCGCTTCCGCCACCGGGCGGCACCTTAGCGGCGTGATGCGGGTTGTGCCCCTATGCGGTGGACGAGCCGCATCGGAGACCCGGGGCACAGCGTCCGCCGGGGCCGTCCCGCTGGATCAGCCCAAAAAGAGAGCCCCCCGCGGGGACGGGGGGCTCTCGGGTACAGGGAGGAGAGATATGTGTGCGTATGTGATTTGTGTTGAGGAAGGTCGGACGCCTCTTTAGGCGCCGGCAGGCACGCTCCACCGCGTCGATGCTGTGAGGGCGGCCTGGCCGACGCCAACGCCGACCAGAAAGACGGTTGCACGCCACTCGCCGCTCGCCACGCCGAGCGCGAGGCCGGCGAGGATGGCGACCGCCGCGAGGACGTTGTCGAACGCGGCGTGAGCGGAGAGCGGCATGCGGCGCTCCGGCCCGCCGATCTGCACCGCCGTGCCGATCGCGAGCGCGCCGAGAACGACCGAGATGATCGTCGCGGAGCGGCCGAGCCCGAGCACGAACGGCGCGGCCATCACGGCGGCGCCTCCGAGGATCTCGACTGCGGCGTGGAGCGTGTGCGAAACGGTGCGGGTCATCGCGAACGAGAATACGAACGTACGTGCGGTCTGTGTGTGATGGGGGTCACAGTCCCTCGGCAGGTACCTTCTGCCCGTGGCTCGCCGCCGGATCGACACACTGCTGGCCGAGCGCGGCCTCGCGCGCTCGCGTGCCAGCGCCGCGGGCGAGATTCGCGCCGGACGCGTGCGGATCGGGCGCGGGGGGGAGGTGGCATCGAAGCCCGGGCAGCTCGTGCCCGACGACGCCGAGCTCGCCGTCGAGGGCGCGCCGCGCTACGTCTCGCGCGGCGGCCTGAAGCTCGAGAGCGCGCTCGACGCGCTTGGGGCCGAGGTGAAGGGCCGGGTGTGCCTCGACGTGGGGGCATCGACCGGTGGGTTCACCGATTGCCTGCTCTCGCGCGGCGCGGAGCGAGTGATCGCGCTCGACGTCGGCCACGGCCAGCTCGAGTGGGGCCTCCGCAACGATGATCGCGTCGAGGTCATGGAGCGCGTGAACGCCCGAGGACTGCGGCCGGAGGACCTGGCCTACCAGCCCGAGCTCGTCACGATCGACGTCTCGTTCATCTCGTTGAAGAAGGTCCTGCCCGCGGTCGCCGACTGCCTCGCCGAGGGTGGGGAGGTCCTGGCGATGGTGAAGCCGCAGTTCGAGCTCGAGCGAAGCGCCGTCGGCAAGGGGGGCGTCGTCAGCGAGCCCGCCGACAGACAGCGCGCGGTCGATGAGGTTGCGGCGGCGGCACGTGAGCTTGGCCTGACCGTCGAGGGGACCGCCCCCGCCGGGGTCGCCGGGCCGAAGGGCAACCGGGAGACCTTCCTGTGGCTGCGATAGAGACCGCCGTCCTCCTCAGCCACTCGGATCCGGACGGCACGTTGGAGGCCGCCCGCGCGGCTGTGGACGCGGCCGAGCGCGCCGGCGTTCGCCTCCTCGCCACGACCGACGAGCTCGCGAAGCACGCGGGGCTCGCGGATCGCATCGAGGAGGTTGAGTCGCTCCCGTGCGACGCCGATCTCTGCCTCGTGCTCGGCGGCGACGGCTCGATCCTTCGCGGCCTGCGTACGTTCGGGACGAACGGCGTCCCGGTGTTCGGCATCAACTATGGGACGATCGGCTTCCTCGCGGCCATCGAGCGCGACGAGCTCGATCGCGGCCTCGAGCTCGCCTTCAGCGGCGAGTTCGACGTGATGGAGCTGCCAGGGCTCGAGCTCGGGCTCGAGGGTGGCGGGTCAGTCGGGCTGAACGACATCTCATTCACGCGTCAGCCGCACCGGCGCGTCGCGGAGCTCGCCTACCTCGTGGGGGATGCGGAGATCGGGCACGTGCGGTGCGACGGTCTCGTCGCCGCCACACCCGCCGGCTCGACCGGCTACAACCTCGCCAACGCGGGCCCGGTGCTCGCATGGGGGGTGGAGGGCTACGCCGTCAGCTTCATCGCCCCGCACACCCTGACCGCGAGGCCGCTCGTGGTCGCCCCCGCCGACGTGCTCAAGGTCCGAAACGCCGGCAGGCGCGACGCCGTCGACGTCGCGCTGGACGGTCAACCGGCGGGCGAGCTCGCCCCGGGCCAGGAGGTCGAGATCCGGTTCCGCGCGGCCGTCGGACGCCTCGCCCAGCTCCCCGGCTCGAGCTTCTACAGGCGAATGCGGGAGAAGTTCGGAGCGATCGCCGCCCTGGCCTAGCAACCTTCTACTCTGGTCCGCCGGCCGAGTGGATGTCGATTTCCGCCGCTCCCGTTCGTTCACTGGAGAGACCCGAGGAAAAGGAGGTAGGCAATGGAGCGCAAGTGGTGGACGCTGATCGCCGTCTGCGTGGCGACGTTCATGCTTCTTCTCGACGTCACGATCGTCAACGTCGCGCTGCCGTCGATCCAGAAGAGCCTCGACGCCAGCCTCTCGAGCCTCCAGTGGGTGGTCGATGCCTACGCGCTGACCCTCGCCTCATTCCTTCTCGTCTTCGGCTCGTTCGGCGACCGGCTGGGCCGCCGTCGCATCTTCACGATCGGGTTCGTGGTCTTCACGGCCGCCTCGCTCTGCTGCGGCCTGTCCGACGATGCGACGGTCCTGAACTTCTTCCGCGCACTCCAGGGGACCGGCGCGGCCGCCATGTTCGCCACCTCGCTGGCGCTGATCGCCCAGGAGTTCGAGGGCCGCGAGCGCGCCTCTGCGATCGGCATCTGGGGCGCCACGGTCGGCGGCGCGGTCGCGGTCGGCCCGCTCATCGGCGGTGCGCTCACCGACGCGTTCGGGTGGGAGTGGATCTTCTTCGTCAATGTTCCGATCGGGATCGCGGCGATCGTTCTTACCGAGACGCGCGTGGTGAACGTCAAGGCGACCGATCCCCAGCCGATCGATTGGGCCGGCACGGTCACGTTCACGCTGGCCCTCTTCGGATTGATCTTCGGCCTCATCCGAGGGAACGCCGAGGGATGGTCGAGTGCCCAGATCCTCGTCTCGCTGATCGGCGCCGCCGTCATGCTCGGCGCCTTCGTCGTGATCGAGCTTCGCAGCCGCAACGCCATGCTCGACCTCGGGCTCTTCAGGGTGCCCGCGTTCGGCGGCGTGTCGATCGTCGCCTTCGCACTGTCGGCCGGGATGTTCGCGATGTTCCTCTACCTCACGCTCTACATGCAGGACGTGCTGGGCTACTCGCCGCTCGAGGCCGGCCTTCGGTTCCTGCCGATCACGTTCCTGTCGTTCGTCGTTGCGCCGATCTCCGGAAGGCTCCTGAACTACGTGCACGCCAGAGTGCTGCTGGGCGTGGGGTTGATCGCAGTCGGCGTCGGGCTGGGACTCATGCACGGAATCGCCTTCGGCGACAGCTGGACGGGGCTCCTGCCCGGGTTCCTGATCGCCGGCGCCGGAATCGGCCTCGCCAACCCCGCGATCGCCTCGACCGCGCTCGGCGTGGTGCCACCGGCACGCGCCGGCATGGCGTCCGGGATCAACTCGACGTTCCGCCAGGTCGGCATTGCGACCGGCACCGCCGCGCTCGGGGCAATCTTCTCCTCGCGGATCGGCTCTGAGGTGGCGAAGGGCCTGAGCTCGGCGCCGCCGAGCGTGCAGGCGCACTCGTCGCAGCTCTCCGACGCGGTCTCCTCGGGGGCGATCCAGCAGGCCACGGCGCAGCTGCCGGCCTCGATCCACGCCCATATCGTCAACGTCGCCGATCGTGCGTTCATCACGTCCCTCAACGAGATCCTCGTGATCGGGGCGATCGTGGCGGCCGTCGGCGGCGTGCTCGCGCTGGTGATGGTGCGCCAGAGCGACTTCCTGGCCCCGCCGCAGCCCCAGGAGGCGCCGGAGCCCGTCGCGGCCTAGGGGCGAATCCGTCCCCCCGCGCTGCTTAGTTATTCGGCGTGCTCCATGAGCTGCGCATCGAGAACCTGCTGCTGATCGAGCGGGCCGAGCTCCGCCTGGACCGCGGCCTCAACGTCGTCACGGGCGAGACCGGCGCGGGCAAGACGGTCCTCGCCCATTCGCTCGACCTGCTCCTCGGTGGGCGCGCGCGGCCGCAGATCGTGCGGCCCGGCGCCGCCGAGGCGTATGTGGAGGGGGCCTTCGAGCCGCCGCCCGGGCTGCTCGACGATCCCGAGCTCGCCGACGTCGCCGCGAGGCTTCCGGAGGGAGCGGAGGAGGTCGTCCTCGGCCGCAGGGTCTCGTCGTCGGGGCGCACGAGCGCCTTCATCGGCGGGCGCGCCGCGTCAGCTGCCGACCTGCGGTTGCTCGGCGGTCGCCTGCTTGCGTTCTACGGGCAGCACGAGCACCGAAAGCTCGCGCTTGGAGCCGCCCAGCTCGAGGTGCTCGACTCCTTCGCCGGAGCTCTTCACCTCGGCCGTCTCTCCGAATACCGCACGGCGCACTCCGAGGTTGGGCGTCTCGAGCGGGAGCTCGAAGCGCTGCGCGAGCGCGACGGCGCGCGGGAGCGCGACCTCGACGTCTTCCGGTTCGAGCTTGCCGAGATCGAGGCCGCAGCGCCGCAGCCGGGAGAGGCCGATGATCTCCGCGTTGACCGCGAGCGCCTCCGCCACGCCGAGCGGTTGAGCGCCGCTGCGGCGAACGCGCTCGCCGCGATCGCGGGCGACGGCGTCGACGACCCGGGCAATCGCGCCGCGGCCGACCTCATCGCGGTGGCCGGCGCCGAGCTCGGCGCGGTGGGCGGAATCGACCCCGCGCTTGACGCCGCGGCCGAGCGCCTTCACGCGCTCGAGGTCGAGGTTGGCGACATCGCGAGCGCCGTGCGCTCGGCACTCGACGCCGGCGGCGCCGAGCCGGGCCGCCTCGAGGCCCTGGAGGAGCGCCTCGCCGCGCTCGAGCGTCTCGAGCGAAAGCACGGCGGCACGGCCGAGGCGGTGCTGAGTCAGGCGGACTGGCTGCGCGCGGAGATCGAACGGCTCGAGAACGCCGACGATGTGGCGGCGGAGCTCGGGTCCCGGCTCGAAGCCGCGCTCGCGCGCCGTGCCGACCTCGCAGCCGAGGTCACCACGGCTCGCGGCAAGGCCGCGAGGCGCCTCGGCAAGCGAGTGGCGGCCGAGCTCGCCGAGCTCGCGATGGAGGGAGCGAGCCTTGAGGCGCGGCTCGTGCCCGAGGACGGCGGCTTCGGCGCTCGCGGCGCGGAGCGCGTCGAGCTTCAGCTCGCCACCAATCCGGGCCTGCCTGCCTCGCCGCTTCGCGACGCCGCCTCCGGGGGCGAGCTCTCGCGCGTGATGCTCGCGCTAAGCACGGTCGCCGGGCCCGCGGCGAACTCAGCGCCGCGATGCCTCGTGTTCGACGAGATCGACGCGGGGATCGGCGGCCATGCGGCGCGGGCCGTCGGCGAGAAGCTTCGGGCGCTCGGCGCCGATCGGCAGGTGCTCTGCATCACCCATCTGCCGCAGGTCGCCTCGCTCGCTCGGCGCCACTTCGTCGTCGCAAAGGAGACCGTCAGCGGGCATGCGCTCGCCACCGTCGAGGGCGTGAGCGACGAGGGCGTGATCGACGAGCTCTGCCGCATGCTCGGCGCCGAGGCCGGCGACGAGGCGGCGAGTCGCCACGCGCGCGAGCTCCTCGCCGCCGCGGCGTAGGGAGAAAGTGCGAAAACCCGCATAATCCGCGTTCGATGGCGACGAGCGTCCGTAATCGAGCGCGAGGCTTCCTGCGCCGCAATGGCCACGGTCCGCCAGAGCCAAGGGTCCCCATGGCGGGGCCGGCCCGGCTCGGTAAGCGGACCAAGGAGCTGGTGCGGCGGCTCTCCCCTGGCGACATCGCCGTGATCGATCACCGCGACCTCGATCAGGTGGCGGCGGAGGACCTGGCCGGGCGCCGGATCCGGGCGGTGGTGAACGTCGCCAGCTCGTCCACCGGCCGGTACCCGAACGTTGGGCCCCTCGTTCTGGCGAAGGCCGGGATCAGGCTCGTCGACGTTCCCGCTGCGCCGCTCTTCGAGGAGCTTCGCGATGGTGACGAGCTGGTGTTGATAGGGGGCGAGGTCCACCGCAACGGGACCCGGCTCGCCGAGGGCCGCATCCTCGACCTCGACGAATGTGAGCGCCAGCTGCAACACCAGCGCGAGCGGATCGACGAGGCTCTCGCCGCGTTCGCGGCCAACACCATGGAGCACCTCCGCGACGAGGGCGAGCTCCTTGTCGGCCAGCTCGACTTCCCCGTCACTCGCACGAAGTTCCGCGACCGGCACGCGCTGATCGTCGTGCGGGGAACGACCTACCACCGAGACCTCCGTGCCCTGCGCGCCTACATCGCGGACGTTCGCCCGATCCTGGTGGGCGTCGACGGTGGCGCCGACGCTCTGCTCGAGGCCGGGATGAAGCCCGACGTGATCGTGGGCGACATGGATTCCGCGAGCGACGAGGCGCTTCGCAGCGGGGCGGAGCTCATCGTCCACGCCTATCCGGACGGTCGCGCACCCGGGCGCGCGCGGCTCGAGACGCTCGGGCTCGATCACCTGGAGGTTCGCGCCGTCGGGACGAGCCAGGACGTGGGGATGCTGCTCGCCTTCGACAAGGGGGCCGCGTTGATCGTCAGCGTCGGCGCCCACTTCAACCTCGTCGAATTCCTCGAGCGCAGCCGTGCCGGCATGTCGTCGACATTCCTCACGCGCCTTCGGATCGGCGACGTGCTGGTCGATGCGAAGGGAGTGAGCCGCCTCTACCATCGGGGGACGAACGGCCGGCTTCTTGCCGTGTTCCTCGCCGCGTCGCTCGCGCTGATCGTGGTGGTCGTCGCCTCGACCCCGTCGCTCGACAACCTCGTGTCGCTGCTCTGGCTGAAGCTGCGGGTCTTGCTCGGGATTTAGCGGCATCTCGACCGCGCTTCGCTAGCGTCCGCCCGCGAATGGGGTACTCGGCGCGCTACCACGTCGCCTCGCTCGCCGCGATCTTCCTCGCGCTCGGCGTCGGCATCCTGATCGGCACCGGGCTCGGCAAGAACGTGGTCAACGACACGACGCGCAACCTGGAGGCGAGCCTGAAGGGCGATCTGCTCAACGCTCGCAGCCAGGTGTCGAAGCTTCGGGACGAAGTCCGCAAGCAGCAGGAGCTCTCGCAGGCGGTCTATCCGGCGCTCGTCAACGAGGCGCTGCCGGGGGGCAAGATCGCGGTGGTCTCGCTCGGGAGCCTCGACAGCGCCCTGCGCGCCGATATCGAGCGCACGCTCGGCGCCGACAACCAGACGGGAGCTCGGATCCGCGAGTTCGCCGTGGTGCGGGAGCCGCCCGACGTGCCGGCGTTGAACGGCGAGCTCCGCGGCACGCCACTTCACCCGCTGGGCCACAGTCCGGCGGACCTCGCCGCCTTCGGCCGTCGTGCTGGGCGGGCGCTCGTCAGCGGTGGTCCGCTGTTTCGGCGCACGAGCGGCGCGCTTCTCGCCAGGCGAAGTGGGAAGCCGACGGGGGTCAACGCCGTGATCGTCACTCGCACGGCCCCGCAGGGCCTGCACTCGAAGGTCTCGGAGGCGAACAGCGCACTCGAGTCGGGTGTACTCGACGGACTCGAGCGGGCGGGCATTCCGGTCGTGGCGGTGGAGCGGGCCAGCACCAACCCCTCGTCGCTGTCGTTGTTTCGCTCGCACGGCATCTCCACCGTCGATGACCTCGAGCAGACGGCGGGGTCGGTCGCGCTCGTCTATGCGCTCCGCGGGGCTCGAGGCGCCTTCGGGCTCGGTCCCGGGGCGACCCGCCTGCTGCCGCCTCTCACGCGGCTTCGCCGGACGACACGGACCCTCCCCGTGCCGCCCCCGCGCCCGTGAGGCTCGCGGGCCTCGGCGCGTCCTTCCTGGTAGCCGTCATCGCGGCCGGTCCCTGGATCCGGGACATGTGGGCAGCCGGCCTGCGAAGGGAGAACTGGCGGGGCCGCGAGGTGGCCTTCCCGGCGGGGGTGGTGCTGATTGCGTGCTCCCTCGTCGCTCTCGCCCCGCTCGCCATCCTCGACGACCGGGCTGACCTCGACCTCCTCGACCCCGACCTCGCGCGCTGGTCGGTGTTCGTGATCGGCATGGGTCTCCTTGGGCTGATCGACGACACGATGGGCGGTGCGGGCGGTCTGCGCGCGCCCCGCGGCTGGCGCGGTCACGCGCGCGCCGTCATGCACGGGAAGTTCTCCACCGGCGCAGTCAAGGCGGTGGGCGCGATCGGGCTGGCTGCATTTGCGACGACGGGGAACCGCGAGGGCCTTCACTACGTCGTCGATCTCTTCCTCCTCCTGCTGACGACGAACCTGTTCAACCTCATCGACCTGCGTCCCGGCCGGGTCGAGAAGCTTCTCGTCCTGCTCTTGGCGGGCGTCTGCCTCGGCGCGTGGACCGTCGCGCCGCTCCACCTGCTCGGCGTCTTCATCGGCCCGGTGCTCTTCGGTGCCGCGCTGACGCTTCGCGAGCGGGCCATGCTGGGTGACACCGGCTCCTACCTGGCCGGGGCGATCGGCGGGATCTCGTTGCTCGTCGCGATCCCGTTCGCGGGGCGCCTCATCGCGCTCGCGATCGTCGCTGCGCTCACGATCTTCGGGGAGTTTCGGTCGATCTCTCTGGCCATCGAGCGCGTTCCGCTGCTGCGCTCTCTAGACTCGCTCGGCAGGGTCAAGTGAGCGCTGCGAGGAAGCGAAAAGGGATGAAGCCGGGCGAGACGCGCTTCATCTTCGTCACCGGCGGCGTCGTCTCGTCGTTGGGCAAGGGAATCGCTGCCGCATCCATCGGGCGCCTCCTGGTCAGTCGCGGTTTCAGGGTCCAGCTGCAGAAGTTCGACCCGTACATCAACGTCGACCCGGGGACGATGAGCCCGTTCCAGCACGGCGAGGTCTTCGTCACCGAGGACGGCGCCGAGACCGACCTCGACCTCGGCCACTACGAGCGCTACACCGACGAGAACACCTCGCGGGCCTCGAACGTGACTGCCGGCGCCGTTTACAACTCGGTCATCCGCCGTGAGCGGCGCGGCGACTATCTCGGGGCCACCGTCCAGGTGATCCCGCACGTCACCGACGAGATCAAGCAGCGGATCCTGATCGTCGCCGAGTCGCAGGCCGTCGACTTCGTCATCACGGAGATCGGTGGAACGGTCGGCGACATCGAGTCGCTGCCGTTCCTCGAGGCGATTCGCCAGCTGTACACGGACCTCGGGCCCCGCCGCTGCATGTTCGTGCACCTGACGCTCGTACCGTACGTCGGCCACGCGGGCGAGCTGAAGACGAAGCCGACCCAGCACTCCGTCAACGAGCTGAGGCGGATCGGCGTACAGCCGCACGCGATCGTCTGCCGCTCCGAACGTGGGCTCGAGCGCGACATCCGCCGCAAGATCGCCCTCTTCGGGTCGGTGGCGGAGGAGGCCGTGATCTCCGCCCGCGACGTCGACAACGTCTACAAGGTTCCACTCGTCCTCCGCGCCGAGGGCATGGACGACTTGATCCTCGACCACTTCGCGACCGAGGCCGACCCGCCTGACCTCGGCGAGTGGGAGGAGCTCGTGGCGCGCGCCGACGCGTGCGACGGCACCACGCGCATCGCCCTCGTCGGCAAGTACGTCCAGCTCGAGGACGCCTACAAGTCCGTCATCGAAGCCCTCCATCACGGTGGCTACCACCACGGGACGAACGTCGAGGTCGAGCTCGTCAACTCCGAGGACCTGGATCCCGCCGACCTCGAGCAGGCCGACGGGATCCTGATTCCCGGTGGCTTCGGCGAGCGGGGGATCGAGGGCAAGATCGCCGCGGCCCGCGTGGCGCGCGAGCGCGGCATCCCGTTCCTCGGGATCTGCCTCGGGATGCAGATCGCCGTGGCGGAGTTCGCCCGGCACGTCGCCGGCATGGACGGCGCGAACTCCACGGAGTTCGACCCCGAGACGCCCTATCCGGTGGTCGACCTGCTGCCCGAGCAGAAGGAGGTCTCGGACATGGGCGGGACGATGCGCCTAGGGGCGGACCCCGTGAAGATCCACGAGGGAACGCGGGCGCGCGAGATCTTCGGCGAGGCTGTCATCTACAAGCGCCACCGCCATCGCTACGAGGTCAACAACATGCTCCGCCGACGCCTCGAGGACGAAGGGCTCGTCGCCGGCGGCACGTCCCCCGACGAGCGGCTGGTCGAGATCGTCGAGCTTCCCGACCACCCCTTCTACCTCGCGTCGCAGTTTCACCCGGAGTTCAACTCGCGGCCGACCCGGCCGGAGCCGCTCTTCCGCGACTTCGTCGGCGCTGCGGCCGAGCGCGCCCGCTCGAGGCCGGAGCGCGAGGAGGCGGCGGTCGAGGATTCGGCCGAGCCCGCGGACGTCGCAATTCGCCACGAGGCGTAGACTCAGCCGGACGCCGGTACACCACGGAAGGAGTCGTTCGATGTCGTGGAACCTGAAGGGGAGTTACTTCGAGACGTGCTCCTGCGACCTGATGTGCCCGTGCAACATGTCGATGGATCACGGGGCGACGTACGACTACTGCCGCGTCATCCTCGTTTTCAACATCAAGGACGGTGAGATCGAGGGCACGGACGTCGGCGGCCTCAAGGTCGCGGTCATCGCCGACACGCCGAAGGTGATGACCGAGGGCAACTGGCGCCTGGGCATGTTCGTTGACGACAAGGCGTCCGACGAGCAGACGGACAAGCTCGCCGGCGTCTTCAGCGGCCAGAACGGCGGCCCGATGGAGGGGATCGTGCCGCTCGTCGGCGAGGTGCTGGGGGTCGAGCGGGCCAGCTTCGAGGTGGAGGAGGAGGGCCTGCGCCACAGCGCCAGGATCGGCGACGGGATCGACTTCGAGATCGAGGACATCGTCCCCTTCGGGAAGGAGACGGACGAGCCGGTTCGGCTCGTCGGCATGTTCCACCCGGCCGCCTCGGAGTTCAACGCCGCCGAGGCGAAGCGGTCGAAGATCAGCGGGTTCGGAATCGAGTACGAGGGGAAGACCGGGATCTCGGCGTCCGAGTTCGCCTGGGCCGCCTGACGGCCTACTTCATCTCGCCGGACTTCATGCCGTCCGACTTCATGCCGCTGGCGCCGGACTTCATGCCGTCCGACTTCATGCCGCTGGCGCCGGACTTCATGCCGTCCGACTTCATGCCGCTGGACTTCATGTCGTCCGGATTTCATCTGCGAGCCGCCCTGCCCGCCTTCGGTGGGGCCCATGCCCATCGCCCGCATCGCCTGATTCGCCTCCGCGGACCCCGGTTGCGTGAGGCCCGGAACCTTCTCGGGCGCAAACGCCACGGCGAGGCCGAGCACAAGCAGCAGCACTGCAATCGCGCGGTTCGCGACGTCCTTCCAGGGGAGGAGCTTCTCGATGGCGATCAGGGCGGCGATGAACGCCATCCAACCGATGCTCATGATGCCGAGCGCGAAGAGCGCCGCCATGAGCATCCAGCAGCAGCCAACGCAGAAACCCCCGTGCTCGAGTCCCATCCGGAGCGCGCCGACGCGGCCCGGGTGCGAGTGTGAAAGGAAGAACATCATCGGGCTGCGGCAGTAGCGCAGGCAGACGTCCTTCAACGGCGTGAGCTGGTAGATCGCGGCGGCGACGATCACCCCCCCGGCGAGGTAGGGGCCGGCGTTTTCCCATGAGAAGGTGTCGCCCAGGGTCGCCCGCCCGAGACGGAAGAGCCCGTAGGCGACCAGCCCCGCCGCGGCCCAGCTCACGATGTAGCCGGCGACGAAGAGGGCCGTGAGACTTGCCGGCACGGCGCCGCCGCGTTCTCGCCTGCCCTCCTGGATGCGCGCGAACATCAGCACCATCGGTGCGATGGACGGGAACATCATCGCGGCCATCATCACCACCCAGGTCCCGATGAAGAACGCGAACCCACCGGGGTCCGTGCCCGGTCCGGCGTCCATGCCGGCCATCTGACTGTCCGTGAGCACCCAGGCGAGGGCCGCGAGGATGAGCAGGGCGCTGACAAGCGTGAGCTGGATCAGCGCCGGAAGGGGCGGTGGACGGTGTCGAATCGTTGCCGATTCCACAGCCACGCAGACTAATACGGTTAAGGCCGTGTCGTCCGATCGGGAGGCGGTGATTCGCGAGACCTGGGAGCGGTGGAACGCCGGGGTGCGCGATCCCGACGAGATGGGCAGCGGCCTAACCGACGACTTCACGCTCTCCTCGGCACTCACCGGACGCGTCTTCCACGGCCGACAGGGACTGGTGGACTGGATGGCCGAGATCGACGAGAGCTTCGGTGCCTGGAACCTTCGAATCGACGAGATCCGCGCCGCGGGCGAGGATCGATACGTCGTCCTGGCGGCGTACACCTGGAGGGGCGCGGGAGCGGCTTGGAGCTCGACCAGCCGATCGGCTGGGTGATCGAGTTCGAGGGGGACCTGACGTCGAGGCTCTACAACTTCGCGAGCCACGAGGAGGCGATCGAGGCGGCGGAGGCGAACTGATGACGCTGACGCGCCGCTCCACGCGCTCGTCCATTCATTAGGATCGGTGCCGGAGCGCATCCGAGGAGAGGAGCCGCGATGGCGGAGCAATGGCAGCTGAAGGGCGATTGGTTCGATGTCTGCAGGTGCCGCGTCCCCTGCGGGTGCACGTTCGCTCAGGCCCCGGACGACGGTCAATGCGACGGGATCCTGGCGTGGCACATCTCCGAGGGCAGCTACGGCGACACGCGGCTCGACGACCTCAGCGTCGTCGCGATTGGGACCTTCGAAGGGAACATCTGGGCGGGGGAGGCGAAGCCGAAAATGGGCTTCTACATCGACGAGCGTGCCGACGACTCGCAGCGTGGGGCTCTTCAGACGATCTTCGGCGGCGAGGCGGGCGGCTGGCCAGCCGGCTTTGCCGAGCTGGTCGACGAGGTGCTCGGGATCGAGTACGCGCCGATAGAGTTCGAGCTCGCCGACGACCTGAGTAGCTGGCGCGTTGAGGTGCCAGGGAAGGCCCGTGGTAGCGCCGAGGCGCTCGCCGGCCCGACGAGCCCGGAGGGCGCTCGCGTGCAGGTCCACAACGCGCCCGGCGCGGAGGTCGGTCCCGGGCAAGTGGCGACCTGGGCGACTGCGGCCGAGGACGAGGTCGACGCGTTCGGCCTCAAGTGGAGCTGGCCGGGACGCTCGAGCAAGCACTTCCCGTTCGAGTGGTCGGGTCCGGACGAGCCTTAGGGCTTCATCTCGCCGGGCTTCATCTGATCCGACGTCATGCCCTGCGGGCTCCGGTCCCGGCTTGGTTGAGTATCGCGCTGGACGCGGCGCCCCGTAGCGCCCTCTTGACCTTCGGGCGCAGGTGCTCGCGCCTCAGCAGAGCGAACGGGTGCGGCGGCACCGTCCGTTGTGGCACCTAGCGTGAGCGCGATCAGGAGCCTTCGTCCCTCCCTGGTCCTCGCCTTGGCCCTTGCCGTAGCGCTCTCGGCTTGCGGGGACAGATCAACCTCGAACCCAGCCTCGAGCTGGCTCTCGGCGCAGGTCGCGCGCTCGGTGACCTCGCCCGAGCTGAGGTCGGTCAACGCGAGGTCGCCTTCGCCGGAGGATTTGCGCGCCGCACTAGCCCGCGCCAGGGCTCGAAGGGTGGCGGCGCGGCGGGCGCACCTCGTCGGGCCGATCAACACGACGTTTCCGGGCCTCACGACCTTCCGCGGCAACGCCAGCCGCGACTACTACGGCGAGGGGCCGGTGCCCATGCAGCCGGTGGTCCGCTGGCGCTACCCGTCGACGGGAAGCCTCTGCTCGAAGTCGACCGACCTTGACGGCAAGGAGACCTGGTGCGGGACCGGCTGGACCGGGCAGCCGAACGTGATCCAGCGCCCGAACGGGGACGTGGAGGTGAGGGAGGGAGCCTACGACCGTAACTACCACTTCCTCGACGGGCACACGGGCGAGCCCGTCCGCCCGGATCTCGAGACCGGCGACCTCGCCAAGGGTTCGGCCACGAGCGACTCCGATGGCTACCCCCTCTACTACGCGGGCTCGCGGGACAACCTGCTGCGGGTCGTCGCCCTCGATCGCGGAACGCCGACCGTGCTCTGGCAGCTCGACGCGCACTCCCAGCCCGGGAGCGTGTGGAACGACGACTGGGACGGGGCGGCGCTCCAGGTCGGCGACTACCTGCTGGAGGGTGGGGAGAACTCCTGGTTCTACGTGATCCGCCTTCACCGCAGCTACGACTCGGCGGGCAAGGTCCAGGTCGGCCCCGAGGTCGTCATGCGCGTGCCGGGGTGGGATGCGCAGCTCCGGCGCGACGTCGCCGACGACGACATCTCGATCGAGAACTCGGTCGCCTTCCGAAACGGCGTCGCCTACTTCTCGAACTCGGGCGGTCTCGTCCAGGGGTGGGACATCAGCGACGTCCTCGACGGCGGTAGCCGCTACAAGCGCGTCTTCCGGTTCTGGTCGGGCGACGACAACGATGCGTCGACCGTGATCACGCCGTCCGGCAACCTGCTCGTCGCGCGCCATATCGAGTCGAACGTGCCGCGCCCGGGGTCCCTGCCCCGCGACCACGAGGTCGGCGACCTCGTCGATCTCGATCCCGATCGCGCCGGTGATCCGGTCCGCTGGTCGCAGCAGCTCGGCGGGTTCGAGCCCGAGCAGGGCATCCTCGGCACGCCCGCTTACCACAGGGGCGTCGTCTACTCGACGTGGAACGAGGGCGGCATCGCCGCGGTCGACGAGCGCACGGGGAAGCTCCTGTGGAGCAAGCCCCTGGACGGGCAGACCTGGAGCTCGCCCGTTCCGATCGACGACAAGCTGATCGTCGCCGACGGAGCCGGATACCTGAACTGCTTCGACATCTCGGATCCGCGCTCGAAGCCCCCGCTCCTCTGGCGGCTTCAGCTCTCCGCCGGGACGATCGAGTCGACGCCCGCCGTTTGGCGAGGCTGGATCTACGTGGGCTCTCGCGACGGCGGCATCTACGGTGTCGCCGACGCCGGCAGCCGCTAGTCGCTCTGGGCGAGGTCGCCGGCCCATGCTCGCATAGCCTTCGACGGGTGAGCGAGCGGCGCCTGGTCGAGCGGTTCATCCGCCTGTGTGAGATCACAAGCCCGACCGGGAGGGAGCGGGCGGTCGCCGACGCTGTGGTGGCCGAGCTTCGGTCCCTGGGTATCGAGGTCGGCGAGGACACCGCCGCCGGGCCGGCGCGGGCCGGTGCGGGCAACCTCGTCGCGAGGATCCCGGGACGGGCCGATCGTTGGCTCATGCTCTGCGCCCACCTCGACACGGTGCCCGTCGACGGCGACGTCCGGGTTGTCGAGGCCGAGGGGCTGCTTCGAAGCTCGGGCGAGACGATCCTGGGCGCCGACGACAAGGCGGGCGTCGCGGCGATGCTCGAGCTTGCGAGCGAGGCGGCCTCGCAGCCGCCGCCCGTCGGGCTCGAGCTGGTCTTCACCGTGGCGGAGGAGCGCGGGCTCCGCGGCGCGCGCGAGCTCGACCTCGCCGAGCTCCGCTCGGACATCGGCCTCGTCCTCGATCATGCCGGCCCTCTCTCGGAGCTCGTGGTCGCGGCGCCGACCTACAACCAGCTCATCGCCGAGTTCGAGGGCCTCGAGGCGCATGCGGGCATCGAGCCGGAGGCCGGGCGAAACGCCATCGCGGCCGCATGCGCGGCCGTGGCCGCGATGCAGACGGGGCGCCTCGACGAGGGGACGACCGCGAACGTGGGCAGGATCGAGGGCGGAACCGCCACGAACGTCGTCCCCGGTCGCTGCCGGATCGAGGCCGAGGCGCGCAGTCTCGACGAGGTGCGTGCCGGTGAGGTGATCGCCGGGATGTCCGACGCCTGCACCTGGGCGGCGAGCGAGCACGAGTGCGACGTCGACGTCGATGTCGCGGAGCTCTTTCGCGGCTACCGTCTGCCGCCGAGCTCGCCGGCGCTGCGCCTCGCCCGAACCGCCCTCGGCGCCTGCGGGCTGGAGGCGACGGAGGTCGCCACCGGGGGCGGCAGCGACGTCAACGCGTTGCGGGAGCGCGGATTCGACTGCGTGCTGCTCTCGAATGGCGCCAGTCGTAACCACACCGCGGAGGAGTCGATCACGGTCGAGCGCCTGGAGGGCCTTCACCGGCTCGCGGGTGCCGCGATGGAGGCGGCGGCCTCGTGCTGACGCTGCGGCGTGGAAGGGTGATCACACCCGATCCGCTCACGGTCGACGTCGATGGCGAGCATCGTCGCGCCTGGGCGGACCGGGCGCTCGTGGGTGAGGTGCGCGGCGGCGACGAGGTCATCGTGAACACGAGCTCCGTCGACCTCGGGCTCGGCTCGGGCGGCTTCGACGTCGTGCACGTGAACCTGACTCGGGGCCTCGAGGGCGAAGCGGCGGCCGAGACGCACGTGCTGAAGCTCAACTACACCTCGCTTCAGCATCCGATCGAGCCGATGGAGGTGCCGCTCGGGGAGGGTGGCGAAGAGCTCGGCTCCTCGATGCCGGTCCTCGTCATCCCCCTTCACGGGCACCTCGCGCCGGCGGCCTGGGCGGTGGAGGCAAGGCGCTCCGGAACTCGCGTTGGCTACGTGCAGAGCGCCGGGGGAGCCCTACCGGGCACCCTTTCGCGCGACGTTGCGGAGCTTCGCCGTCGTGGCCTGCTCGCCGGCCACGTGACCGCCGCACCTGCCTTCGGTGGCGAGGCCGAGGCCCTGTCGGTCACTGGAGCGCTCGATGCCGCCGCGCGCCGCCTCGGCTGGGAGGCGGCGATCGTCGGCCCCGGGCCGGGGATCCTGGGCTCGCGCACGCGCTTCGGGCACGGAGGCGTCGCGGCGCTCGACTCGGCACATGCGTCGCTGGCGCTCGGGCTGCCGACACTCCTGTCGCCGCGGCTCTCGAGCGCGGATCCCCGCCCCGAGCAGCGGGGACTCAGCCACCACACCGCGACGGTGCTCGAGCTGCTGCTCGCCCCGGTTCGCGTTCCGGTCCCCGAGGTCGAGCTCGAGGGATGGCCGCTGGCCGACAGCGAGGCGCCGGAGGGCGGCTCGCGCCAGGCGACGCTTGACGCGCTGATCACCGCGTGCGAGGATCGCCACGACCTCAACGTCGAGCAGGTGGACTTGGCGGCCTACGCGGGCAGCGGCCTTCCGACGCAGACGATGGGGCGCGTGCTCGCTGAGGACCCCCTGTTCTTCGCCGCGCCGCTCGCGGCCGGCGTTGCGCTGGCGTCCCTCGCGGGTAGTTGAGGCCCGCGTGGAGAGGCTGAGCTCGAAGACGGTCTACGACGGGCGCATCGCCAAGGTGCGGCTCGAGGAGTTCCGCTACAGCGACGGTGGCGTCGAGGAGCGCGAGGTCGTCGGACATCCCGGCGCGGTGGCCGTTGTGGCCCACGACGACGAGAGCTTCTTCATGGTCCGCCAGCCGCGGGAGCCGGTGAACGAAGCGGACCTGCTGGAGCTGCCCGCCGGCAAGCTCGACGTCGACGGCGAGACGCCACTCGAGTGCGCCAAGCGGGAGCTCGCGGAGGAGATCGGCCGCGCCGCCTCCGGGTGGCGTGAGTGGACGTGGCTCTACCCGAGCCCGGGGATCCTCGAGGAGGCGGTCACGATTTTCGAGGCGACCGGCCTCTCGGAGGCATCGGCTGAGGCCGACGACGACGAGCGGCTCGAGGTGCTCGAGGTCCCCCTCTCACGGCTCGACGAGACCATCGACGAATGCCGCGACGGGAAGTCGCTCGTCGGGCTGATGCTGCTGCGTGAGGAGCTTCGAGCCGGCGCATAGCGGTTTGCACCGGGAGGGGAGGGCGCCGCGGGGCGAAACCACCCCGCATGGCTATCGCCGTCCCAGAGAGCGAGGAGCGCGCCGTCGAGGCGCGCTTCGAGGCCCTCGTCCTCGACTTCCTCGCGTACCTCGAGTTCGAGCGCGGGCTCGCCCGCAACACGCTCGACGCCTATCGCACGGATCTCCTGCAGTACGGCGCGTTCCTGGCGCGACGAGGGCGCGGCGCGATCGAGGCCGAGCGAGGCGACGTCGCGGACTTCCTCGCCGACCTGGCGACGGGTCGACCGGCGACCGAGGACACGGAGGCGCACCCGCCGTGCTCGCCGGCCACGGTGAGCCGGAAGGCGGCCGCCCTGCGCTCGTTCTACCGCCACCTGCGCCGCGAGGAGCTCGTCGACGCCGACCCGACCGCGACCCTGGTCACGCCGGCGCGTGGGCGGAAGCTTCCGCACGTGCTCGGCTATGGCGAGGTGAAGCGGCTCCTCGAGAGTGTCTCTGGATCGGACGAGATCTCACTTCGCGACCGGGCGCTGCTCGAGGTGATGTACGGCTGCGGCCTTCGCGCGTCGGAGGCCATTGGCCTCGAGGCCGGCGACCTCGACTTCCGCCGCGGGTTCCTGCGCGCCCGCGGGAAGGGCTCGAAGGAGCGGACCGTGCCGCTTGGAAGCCAGGCGGCGGGCGCGGTGGAGCGATACCTGCGCTCGGGCCGGCCCAACCTCGTCGGGTCGAAGTCCGAGGCGAAGCTCTTCGTGAACTTCCGCGGCGGTCCGCTGACCCGCCAGGGCCTTTACAAGATCATCCAGCGTCACGCCGAGATCGTGGGGCTCAACGGAAAGATGAGCCCGCACACGCTCCGGCACACCTTCGCGACCCACCTCCTCGCGGGCGGGTGCGACCTGCGCTCGGTCCAGGAGATGCTCGGGCACGCCGACGTCGCGACGACGCAGCTCTACACGCACCTGGGCAGCAAGGAGATCAAGGACGCGTACTTCCGCGCGCACCCGCGGGCCCAGCTTCACTGAGCCGAATACATTGCGGGCGCCTTCGGCGCCCTTACACGCTGCTTTCGGAGCTAAAGCTCCTCACCGGAATAACCGCGGGTGCTAGAACCGGGGGGTGCCCGAGCTCCCCGAGGTCGAGACGATTCGTCGCCAGCTCGAGCCCGAGATCACTGGGCTTGCGATCAAACGGGCCCGCATCTACGACGAGCGATGGACTCGTCCCGCGCGCCCCTCGCGGGTCGAGCGGCGACTCGCCGGCAGGCGCATCGAGTCGGTTGGCCGGCGCGGCAAGTACCTGTTGATCGGGCTGGACGGCGGTGAGGCGCTGGTCATGCACCTTCGGATGACCGGCAACCTCGTTCTCTCGCACGGGGACGGAGACGACCGCTGGCTCCGCGCGGAGCTCGAGCTCGACGACGGACGGACCCTCCGCTTCACGGACCCACGGCGCTTCGGGCAGGCGGTTCTGCTGCCGGCGGGCGGGGTGGAGGGGTACTTCGAAGGGCGGGTGGGCATCGAGCCGTTGTCCGACCAGCTGACGCCTGAGGCGCTCGGGCGGGTGGCCCTGGGCAGGCGGGCGCCCCTCAAGTCCTTCCTGCTCGACCAGTCCGGGGTTGCGGGAATCGGCAACATCTACGCCGACGAGGCGCTGTGGCGCGCGCGTCTCCATCCACTTTCGCCCGCGGGGTCGATGCGCATGGAGCACTGCGAGGAGCTCAGCGCCGCAATCGTCGACACGCTCGAGGTGGCGCTCGCGAACGGGGGGGCGTCGATCGACGACTACCGCGACGCGCGCGGGGAGGAGGGCACGATGCAGGACGAGTTCCTCGTCCACATGCGGGCCGGCGAGGAGTGCCGGCGGTGCGGCGAGGTGATCCGCCGCATCGTCGTCGGAGGGCGCTCGACGTACTTCTGCCCCGGCTGCCAGCGGCGGCTCCGGCGCCGGCGGGTTCGAGCGAGGTCGCGGCGGTGAGGGACGCGCCGCCGCCCTCCGGCTTCGCGGTCGGGCATCTCACCGACGTCCACGGCGCGACCGGATGCACGGTGGTTCTCGCCCCGCCCGGGAGCCGAGCGGGCGTCGACGTCCGCGGTGGCGGCCCGGGCACCCGGGAGACCGACGTGATCGGACCGCTGGCGGGCACCGATCAGGCCACCGCCGTGCTCCTGACCGGCGGCAGCGCCTTCGGCCTCGCTGCTGCCGACGGCGTCGTGCGCTGGCTCGAGGAGCACGAGAGGGGCTATCCGACTCCCGGCGGCATCGTGCCAATCGTCCCGGCCGCGGTCGTCTACGACCTGGCGCAGGGCGATCCGCGGGCGCGGCCCGGGCCGGAGGCAGGCTACGCCGCCTGCGAGGCTGCTCGAGAGGGGGTGCCGGAGCGTGGGCTGGTCGGCGCCGGGACGGGAACCGCGGTCGGCAAGGTGCTCGGGCGCGAGCGCTGCGTGCGGAGCGGGGTCGGTTACGCGGGCGGCGCGACCGGGCGCGGCGACGCGGTCGCGGCGCTCGCGGTCGTGAACGCGTTCGGCGACGTGGTGGGTGCCGGCGGCGAGCTCTTGGGCGGGCCGCGCTCCGACGACGGATCGATGGTCCGCACCCAGGACCTGATCGAGTCCATGGAGGGCCCGCCCGACTGGACGGGCATCGCCGAGCTCAACACGACCCTCGTCTGCGTGATGACCGATGCCCCGCTCGACAAGCCGGGCTGCGCGCGGATCGCGATGATGGCGAGCGCGGGGATCGCGCGCGCGGTCGACCCCGTCTACTCCGACGTCGACGGCGACGTCGTGTTCTGCCTTGCGTCGGGAACGGGAAGGGCGGACCGGTTCACGTCGATCCAGGTGGGAACCCTGGCGGCGACGCTCACGGCTGCCGCGGTCCGCGACGCGGTGACCCAAGCCGCGAACGTCCCTGAGTAGGGGCTAGAGGCGGTATCGCGGGACGTTCGCGCTAGGTGGCAAACCGTCCGGGTCGAACGCCATCCTTTCCGGCCCCGCATGGCAGGCACGTTCAAGACCGAGGCGGTGGTCCTCCGCACGATCCGCTACGGCGAGGCCGACCGGGTGCTGCACCTGTACAGCTCCTCGCAAGGGCGGATCGGGGCGATCGCGAAGGGGGTGCGGCGGCCGAAGTCGCGCTTCGGCGGGCGCCTCGAGCCGTTCTTCCGGCTCGACCTGGTGCTCCATCGCGGCCGTGGCGAGCTCGCGACGGTCACCGCGGCGCATACGGTTGCCGGGCACCCGAACCTGCGCTCGAGCGGGCCGGCGCTGGCGGCGGCGGCGCGTGGCTGCGACGCGATCCTGAGGCTCCTCGACGGCGAGGAGGCAAACCCGGCCGCGTACAACCTCCTCTGCCGCTACCTGGCGTTGCTCGACGGACAGGAGCCACCAAGCGGGGTCTCGCCGTTCCCGGCGGTTGACGGCGCGGCCGGGCTCGGCACGGCGCTCGCGTTTCGTCTCAAGCTGGCCCTTGCGGCGGGCTTCGCCCCCGAGCTCGCCTCCTGCGCGCGCTGCGGCGAGGCCGACGGGCTCGCGGGCTTCTCCGGCGCCGCCGGCGGGGTGGTTTGCGCGTCGTGCGAGCGCGATGGGTTCGAGCTGTCCGCCGAGGCGCATCGGTTCATGGTCGAGGCGCTCGGCCAGCCGCTCGCCGCCGCACCCGCGGCGGCGCCCGGCGCGCTGCGGCAGGTCGAGCGGGCGATCGCCTCGACGCTCGAGCACCATGCGCACGTGCGCCTTCGCACCGCCGCCTAAGCTGGGCCGCATGTCCGAGGTACGCGTATCGGAGGCGAGCGCTGAGCGCGTCGGCGACCTCGAGCCGCTGTGGAGGGCGCTCTACGAGCACCATCGCGGCCTGGCCGAGGGAGTGGGGGGCGTCAACCCCTTCGAGGAGAGCTGGCGGCGCCGGCGCGCCCAGTACGAGGAGTGGGTGCGCGGCGAGGACGCGGCGCTGCTAGTCGCCGAGCGCGATGGCAGGCTCGTGGGCTACGCGATGCTCACGGTCAACCCGCCGCCGGCAACCTGGGACTTCGGGAAGGCGGTGGTGGAGATCGAGACGCTGTCCGTCCTCCCGGACGACCGCGGGGGAGGGGTCGGCGCGGCGCTCATCCGCGCGACTGAGGACTGGGCGCGGGGACGCGGGGCAGAGACGCTCGAGGTCGGGCTCCTCCACACGAACGAGGGCGCCCTGCGCTTCTACGAGCGTGAGGGCTTCCGGCAGTTCTATCTCGAGCTCGCGCGCGATCTCCGGTAGAGCGCAGTCGCGCTTTTTGCGCGGATTCCGGCGCATTCGGTGCGCCAGCTGACCCTATGCTCCACCTCGGGTGGCCGCGGCAGCGAACAGGGTCGAAGGGCTGGGCGTCGATTCGCTGGAGGGCCGTGTTCGCGCATGGGAGGCCGAGTGGCTGTGGGAGCTGGCAACGCCGTCATATCCCGCTCTCCGTCGTGAGCCCGAGCCCGACAGCGCCTTGCGGACCCCCTTTCAGCGGGACCGCGACCGGATCGTTCACGCGAAGGCCTTCCGGCGCCTCAAGCACAAGACGCAGGTGTTCGTGGCGCCCGAGGGAGACCACTACCGAACGCGCCTCACGCACACGATCGAGGCGTCGGCGATTGCGCGGACCGTCGCCCGGGCCCTCGGGCTGAACGAGGACCTGGCCGAGGCGATCGGGCTCGGTCACGACCTCGGCCATCCGCCCTTCGGCCACATCGGCGAGGAGGCGCTCGACCGGGTCCTTCGAGAGCGCACCGGGAGGGGCTTCAGGCACAACGAGCACTCGCTGCGTGTCGTCGATGCGCTCGAGCGCGACGGGCGCGGGCTCAACCTCACCGAGCCCGTTCGGGATGGGATCCTCAACCACACCGGAGAGGGCACGCCGGCGACGCTTGAGGGCCGCATCGTCCGGATCGTCGATCGCTTTGCCTACATCAACCACGACATCGACGACGCCCTGCGCGCCGGGATCCTCGCCCCGGGCGACCTGCCGGGAGAGGAGATCGAGCTTCTCGGGCCCACCGGCTCGCGGCGGATCGACGCGCTCGTCACCGACCTCGTCGCGACCTCCCGCGCGGCCGGCGACATCGTCCAGAGCGACGAGGTCGGCGCGGCGATGCTGAGGCTCCGCGACTTCATGTTCGAGCGCGTGTATCTGGGCCCCGCGGCCCGCAGCGAGCACGCCCGGGTCGAGTGGACCGTGCGAGGCCTCGTGGGCCACTACCTCGACCATCCCGACGAGGTGCCCGCGGTGAGCCCGGATGCCGACGAGGCCCAGCGCGTGATCGACTACGTGGCCGGGATGACGGATCGATTCTGCATCGCGACGTTCAGGCGGCTCGCCCTGCCCGAGGAGCTGCCGCTGTGAGCGCGAGGCTGAACAAAGGAGCCCTGATTCGGGCCGAGCGCGAACTGAGGGGCCTGTGAGCGCGGGGGGGACCTTCACCCACGACACCATCGAGCGGGTGAAGGAGGCGGCGAACATCGTCGAGATCATCTCCGCGCACACCGATCTGCGGCGCAGCGGCGCGAGCTACATGGGGCTGTGCCCGTTCCACGACGAGCGCTCGCCCTCGTTCTCCGTCGACCCGCAGGCGAAGCTCTACCACTGCTTCGGGTGCGGGGTGGGCGGCGACGTCATCAAGTTCGTCGAGGAGAAGGAGGGACTGCCGTTCCCCGAGGCGGTGGAGTCGCTCGCCGATCGGTACGGGGTCGACGTCGAGCGGGAGAAGGAGGACCCGAGGGCGGAGGAGGCGCGCCGGCGCCGCGAGCGGCTCGGCCAGGCGCTGGAGCGGACGGCGGCCTTCTATCGCGCGTACCTCAGCGACTCGCCGAAGGCCGCAAAGGCGCGGGAATACCTGGAGGCGCGGGGGCTCGGCGCCGAGATGCTCGAGGCGTTCGGCGTGGGGTACGCGCCGAGCGCATGGGACCAGGTTCTCACCCACGGCCAAAGGGCCGGCTTTACGGTTGCCGAGCTCGAGGGGGCGGGGCTCGTGCAGAAGGGTCGCAAGGGCGGACACTACGACCGCTTTCGGGCGCGGATCACGTTCCCGGTTCGCGACGCGCGCGGGCGGATGCAGGGGTTCGGCGCGCGGGCGCTATCCCCGGACACGAAGCCGAAGTACCTGAACTCGCCCGACGGCGAGCTCTACAACAAGAGCCGCACCCTCTACGGCATCGAGCGGGCGCGTCCCGCGATCGCGAAGCGGCGGCGGGCCGTCGTGGTGGAGGGCTACACCGACGTGCTGGCCGCGCACCGGGCGGGCATCGAGGAGACGGTGGCGATCATGGGCACCGCGATCACGCCGGACCAGCTGTCGATCCTCGCCTCGCACACCGACGAGGTGATCCTGGCGCTCGACGCCGACCGCGCCGGCCGTGAGGCGATGCTGCGCGCCCAGCGAGTGGCCGGGAGCAGGAGCGTTCGGCTGCGTGTCGCAGCGATGCCTCCCGGCGAGGACCCGGCCGACATGCTGGGCGAGGGTCAGGTCGATCGCCTGCGCGAGCTGATCGACGACGCTGTCGAGATGCCCGTCTTCCACGTCCGCTCTGTGCTCGACGGGGCCGACCTCGCCACCCCGGGCGGCCGCGACCGAGCGCTCGACGAGGTCGTGCCCGTGCTTGCGGCCATGGGGGAGACGATCAGCCGCGACGAACTTGCTCGCGAGGTCGCCGACAGGCTCGATGCCGATCCGGCCCTCGTCACGCGGCGGATTGCCGGTGGGGGCCGCAGCGCGGGGTCTGATGCCCCCGCCGTCCGCCAGTCCGGAGCCCCGGCGTCCGCCCCCTCGGCGCCGATCAGCGCTCGTGAGCGCCGCGAGCGGGCGCTGCTCGCCATGTGCCTGGCCTCGCCGAAGGACGGCCGGCATATCCTCGAGCGGCTGACGCCGGAGCACCTCTCATCGGAGCTCGCCCGGCGCGCGCGCGGCTGGCTCGTCGACCACATCGATGCGCCGCTCGCCGACCTTCCTCGCGACGACGAGCAGCTCCTCGCCCTCGTCACCGAGCTCGTGATGCTCGCGGAGCGAGAGCCGGCTACCTCACAGGCTATGGAGCAGAACTTCCTCGAGCTCGACCTCCGGATGGTCGAGGACCGCATCGCGGCCGCCGAGCGGGAGGGAGCCCCACCGCCGGTCGAGCTCCAGCGCCAGCGCGCCGACCTCAAGGAGCGGGTCTTCGGGCGCGAGACGGTCTGACGGGCCGCCGTCGCGCGGCGGCGTACTACAGTTTTGGCCCGTCGGGGCCCGCGCACGTGCGCGTGACCCGGCTCGACGGTCCGGGGTAGCTCAATGGCAGAGCGACGCGCTGTTAACGCGAAGGTT
Source organism: uncultured Actinomycetes bacterium (assembly GCA_963771655.1). GTDB lineage: Bacteria > Actinomycetota > Thermoleophilia > Solirubrobacterales > 70-9 > JAWVFM01. Next base: position 195,463 of record CAVYUG010000001.1, on the reverse strand, counting down.
GTGGGTTCGAGTCCCACCCCCGGAGCTCGATCAGGCTCGCGGCGCGAGCCGCTCCATCGTTCCGCGCCGACCACGCTGCGATCGCGCGGGCCCGCTCCCGGAAGCTTCGCTCGGCGAGCAGTCGCCTCGCCGCCCACCTGATCGCCGGCGCGTGCGCGAGCCGCCGCGGCACCGCGAGCCCGGCTCCGGCCCACGCGACCCGCGCCCCGTTCTCACCCATGTCGCCGGCTGAGCCGCATGAGAGCACGGGCACCCCGGCGGCCAGCGCCCGCACCACCGTTCCGTGGCCGCCGTGGCAGATGACGAGCGCCGCCTCCGGCATCACCTGGGAGTAGGAGACCCAGTCGACGACGCGCGCGTCGGCCGGGGCCTCGATGTCGCCGGCCGGAACGGCGCGGTTCGTGGTCGCGAGCACCCGCACTGGCTCGTCAGCGAGGGCGTCGAGCGAACGCCGCACCAGTGCAGCGCTCCGGTCCTTCGCGGTGCTCGGCGCGACCACCACGAGCGGGCCGTCGCCCTCGGGCAGCTCGACGTCGGCGTACGGCGATTCGAAGGCCATCGGGCCAGTCACGTGAACCCCAGCCGGCCATCGCCGCGGGTACTCGAGCTGCGGGAACGTCGCGACGAGCGCCAGCTCGCGGCTGATGGCGCCGTGGTATTCGTCGAGCTCAGGCAGTCCGAGTGCCCCCCGCGTCTCATTGAGCTCCCGCCGCCCGCGCCGCAGCCCTGCCTCGAGGACGGGAGTCGCCACCCGCCACAGCCCGCGTCCCGCCGCCGTCATCGGCGGCTTCGCCCCGAAGCCGTAGAACGGCAGGCCGGCGGCGTGGACGGGGTAGACGTGCGGGATCAGCGTCGCTCGCGGCAGGCCCGCGAGCTCGGCGGCAAGGGGGGGTGCCGTCGTCAGGATGTCGCTGATCACGCGGTCCGGGCCAAGGTCTTCGAGGAGCGGCGAAAGCGCGCGCGCCGCCTCGGCGATCGACGGGACGGTCCGCTTCTGGTCGCCGCTCCCGGCGAACGCCCTGTACTCCTGCGCGGCGACGAACCGGAGCCCCTCGGCCTCGACCGCATCGCGCCAGCGCTCCCAGGTCTCGACGACGACGTGGTGCCCCCGGCGGTCAAGTGCCCGCGCCAGCGCGATCGCCGGAAAGGCGTGCCCGGCGTCGCCGAACGCCGCGACGAGCAGCCTGAGGCGCGGCGAGCTCATGGCGTCTGCAAGCGCACGTGCCAAACCTCGGGTATCGGCGCGCTATTCCTAGGCCGATGCGCCGAAGGGACAGGGACCCCACGCAACGACTTCGGCTGGCCGTCGAGTCGCTGCCGCGAGCCACGCGCGAGGCGATGCTTCGCGGCGTCGAGTCGAACCCGATCATCGTCGGCGCCTACGTCGACAAGGTCTCGGGGGGAATCTGTCCGATGCTCGCGGCCCATCGCAACGGCGGCCGCACGAACCTCGCCAGCTTCGCGCGCGCCTGGGACCGCTACACGGGCGCCAAGCGTCCTCGTCTCGCGACCCGCCGCGAAGTGCGAACGCTGTGCGCGATCCTCCATTCGAGCCTCGCGGACGATCTGGCCGGCCCGGACGCCGGCTCGGTCGCCGAGGCGGCGGAACGGATTCGCGCCGAGCGCGCCACCCTCGCGGCGCGCGAGGCGGCGAGGGACGCTGCCGAAGCCGACGTCTCGCCCCGGGTTGGCGCGCCGGACACGCGCGAGCGCCGCCGCACCGCGGAGCTTCGGACTCGCCTGCGCTGGGCGTGGATGCGCCCCGCCAAGCGCTACGACGAGTTCAAGGACCTCGTCGCGGCGGCGGAGGAGCAGCTCGCGGAAAGCCGCGCCGCCGAAGACCTCGGCGAGCACGAGCCCACCGTCTCCCGCTGAGCCGACCAGGCGCTACAGCTCCTGGCCGTGCCGGGTGAAGACGATCTCCGGCACCAGGCAGTAGCGCGACGTCCGCAGCAGGAAGCGCACCGCCTCGGCGATGTCCTCGGGCTGGATCATCTCCTTCGGGTCGACGTTCTCGCGCGCCCACTCCGTCATCGGCGTGTCGACGAACGCCGGGCAGAAGGCGGTCGCCTGGATCCCGTCTCCGCCGACCTCCTTCTGCGTCGCCTCGGTGAACCCGATGAGCCCGGCCTTCGTCGCCGAGTAGACCGATAGCCACCCCTCGCCGGACTTGCCGGCGATCGAGGCCGTGTTGACGATCAGCGCCTTGCCATGCTCAGCGCCGGCCTCCTTCAACATCGGTATCGCGTCTCGCGTCGCGAGCACGGCCGAGCGCAGGTTGACGCTGATCTGCATGTCGACGTGCTTCGTCACCGCCTGATCGATCGTCTGCCCGATTCCGACGCCGGCGTTGTTCACGAGCACGTCGAGGCGGCCGAACCGCTCCCGGTGGGCCTCGAACAGCTTCGCGATCTCCCCCTCGTCAGCCACGTTCGCGGGCACGGCCTGGACGTCGAGCCCGTCCGCCTCGAGCCCCGCGACCGCATTTTCGAGCTTGTCGGGCCTCCGCGCGGACACAGTCACGCCGTAGCCGTCCTCACCCAGCGCCCGCGCGATCGCCAACCCGATTCCGCTCGATCCGCCGGTCACCAGCGCAGCCCGTTCAGCCACCGTTCCTCCTTCGCTCGACAGGGCGCCGGACCCTATCCGACGGTCATGGGCGTGCCGCTACTGGGCGACGCGGAGGTGCGACGACCAATCGGGGTCGAGCGAGCCGAGGGCACCGACCACGGCGGCCTCGAGCGCATCGTTCTCGAGGTCGTCGGAGTCGAACGTGGCGCAGTTGAAATCGGGGTCGAAGCCGACCGCCGCGCCGACGGCGTCGCCGGCCTTGTCCGAGAGCTCCTCGGCTCGTGGCCCGATCGCCTCGAGGATCAGCATCCCCATTTGCCGCGCACCCTATCCGTCTCCCACCGGAGCACGCAGGGCAGCGGCCCCTCCGAGGCGAAGGGCCGCTGCTGCTGCCGGACAGCATCCTGCTGTCCTTCAGACCGCGGCCGAAGAGGGAGAAACCGCGGAAAGACCATGGAGGGGAGTCCAAGACCGCCCTGCTCAAAGGCACCTCGTCCTCACCGGGATAGCTGAGGTCGGCACCCGGAGAGCGCGACCCCGAGACCATTAAACCATTCAGCCGTCGGTGCGGGCTGAACCTCGATCGTCCACACGGCGGGCGATAATCGATGTTCGGGCCGGTAGCTCAGGTGGTTAGAGCAGCGGACTCATAATCCGTAGGTCGGTGGTTCGAATCCACCCCGGCCCATCCGAAACCTCCTGCAAATCCGAGGTTTCGCCTTCGCCAGACTCCTCCTCAGGTCCCTCCCGTGCACCCGGCGTGCACCCAACTGGATCCTCGTTGCGCGTGCGGATCAGCTCTGTCAGCTTGGCCGCTGCATCCGCGCTGGGGCACGTGGTGGACGTAAATCATCGTCGTCTGCGATGTCCGCGTGGCCCATATAGGCCTTGACGTCGGTGCAGCGGAAACACCTGCACTGCGAGCGTCCCGAACGTGTGCCGCAGGTCGTGGAAGCGGATGGCCGCTTCGCAGTGCCGGCGGCGCTCGAGCGCCTCGTAGAAGCGGCGCCGCAGCGCCGAGTCATCGATGACGCTCCCCGACCTCGGTTGACGAACACGAGGTCGCTCGCCGCCGAGTCCAAGCGCTCGCGACGGCTCAGCCGGTCGAGCGCGCCCGCGACCTGGTCGACCAGCGGCACGCGATCGCACGCGTGCCTGACTTCGGCGGGCCCTCGGCCCCACGGGTGTAGCGAGCGCCGCACGTGGACGGACGCCGAGGCGACCAGTCGACGTCCTGCCAGCGCAGGCCGCGCAGCTCGCCCATCCGCAGCCCAGTGAACGCCGCCGACCGTGAAGATCGCCGCGTCCTGCTCGCTCGGCCGCGTTCGCCCCGACAAGCGCCGACCTCTTGCGGGTCGAGGACGTTGAAATCGCCCGTGCGTCGATCCGGCTGGCGCTCGACGTCCGGCAACCGGGTTCCCGGCGAGCCCATGGACGCTTCTGAGCGCGCCCGAGGATCGCGTGCAGCTGTTGACGGCGCTTGTTGATCGTTCGCGGCGCTCAGCGCGACCTTCGGCGACCATGCGCTCGCGCCAGCGTTCTCACCCGTTTCGTCGTGATCTCCTGACAGGGGCGTGTCGCGTACCGAACTCCTCGTGGAGCTTGCGTACCTCCTGGCGGTAGTCCTTCACGGTCGACGGGCGCCGCTTCCGGTCTTGCTCGATGTAGCGCATCCACTCATCGGTCACGCCTTCTTGAGCGTCACATCCGAGCCAGGCGGTGGCGCGAACGTCGACTGCGTCGTCTGCGCCCGCGAGCATCGCCGTGCAGACGCGCCTCCGCTTGCGGCTTCGAGTCATGTAGCCCTGCCGGCGGCGTGACTTCGGCGAGTGCCAGACCGCGCCGAGCTTCCGTTGCAGACGGCGGCCGTCCGAGCGTCCTCATCATTGCGTGCAGAAGACTCGGCGCCGTCCGTGCGACTGGATGACGTCGGACGAAGCCGCTCGGCCGCCGCTCAGTCATCGGCGCCCAGTCGCGATTGGGAGCCCGTTGAACGACGGGCGAACCGACGCGGCCTTTCTTGCCTCGATCCAAGCGTCGACGTCGTCGGCATCGAAGCGACGGTACCGCCCGCAGCGAACGGAAGGAAGCTCGCCGTCACGGGCCGCCCGGTAGACCCAGGTGCGCGGGACACGGAGCCGTTGGGCGACCTCGTCAGCAGTGAGGAGGGAGGAGCTCATCTCTCTCGTTTCTGGATGGGTTGGCAGAGGGCGTCTCGACCTCCCGCGGCTCGATCACCTCCATGAACTCTTCCATCCCGTGTCTCCAGGATCTCGCTACGGACGAGCCTCCGCAGGCGCGCGTCCGGGACGATCCAGCGGACCGTCTCGTATCGCGAGGACGCGTACGCCCTGATGACGCGCGCGCGTCGAGTCCGTCCCTTCGAGCTCAGCTCGATCTCGTAGGCGGTCAAGCCGACCGCTCGCGTCGCGCTCGACCATGTCGGGCACCCGCTCGCAGCCGAGGATCACTTGTGCCTCCTCGTCGCCGAGGCGGCCGTCGAGCGTCGAGCGGTGGGCCCGGCATTCGCCGTAGCTCTTGTTCGGTGATCACCCTCGCGCCCCGGCGAACTCCCGGTCGGTGACGAGCTCGGCGACTGCGAGGGCGTGCTCGTAACTCGCCGGCCTGAAGGCGCCGACCCTGGACCGACGTAGAGCGCCGGCTGACCGACGATCAGACGACGACGGCGAAGGAGGCCGTAGGCCTGGAGGACGCGGAGCCTCCGATAGAGCTGGGTGCGCCCGAGGCCGAAAGCGGTGGCCGATTTGCTCTGCGCTCGCGCCGAGAAGGCGCCCGACCCAGGCCGAGATCTCGAGATCTCGCTCGGTCAGGTACCCGGTCTTCTCCGCGCTCGCTATGGCCATCTATCCCATATGACGGTTGAACCTCGAAATCGACCAACGAAAGATCTCCATCTCTCTGTCGCCAAATCGACCAACGGCTTCCTTTCTCCTCGCGCAAACCTCCATCTGCCTCTAGCCCGCCGGCTTCGAGGAGCTTCGTCCCCTCGGCCCCCGGTTCGCCGGCGAGGCGGCGCGCAACCTCGGCCGCGATCCGGTCCGCGAGAGCGAGCTCGGCCGACGAAAGAGAAGGCTCGCCGGCGGAAGGGATCAGCTGCGGTCGAGAAGGCAGGGGCATCGTCACCCGTTAGGGCGACTCGACCGGCGCCCTGTCCCGCCACCCGCCGTCGCGGGAATCCACTCTCTCGGGCTCTTGCGAATCGATCCAACCTCGCGCCCGCCGCCGTTCACCTCGCCCCGCCGCCGTCCACCGCCTATCGCCCGCCCTCGTCCCATCCCGCCGCCTCAGACCTGAGCCCAGACTGCCCCTTCTGCACCCCGAGTTCCCCTCGTTTCGTCCCTTCGCTCCCCGCACCGCCCCTCCTCAAAAATCCGACCTTGTTCTTCGCTCACCTCCCCCTCAAGCGCAGCTGCTGCCGACCTCTACCCCTTGATCGTCGAGGGGGAGAGGTCGGCGGCGGAGGAGCGTCGTTTGTCCTGCGCCCAGGCCAGTTGCCTACGAACGACTCATTCGTAGTCTTGTCCGTAGGGGGGCATCCGGTTGACGGCAGCTGCTTCTCGCTCGCTGCGGGCGTCTCACAAGTCGCTACTTGACGCCTCCCTCCACGCGAAAGTGGAAGTCGCGGTCGCCCGGCTCAGCCCAACCCCTTCGAGTGCTTGTCCGCCGCGCTCGGGTCAGTCAGTGCGTCCTCGTCAGGGCCAACAGCCGGATCGCTGATGAAGGCTCTCTCACGAAACCGACGCCACGGCCGCCTTTCCCTGGTTAGGATCGGCCCAGTCAGGATGACCGAATCGACGCGAAGCTCGATCGCTACCCTGAGCGACAGGAAGCGCTCTCTGGCAGGGGAACGCTCGGCCCCGAAGCACTGCTCCGGGCTGCAGAACGTAGCTGGCCGATGACATGGGCTTCGGACAGCGGCAGGAGGTCGGCGCAGGCCGTTCGGCTTGTCCTCGTAAAGGCAGATCACGCCAGTGGATGTCCCAACCAACCAACACGAGGTCGTGGTCGTCGGCGCGGGCCAGAGCGGTCTGGCGATCGGCCATTTCCTCGCCAGGCAGCACCGCGACTTCACCATCGTCGAAGCTGCTGACGAGCCAGGAGCAGCATGCGCGGCCGCTGGACTCGCTGAAGCTCTTCACACCCGCGCGCTACAGCGGCTTGCCCGGTCTTGCCTTCCCCGGCGACCCCGACCACTACCCAACCCGCGACGAGGTTGCTATCGTACCTGGCGACTACGCGCGGCACTTCGATCTGCCCCTGGAGACCGAAAGTCGCGTTCAGCGCATCACGAAATCAAACGTGGCTACGCGCTCCAACTGGGGGCGCGAACACTCGAAACCGAACAGGTGGTCATCGCCACCGGGCCCTTCCAGGTGCCTTTCACTCCACCGATAGCCACGAGCCTCGGCCCTGAGGTCACCCAGCTTCACACCAGCGCTTACCGCCGTCCCGAGGACATTCCCAATGGCCGAGTCCTCGTCGTCGGCGGCGGCAACGCGCTATCAGATCGCCGAAGAACTTTCGGCCTCGCACGAGTCAACCCGTCGCGGATCGTGCAGAGCCAGGTCCCCAGCGACTGCTGGTCGCGACCTCTTCTGGTATCTCGATCGCACCGGCATCATCCGCAGAGCCCCGACACGCGGTTTGTGAGAAAGGCACGACGGGCGCGACACCCTGATCGGCTCGAGCCCGAAATCGATTCGCCGCCAGGGAGTCGAACTCCGGGGCCGCGCGGTGAAGGCTGAAGGCTCGACGGTGGCCTTCGAGGATGGGGCTACGCTCGAGGCTCGCACCGTGATCTGGGCCACAGGCTTCCGTCTCGATTACTCGTGGATCGAGCTGCCGATCTCCACGCCGCAGGGCCGCCTCGAGCACCGCCACGGCGTCACAGTGTCCCTGGGCTCTATTTCCTCGGCTTGACCTGGCAGCACACCCGTGGCTCAGCGCTGATCGGTTTCGTCCAAGAGACGCCGCCTACATCGCCGAGCAAATCAGTGCCTACCGGCCATCGATGAATTCGCCTCGAATCGCTAAGGCCGACCTCCGATCACCGACCATCGCCAGAGCTCCCGCCAGAACTCCAAGAGATCCCGTGAGCACGTCACCTGACCCTTTCCCGACCGAGACCGACGGCCTTGCCGAGGCCCGCGAGCCCGAGGTGATCGAGCTCGGAGACGGCGAGGAGTTCGAGCTCAAGATCGCGCCGGTGGCCAAGCAGATCGGTGACTCACTAGGAGGATGCTCGCCTACAACGGCTCGATCCCGGGGCCACTCTGCGCGTTAAGGAGGGCTCTGAAGTTCTTGGTCAACGTCATCAACGAGGGCGATCACGAAAACACCGTCCACTGGCACGGCCTGAGGCTCGAGAACCGCTACGACGGAACCCACGAGACCCAGGACGTGATCCCGATCGGCGGGAGTTTCCAGGCCCGGGTCGCTCTTCCCTGACCCCGGCGCGTACTGGTACCACCCGCACATCCGCGAGACTACGGCCAGGAGCTCGGCCTTTACGGCAACGTCATCGTCGAGCCCTCCGAAGCCGACTATTTCCCGCCGGTGCATCGCGACGTCGCCGTGACCCTCGACGACATCCTGCTCGAGACGGCAAGATCGCCTCCTTCAGCCCAGACGAGACCACCCACTCGGCGATGGGCCGCTTCGGCAACACTATGCTGACCCAGGCGAGACGGATCTCAGCTCGAGGCCAAAGCCGGCGAGGTGGTCCGGTTCTACTTCACCAACACCGCCAACACCCGGGTCTTCAAGGTCAAGGTGCCAGGCGCGCAGATGAAGCTGGTCGGCGGCGACTCAGGCCACGTCGAACGCGAGGAGCTGGTCGACAGCGTCATCCTCGCCCCGTCGGAGCGAGTGATCGTCGATGTCCTCTTCGCCCAGCCCGGCGATCTCGCTCTCGAGCACCACACTCCGGGCCACGCCTATCCGCTGGCCCGGATCCATCGTCGGCGAGGATCGGCCGAGCCACTCGTTGAGGCTGGTTAGATGCGCTCCGGTCCAATGCCGATCTTGCCGCCGAGCGCGAGCGCACCCCGCCGATCTCAGCGCGAGCCCGATAAGCGGCTGGCCTTCATTGCCGAGATGGACCTCGGTGGACCCGAGGTGATGGCCCGGTCATCTACGCCTGTCCGATGCACCCGGAGGTAATGAGCGAGGAAGAGGCGCCTGCCCGGAGTGCGCTATGAAGCTGATCGCCGTCGAGGCCACCTACACCTGTCCCATGCACACCGAGGTCGTGAGCCAGGAGCAGGCAACTGCCCCGAGTGCGGGATGAAGCTCCTACCCTCGCAGCTAGTCGGCGAGGCCCACGCCCACGGCGGTCACGAGCACTCTACCGCCGACGGGATCGAGTGGGAGGACGACATGGTCGACATCAACAAGCTCACCACCCCCGCCAACTTCCGCTGGAAGCTAATCGACCGTGATGCCGACGCCGAGAACCACGAGATCAACTGGCAGTTCAAAGTCGGCGATCGGGTCAACATCCGCCTTCTCAACGAGATGGCCGGTCATCACCCGATGCATCACCCCTTCCACATACACGGGGCCGGGCGCTTCCTGGTCCTCGCTCGCGACATGTCGAGCTCGAAACTGTCTGGCCGACACAGTCTTCGAACGCAGCCGGCCAGACCGTGCACATCCTGCTCGACGTCACCAACCCGGGCCGGTGGATGGCTCATTGCCATATCGCCGAGCATCACGAGAGCGGAATGATGTTCAGCTTCGACGTCAGCGAGTGAATGTCCCCACAAGGAATAATCAAACGAACCTAAGCTCAGCAGAGGAGGCAGGAATGACTGAGCGAGCCTTGCTCAAGCTCTCCGGAGCTCTACTCATCGGCGGCCTTGTGGTCAAGCGAATTGCCACGCTCGACCATCCAGGCCTGAATAACCACAACTACCCGGTGGTCTTCGCCAAGTACGCGAACAGCCACCCCTGGATCGCGGTCCATTTCATCCAGTTCGCCGGTCTCCTCTTGATGCTCGGCGCGCTCCTCGTTCTCTACCGCCTGCTGCAAGTTCGGGGCCTGGTCCCTGCGCTGGCCGCCATCGCGGCCGGAGCCGCAATCGCCGCCGCGGCCGCATGGGCGGTTCTTCAGGGCGTTGACGGCGTCACCCAGAAGTACTCCACCGACGCACATGGCCAACGCCTCAGGCGCTGAGCATGCGATCAGGTTTGCCGGCGCCGAGACCGTGCGCTGGACGGAGTTCGGGGCCAACGCCTACGCCAATCTTCTCCTCGGCCTGACGGTGAGCCTGTTCTGAATCGCCATGGTCCGAACAGCAGTTACCGCTCGCTGGCTCGGATGGGTAGCGACGATCAGTGGCCTCGCCTTCATGACCTACGGGGTCGCCGTCGCCTACGCGCGTTTCGAGAGTGGCTTCGAAGTAGCCATGGGAATCATCGGCGAGCTCGGGTCCCGGTCTTCGGCATCGCGCTCCTGGTCACCGGTGTGCGGGCAACTGAGCCTGCTCCCGTGCTCCAGCCACGGCCTCGGCTTCCTAGCAGAGGAAAAACTGAGTCACGGCGCGGCTGCCGGGCCGCCGCGCCGTTCGCAATATGCGCACGTACTCTTCGCACTCGATGGCTGAGATCGGCAGCGTCGCATGGCTCGAGCGGACCCGCGGGCGGCTCAGCCGCCGTGAGCAGCTCGAGTTGATGGCGCTCGCCGTGCGGTCCCAGGCGGTGCTGCTCGCGCGCCGGCTCGGCAGATCGGCAGACCGAGTCGGGCGGCTTGACCCGCGCGACGTCCGCATCCCCGACAGTGCGGCGGCTCGTGAGGCCGAGGAGGTGTGCGGCGGGTTGCCGCCATCGGTGGCGAACCACTCGCATCGCTGCTACCTCTGGGGCGCGATCCTCGCCGCGCAGGACGGGATCATGTTCGACGAGGAGCTCTTCAACGTCGCCGCGGTGCTCCACGACTCGGGGATGCCGTCGCGGCGGCCGATCGCCACGACTTCTCCTTCACGCTCGACAGCATCCTCGCCGTCGCGCGCTACACGCGCCGCTCGAGCCACAGGCGCGGCGGCGCGCCGCTGCGGAGCCAATCGCCCTGCACCTCAACCCGCGGTCGCGCGCGAGCGGGGAGCCGAGGCCACCTGATGAACGCCGCCGCGGCGCTCGACGTGCTCGGCATGTGGCTGTGGGAGATCGAGCCGGAGGCGAAGGCGTCGGTCCTCGAGCGCCACCCTCGACACGAGTTCAAGGCCGAGTGGGACGGGCTCTGCCGCGCCCACATGCGGGCGATGCCGCGCGGGCGAGTCGGCTGGCTGTACCGCTACGCAGCGTTCGGGCTACAGCTCCGGCACGCGCCGTTCGATAGCTAGCCAGCGCCACTTGTCGCCCGCGCAAGATCTGGGACTCTGACGAGACCACCGCGTGGCGATGGCTCAGGACATGATGAAGGCAATCGTCCAAGGCAGGTACGGCTTACACGACGTCTTGCGACTCCCGGACGTCGAGATTTCGGTCGCAAGCGACGATGGGGTGCTGGTTCGCGTTCAGGCAGCTGCCGTCAATATCGGCGACTCGCACCTGCTGAGAGGCACCCCGTACGTCATGCGCATTGCGACCGGGCCGTTCAGGCCAAGGCACCACGTCCCGGGGCTCGATCTGGCCGGTCGAGTCGAGTCGGTCGGCAAGGACGTAACGAGGTTTCGACCGGGCGATGAGGTTTTCGGCTGGTGCAGAGGCGCTTTTGCCGAGTATGCGTGCGCTGGACAAGGCAACTTCCAGCCAAAGCCGGCGAACCTGACCCTTGAGCAATCGGCAGCCGTCGGAGACTCAGCTTTCACCGCCCTCAATGCTGTTCGCGATCAAGGGAACGTCCAGCCCGGGCACGAGGTGTTGATCAATGGGGCGTCGGGCGGCGTGGGCACGTTCGCCGTGCAGATCGCCAAATCGTTCGGAGCCGAAGTCACTGGCGTTTGCAGCACGCGGAACATCGATCTGGTCCGATCTATTGGCGCAGACCATGTCATCGACTACACGCAGCGAGGACTTCACTCGAGGCACTCGGCGTTACGACGTGATACTCGATCTGGTCGGGAGCCGTTCATTGTCCGACTGCAGGCGGGCGCTGACATCCCGCGGGACTTACGTCCTGGTTGGGGTCGCGGACATTGGTCGCTGGTTCGGAGTCGCCCGCCAGATCAAGGTGCTCTCGTTGTCACCGTTGGTGCGCCAGAAGATGCGTGTGTTCATCGTGCGGCACAACCAAGAGGACCTCGTGGTCTAAAGGAGCTCGTCGAAGCCGGGAAGGTCGCGCCGGTCATCGATCGCCGGTACGACTTGAGTCAGGTTCCTGAAGCCCTCCGGTACCCGGGAGAAGGGCACGCGCGCGGAAAGCTCGTCATCACCGTGTGAGGCGGGCCGGCGTACAGACCCACCGTAGGTCGGCAACCAATCGCTCCCGCTTTGCGCGATCAGCGCCAGCGGCAATCCCTCTAGCGTTTCCCGCGATGAGCCCGCAGTTGGACTTCGGACCACTCGAACGCACAGCGTGTGAGGTTGCAGCGGCGTGGGGAATCGAGCTGGGGGAGCCGTTCGCGCTCTCCCGGCATTCCTTCGTCGCGCCGGCCGGCGACGAGGCAGTGCTAAAGGTCACCCCGCCGGAGGACGACGAGTCTGAGGAGGAGGCCGATGCTCTCCTGCTCTGGAGCGGCAACGGTGCGCCTCATCTCATCCGTCGTCGTCGTGAACGGCGCGCGATGCTGATCGAGCGCGCTTGCCCTGGAACCGACCTCTCCGAGCTGCGGGAAGACGACGCGACCGCGATCGCGCTCGAAGTGGGGCTCCGTTTGTGGCGTCCGGCTCGCGAGCCGTTCCGATGGATCGGCGACCACGTTCCGCGCTGGCTCGCCGAGGCCAAGCGCTCAACGCAGACGCCTAACGATCTGATCCGGCTTGCCAACCGGATCTACGCCTCGCTTGAGCCCGGTCGTTCGACGCTCATCCACGGCGACTTTCACCACCACAACATCCTTGCCGCTGGCGGGCGCCACCTCGCAATCGACCCGAAGCCGATGCTCGGTGAGCCCGAGTTCGACATCGCACCATTCCTATGGAACCCGCACGGCCACCGGATGGCGCTCGAGACGACTGAGCGACGCTTGGCCGCGTTCGCAGATGCCGGGCTTGACGAGGGGCGAATGCGCGCTTGGTTCGCGGTCCGAGGTGCCTACCTCGGGGCCGACGAGGCGGACAGCGAGGTCATCCACGCCGTGCTCCAAGGCTGATCTTTAGGGGCGGGTACGAGGAGGCACGGACCTTCCCGGCTCCTCCTCTGCGCGAAGTGCGGTGGCGAGGCCCCAAGGTCCCGAACGCTGGAATCAGGCAGTCCGGGAGGCGGGTGACGCCGCCCACCGGGAGTGTCACTCCCACATCCGGAAGGACCTGGGCGCGGATGATCTTGTCGTCTTCCTGGCGAAGGGTGTAAAGGAAGGCGAAGCGCTGATCGACCTCGACGCCGCTTCGCTTGCCCTTGCCCCACAGGCGCACTTCGACCACGTAGCGCTGGCCGCCGACGTCGAAGGCCACGAGTGGGTCGAGGCGAAGGCCGCCCCAGATCTCCACAGGTTGTTCCAGTAGCGACGCATGCTCTCGTGTCCTCGTAAGGGCGCTACGTCGGTGAGACGGCAGAGACGTCAAACACCGTGTCCTCGGCATACATGGCCTGCATGAGTCGAGCTCCGCCTCGGTTCCAGCATTCGAACAGCGCGGTGAACTGATCTTCCCGATGGAGCTAGCCGGACTCGAACCGCCTAACGCTTGCGCCGCTTCCGCTTCCGGCGTGACCGTGCACCCATCGGTGCACCGAACTCCGGGTCTTCGGGGGAACTGAGGTCACCCTCTGACGCCTGAGAGGCCCCGGTAGAGCCCTCAGAACCGCGCTTCGGCCTCTCATAATCCGTAGGTCGGTGGTTCGAATCCACCCCGGCCCATGGCATCGCCCAGCGCGTCCCCCATAAGGGGCTAGTGTGAGCCGGTGGACGAACGGAAGCTTCCACCGCCGGGTTGGTACGACGACCCGGAGGCCCAGGGCGACAAGCGATACTGGGACGGCTCCGGCTGGACCGAGCACCGCGCGCAGCCCAGGGGGCGGCTGAGAGCGACCTACGAGCGCCTCCTCCCGGATCGGATCGCGAAGGCCACCTTCTGGGGCGTGTCCGTGCTCGTGGCGGTGCTCGTCATCGGCGCGATCGACTACGCCGCCCGTGACTCCAACCGGTCGTCGGAGACGTCCGCCGCCGCCCGCGTGATTCCAATCCCGCCCCCGGCGAAGGTGCCGCGGACGATTCCGTCCAAGGGAACCGGGGGTCGATACGACACTGGGCAGATCGCCCGCGTCGGGGCGCACCTGACGGCCGCGGGCCCACGCGAGGGCTCGGGCATCGCAGGGGTCAACCGCGCCGCCTACCAGCGCGCCCTCGACTACGCGATCTCCAACATCGACGAGTACTGGTCCCGACAGCTACCAGCGCGCCTGCACACCAAGTATTCGCCGCCGCCGCGCCTGCTCGGGTACAACGCCGGGGATCCGCCGTACCCGCTCTGCGACGGCGAGCGCCTCACACCGCACAACGCGGACTACTGCTTCTCGGACAACACCATCTCCTTTGACGAGCGCGGGCTCCTGATCCCCTACTACGCGAGGGTTGGTCCGGCGGCGAACGCGGTGATCCTCGCCCACGAATGGGGCCATGCGGTGCAGGCTCGGCTGGGCCTGGTGCACTGGCGGGTCGACGAGCTCGGGGAGCTCAACGCCGATTGCTGGGCGGGCGCGTGGGCGGGCGGCGCCATCAGCCCGGGCGTGATCTCCCTATCCGACCTCCGAACCGCGGCGCACGCGATGTACCTCACGGGCGATCCGCACAGTGTGAGCTGGTTGGCGCCCGACGCTCACGGGACGCCGAACCAGCGGCTCGAGTCGTTCGGCACCGGCGTCAAGGGCGCCATCCCGGCCTGCGTCAGGCAGGCCAAGGCGTTCGCCAAGTGAGCCACGCGGCATAGGTTCGCCTCGGTCTGGGATTAGTCCGGCAGTCCGGCGGCTTCGAGGGCTTGGTCCCGATCGAAATTTCTTCGACCAGCCGAGCCTTCCCCCGAAGTCGTGATGCCAATGGTCGGGCAACGGGTCCCGTCCGCCTGCATTTCGCTCGTACTCCGAGCGCACCACGTCCTCGGGGCCTGCGACATCGCTCGCGCAGTATCGCCGCAACCGGATGGGCAACGCGCCATCCACAACCAGCCGCAAGCGAACGGGTCGGGGACAGGGCGAAACGCCTGCAACCGCCGACTGTCCGCAACCAGCCGCAGCGCCCGACCCCGACTCATAATCAGTCGGTCGGTGGTTCGAATCCACCCCGTCCCACCTCGATTCAGCGGGAAGCAGGAAATCGCGGCTGGTCACTTGTAGGGGCTATAGCCACCACGATCGACCACTCGGGCTAATCCGCAAGTCCCGCGGCCTCGAGGGCGTCTTTCTTGCTTCCATGTTGCTCCACTCGGCCGATCTTTCCCTCGCGAAACCAATACGTCCAGCCCTCATCTACGTCCAGGTCGACTCCGGTGCGGCTCCGAAGGTGGAAACGCGTCTGAGCCACGACCACCTCGTCGCCCTGGACGAACTCCAAGAGCTCGATTTGAAATGCGTGTCCACACGCTCGAGAAGGACGCCATCGCCTCTCCAGCCCTTCGTGCCCGCGGTAGGTCGTGCTTCCCGCGAGCTCCCCTCTCGTCGTGAAGGTGACCTCGCGGTCGTACAGAAACAGCGGGAGCTCGCCCGTCTCATTCCAGTGTTCGGCGGCGCGCTCGATCACACCCACGTTCTCCTGCGGCATCGCCAGCGCAGTATCTCGCGTCCTGCTCGGACCAGCGGGTCGAGCTGTAGGAGGCAGGCAGCTTCCCGCCAAGCCATGCGGGATTCCGCGTCAGGGTCGGTCACGGAGTCATGTAGAACGACACCCTTTGGACAGGCGTCGAGGCCTGCCTCCTCTCGGAGGCAGCTCGGAGGCGCCAACCTAGACTGCGTGGCATGACGGTCCACCGGATGGATCACACCGGCGTCGTGGTCGAGGATCTCGCGGCGGCTATCGCGTTCTTCGTCGAACTGGGCCTGGAGCTGGAGGGCGAGGCAGCGGTCGAGGGTAAGTGGGCGGACCAGCTCATCGGGCTTGACGGCGTCCGAGCTGATATCGCCGTCGTGCGGACCCCGGACGGCCACGGCCGGGTCGAGCTGTCGAGGTTCCACACGCCGGTGGCCACCAGCACGGCGCCGAGGGCGCCGATGAACACCCCGGGCATCCCCCGCCTCACGTTCGTCGTCGACGCCGTCGACGACGTCCTCGACCGCCTGCGCGCCCACGGCGCCGAGCTTGTGGGCGAGGTGGCGCAGTACCGGGACATCTACCGGTACTGCTACGTCCGCGGCCCCGACGGCATCATCATCGGGCTGGTCGAGGAGCTCCGCTGAACGACGCTCCGAGCATCGGCATCACCGCGTGACGGCCCCGCTGGGCAGGTGGCGCGCGTCCGTCTGCTCCTCGCAGCGACCTTGCCGTCGCGCCCCGATCGGGTGCCACTCGACTGCGGATCAGCGTGTCTAGGAACGCGTCACTCGGAAGGCCCGGCCGCTTCAAGAGCTTGGGACCGATCGAGGAAATCCTCTTGCCGGACCACCAAGCCGCGTCTGAACGTGAAGAGCTGGAAGACAGGCTCACTCACGGCCACCCCGCTGCCCGATCCATGTCCACTCTGCGTCGTCGTGACTAGGGCCTTGTCGCCAAAATCCAGGATCTCCTCCGGGTCCCAGCGGATATCTCCGAAGGCGTCGAGCCAGTATCGCCAGAACCGGCGGTAACCCTCATGCCCGTGGAAAGCCGTCTCCATGTCGGGAGGGAGGAGATCGAGACTGGGGCGGTATTCGTAGGCCTGAGGATCATTGAAGGTGAGAATGAGCTCGAAGTCTCGGCGATTGGCCGCGGCGTAGGCCCGGGCAATTACACGGGCGAGCATGGACTGCCGGAGCCGAGATCGCGGTGGAAGCCGAAAAAGCGCGGCCCCGATCCAGTGAAAGGCGGCTGGGAAGCGGACCGACAGGCGCTCGTCGACGCTGCGGCGCCGACTCGCCTTCTCGCTCAACGGCTGCGGCGTGATTCGGATCCCGGGCCCGGTCTCGACGTGGTCCCCTGACACCGGCTACGCCGACAGCCCGGCGGCTTCGAGGGCTTCCTGCTCCGCGTAGAACTCCGCGTAACGGGCGACCTTGCCGCCCCGGAAGGTGTACACGAGGTGGATCGGCTGACTGACGCTCCCCCCGCTGAGGCTTCCGCGTCCCTCTTCGCGCGCGTAGACGAGGACCTTGTCCCCGCAGTCGACGAGACGCTCGATCTCGAATCCGTACTCGTCGAAGTTCTCGAGCCACCGCTCGAAGGACTCGCGCACGCCGTCGTGGCCACGGTAGACGCGCCGGTCGGCCCGCCGGGGATCCTCCACCCATTCGATGTCCGGATCGCAGGCTTGGGCGATCAACTCGGGCAGGGCGTCGAGCAGGGCCTGCTTGTCCATTTCCTTGGCCCGGCGAAAAGGCCCTCGAGAAACTCGACGTTCTCCTGCGACATTGCCTAATCCCGCAGCCCGCGCCGATCGGTGGTAGCCACGTGAGGCACCTGCGGGTCCGCTGAAGCACGCGTCCCGTGCTGCGAAGGGCGGTCCACCTCGAACCACGCATCCGCGGCTGAGCGTGAGCGCCGGTTCACTCCCCAGCGGTCGGCTAGGCCCTCGACATAGAGGTTCCATCCGCCTTCGGTCGCGCCGACCGGGCGGTCGTCGACGACACGCCAAGGCTCATCCAGGCCTGAAAGCTCGAGGCGAACGGTCGACGGAAACACGTAGACCTTCAATGCGAGCGGGCGTCGAGGATCCCTCTTTTCGTCGACGGAGCGGGCGATGAGCTCCGCGGAGAGATGGCGGACCTTTCGCCTCGCGCGTGGCTCCAGGACGGCGAGAGACTGCCCCACGTCCGCAAGCGTGGAGCGGAGGCGGCGCGGATCGGAGTCGATCTCGTAATGGGCAACGGGTTGCGCGCGCCGCTCAGCCGTGCCGCTTTGCGGCTCCTCGCCTTCACGGCCATGACCCTGCTGCCGTCGAAAGCGCCCAATCAGACCCTGCTTGCGATGCAACATCGCCCTCGGAGTATCGCTCCTAATCCCGCAGGCGGGCGGCTTCGAGGGCGTCGGCGCGACTCAGGAAGCCCTCGGCCTTGACGACCTTGCCACCCCGGACCGTGAATACCCAGCCCGTTTCCGAGTCGAGCTCCAGACCGCTTTCGCGACCGCGGGCATGGATGCGCCCGAAGGCAATGACGCGATCATCGACCGTCCGAAACTCCGTCAACTGAGTCTCGAGCTGCTCGAAGCTCGCTGTCGACTCGGCGAACCACTTGCGGAAGCCGTCGTGGCCGCGGTAGACGCTGCCCTCGGCGCCCCCGATGATCGCCGAATGAAGCTCGGCGTCGCTATCAATGAGCGCAAGTACGCCATCGATGTCACCTCGGTTGACGGCATCCACGCTCCTCCGGACCACCTCGACGTTCTTCCGCGACATCGCTACTCCGAAAGCCCGGCGGCTTCGAGAGCTTCGGCGGGGTCGGCGTACGACTTGCAGTGCACGACCTTCCCGTCCCGGAACGTCCAGACGTAGGCGTAGCGGATCTCGGCCTCCAGCCCGCTTCCCCTGCCTCGCATCCGTCCTCGATGGCAGGAGACCACGCTGTCTCCGGCGTCGCGGATCCAGTCGACGTCGCCCTCGATGCTCTCCCACGGTTCGACCGCGCGTGCCCAGGCCTTCCGAAACCCCTCATGCCGGTGGTAGGTCTCACCGACGTGGTCGGGGAGGATCTCGTCCTCATAGATGATCTCCGGGTCGAGGAATGACAGGTCGCCGAGGTCCCTGAGGTCGCCGCTCATCCACCCGTCGAGGTACTCGCGCAGGACCTCGACGTTCTCCTCCGACATCGCCCGCAGTATCCCCGCACACGCCACCCCAAGAAGCTACGGTGAGACCGCCGATGCCCGACGCTCGCCATGAGACGGTCCTGGTCACCGGGGGCTCCGGCTTCCTCGGCGGCTGGTGCGTGATCGAGCTGCTGCGCCGCGGCTACACCGTGCGGACCACGGTCCGCAGCCTCTCGCGTGAGGACCAGGTGCGCGCCGCGGTCGGCTCCGAGGTGGACCCCGGCGACCGTCTCACGGTGCTGGCCGCGGATCTCACCGGCGACGACGGCTGGCCCGAGGCCGTGAACGGCTGCGACTACGTCCTCCACGTCGCCTCGCCGTTCCCGCCCAAGCAGCCGAAGGACCCCGACGAGCTGATCGTGCCGGCGCGCGACGGGACGCTCCGCGTCCTCGCCATGAGCCTCGACGCGGGCGTCAAGCGGGTCGTCCTGACGTCGTCGGTTGCGGCGATCAGGCTCGCCGAGGGCGCGCCGGCGCGACCGCTCGACGAGACCGACTGGACAGACCCCGACAGCCCCGGGCTCACGCCCTACGTCCGCTCGAAGACCATCGCCGAGCTCGCGGCCTGGGAGATGGCGCGTGAGCGGGGCGCCGAGGACCGCCTCGCGGTGGTGAATCCGGGCGCCATCATCGGGCCGGTGCTGAACGACGACGTCTCCTATTCCCTGCAGGCCGTTCAGCGCCTGCTCGACGGCTCGCCCGGCGTGCCGCAACTGGGCTTCAGCCTCGTCGACGTCCGCGACGTCGCCGATCTCGAGATCAGGGCGATGACGTCGCCCGCGGCGGGCGGTGAGCGCTTCATCGCCGCCACCAAGTTCCTTTGGATGGCCGACATCGGCGCGGTCCTGCGCGAGCGCCTCGGAGACCAGGCCTCGAAGGTGCCCACCCGCACGATCCCGAACCTGCTCGTGCGCGCGATGGCGCTGTTCGATCCCGGAATTCGATCCGTCGTCGGGGGCCTCGGCAAGCGCAGCGAGCTCTCGTCGGAGAAGGCCAGGAGCTCCCTCGGCTGGTCGCCTCGCCCGATCGAGGACACGATCACCGAGACTGGTGAAACCCTGATCCGCCACGGCGCCGCGGCTGCCGCGTAGCGCTATCGCACGCAGGGTACGGTCGCGGTCATGCCCCCCGTCGCCGCATTCGACGTCGTGGTCGTCGGCGCGAGCATCGGGGGGTGCACGGCGGCGCGCCTGTTCGCGCTGCAGGGAGCGCGGGTCGCGCTGATCGAGCGACGTCCCGATCTCGACGCCTACAAGGTCGTCTGCACGCACCAGATCCTCTCGAGCGCAGTCCCCACGATGGATCGCCTCGGGCTGACACCGCTGATCGAGAAGCGGGGTGCCATCCGGAGCTACCCCGCCGCCTGGACGCCGTCGGGCGGGTGGATCGAGTTCCCCGACGACCTCCCCCACGGGTACGGCGTCACACGGCGAACGCTTGACCCGGTGCTGCGCGGGCTCGCCGCGACGACCCCCGGCGTCGAGCTGATGACCGGCCGCACGGTCACCGGCCTGCTCGGCGAGGGAGATCGCGCCGGCGGCGTGCTCGTCGAGACCGCCGACGGGGAGGCACAGCGGATCCGCGGCCGCCTCGTCGTCGCCGCTGACGGCCGGGGCTCGGCGGTCGCGCGCCTGGCGCGGGTGCCGGGGCGCGTTCGCCCGCACAACCGTTTCTTCTACTTCGCCTACTGGCGGGGCCTTGGGCCAGCCACGAACCGGGCGCGAGTCTGGTTCCTCGACCCCGAGGGCGCCGCGGCGTTCCCGAACGAGGATGACCTCACGGTCCTCGCCGCCGTCCCGCACCGCTCCCGGATGCCGAAGTTCCGCGCCGACCCCGAGTCCTCCTACGCCGAATGGATCGCCGGCCTCCCCGACGGCCCCGACATCGCCGGTGGCGAGCGCGTCTCGAAGCTGATCGGAAAGCTCGAGACGCCGAACGTGATGCGCCCGGCGGCACGTCCCGGCCTGGCGTTCGTCGGCGACGCCGCGCTGGCGAGCGACCCGGTCTTCGGCGTCGGGTGCGGGTGGGCGTTTCAGAGCGCGGAGTGGCTCGTCGATCGAACGAGCGAGCCGCTATTGGACGGCGATGACCGGGCGCTCGACCGCGGCCTCGACCGCTACCGTCGCACCTTCCGGCGCCGGCTGGGCCCGCACCACTGGGCGATCGCCGACCTGTCCACCGGCCGCGAGCTGCGGGCGATGGAGCGGATGACGTTTCGCGCGGCCGCGGGCGACGAGAGCGTCGCCCGGGCGGTCGAGGCGCTGGCGACGCGGCGCCGCTCTGCGTTCAGCGCATTCGACCCTCGCCTCGCGGCGCGCGTCCTCGCGATCGAGGCTCGCCGGCCGGTCGCCTACTTCAGATGAGGCCGCAGCTCCTCTTGCTCGACTGAAACTTGCTGACGAGGGTTGCCTTGGCGTTGGCCGCCACTCGCGGACTCACGTCCCGTCCATCTTGCGCCGAGCTCGGTCGGAGTCTAGAATCGAGCCGGAAACCGACCAGTGTGGCCGGGAAAACGACCAGGGAGGAGTCGCATGATCTGTCCAGGGAGGGCTACATGATCTGCCGCCGTTCGTCTTTTCGCCGCGCCGGAGGTCTGCTCGCGATGGTGTGTCTCGTCGGCCTCGTGTTCGGCGCCGCCGCACTTGCCCGCAAGACCTACAACATCCCGACGCTCAACTTCGTCGACCGCGCGCACTCGCCGAAACCCGGCGTGGGGCGCTATACGGGTCACGTGAAGACGAAGAAGGGATTCTGCAAGGGCAACCGGGACGTCTTCGTGTACGAGCGCAAGCCGAGCGGCTCGCGACAGCTCGCCCGAACCAAGACGGTGGCGAACGGCGACTGGGCCGCTAAAGGTCAATCCCCCGGGAGCGGGCACCAGGTGAACGCGGTGGTCGAGGCGAAGGTGGTGAACCGCGGAGGCGACACGTACGTCTGCAAGTCAGCCGCCTCCGCGAAGCGCACGTTCCCCTATCCCTGAGCGCGCCCGGTATCGCCGGTCGCGAGCCGCCTCAGGGGCGGCCCTGAACCTCCACCACCTGGTGGTACGTCCCGCGGTTCTGCCACGGGAACGGCGGCGTGTCGACCGAGCCGGCGGTAGCGGGAACGATCCACCCCGCGTGGGGCACCGCGCCGATCATTCGCTGACGCCGCGAACCTGAACTGCCGCTCGCCGCGTATACGCTCGCGCCGTGGCCCACGCGATCCGCAGGGCGCTCCTCGGCCCGCCGCTGCCCACCTCGGCCGCAGCCTCGGAGCGCCTCACGAGGCCACGCGCGATGGGCGCCTTCGGGCTCGACGCCCTCTCGTCCGTGGCCTACGGTCCGGACGAGATCCTCTACGTGCTGGTCCTCGCCGGCAGCGCCGGCGTGGCGCTCGACATGCCGATCGCGATCGCGATCGCGGCCCTGCTCGGCATTGTGGCCTTCTCCTATCGGCAGACGATCTACGCCTACCCGAACGGGGGCGGGTCGTACACGGTCGCCCGCGAGAACCTCGGCACTCCCGCGGGGCTTGTGGCGGCGGGAGCGCTGATGGTCGACTACCTGACTACGGTCGCCGTCTCCGTAACGGCGGGCACCGCGGCGGTCGTCGCGTTCGCGCCGGGCCTCCAGCCCCACGTCGTGATCGTCGACGTCGTGATGATCGTTCTGCTGATGACGATCAACCTGCGGGGCGTGCGAGAGGCGGGCGCCGCGTTCGTGTTCCCCACCTACCTGTTCATCGGATCGTTGGCCCTGCTGCTCGTCGTCGGCGGCGTCCACATTCTCGTCGACGGCGCGCCGGACGCGGCCCAGAACCTGCCGAAGGCGAGCGAGGACGTAACCATCTTCCTCGTGCTGCGCGCGTTCGCGGGCGGCTGCACGGCGATGACCGGCGTTGAGGCGATAGCGAACGGGGTCCCCGCGTTCCGCGACCCCACGTCCCGGAACGCCGCGCGCACGCTGATCACCCTCGCTGCGATCCTCGCGGTTCTCTTCCTCGGCGTGGCGGGTCTCGGCCACGCGATCGGAGCGGTCCCGTCGGACACGCAGAACGTGATCGCGCAGGTTGGCCTCACGTTCGTCGGCCACTCGCCGCTCTTCTACATCGTGCAGGTCTCCTCGGCGATCATCCTCATGCTCGCGGCCAACACCTCGTTCAACGGCTTCCCGCGCCTCGCGGCCGTCATGGCCCAGGACGACTGGACGCCGCACCGGCTCTCCCACCGCGGCTTCCGGCTCGCCTACTCGAACGGCATCCTCGCGATCGGCCTGCTCGCGATCGCCCTGGTCATCGCGTTCAACGGCAGCACCCACGCGCTGATCCCGCTCTTCGCGGTTGGCGTGTTTCTCTGCTTCACGCTTTCGCAGTCGGGGATGGTGCGCCACTGGCACCGCGAGCAGGGCCCCAACTGGCGTCGCAAGGCCGCGATCAACGGCACCGGCGCGGTCGTCACGGGCCTGGTGACGGTGATCGTCGTCGCCACGAAGTTCACTTCCGGCGCCTGGATCGTGACCCTGCTCGTGCCGCTCCTCGTGGCGGGCTTCTACGCCGTCCACCGCCACTACGAGCGCACGCGGAGCCAGCTCGCCCTCGACCGCGTCCCCGACCTGCCGCCGCCGCTTCGGTCTCCCCGCCGGGCGGTCGTTCCAATCGCTCATCTCAACCGGGCGAGCGCGGCGGCGCTGGTCTACGCGCGCTCCATCGCCGGCGAGGTGATCCCGGTTCACGTCGCGGCCGAGGAGGAGGGCGACGCCGGCGAGGACTTCGCGCGCAGATGGAAGGAATGGATCGGCGGCGGGATGGCGCTGCGCGTTCTCGAATCGCCCTACCGCGAGGTCGTGAGCCCCCTGGTCGACCTGATCGAGGAGATGGCCGGCGACGACAGCGATCCGTTGACCGTCGTCGTCCCGGCGGTGGTACCGGCACACCCGTGGCAGGGGCCCCTCCACAACCAGCTCGAGTACGTGCTCGGCGCGGCGCTGCTCGGCAAGCCGGGAGTCGTCCTCACGGCCGTCCCCGTGAAGCTTGCCGACTGAGTTGCGCGGGGGAGCGAGATGAGCCTTGTCGGAGCCCCACCGTCGGCCGTGTGGGCGCTGCTGTTCGTCGCGCTCGTCGGCTTCGCATCGTGGCGGGCGAGGCTTCTCCTTCTGCCGGAGTGGACCGGAGCACCGGCGCGGCTCGCCGAGGCCGTGCTCGGGATCTCCCTCGCGCTCGCGCTCGCGGAGATCCTCGGGCTGGCCGGGCTTCTGAGCGGCCTCGCGCTCGAGATCGGCGCCGGCCTGCTGGCACTCTCTGCCGTGGCCTCCTCGCGCGGGCGCGGCCGGGCGGGGGAGGAGGTTTCCTCGCCCGCGGGATGGCCCGCGCTCGGGGCCGCCGCGGGGATCGCGTTCCTGCTCGGCGCGATCTGGATGGTCGGCACCCTCGGAGTCCTCGACGGCCGGCCGATGGTCTTCGACTCAAACTGGTACCACCTGCCGATCGCCGCGACGTTCGCGCGCTCGGGGTCGATCACGGCGATCCAGCCGATCGACCCGCTGACGCTCGCGCGCTTCTATCCGGCGAGCTCCGAGCTCGTGCACGCGATCGGCATGGCGATCCTGCACCGCGATGTGCTGTCGCCGCTCCTCAACCTGGGCTGGATGGCGCTTGCGCTGCTCGCGGGGTGGTGCATCGGACGGCCGTTCGGGGCTGCGCCGCTGTCGTTCCTCGGCGTTGCGGTGGTGCTCGAGGCGCACGTGTTCGCCGGGTCACAGGCCGGCAGCGCCACCAACGACGTGGCGGCGACCGCGGCGCTGCTCGCGGCTGCGGCGATCCTCGTCAACGGGCTGCGGCGCGGTGGCGGCACGCGCCCGGGGCCAGGCGAGCTCGGAGCCGTGCTCGTCGCGGCCATGGCGATGGGACTCGCCGCCGGGACCAAGCTCGACTTCCTCATTCCAGCGGCCGTCCTCACGCTCGGGGTGGTGACCGTCTCGGCGAGGGGATCCAGGGCCGCGACCGCGGGGGTCTGGCTTGCGGGTGCCTTCGCGACGGGTGGCCTCTGGTACGTGCGGAACCTCGTCGCCACCGGGAATCCCGTGCCATGGCTTCGATCCATCGGGCCGATCGACCTGCCCTCGCCGGACCAGGCCTTCGGACTGCGGCCCGACTACGCGGTGGCGCATTACATCGGCGACGGAGGGGTCTGGAGCAGCCATTTCCTGCCGGGCCTGCACGTCGAGTTCGGCGACCTCTGGCCGCTTCTGCTCGCGCTGGCACTCGCCGGGATGGTCGCCGGGGTCGTGCGGCCCGCGAAACCGGTCGTGCGGGTCATCGCGCTTGCCGCGCTCGCCGGCTCGATCGCCTACGTCTTCACGCCGCTCAGCGCCGGCGGCTCCGAGGGCCACCCCGCGGTCTTCGCCACGAACCTGCGATGGCTCGCACCGTTCCTCGCCCTCGGCCTGGCGATCCTCCCCGGACTGCGGCTCCGCCGCGGGTACGAGCCGGGCGTCGCTCTCGCTTTGGGCCTGGTGGCGATCGGCGCCACCAACCTCGACCTCGGTGCGCGCCTCGACGACCCGAACCTGTTCGCCGCCGTCCTGGTGGCACTCGCCCTCACGCTCGCATGGCTGGGGCTCATCGCGCTCGCTCGCAGCCATCTGCCGCCATTCGTGGGCATGGCGGCCGCCGTCGCGGTGGCGATCGGAGCCGCCGCGGTGTACGCGCCCGCCGCGGACGACTACCTGGCGGACCGTTTTCATGACGCCCCGGCCGGAACGGGCCTTGCCGCGGCGTTCGAGTGGGCGCGCCACACCCGCGACGCCCGCGTCGAGCTCGGCGGCACGGCGGTTGCGTTCGACCAGTACCCCCTCTACGGCGAGGACCTCTCCAACCGGGTGGGCTACCTCGCGCGCAGCGGCCCGGATGGATCGCTCGAGCCGATTCGAAGCTGCGGGGCCTGGCGACTCGCGATCGACGCGCACCCGGTGGATTTCGTCGTCACGGCCCCCGACTTCAACGCGGCCGAAACCGAGGCACCGCTGCCCGCGCCCGAGGGCGGGTGGACCCGGCCCGGCGCGGGTTCGAGGACGATCGTTCGCGACGGTCCGCTCGAGATCTTCCGCATCCGCGGCCCGTTGGACCCGCGCGCCTGCGGCTAGCTCGTCAGGAAATCGGCGGGTGCTCGGCCGTCCAGCCGCGTTCCGCCTCGAGCTGCGATGCCAGCGCGAACAGCGTGTCCTCATCGTTCGCGCGGCCCACGAGCATCGCGGCGCGCGGGAGCCCGGAGGTCGTGAACCCCGCCGGAACCGACGCCGCCGGCTGGCCCGTGTGGTTCCACAGCCCGGGCCAGGGAATCAGCGGCAGCATCCCGTTGATGAGCCTGACCGCCCCGAGGCCCTCCCAGCGTCCCGTTTCGATCGCGGGCTCACTCGCCACCGGCGTGACCAGCACGTCGTAGCTCTCGAACGTCGACCGCAGGCGTGCGTTGGTCTCTGCCTCGCGCCGGCGAGCCCAGGCGAGGCTCGAGTCTGTGAACGCCGCCGCGAGGCGGGTCCAGGTACGGAAGCGCCGATCGAGTCGCTCATATCTCGGCAGCGTCCGCGCCTCGTCGGCGACGCCGCGCATGATCCTCGCCGAGTTCGCCGCCGACGACAGCGGGTCGTAGGGAGGGTCGTGCTCGGCAACGTCGTGCCCGAGCGAGCGGAGAAGGTCCGCGGTCTCGACGACGGCATTCCTCACCTCGTCGTCCATGCGGACGCCGAGCACGTTGGGCGGCACCTTCACCGACCAGCCGATCCGAAGCCTCGGGGGCGTCGTCGAAGCCGCATCCGCGTATGGCCGGGCCGGGGGTGGGGGACGGTCCCGATCGATCGGGGTGGGGCCGGCGGTCAGATCGAGCATCAGCGCGCTGTCCCCGACGCTCCGCGTGAGCCAGCCCGCGGCGGTGAGGCCGTGCCAATGGTCCGGGTTCGGCGCGAGGGACACGCGACCGCGCTGCGGCTTCAAGCCGAACAGGCCGCAGAACGCCGCCGGGATCCTGATCGAGCCTCCGCCGTCGGTTCCAAGCGCGGCGGGCACGAGCCCCGCGGCGACCGCGGCTGCGGATCCGCCGCTTGACCCCCCGGGCGAGCGCCCGGTGTCCCACGGGTTCCGCGTAATGCCGAACGTGGCCGACTCGGTGACGCACATGGCACAGAGCGGCGGAACGTTGGTCCGGCCGACGACGATGGCGCCGGCCTCGCGGACTCGACGCACCAGCTCGGCGTCCGCGGTCACCGGGCCGCCGTGCGCCGACGTCCCGTGCGTCGTCACGTCGCCCGCGACGTCGACGTTGTCCTTGATCGCGATCGGGACGCCGGTCAGCGGCGCCGCCGACTTGGAGCGCGCCCGCCGCTGCGCTGCCTTCGCCTCCTCGAGGGCCCGCTCGAAATAGGTGATGCGGAAGGCGTTGAGCTCGGGATCGATGCGCTCGATCCGGCGCAGGCAGGTCTCGACGAGCTCGCGGGAGGACACCTCGCCGGAGCGGAGCGCGTTGATCTGCCCACGGACGCCGGCGAAGGCGAGAGCCTTCTCGTCCATCCGCGGCAGTCTAAGCGCGACCCCACACCGCCGAACGTCCCGGAGCGGGGGCTATGGGCGGGGTTCCGGGACGTTCGGCGCGGTGGACGCGCTGCGGCGGGCCATCCACGCGAACCCGATCGCCATCGCTGCGTTGGCCGCGCCGGCCAGCCAGAGCCCGGCCCGCGCGCCCGGCCGCTGGAACGCGGGCGAGCGCGACCAGACGATGTCGGTCGCAAGCTCGGTGGCGCGGAGCCAGGCGAGTGCCCACCAGTCCTCGGGCCGGCCTCTCGCCTCGGCGACCGCGTGGCCGGCGGCGAATGTGAGCCAGATCGGCCCGCACCTCCGGAAGAGCGCCTCGGCGTCCGGTGTCGGGCTGCTGTGACCGAGAAGGCCGAGCGTCGCCTCGGGTGCGAGAAGCGCGCCCGTGCCGAGCGCAAGGTCGAAGGCGATCATGTTCCTGTTGGTGAGGCGCAGGGCGAGCTCGGCGTCCACGGGACGATCCAAGCAGATCCCGCGGAACGCTGCCGCGGCTGCCGCGGCGGTTGCAGGTCACCCCGCCGGAAGGGAAATCGCGCGGCGGGGCGAAACATGCGGCCGTGAGCAAGACCGCCACCACGTCTCGTCCGGCGGCCACACGAACGCGTGGCGGCCACGGTCGAACCTCTCGGCCGAACGGGAAGACGCTCTCGAGCTACATCACGGACCGCTTCGAGGATTTCTCCCGTTCGCAGAAGGAGGTCGCGCGCTACATCGTCGATCATCTCGACGAGGCCGCGTTCCAGACGGCTGAGGAGCTCGCCCGCCGCGCGAGCACATCCTCATCGACCGTCGTCCGCTTCTCGCAGGCGCTCGGCTTCGAGGGATACCCAGAGCTTCAGCAGGCCGCGATCGAGGAGTACCGCAATCGCGCCCCCGAGGAGAACGGGGCGGGCGGAGGGCAGCTGTTCGATTTCGACCACTCGGAGTTCGAGGCCTCGCTCGCGGCCGATCACGCCAACGTCGAGGAGACGGTGAAGGCCCTGACCCGCGAGCGCGTCGAGGCGTGCGTCTCGGCCCTCGCCGGGGCGCAGCGGGTGATGATCGTCGGCATGGACCAGCTCGCGTTCTTCGCCAGCTACCTGCGCCATCTACTCGCGCTACTCGACATCCGCGCCGAAGTCGTCGCGAGCCCACGCCAAGACTCCATCACGCGCCTCTCGCGCGTCGACGAGGACAGCCTCGTCATCTGCTTCTCGGCTGGTAAGGCCCACCCGATCGTGATCCGGGCTATGAAGCTCGCGCGGCATCGCCGTGCCCGCACGCTGGCGATCACCGACGCGACCTTGTCCGAGGTGGGCGAGCACTCCGAGCTCACCCTCTACTACTCCTCGAACAGCCCGTCCTTCACCCGGTCCAATACGGCGCTCCTGGCCCTCGTCCAGTCGCTCGCCCACGGCGTGTACGCTCGCGACAAGGGCGCCTACAAGGACCGGATCCGCGCCTTCAAGCTGAAGTAGCGCGGCGCCCAAGTGGCCGCGGCCCGACCCCAGACCCACGGCCGGTGGCCGTGGATCGCCGCGATGATGGCGCCGGCGTCGAGCCTCGTCGCAGCGGCCAACCGGAAGCGGCTGGCCGAGGAGGAGATGTGGGTGTTCGCGCTGGGGCTACCGATCCTCTTCTGGCATCAGACCGAGGAGTGGGTCTGGCCCGGCGGGTTCCTGCCGTGGATCAACCGCGAGGTTTTGGGCAGCAGCGCGGAAGAGTTCCCGCTGACGCGGCGGGTGGGCTTCTGGGTAAACGTCGGCTTCGGCTGGGGGCTCGGCACGGCGACCCTCGTGTACGGGCGCGAGCGCACCGAGATTGCAGCGGCGTTCCTGGCGTCGAACCTCGGCAACGCCGTGTTCCATATCGTCACCTCCGCCCGCGCCCGTGGATGGAGACCGGGCGTCGTCACGTCCCTCCTCATGCTCGCTCCGCACGGCGCGGTGGGCCTCGCCCGCCTCTCGGCGACGCCGGGGACGAACCTCCGCGGGCTGCCTGCCGGTGGGGCTGTCGGGGGGGTCGGTGCAGGGGCGGGCATATTCGCCGCGATGCGCCTGCGTCTCGCCCAGGCCCGACGCTTTCGCTGATGGCTTTGCCCCCTCACGTGGGGGTAAATCGATCAACGAACCTCCTGACGATCCGTCCCCGCGTATATTGAGCGCGATGGCTGAACGGGCGACATTCCGGGTGAAGCGCGGCCTCGCCGAGATGTTGAAGGGTGGCGTGATCATGGACGTCACCTCGCCCGAGCAGGCGCGGATCGCCGAGGAGTCCGGCGCCGTCGCGGTGATGGCTCTCGAGCGCGTGCCCGCGGACATTCGCGCCGAGGGAGGCGTGGCGCGCATGGCCAGCCCCCGCGTGATCAAGGCGATCCAGGAGTCGGTGACGATCCCGGTCATGGCCAAGGCCCGAATCGGCCACTTCGCAGAGGCGCAAATTCTTCAGTCGCTCGAGGTCGACTACGTGGACGAGTCCGAGGTCCTTACCCCGGCCGACGAGCGCCATCACATCGACAAGCACGCCTTCGAGGTGCCGTTCGTATGCGGGGCGACCAACCTCGGTGAGGCCCTGCGCCGGGTGGCGGAGGGCGCGGCGATGATCCGCTCGAAGGGTGAGGCGGGGACCGGGAACATCGTCGAGGCGGTTCGCCATCTGCGCGAGATCGTCGGCGGCATCCGCCGGCTGGGGACTCTCGGGCCCGAGCAGCTCGCCGCCGAGGCAAAGGAGCTCGGGGCTCCGATGGAGGTCGTCGGCGAGGTCGC
Organism: uncultured Actinomycetes bacterium; assembly: GCA_963771655.1. Lineage (GTDB taxonomy): Bacteria > Actinomycetota > Thermoleophilia > Solirubrobacterales > 70-9 > JAWVFM01. Next base: position 165,537 of record CAVYUG010000001.1, on the reverse strand, counting down.
TGAGACCGGCTGGCTGCCGGTGCCGATGTTCTGCGCGGGGGGTATCGCGACGCCGGCGGACGCCGCCCTCGTGATGCAGCTCGGCGCTGAGGGAAACTTCGTCGGCTCGGGCATCTTCAAGTCCGAGGACCCAGAGCGCCGCGCCCGGGCAATCGTGGAGGCGACCACGCACTCGGGCGACCCCGAGCGCGTTGCGGCGGCGTCGATCGAGCTCGGGGAGCCGATGCGCGGCGACGACATCGCGGAGCTGGCAGCGGCGGGCGAGCTCCTTCAGGGCCGCGGCGCCTAGATGACCGACCGCCGCTCGATCATCTAGGTGATGGAGCGCGCGCCGCTGGCCCCCCGACCGGGCGGCTCCGACGCGCTCCGCCTCGGCGTGCTGGCCAGCCAGGGCGACTTCGCCGCCCACGCGAGGATGCTGGAGGCCATCGGCGCGGAGGCGGTCGAGGTTCGCAACGCGAACGCGCTCGAGGGCCTGGCCGCGCTCGTGATTCCCGGCGGCGAGTCGACCACGATCATGAAGGCGATTGAGCGCGACGCCCTCGGGGAGCCGATCCGGGCGCACGCCGCCAGCGGCAGACCGATCCTGGGTACCTGCGCGGGAATGATCGTCTGCGACCGAGAGCACCTTGGGCTGGTGGACGTCGTGGCCAAGCGAAACGCGTTCGGCCGCCAGCTCGCGAGCTTCGAGGCCGACCTCTCGGTGGCCGGGCTCGGGCCTGAGCCCATGCGAGCGGTCTTCATCCGGGCCCCCTGGATCGAGGAGGTCGGTCCGGGCGTGGAGGTGCTCGCGGAGGTCGCTGGCCATCCCGTCGCCGTCCGCGAGGGCCGGATCCTCCTCGTGGCCTTCCATCCCGAGCTGGCTGACGACGCGCGCCTGCACGCCCTCCTGATGGCGTTGGCACGCTCGGACGAGCAGGCCGGCGTCGAAAGGTCCGCATGAGGGATCCAAGGGTCGCCAACCTGGCGAAGATCCTCGTCGGCTACTCGCTCGAGGTCAACGAGGGCGAGACCTGCCTGATCGAGGGCCCTGCGGCCGGTGAGCCGCTCATCGCCGCGGCGTACGAGGAGGTGCTGGCGGCCGGCGGCCACCCGGTCGTGGCCATGTCGTTCCAGGGACAGGCGGCGACCTACCTGAAGGGTGCCTCGGACGCCCAGCTCGATTGGATCTCGCCGGTGTCCCGCTGGGCCGCGAACGAGGCCGACTGCCGCATCGCGATCGGCGCCGACACGAACACGCGCGAGCTCTCGAGCGTTGCGCCGGACCGCCAGGCGAGGCGGCGCACGGCGACGCGGGAGCTGCTCGAGGCGACGATGCGCCGCTCGGCCGATGGTGGCCACCGCTGGGTGTACACGCTGCTCCCTACCAATGCCTATGCCTCCGACGCCGAGATGAGCCTGCGCGAGTTCGAGGACTTCTACTTCCACGCGTGCCTCGCCGACGACCCCGATCCGCTCACGGCGTGGCGGCGCGCGTCCGCGGAGTGCGAGCGCCTGGCCGAGTGGATCGACGGCCGCAGCGAGGTCCACGTCGTCGCCGAGGGCACCGACATCAAGCTCGGCGTCGAGGGGCGCAAGTTCATCCCCTGCGTGGGCGATCGCAACATGCCCGACGGCGAGTTCTTCACGGGCCCGATCGAGGACGCCGTCGATGGCGTCGTCTCGTTCCACCTTCCCTCCATGATCGCCGGGCGCGAGGTCGCCGGCGTCCGTCTCCGCTTCGAGGCCGGGCGGATCGTCGACGCCAGCGCGGAGCGCGGGGAGGGCTTCCTGATCGAGTCGCTCGACTCAGACGACGGCGCTCGCCGTCTCGGCGAGCTCGGCATCGGGACCAACTACGGGATCGACCGGGGCACCCGCGACGTTCTGCTGGACGAGAAGATCGGCGGCACCGTCCACATGGCGATCGGCGCGAGCTATCCGGAGACGGGCGGGAAGAACGAGAGCGCGATCCACTACGACATGGTCTGCGACCTGCGCCGCGGCGGCCGCATCGAGGTGGACGGCGAGCTGCTCCAGGAAGACGGGAAGTTCGTGGTCTGAACTCGGGCAGGCCGGTAACCGGGCGTCCCGCCGCCCGGCTCCGGCCCCTCGGCATCCCGTAGCTCCTAGGCATGACCGCCGCACACTGCCGGCGACTAGTGCCTGGGTCCCGGTCGCTTTAACAGCGTCGGTCGCTGAAAGTTGCGGTCGATCGAGCGGACGTAACATCAAGCCCATGTCCGGCCATTCGAAGTGGGCCTCGATCAAGCACAAGAAGGCCACCACCGACGCACGCCGCGGTCAGCTCTTCACCAAGCTCGCGCGCGCGATCACGGTCGCCGCGCGCGAGGGCGGGGGCGACCCGGACGCCAACTACACGCTGGCGGCGGCGATCGAGAAGGCGCGCGGCTACTCGATGCCGAAGGAGAACATCCAGCGCGCGATCGATCGCGGAACGGGCGCGGGCGCCGACGGCGAGCAGATCGAGCGCGTGATCTACGAGGGCTACGGCCCCGGCGGCGCGGCGATACTGGTCGAGGCACTCACCGACAACCGCAACCGAACGGGGGCCGACGTCCGTCACCTCTTCGACAAGCACGGCGGCAGCCTCGGCGAGCCCGGATCGGTGGCCTGGGTCTTCGAGAAGCGAGGGGTGGTGACAGTCGACGGGGACCGCTACTCGGAGGACGACCTCCTCGTCGCCGTGGACGCCGGGGCCGACGACGTCGTGGCCGACGGCGACCTGCTCAAGGTCACGAGCGACCCGGCGAGCCTCGCCGCGGTGCGCGAGGCCCTCACCTCTGGCGGCGTCGAGGTCGACTCGGCGGAGATCGCGATGGAGCCGAAGTCAACGGTTGAGGTGGGGGAGGGGGAGGCGCGCCGCCTTCTGACGCTCGTCGAGGGTCTCGACGAGCTCGACGACGTGGAAGCCGTGCACGCGAACTTCGACGTTGCGGACGAGATCCTGGAGCAGGTCGCGGGCTAGCTCAAGCGCCCGGAAAGAGGCATCCGGGGGCCGGTCCAGAATCACTACCCATGATCGTCGTCATGGGGATCGACCCGGGCGTCGCCAACACCGGCTTCGGCGTCGTCCGCGTTGCGGGCAGCCGCATGGCCGCCATCGACGGCGGCGTCGTGGAGTCGTCGGCCGACGAGCCCGCGGCCGATCGGCTGGCTCGGATCCACTCCGCCCTCGAGGAGCTGATCCGCTGGCACGAGCCGGTCGCGGTGGCCCTCGAGGAGGTCTACTTCGGCAAGAACGTGCGCTCGGCGATCGCCGTCGGCCAATCCCGCGGGGTCGCGATGCTGGCGGCCGCCCAGCACCGGATCCCGTGCTTCGACTACAGCCCGCAGGCCGTGAAGATGTCCGTCTGCGGCTCAGGCTCGGCGGCGAAGCGCCAGGTACAGCGGATGGTGGGCGCGCTCCTCGGGTTGCCGCGCGCCCCCGCCTCCGACCATGCCGCCGACGCGCTTGCGATCGCGGTCTGCCACGCGAGCCACTCGGGAGCCGAACGCGCCGTCGCGGCCGCGCTCGCGGGGGCCGCGACTTGATCGCCTCGGTCAGGGGCGAGGTGCTCGAACGGCGTCCCGACCACGTCGTGGTCGAGTGTGCCGGCGTGGGGTACCGGCTCACGGTCTCCGGCGAGACGCTTCGCTCCGTCCCCGCGGTCGGGAAGGCGGCGAGCCTCCACGCCCACCTCGTCGCCCGCGATGACTCGCTCGCGCTGTACGGATTCGCGAGCCAGGAGGAGCGCGACCTCTTCCTGAGCCTGACCTCCGTTGCGGGCATTGGGCCGAAGGTCGCGATCGCCATCCTCTCCGGGGGTGCCCCGCGCGACCTCCAGCGAGCCATCGCCGCCGGCGACGCGAAGCGATTCCAGGCCGCCCCGGGCGTCGGGAAGCGCACCGCCGAGCGTCTCATCGTCGAGCTTCGCGAGAAGGTCGCGGGCGAGCTCTCCACGGAGGTCGCCGCATCCGGCCCGGCCGGCGAGGAGGACGAGCGAATCCTCGCCCGCGAGGGCCTCGTGAACCTGGGCTACGAGCTGGCCGAGGCTGAGCGGCTGCTCACCGACGCCGATGGCGGCACGCCCGAGGAGCTGATCTCGGCGGCGCTGCGGCGGGCCGGACAGGGGGCTCGCTCGTGATCAAGCGCGACCCGGCGATTGACGGCGCGCTCGAGCCCGACCGCCTCGCCGACCCGAGCCTCGACCGGGGCGAGGAGGACCTCGACCGCACGCTTCGTCCCCAGCGCCTCACGGACTTCGTGAACCAAGAGCAGGTGACCGGCCAGCTGGAGGTCTTCATCGAAGCGGCGCGGCGGCGGGGCGAGCCGCTCGACCACGTGCTCCTGGCGGGCCCACCCGGACTCGGCAAGACCTCCCTCGCGCACATCATCGCGGGCGAGCTCGAGGCCGAGGTCGTGCAGACGGCGGGGCCGGCACTCGAGCGCAAGGCCGACATCGCGGCGTTCCTGACCGGGCTCGAGCCCGGGTCAGTCTTCTTCATCGACGAGATCCACCGCCTGAACCGCGCGATCGAGGAGACGCTGTATCCGGCGATGGAGGACCGGCGGCTGCCCGTCGTCCTGGGTCAGGGAGCGGGGGCGCGGACCGTGACGCTCGACCTGCCGCCCTTCACGCTCGTCGGCGCGACGACGCGGACCGGCCTCTTGACGACGCCGCTCCGCGACCGCTTCGGCGTCTGCCACCGCCTCGAGCACTACGGCGCCGAGCACCTGGCGCAGATCGTGCGCCGCTCCGCGGGGATCCTCGGGGTCGAGGTGGAGCCGGCCGGCGAGCGCGCGATCGCCGAGCGCTCGCGAGGCACGCCGAGGGTGGCAAACCGGCTGCTTCGACGGGTGCGCGACTTCGCCGAGGTCCGCGGCGCAGGCGTGATCACGGCGGACGTTGCCCGTGAGGGCCTCGGGATGCTCGAGGTCGACGAGGCGGGCCTCGATCGCCACGACCGCACGATTCTCGACACCATCGGGCGCAAGTTCTCGGGCGGCCCCGTGGGCCTCTCGACGCTCGCGGCCGCGGTCGACGAGGAGACGGATACGATCGAGGACGTCTACGAGCCTTACCTGCTCCAGCAGGGGCTCATCAAGCGCACGCCGCGCGGCCGGGTGCTCACCGAGCGCGGTTTCGCGCACCTCGGGCTCGAGCTGCCAAGCGGGGCAGGTGCGTTGTTCTGAGGGGCTTTGCCCCCAAAGCAGCGTGTGAGGTCGCCGAAGGCGGCCGCATTTCACTCCTCTTCTGAGCCGCCGACCCGAGGCCGGACGCTCGCTAGGCTTTCGGCGTGCCCTTCTTCATCTGCCCGAATTGCGGGAACCGGGAGCTGTCGGGCGAGCGGACCGCCGGACTCTCGGCCCGTCCGAAGGGGTGCTCCAAATGCGGCTTCGGGTTCCTGTTCGAGCTGCTCGACGACTACTACCCGGCCCCCGGCGCCGCCTTCTTCACCTGCGATCACGAGGGCCGCGTCCTCGATGTCGGCAAGAACGGGTTCGAGCTCACGGGGCTGCGCGACGAGGACGTGATCGGCCGCCCTGTGAAGGACGTCCTCGGGCTGGAGTGGGTCGACAAGGGCGACGGGGGCGAGACCGCCGACACCGACGGCGATGGCGTCACCGACCCGATCGAGACCACGCTCGAATGGGGGGTGCGCTCGCTGGGTAAGCAGGTGTCCGTAAACGCCGAGGGGGACCTCCCGGCCGAGGCTGTCGCTGACCTCTTCCCCGCCTACGACGACGACGGCGGGCTCCTGCTCGTCCTGACGCCGAAGTAGGCGCTCCTCCCGTGCGGTCCGAACCGAAGGGACGCCGCTAGTGGGCGGCAGGCGGCGAAACATCTTCGTCCTCGCTCTGGTGGCGGCGTTGTGCCTCGCCTCCGGCCTCGTCGTCGCGAGCCAGCAGATCAAGCTCGGACTCGATCTGTCCGGGGGCACCGAGCTCGTCTACCAGGCGCGCCCGACGCCCCAGACGCCGGAGGTGACGCCCGACGCGATGGACCGGGCGATCGAGGTGATCCGCCGCAAGATCGACTCGTTCGGAGTCTCGGAACCCGAGATCTCGCGCCTCGGGAGCACGCAGCTCGTCGTCGGTCTCCCGAACGTCCAGAACAGCGGCCAGGCGATCCAGCAGATCGGCAAGACGTCTCAGCTCCACCTCTACGACTTCGAGGCGAACGTCATCCCGAACCCGCAGCAGAAGTCGGCGCCGAAGAACGCGACGAAGACGGCCGACCCGAACCCGAACGTCTATGCGTTCCCCAACCTCTACACCGCCGTGAGGTTCGCCTCGATGCAGAAGCCATCGTGCCCGCGGAACCAGTGCACGACGACCGGGCCGACCTACTACCTGTTCGACAAGCGCTCGCACCGCCTCATCTCGGGCCCTGCCCAGGCGCGCAGCGACCTGTTCCTTCAGCTGAAGAACGAGAAGCAGCCGCCCGGCTCGGTCGTCATCGCCGTGCCCCGCGGGACGACCGTGGTCGCCAACCCGTCGAAGCCCAGCGTCGATTCCACGGTCAAGGACCTCGCGACCGGCCCGCAGTTCGTTATGCGCGACGCGGCAGCCCTTTCGGGAACCGACATCTCGAGCCCACAGCAGAATTTCGACCCGGTCACCAACCAGCCGAACGTGACCTACGACTTCAGCTCCGACTCCGCCCAGTCGGAGTTCCAGAAGGTCACTGCCGCGATCGCCCTGCGCGGCCAGGCGACGGCGCCGCCGGGGATCAGCTCCTCCCAGGCCGACCAGTACTCCCAGCACTTCGGGATCGTCCTCGACAACCAGATGTTCAGCCTCCCGATCATCAACTTCGTCGAGAACCCGGGTGGGATCGACGGTCGTCAGGGCGCACAGATCTCGGGCAACTTCACGATCGACACGGCGCAGAAGCTGGCGCAGGTCCTCCAGATCGGCGCCCTCCCGGTCGATCTTCAGCTCATCAGCCAGAGCACGGTCTCGGCCAGCCTCGGAGCGCAGGCCCTGCACCAGGGGCTCATCGCGGGCGGCGTGGGCCTCCTTTGCATCGTCCTCTTCCTGATCGCCTACTACCGGCTCCTCGGCCTGGTGGCCGTGGTCGGGCTCGCGATCTACGCGCTCTTCTTCTACGCCCTCATCAAGCTCATCCCGATCACCCTGACGCTGCCGGGCATCGCGGGCCTCGTGCTGACGATCGGCGTCGCAGCCGACGCGAACATCGTCATCTTCGAGCGAATCAAGGAGGAGGTGCGCGCGGGACGATCCGTGCTCTCGGCGATCTCACAGGGATACCGGCGCGGCATCGCGACCATCATCGACGCCAACGTCATCACGCTCTTCACGGCGTTCATCCTGTTCGTGCTGGCCACGGCCGGCGTGAAGGGCTTCGCATTCACCCTCGGCGTGGGCACGATCGTCTCGCTCTTCACGGCGGTGCTGTTCACGCAGGCGTTCCTCGGCACCTTCGCCCGTTCGCGCGCGCTTCACTCCCCGGCGGCGCTCGGCGCGCGCAAGCGCCACTTCGAGTGGAACTTCGACTTCACCGGGGCGAGTAAGTGGTTCTTCTCGATCTCGGGAACGATCCTGGCGATCGGCGCGATCTCGCTCGCGACCAAGCAGCTCAACTTCGGCATCGACTTCACCTCCGGCGCGCGGGTTCAGGTGAGCCTTCAGAAGACGGCGAGCGTCGACGAGGTGCGCTCGGCGCTTTCCGACGCCGGAGTGCCGGGCACCAGCGCGGCGAAGATCCAATCGATCTCGAACACGCAGCTGGGGCCGAACTCCTTCCAGGTGGAGGGCAAGTTCAACTCGAGCGAGGTGAACAAGGGGATCAAGAACGCCCTGGAGGACAAGTTCGGCATCGCCGGAGGCAGCAACGGCTACAACGGGCAGGTGGTCGGGCCGACGTTCGGCGCCGAGGTGGCGCGCAGCGCCGTGGTCGCGATCATCTTCTCGCTCCTCGTCATCTCGGTCTACATCGCGATCCGGTTCGAGGTGAAGTACGCGGTCCCGGTGCTCATCGCGCTGGCGCACGACATCCTGATAACCGCCGGCGTGTACTCGATCACCGGGTTCGAGGTGTCGAGCGGCACCGTGGCGGCGTTCCTCACCATCCTTGGCTATTCGATGTACGACACGATCATCGTCTTCGACCGCGTGCGCGAGAACGTCCCGCGGATGCCGCGGGCAGCGTTTTCGCAGGTTGTGAACCGCTCGATGGCCGAGGTCCTCACCAGGTCGCTGATCACCGGCCTCTCGACGGTATTCCTCGTCACCGTTCTCTACATCTTCGGCGGCGCCACGCTCAAGGACTTCGCCTTCGCGATGATCGTCGGCGTCCTCTCCGGCGGTTACTCGTCGATCTTCATCGCCTCGCCCGTGCTCACGCACTGGAAGGAGCGCGAGCCCGCCTATCGCTCGCGACGGGCGCGGATCATGGAGGCCATGGGACGCGTGCCGACCTTCCCGGAGGAGAACGTCGTCGCCCGAGTCGACGACTCCGACGGCGCCGGCGAAGCGCCCGCACCGGCGCGCGCCGGGGCGCCCGCAAAGGCCGCCACCACCGCGACGGCGACGAAGGAGCCGCCGCCCGTCGTCGAGGCCGCCGTGGACGAGAGCCCGAACGGCGAGGCCGACGGCGCGGGCGAGCCCCCGGTCGAGGCCGCGACGCCGGCGGCCGAAGCGGCGCGTCCCTCGCGCGCCGAGCGCGAGAAGCGGCGGCGTCAGCAGCGGAGCCGTCGCAAGCACGGGAGGCGCAGGTAGTGGCCGCGCTCGTCTGGTTCGTCGTCGGTATCGCGCTCTGGCACTTCACCGTGTTCGTCCCCGACCGCTTCTGGGGCGGGATCGTCGGCGCCCTCCTGGGAGCCGTGGTGGGCGCGATGCTGACCGGGGCCGCGGCGCAGATCGCGTCCGGCAAATCGATCGGCGACACCGACATCGTGACCGTGCTCGTGGCGGTCCCGGGCGCGCTGATCGGCCTCGCGGTGATCTACGCGATCGGCGCCCGTGCCGACGCCATGGCCGGCATCGAGCGGACTCAGGTCTAGCCCGCGGCCAGCTCGGCCTCGATCCGAGGCGCGTCGCGAAGCGTCTGGAGCACCGTGCAATAGCGCTCCGTCTTCACCATCAGCGCTTCGAGCTGCTCCGCGCTCGCGTTCGGCGCGTCGATCTCGAATCGGAGCCTGATCGCATCGAAGCCCACCTTGGCCTCGCGCGACACCCCGAGCGTGCCGCGTAGGTCCAGGTCACCCTCGACCACCACCTCGATGGCCCGTGTTTCGATCCCCATCGCGGCGGCCACCATCTGGCAAGTCACCTGGGCGCACGCGGCAAGCGCCCCGAGGAGCAGGTCTCCGGAGCAGGCCGCGGTGCCGGGTCCGCCGACGCCCACATGCGCCTCGGCCTCCTGGATCGCGCGGCCGAGGTCGACTGAGCAGGCGACCGGCTCGTCGCCCTCGGAGCCGCGAGCGGTCAGGGTGATCAGCGCGGCGCCGGGCTCGGAGCGGTAGCGGTCCTTCAATGGCTTCTGCGTCTCTTTCAAGTCCATTGCGGCAGGCTAACGCCACCCGGGGGCGATTCCGTCCGGTCCGCCTCCTTAGCTGGTGGCATGGCCGCGCCCGCGCCGACGTTCACGCTCGCCCCGTATGACTACTCCGAGGCCCGGGCGCTCGAGCACGAGCTCGGTATCGCCGAGCCGGTGGCCGTGGCGCTGGTGCGGCGCGGATACCGGACGCCGGCCGAGGCGGCGGCGTTTCTCGAGGCAAGTGACACCCACGACCCCTTCGACCTTCAGGGGATGCCCGAGGCCGTGGAGCGGATCCGCGCCGCGGTCGCCGAAGGGCGCCGGATCACCGTGCATGGCGACTATGACGTCGACGGGACGATGGCGACGGCGATCAGCGTCAGGGCGCTGCGGGAGCTGGGCGCCGACGTCGATTGGTACATCCCGTCGAGGCTCGAGGACTCCTACGGCCTGACCACGGCATCGGTGGAGCGCCTCATCTCACGGGGCACCGGCCTCTTGATCACCGTCGATTGCGGGATCGGGTGCGCCGCGGAGGTCGCAGCCGCGCATGCGGCCGGGCTGGACGTGATCGTCACCGATCACCACGAGCCGCCCGAGGAGTTGCCTCGCTGCCCCATCCTTCACCCGCGCGTCTCGGCCTACCCGTGTCCCGACCTGTGCGCGACGGGGGTCGCCTACAAGCTGGCGGGTGCGCTTCAGGGCGAGGAGGGAGCCGCAACCGACCTCGACATCGTCGCCCTCGCCACGGTGGCGGACCTCGTTCCCCTGCGCGGCGAGAACCGGGCCCTCGTGCGGCGAGGGCTCGAGGTCGCCCGGCGAGCGCTTCGCCCGGGCCTGCGAGCTCTTTGCGCAGCCGCCAAGGTCGAGCCCGGGAGTCTCGACGAGGGGGACCTGGCGTTCCGGCTCGGCCCGCGGATCAACGCGGCGGGCAGGCTCTACCGGGCGGACGCTGCAGTCGAGCTGATGCTGACCGCGGACGAGGATCGTGCCGAGGCCATCGCGGCGGATCTCGATTGCGCCAACCGGGAGCGCCGCGACACCGAGCGCGAGGTCGTCGAGGCCGCGGAGCGCGCGCGCCGAGAGCTCGAGCCCGAGCTCGCAGAAGCGCCGGCGCTGGTGCTTGCGGGCGATGGCTGGCATCCGGGGGTCGTGGGAATCGCCGCGTCGAGGATGGCCGAACGCCATCTGGTTCCCGCGGTCCTGATCGGGCTCGGTCCGGACGGCTCGGGCCGCGGCTCGGGACGCAGCGTCCCGGGCTTCGACCTGCTCGAGGCATTGCGGGCATGCGACGCACACCTCGTTCGCTACGGAGGCCACCGTGCCGCGGCCGGACTCGAGATCCATGCCTCGCGCGTCGACGAGTTCCGGCGGGCGTTCTGCGAGCACGCCAGGGAGGCGATGGGCGAGGTCTCGCCCGCGCCGATCGAGGCCATCGACGCGGTGGTGGGATGCGAGAGCCTCGGGCTTGACGTCGCGCGCCAGCTCGGCCGCCTCGGCCCGTTCGGCAAGGGCAACCCCGGGGTGCGGCTCCTGGTGCCGGGTGCGCGCCTGGCAGACATTCGCCCGATGGGGAGCGGCGAGCGCCACGCTCGCTTCACGCTCGCCAGCGGCTCGCGGCGGGCGCTCGGCGTGGCGTTCGATGCGAACGGTGAGCTGACCGCGGCCGCGAGCGCCGAAGGCGGCCTGGACGTGTCGGTCGGGCTCGAGGTGAACCACTGGAACGGGGCGGTCGAACCCCGTGTGCTCCTTGGCCGGATCTACGAGCCCCTCGAAGGGCTCGAGGCCGGGGTCGCGCTCGAGCTCGAGCGCCCCACCGAGGAGGAGTGGTGGGCCCGTGCGGAGCTCGAGGCGGAGGCCGCCCCGGGCGACTGGTCGAGCGTCGAGGCGGCGGGGCAGGCCGCCGTGCGTCGCGAAGTCGTGGACCGCCGCGGGAACGCCGGCGTGGCTGGGGTGGCGGCGCTCGCCTCCGCCGGCGACCCCGTGCTCGTGGTGGCGTGCGACGCCACGAGGCGCCGCGATCTCGTCGAGCGCGCCGCGGCCCCTCACCGCTTCGGCGGCGGCCACCTTGCCATGGTGTCCTCGCGCCTTGCCGACGCCGCCACGGCCCGCGATGCCGATGCCGTGCTCGCCGATGGCGGCCTCGCCCTCTGCGACTGGTCGGCGCTCGCGCGAGACCCAGGCCTCGCCTCGCGCTTCGCCCATCTCGTCGCCATCGACCCGCCGCCTGCGACCCCCTTCGAGCGCCTCATCGCGGGCGGGGGCGGCTTCCTGCACCTCCTGTGGAGCGACGCCCACATCGACCTCTCCTGCCGGGCGTTCGAGGCCGAGTGGCCGACCCGGGCGGTTCTCGGCGCCGTCTATCGCGCGCTGCGGGACGCTGCCGATGGCGACCGCATCGATCCCGGCGTGGCTCGGGCGGCACTCGCTGGGCCCGGCCCGCACGAGCGCGCACCCGAGGCGGCCGGACGATGCCTCCGCGTCCTGCGCGAGATCGGCGCAGTCACGCATGCGAAGCCGCACAAACCGGGGCTCCGCGTCGTATCCTCGGATGTGAGCGGGCTCGAGCGCTCGCCGTCTTTTGCGGCGTACCGCTCCCGCTCGCAGGAGGGGATCCGATTCCTGAGCCGACGACAAGCGAGCTGAAGCCGAGGCGGGCCGTGACGCCCGCCGCCGGTGAGGATCGGAACGGGCACACCCGGGTCGGCGCTCACCACGGGACCTCGGGCGCTGCGCCCGTGAGCGAGATCACCTTGGAGCTCGGCGCTGACGAGCGCGCGCTCTTGGGCGACCTGCTGGCGGTCATAGCCGAGCACAGCGCCAACGGGGGCGGCGGCGTCGATCGCGAGACGGTGGAGAGAGCGTTCTCGTTCGCCTGCGACCGGCACGCCGATCAACAGCGCCGCTCCGGCGAGGACTTCATCACGCACCCGGTCGAGGTGGCGAAGATCTGCGCCGGCCTTCGGCTCGACACGGAGACCCTCGGCGCTGCGCTCTTGCACGACACGGTCGAGGACACGAGCGCGAGCCTCGACGAGGTCTCCGAGAAGTTCGGCGAGCCGATCGCGACGCTCGTCGACGGTGTCACCAAGCTCACCGGGATCACGTTCCAGAGCCGCGACGAGAAGCAGGCCGAGAACTACCGCAAGATGATGGTGGCGATGGCCACGGACGTCCGGGTCATCCTCATCAAGCTCGCCGACCGCCTCCACAACATGCGCACGCTCTCGGCCCTCCCGAAGCAGAAGCAGATCGAGAAGGCTCGCGAGACCCTCGAGATCTACGCTCCGCTCGCTCACAGGCTCGGGATCCACGCGATCAAATGGGAGCTCGAGGACCTTTCGTTCCAGCGGCTGCACCCGCGCAAGTACGACGAGATCAAGAAGCTCGTGGCCCAGCAGCGAGCGGAGCGCGAGCGCTACGTCTCCGAGGCCGGCGACTTCCTCGTCAGCGAGCTCGCAAAGGTCGGCATCGAGGCGGACATCTCGGGCCGGGCCAAGCACTTCTACTCGATCTACTCGAAGATGACCAAGAAGGGTCGCGAGTTCAACGAGATCTACGACCTGACCGCGATGCGCGTGATCGTGGGCTCCGTCAAGGACTGCTACGGGGCGATCGGGGTGATCCACTCGCTGTGGAAGCCGCTGCCGGGCCGCTTCAAGGACTTCATCGCGACGCCGAAGCTCAATCTCTATCAGGCGCTGCACACAACGGTCATCGGGCCCGAGGGGCGCCCGCTCGAGATCCAGGTCCGCACAGCCGAGATGCACGAGCTCGCTGAGTACGGCATCGCGGCGCACGTCATCTACAAGGAGGGTGGCCGCTCCCAGCTCAAGAGTGAGCCCGGGCGCGAGGGGATGACCTGGCTGCGCCAGTTGGTCGAGGCCGACTCCGACCAGGACCCGACCGAGTTCCTGGAGCAGCTCAAGGTCGACCTCTTCGAGGACGAGGTGTTCGTCTTCACGCCGCGCGGCGAGGTGAAGAACCTCTCGGCCGGGTCGACGCCCCTCGACTTCGCCTACGCGGTGCATACCGACGTCGGGCACCGCTGCGTCGGCGCGAAGGTCAACGGCAAGATCGTTCCGCTCCACTACCAGCTCCGCTCGGGCGACATCGTCGAGATCCTCACCGCGAAGCAGGAGCGCGGCCCGTCGCGCGACTGGCTGTCGGTGGTCCGCACGACCCGAGCGCGGAACAAGATCCGCGCCTTCCTCACCCGCGAGCGCCGCGAGGGCGCCGAGCGGCGAGGGCGTGAGGAGCTTCAGCGGGAGCTCAAGAAGCGCGGCCTGCCGCCGCAGCGCATCGCCGGTTCGCCGCTGCTCGCAGACGTGACCCGCGAGATGGGTTTCCGCAAGGCAGACGACTTCTACATCGCCCTGGGCCAGGGCAAGATCTCCGGCAAGACCGCCGTCAACAAGGTCATGCAGCGCCTCAAGCAGGGCGAGGCCGTTGCGGGCGACGAGACCGAGTCGCGCCTCGAGGGCGTTCTCGAGGGTCGGGACGAACGGCAGAGGCGAACCCAGGACGCCTCGACGTACGGCATCAGCGTCAAGGGAGTCGACGACGTCGTGGTGCGACTGGCGAAGTGCTGCCGCCCCGTGCCCGGTGACGAGATCGTCGGCTACGTGTCGCTGGGCCGGGGGATCACGATCCACCGCGAGGACTGTCGCAACGTGGAGGCGCTGAAGAAGGCGCCGGAGCGGTTCACGGACGTCTCGTGGGACGGAGCCAACATCACGAGCTACCGCGTCGAGCTCCAGGTCGACGCCTACGACCGCACGCGCCTCTTGGAGGACCTCTCGCGCACCTTCTCGGAGGCCGGGGTGAACATCCTCGAGGCTCGCTGCACCACGAAGCACCCGATGGTCAGGAACCGGTTCGTCGTCGAGGTCGGTGACACCGAGCAGCTGCGGAACTGCATCGCCCGCCTGCGGCACCTCGACTCGGTCTTCGACGCCTACCGCGTAACACCCACCGAGTAATCCGCGGTCGCGACGAGCTGGCGCGACTGGTAGCGCCGATCGAGTGGAGGATTCAACACCGTATGGGTGTTCAAGGCGCCAGTCGACGACGGGCGACCGCCTCCCTCACCGCCGTCGCAGCGGCCTGGGCCTCGTCCTCGGCCTCGTACTTCCGCCGCGGCCAGAAGAAGCCACGCAGGCCGTCCTTGCGGTTCCGCGGGACCACGTGGACGTGGAGGTGCGGCACCGACTGGCTGACGACGTTGTTGTTGGCGACGAACGCCCCCTGGGCGCCCATCGCCTCGCGCACCGCCGAGGCGAGCAGGCGAGCGTTCGCGAACAGCGGCCCGACGAGATCATCCGGGAGGTCCCAGATCGCCTCGTGGTGATCGCGGGGCACGAGGAGCGTGTGGCCGTGGAAGAGCGGGCGGTTGTCGAGGAAGGCGAGCGTGAGCTCGTCCTCGAAGACGACGTGCGCCTCCGTCTCGCCGGCGACGATGGCGCAGAAGGCGCAGTCCGGACTACGAGACAACCGTGAGCGCGCCCGGCTCGATACCGAGCTCGACCTCGGTGTGCTCGCCGATGTAATCGCCGTCGACCTCGACCGGGAACCGGCGACGCTCGCCGTCGGCCCCCCTCTCAAGCGCCGTGATGCGAGCCTCGGTGACCCCCTCGAAATGGTCGATCTGCCGGTGGCGCGATGTGCTCAGGCGCCCGCTCAGGACCCGCGCCGCAACCGTCGGCATGTCGCGCTGGGTCGCGCGCTGGAGCATTGCGATCGACAGCGTCCCGCTGTCGAGGCTCACTCCCTCGCAGACTCGGAGCGGCTGGCGCCCGAAGTATGTATAGGGGTCGGAGTTCTGCGCGATTGCCGTGACACCCTCCGCGCTTCCTTCCTCGGCTTCGAGCCTCATTACCACGGGGTCGCGGAGGTAGTGGCGGTAGAACCCCGCGACCGCGGCGTAGGTGTAGAACCAGCGGCCGGCGCGGGCCTTGAGCTTCGGGCGGGAGTCGACGCGCTGCGCCGCCGTCGCGTCGAGGCCCGAGCCGCAGGCGAAGACGAAGCGGCGGCCGTTGGCGACCCCGAGGTCGACCTTCCGCGGGTGGAAGTCGTCGGCCAGCGCGAGCAGGTGCTCGGTCGCGTCGACGACGTCGTTCGGGATCCCGAGGGTCCGGCAGACCACGTTGGTCGAGCCGCCCGGAAGGACCGTGACGGGGATGTCGGTGCCGGCGACCCCGTTCGCCACCTCGTTCAGGGTCCCGTCGCCGCCGAAGGCGACGACCACGTCGTAGGAGCCGCCGCATGCCTCGCGCCCGATCTCCGTCGCGTGGCTTCGTGCCTCGGTCATCACCGCCTCGACGTCGTAGCGGCCCTGAAGGGCGTAGACGACGAGGTTCTTGAGGCGATCGGACACCGTCGTCGCGTAGGGATTGACGATGACGAGCATCCGCTTCTTGCGCGGACGCGCGGGGGCCTCGCCCTCCTTCGCCGCCGGCGCGGGGGGCGGTGGTGCCTCAATCGTCGCCATCGACATCCTGACTTCCATTCTCCCCGCTGGCGGCGAATCGAACCACGGCGCCCTCGTCGATCTCCTCGGCCCGGCCGTCCGCGATGAGCAGGTCGAGGTGCCCGATGACCTCGGAGAGCGTGAGGAAGGCCTGGGTCACGGCGACGTTGCCCCACAGCTCCTGCGCGATCTCGTACGCGCTCAGCGGCCGCTCGGCGATCAGACCGCGAATCTTCTCGGCCCGCTGAACGTGCTTTGCCAGTCGCTCGTCGATCAGCGCCCGGTGGTCGGTGATGGCCTCGCCGTGGCCCGAGAGGACGACCTCCGCGGGCAGCTCGCGCGTTCGCCGCATGGACTCGATGTATGCGATGAGCGCCTTCGGCCGCTCGTCGGAGCCGTCCGGCGGGCGCGTGATCAGGGCGTTCGAGGAGATGTGGGCGATCAGATGGTCGGCGGCGAGAAGGATCCGCCGCTCGGAGTCCCAGAGGAGGGTGTCGGTGGGGGAGTGGCCCGGGCGGTGCTGGACCTCGAGCGCGCGATCGCGAAGCCGCAGCTCCTCGCCGTCGCGAAGCGGTCGGGTGACGTCGGCGCGCGCCCCCCACGCACGGAAGCTTCGCGACACGCTTCGCAGCGCGATGACGACGTCCTCCGGGATCCCGTGTCTGAGCATCAGGCCGGCCGCGAACCGGTCGTCGCCCTCCGCGTCCTCGCCAAAGTTCTCGATGAACGGGACCGCGGCCTCGATGGCCGCGACGTCCGCGCCCGAACGCGCGGCGATGATCTCCACCAAGCCGAGGTGGTCGATGTGCTGGTGGGTGAGGACCACCAGCTCGAGGTCCTCGATCGAGCGCCCGAGATCCGCGAGCTGGTGCTCGAGCTCGTCGAGCGCCTTACCGGAGTTCGGCCCCGTGTCGACGAGGGTCAGGGGCTCGTCCTCGATCAGATAGCAGTTGACGCGCCCGACGGCGAACGGGGTCGGGATCCGAAGTTGATGGATGCCCGCCTCACGCGCCCGCTCGAGCGCCTCCTCCGGGCTCACGAGCGAATCAGCTCGAGGACCTCGTCGCGCTTTCGCTCCATGTCCTCGCGCGCGACGAGCGATTCCAGGTTCAGGCGCAGAAGCGGCTCGGTGTTCGACGGGCGTACGTTGAAATGCCAGTCCGCGTAGTCGACCGACACGCCGTCGAGCCAACTCACCTCGGCATCCGCGTAGCGCTCGGCGATCTCGTTCATCTTCGCGTCCTGGTCGACCACCTCGGAGTTGATCTCGCCCGAGATGAAGTAGCGGGAGCGGAACTCGCCCACGAGGTCTGAGAGCGAACGGCCCTCGACGGACAGGAGCTCGAGAACCAGCAGCGCGGGGATCGTCCCCGAGTCGGCGCACCAGAAATCGCGGAAGTAGTAGTGGCCCGAGACCTCGCCGGCGAAGGCCGCGTCGTGCTCGCGCATCGCCCGTTTCATGAACGCGTGGCCGACCCGGCCCATCACCGCCGTGCCTCCGTGCTTCGCGACGACGTCGGGAACCGCGCGGCTGGCGCGAACGTCATAGAGGATCGTCGCCCCGGCCCGCTTCGCGAGAACCCGTTCGGCCAGTAGGGCCGTGAGGAAGTCGCCGTCGACGAACTCGCCGGCGTCGTCGATGAAGAAGCACCGGTCAGCGTCGCCGTCCCAGGCGATGCCCAGGTCGGCCGCCTCCGAGCGGACCCGCTCGATGATGAATTCGCGGTTTTCGGGCAGCAGGGGGTTCGGCTCGTGATCGGGGAACTCGCCGTCGGGCACCCAGTAGGTGGTGACCGGGTCGAGTCCGAGCCGCGCGAGCAGAGGGCCGACCATCGGGCCGGCCATGCCGTTCCCGCCGTCGACGACCAGCCGCAGGGGCTTCACGGCATCGGCGTCGATGAGCGCGAGGGCGTGGCGCTGGAAGTCCTCGTAGATGTCGACCTCTTCGATCGAGCCGCCTCCGGGCGGCTCGGGCATGCCGGCCTCGATCTCGCTGCGGATCTGCGTGATCCCCGTTTCGCCGGAGAGGGCGAGGGCGCCCTCCCGGACGAGCTTCACGCCGGTGTAGGCCTTCGGGTTGTGAGAGGCGGTGACCATCGCCCCGCCGTCGAGCTCGCGCGAGCCGACGAGGAAGTAGAGCATCTCGGTGCCGACCATCCCCGCATCGATCACGGCGCAGCCCTCGTCCACGAGGCCGTCGCTGAGGCGTCGCGCCATCTCGGGCGCCTGCAGGCGCATGTCGCGCCCGAGGCCGACCCGCAGGTCCGCCGCCGCCTTGCCGCGCAGCTCCGCGAGGACCCTCGCGAAGCCGCGGCCCACGAGGTAGGCGGCCTCCCCGTCCATCTCGGAGCCATAGAGGCCGCGGACGTCGTAAGCCTTGAAGATCCCGGCCGGGAGAGCGGTGGTCACTCGAACGCGCCCCGCAGGGCGTCGTAGGTCTGCTCGATCGTCTGCGGCATCACGCGCGTGTCGGCGAGCACCGGCATGAAGTTGGTGTCACCGCCCCAGCGCGGGACGACGTGCATGTGGATGTGATGCTCGACGCCGGCGCCGGCGACGCGGCCCTGGTTGAAGCCGACGTTGTAGCCGTGCGGCTCGTACTTGGACTCCAGGACCGAGATCGCGCGCTGCGCGAGAGCCATCATCTCGGCAACGGTCTCGGGTGGGAGGTCCTGGATCGTCGCCAGGTGCTCGAACGGGGCCACCATCAGATGGCCGTTCGTGTACGGGTACTTGTTCAGGATCACGAAGCAGCGGTCGCCCCGATGGGCGATCAGCGCGGCCTCGTCGTTCCCTTCCGTCGGCTTGGCGCAGAAGATGCACTCATCTGCAGAGTCCTTCGACGCGTCCTTCACGTACTCGAGCCGCCAGGGTGCCCAGATCCGCTCCACACGGCCGCAGTCTTTCAGTTCAATCGTCCGAGGATCGGGTAGCGAACCCCTCGATGAGCGAGAACCGCGAGCCAACCGGGTACGCCCTCGACGAGGCTCGGCGACTCGTCGCGGGCGCCGAGAAAGGCCGGGCGGCGGTGGTCGACCTGCGCGGCGATGACGACTTCGCGGATGCGCACATCCCGTCCGCAACGCGGATCGAGGATCCGAGCGCCGAGGACCTGGACCACGTGGAGCGCGGCTCCGAGGACGTCGAGGTCGTGCTCCTCGTCTGCGAGGACGGCGAACGGAGCAGCGAGGCGGCCCGCGAGATTGCCGGCGAGGGAGTCGAGGTCGCCTGGCTCGAGGGCGGGATGAAGGCCTGGCTCAGCGACGGCAGCCCGGTTCAACCTCGCCCGGAGGTCGAGTTCGAGGGGCCGAAGAAGCAGACCCCGTACTAGTCCTCGGCGCTACTCGCCGAGGACCTTGATGATCAGGCGCTTCGGTCGCCGGCCGTCGAACTCGGTGTAGAAGACCTGCTGCCAGGGTCCGAGGTCGAGGCGACCGGCGGTGATGGGGAGGATCGCCTGGTGGTGGACCAGGAGGTTCTTGAGGTGCGCGTCGCCGTTGTCCTCGCCACCGCGGTGATGGCGGTAGTCGCCCGGATCGGGCGACAGCTCGCGTGCCGCGTCGTTCGCCGGCTCCTTCCAGCTCGGCGGGGCGAGCTTGTCGAGCCACTCGAGGACGTCCTCGTGGAGGCCCGGCTCGTCGTCGTTGACCCACACGCCGGCCGTGATGTGCATCGCCGAGACGAGCGCCATGCCCTCGGCGACGCCGGCGTCGTCGACCGCCGCCTGGATCTCCTCGGTGATGCGGATGAGCTGACGCCGGTCGGCGGTCTCGAACGTCAGGTAGACCGTGCGCGACTTCATCGCCGGAAACCGGTCCTAGAGCCAGCCGCGGTGGCGGAAGTAGCCGATCATGCCGACGAGAACCGCGACCATGACGCCCAGGATGATCCAGAAGCCGGCGATCTCCCCCTGATCGGGAACCCGGACGTTCATTCCGAAGATGCTCGCGATCAGCGTCAGGGGAAGGAAGATGACGCTGATCACGGTGAGGACGCGGAGCACGTCGTTGAGGCGATGTGAGATGACCGACTCGTTGGTGTCCTCGAGGCCCTCGATGACCTCCTTGTAGTTCTCGAGCATGTCCCAGATGCGCTCGTGCGAGTCGGCGATGTCGTCGAAGTAGATCTCGAGCTCGCCGCCCTCGGGGGCGAGGAAGGCCTGCTTCGCGTTCTCGAGGTCGCGCAGCACCGTCCTCTGGGGCCGGATCACCTTGCGGAAGTTGATGATCTCCTGCTTCACGTTCGACAGGTCTCGGACCACGTCCTGGCCGCGACCCTCGAAGATCTCGTCCTCGAGCGCGTCGAGCTTGTTCCCGATCTTGCGGAGCATCGGGAAGCAGTAGTCGAAGGCGTCGTCGACGATTCGGTACAGCAGATAGCCGGACCCACGCGAGAAGAGCTGCTCCCGGAGCTCCTCCTTCGCCCGGCAGCGCTCGAACAGGTAGGCGATGGGCTGCAGCGGCTGGTTCGGGAGGCTCACCACGAAGTCCCGGCCGACGAAGATGTCGAGCTCACCGGCGTTCAGGCGGCCGACGGCGCGGTCGAAGACCGGGAAGTGCAGGACGATGAACAGGTAGTCGGGGTACTCGTCGATCTTCGGCCGCTGGTTGCGCGACAGCACGTCCTCGAAGTCGAGGGCGTGGAAGTCGAAGTGCTCCTCGAGCCAGGCGGTCTCGAGCGGCGACGGGCGCTCGATGTTGACCCAGCGGAGCTTGTCCGTGCCGACCGTCTGGACGTTGGGCTGGCGCTCGGCCGGCTCAGCCGGCGGGGCGACGAGATCGCCGCGGGCGCCCCGGCGCAGCCTGGGCTTCGGAAGGCTCGGCATCGGCGGCCGCCTCGCTCGTTATCTCGTCGCAGGACATGGCACAAGGGTACCCGTCAGTTGGTATCGTCCCTGACACATAACCACCACATCAAGAGGGGCGGAGGGACTGGCCCGTTGAAGCCCCGGCAACCCCCCGAGACGTTCGCGTCGAGGGAAGGTGCCAATTCCAGCAGGTAATAGGCCTGGGAGATGTGAGTGAAGTCCCGCTCGGACCTCTGCTCACACTCAGGCAGAGGTTTTTTTTCGAGGTTCGAAGCCAAGAACGGGACGAAAGCGAGGGTTCGACGAGATGGCGCTGGAAGGGCTGCGCTGCAAGGAATGCGGGACGAGCTACGAGCTCGAGGCACGCTACGTGTGCGAGTCGTGCTTCGGGCCGCTCGAGGTCGCATACGACCACGCCGGGCTCGATCCCGAGGAGGCCCGCCGTCGCATCCAGGCCGGCTCGCACGGTATCTGGCGCTACGCCGACTTCCTGCCGTTCGCCGAGCGCCCGCCGAGCTGGCGCCATTCGCTGGAGCCGGGCATGACTCCGCTCGTTCGCGCCGACCGACTGGCCAAGCGCCTGGGCCTCGGGGAGGTGTGGATCAAGAACGACGCGGCGAATCCCACGCACTCGTTCAAGGACCGTGTCGTGACGGTCGCCATCACCAAGGCGCGCGAGCTCGGCTTCGACACCGTCGCCTGCGCTTCGACGGGGAACCTCGCCAACGCGGTGGCCGCGCACGCCGCCGCCTGCGGTCTGCGTTCGTTCGTCTTCGTCCCGGCGGACCTCGAGGAGCAGAAGCTCCTCGCGACCGGGATCTACGGCACGCGGCTCGTCGGGATCCGCGGCAACTACGACGAGGTCAATCGCCTCTGTACCGAGCTGTGCGAGGCCAGGCCTTGGGCGTTCGTGAACGTCAACCTCCGCCCGTACTACGCGGAGGGGTCGAAGACGCTCGCTTTCGAGACGATCGAGCAGCTCGGCTGGAAGCTCCCTGACCGCATCGTCTGCCCGATCGCGTCCGGTTCGCTCTTCACGCGTCTCGGCCGCGCCATCCGCGACTGGCTCGACCTCGGCCTCGTGGAGGGGGAGGTGCCGACCTTCAACGGCGCCCAGGCAGACGGTTGCTCGCCCGTCGCGCAGGCGTTCACCGAAGGCTGGGACGCATGCCGGCCCCAGCGCCCGGAGACGATCGCCAAGAGCCTCGCGATCGGCGATCCCGCCGACGGTCCCTACGCGCTCGACCTGGCGCGCCAGACGGGCGGTGGCATCGACTCGGTCTCCGATGAGGAGATTCGCGCCGGCATCAGGCTGCTGGCCGAGACCACCGGCATCTTCACCGAGACGGCGGGCGGCGTCACGGTGGCGGTGCTCGCGAAGCTGGCAGAGCGGGGCGACATCGACCCCGACGAGCGCACCGTGGTCTACATCACGGGTGAGGGCCTCAAGACGCTCGACGCAGCCCGCGAGGGCTTCCGGATCAGCGAGATCGAGCCGACGATCGAGGCGTTCGAGGCCGGCGTCGAGGCGGGCAGCCTCGCGTCCGCCGGGGTCGGCTAGACGGAGCCCTTGACGCCACGGGCCCCGTCGGCTACCTTCGCCGGCAGGGAGGGTCGAAAAAGGCCCATGAGAACTCGGACCCCTTCGCTCGTCGCAACTCTGGCTCTCGCCGGGCTCGGCTTGACCGCGGCTCCGGCGCAGGCGACGTTTCCCGGTGGCAACGGGCGCATCGTCTACGTCGCCTCGGGGCGGAATCCCAACGTCGGCCAGATTGCGACGGTCAACTCTGACGGCACCGACCCGCAGATCCTGACCCAGGGCAAGCAGAACGGGTACCCGCAGTACTTCGCCGACGGCAAGAGGATCGCGTACGAGCACGCCCACGGGCGGCGCCAGATGCGGATCAGCGTCATGCGGTCCGACGGCACCGACAAGCAGGACCTCACCGAGGGACATCTCGACCAGTTTCCAGCGCCGTCGCCGGACGGCCGACGCATCGCCTTCTTCAGGTACACGAAGAGCGGGCGCAAGCACCTCTGCGTGATGAGGAGCGACGGCACTCACATTCACGTCATCGCGCGCGTCGCGGGCCTACCGGCGAACTTCACGTGGTCGCCCAGCGGCGATCTCATCGCCTACGACGTCGGGTTCTCGGAGGAGCTCGATGTCGCCCTCGTGAGCCCGAGCGGCGCCGATCGCGGAGAGATCCTCGACGCGGAGGATCCGTCGTTCACGCCCGATGGACAGCGCCTGGCGCTCAGCCACGAAGGGTCGCTCGCGACCACCGACCTTCACGGCCGGAATCCGGTCTCGCTGACCGACAACCTCATGCCCGACCTCGGGTTCTACGCTCACCCGAAGATCTCGCCCGACGGAACGATGCTCGCCTTCGCCGCGGGCGGCTTCCGCGGCCCCAGCGATATCTACGTCATGACGCCGGGGGCGTCGACCGCATCGAACGTGACGAGCACCGGCAAGGCGTACGCGCCCGACTGGGGTCCGGCCGGCTGACTCAACCCCGACGCCGCGCGCTAGATTCCCGGCCCGTGAGCGTCACCGTGAAGATCCCGGCTCAGCTTCGTGCCGCGACCGGCGGCGAGTCTGAGCTCGAGGTCGATGGCGCGACCGTCGGTGAGGCGCTCGACGCCGTGTTCGACGAGCACGACGGCCTGCGCGAGCGGATTACCGAGGATGGGGGCCTGCGCCGGTTCGTGAACGTCTACGTGTCGGGAGAGGACATCCGGTTCAAGGACGGGCTCGACACCGAGCTCGACGACGGTGACGAGGTGCAGATCCTGCCGGCGGTCGCCGGCGGCTGAGTGGACCAAGCGTCGACGCCCGTGGCGATCCTCTGCGGCGGGCGCGGAACCCGCCTGCAGGAGCGAACGCACGCCATCCCCAAGGCCCTGGTCGAGATCGGCGGCAAGCCGATTCTCTGGCACGTGATCCAGATCTACGCCGCCCAGGATCTGCGCCGGTTCGTCCTTCTCACCGGCTACCTGGGCGAGATGATCTCCGAGTTCGTCGATGCGACCCGATGGCCGGAGCGGATCGAGGTCGAGTGCGTCGACACCGGCCTCGACACGCCGACGGGCGGCCGCGTGGCCCGCGCGGCGGGCCACCTCGAGTCGGACCGGTTCTGCCTCACCTACGCGGATGGCGTCGCCGACATCGACATGGCGGCGCTGCTCTCCTTCCACGCCGAGCGGGAGCGGATCGGCACGGTCACCGTGGTGAGGCCGCGCTCGCAGTTCGGAATCGCTGAGCTCAGCGAGGACGACCGCGTGCTGCACTTCGAGGAGAAACCCCGCCTGGACCATTGGGTCAACGGAGGCTTCTTTTGCTTCGAGCGCGCGTTCCTCGACTACGTGGAGCCGACGAGCGTCCTCGAGCGCGAGCCGCTCCGGCGTCTGGCGGCGGACGGCGAGCTCGCCGCGTTTCGGCACCACGGCTTCTGGGACTGCATGGACACCTACAAGGACGCGATCGTCCTCAACGACCTATGGCGCGCCGGCGAGGCCCCCTGGCGCGTATGGCGTTCCGACCACGAGCCGTCCGTACCGTGAGCGCGAGGCTCGACAGAGGAGATGGTGTGTTCGCCGAGCGCGAACACCGGGTGTTGTGAGCGCCATGCTCGTCACGGGGGCCCGCGGCTTCGGCGGCGCCTGGCTCGCGCGGGCGCTCGTGGAGCGAGGCGAGACCGTGGTCTCGCTCGATCACGAGCACTCGGAGCGTCCGCACACCACGCTGGGCCTCCTCGGGATCGCCGACGACGTCGTCGACGTCACCGGCGACCTCGCCGAGGCCGAGCTGCTCGACCGCCTGATCCGCGAGCACGCGGTCACGGCGGTGTTCCATCTCGCCGCGGAGGCCATCGTCGGCACCGTCGCGGCCTCTCCCGTGCGGGCGTTCGAGACGAACGTGCGTGGGACTTGGAACGTCCTCGAGGCGTGTCGCGGCAACGACGTGGAGCGCGTCGTCGTCGCCTCCTCCGACAAGGCCTACGGCGCGCACGACGAGCTCCCGTACCGCGAGGACTTCCCGCTCAAGCCGACGGCGCCCTACGAGGCGTCGAAGGCCGCCGCCGACCTCCTCGCCCGGTGCTACTGGCCGAGCTACGGCCTCCCCGTCGCCGTCACCAGGTTCGCCAACATTTACGGCGGCGGCGACCTCAACTTCTCCCGCCTCATCCCCGAGAGCGTCTGCGCCGCCCTCGACGGTCGGGCCCCGGTCCTCCGCTCGGACGGATCGCCCGAGCGCGACCTGCTCTACGTGGAGGACGCCGCACGCGCCTATCTTGCGATCGCCGACAACCTCGACCGCGACGAGGTCCGCGGCGAGGCCTTCAACGCGGGCGCGGGGCGCCCCTACGCGGTCGAGGAGGTCGTCGAGCTCGTGGTCCGGCTCGCGGGCAGCGACGTGGAGCCGGACGTGCGCGGCACGGGCAACCCCGAGGGCGAGATCGACCGCCAGTTCGTCGATGCGACGAAGTTGCGGGAGGCGACGGGGTGGGAGCCGCAGGTCGGCCTCGAGGAGGGCATCGAGCGGACGATCGAGTGGTACCGGGAGCACCCGGAGGCGCGTCCGGGGTGACCGCGGCCTCGCGCCCGTGCGTCCTGATCACGATCCCGATCAGCCACTACTGCGAGAAGGCGCGCTGGGCGCTCGAACGCGCCGGAATCGCCTACACGGAGCGGGCTCATCTCCAGGTCATCCACCGCATCGCCACGCGGCGGGCGGGCGGGGGCACGACGGCCCCGGTTCTCGTCTGCGGCGAGCGCGTACTGCCCGAGTCCGCGGACATCGTCGGGGAGGCCGACCGCCGGGCGCCGCCGGATCGGCGCGTCTATCCCAGCGACGGGGCGGCCGCCGCGGAGGTCCGCGAGCTCGAGCGGGACTTCGACGAGCGCCTCGGGCCGCATGGGCGCCGGTGGATGTACGACCAGATCAGGTCTCGTCCGGATCTCGTCAAGGCGTACGGGTGCACCGGCGTCCCGGCCTGGGAGCGCCGCGCGCTTCCGTTCCTGCTCCCGCTCGTCTACCGCTTCATCGACCGCTACCTCGACATCACGCCCGAGACGGTCACGGAGTCCGAAGCCCAGGTCCGCGCCACCTTCGACGAGGTGGGAGTGAGGCTGTCCGACGGACGCGCCTACCTGTGCGGCGATCGGTTCACCGCGGCGGACCTCACGTTTTCCGCGCTCTCCGCGTCGGTGCTCGTGCCGCCGGAGTACGGCGTGCCTTTGCCGCAGCCCGACGAGCTGCCGCCGGCGATGGCGTCGATGGTCCGCGAGCTGCGCGAGCACCCGGCCGGCGCGCATGCGATGGCGATGTATCGCGCCGAGCGACGCTCGTGAGTCCCCGCCTCAGGCCGGGGTGAGCGCGACGACGTGGTTGCCGCGGATGATCCCGTCGGGATCCCATCGGCGCTTCACCTCGGCGAGGCGTGAGCACGTCTCGGCCGGCAGGATCGCGTTCGCGTCGCAGGGACGCTCGGCGAAGTTGAAGTAGCCGCCCTCGCCGGTCCACGGCTTCATCACGTCGGTGAGGTGGTCGAGGTGACCCTCGATCGCCTCCGCAAGCTCGGGGGTCATCGGCATGCCGACCCCGAACATGGCGAACGAGGCATCGAGCTTGGCGAGGGCGCCGGCGTTCTCCGTCGCTCGGCCCAGCGCGCCACCCAGATGGCGGAGCTCGGTCAGGAGCAGCGGCGAGCCCGACTCCGGACCGCCCGCGCCGACCCAGGCGTCGATCGCCTCGTCGGTCAGCTCGTCGATCAGGGCGTGGTGGCCAAGGCCCGGGACAGGCACCTCGGGATCCATGTGGATCCTGCTGAGGCCCACCGCCGGCATCAGCTCGATCAGGTCCATGATCGGCTCGCCGATCTCGCGCAGCGGGGCGACGCGCTCGCGGCCCTCGGCCTCGCTGCCGATCGACGCGACGCCGATCGTGAGCAGCGGCCGGTCGCGAAGGGGCTCTGGCACGTCGGGAAGCGGGGGTGGGCGCAGGAAGCGCACGATCGAGGTCACCTCGTCGGGCTGGGTCGCCGCCCAGTCGCGGTACGTTCGCACGGCGTCGGCGCCCACCTCGGCCGGAAAGATGATCGTGCCGGCGTAGAGCTCGGAATGGGGGAGGAGAGCCACGTGGAGCGCGGTCACGATCGCGTAGCTGCCGCCCCCGCCCCGGAGCGCCCAGAAGAGGTCGCCCTCGTTGTCGGCGTCGACCCGTCGCGCCTCTCCGTCGGCGGTCACGAGCTCGATGGCCATGACGCGGTTGCACGCGAATCCGTACTTCCGCCCGAGCCAGCTGAGCCCACCGCCGAGCGTGAACCCGACAACCCCCACGTCGGGCGAGGACCCGGGCATCGAGCAGAGTCCCTTGGCCTGCGCCGCCTCGCCGACGTCGAGCGCCAGCGCCCCCGCCTCAACGCGCGCGGTCTGCGCGTCGCCGTCGACCTCCACTCGGCGCATCCGCTCGGTCTTGATGACGATGGTGTCCCCGACCGGCCCCAGGGCGACGGCGCCGTGCCCGGTGCTCTGCCCGACCACCCTGAGGTCGTTGTCGGCGGCGAAGCGGACGACCTTCGAGACGTCGTCCGGGCCCTCGACGAACGCGACCGCAGCCGGCTGCTGGTCGGCCACGATGTTCCACGTCTGCCGCGCCTCGTCCCAATCGGACTCGTCCTGCGTCGCGAGACGCCCCGCCAGCGAAATTCCTGAGAGATCGGTCATGGCCCGCACTCTACGAAGCGGCGAGGCACGGGGTGGTTGCGCCCTGAGCGCGCCCGGCAGGATTCGAACCTGCGGCCTACCGCTCCGGAGGCGGTCGCTCTATCCCCTGAGCTACGGGCGCTGACCGCCCAGCTTACCCGTCGGTCCTCTGGTCCCCGGGACGTATGAAAACGAACATACGTTCTGTTCGAGGCGACGACTAGGGTCACGTCGATGGAAACTGCCAGGCGTGGAAACGCGGCGGAAGCGGCGGTGTTGGCTGCGTTGATCGAGCGGGGGTTCGACGTCTTGGTGCCATTTGGTGGCGGACACCCCTACGACCTCGTGGTCGAGGTCGGGGAGGGCCGGTTCGTTCGGGTCCAGTGCAAGGCCGGCTGGCCGAGCCGAGGGTGCATTCTCTTCAACTGCCGCGGGACCGACCACGGCAACGGTCCGCTGTCGTACGCCGGTCTGGCGGAGGCTTTCGGGGTGTACTTCCCTCCAAACCGCCGCGTCTACCTGGTCCCGATTGGCGACGTCGGCAACCACGAGGGCAGGTTGCGCCTCGAACCGGCGCGAAACAATCAACGCCGCCGAACGAGGCGGGCCGCCGACTTTGAGATCGAGCGTTGGACTCGCGAGCAGCTCGCCGCCTTGGTCGCTTAGACCGGTTGCCCGCCTACCCGCTTACGCTTAGGCCATGGACCTCGACGTCGTCTTTCTCGGCACCGGTGGGTCGGTGCCCACCGCCGGGCGGGCGACCGCCTGCGTGCTCGTGCGGCGCGGGGGGGACAGGCTTCTCTTCGACTGCGGCGAGGGAGCACAGCGCCAGATGCAGCGCTCCACCGGGCTGGTCCAGCTCGACGAGATCTACATCACGCATCTGCACGCCGACCACTACCTCGGGCTCCCCGGCCTGCTGAAGACGTATGACCTCCAGGGGCGCGAGCCGGACCTTCGGATCGTGGGGCCGCCGGGGCTCCAGGAGCTATTCGGAGCGATCCGCCGCATCGTCGGGCGACTCCACTACTCGCTCGAGCTGGTCGAGCTCGCCGAGGGCGACGCGATCCTCCGCGACGGCTACGCGGTCCGGTCGTTTCCGGTCGCCCACCGCATGCCGGCGCACGGGTACGCGCTGGTCGAGTCCGACCGCCCGGGGCGATTCGACCCGGACGCAGCGGCAAGGCTCGGCGTGGCGCCGGGCCCCGACTTCGGCCGGCTCCAGGGCGGTGAGTCGGTGCCCGGCGCCGACGGGTCAACCGTCGAGCCGTCGCAGGTGATGGGCGAGTCCCGCGGCGGACGGAAGATCGTGATCACGGGCGATACGGCGCCGTGCGAGATGACGCGCATCGCGGCCCATCGCGCCCAGCTGCTCGTGCACGACGGCAGCTTCGCCGACGAGGAGGCCGAGCGTGCGGCTGAAACCGGGCACTCCACGGCCCGGGAGGCCGCGATCGTCGCACGCGAGGCCGAGGTCGACATGCTGGCGATCGTCCACGTGTCCTCGCGCTACAACGTCGGCGCCGTTCTGGCCGAGGCCCGCGACGTGGTGCCCGAGGCCATCGCGCCCCGCGACTTCGACCTCGTCGAGATCCCGCTCCCGGAGCGTGGCGCGCCCGCACTGATCGAGCGTGGGGCGAAGGCTCAGCCCAACGGCGCCGCGAGGTCGGCGATTGCCTGAGCGACCGCCGGCGCCTGATCCTCCTGGAGGAAGTGCTTCGCGGGCAGCCGGATGGTGTCGTCGGTCGCCAGGACCCGCTGCGCGATCTCGAGCTGGCCGAGGCCGAGCGCCGGGTCGAGCTCGCCCCACACGATCCTGGCGGGGTAGGGGCGCTTCGCCAGGCCCGCCCACAGGAAGCGGCGCTTGTCGGCCGTGAGCTCGAAGCCCCTCATGATCCGCAGGAACGCGCGGCCACCGTCGCCGCGTCGCAGGAGGTAGTAGTAGGCGTCGATCTCGGCGTTGGTTATCGCGCCGCGGTCGGCGATCCCCTGGCTCAGGAAGAGCCGCCGGAACGCGGGGCGCGGGGTCCCGCGCAGCCACGCCTCGCCGACGCCCCGGGTCGCGAACGGCGCCATCGACCACGGACGGCGAAAGGTGGCGGGGTCGAGCATCGTGTTCAGAGCGGTCAGCGACAGCACTCGCTCGGCGTTCTGGACGGCCCACTCGCAGGCAATCGGCCCGCCGATGTCGTGGACCACCAGGTGAACGCGGTCGAGCTCGAGGGCGTCCATCGCCTCGCCGAACCACCGTGCGAGGCCCGACCACGAGTAGTCGAAATCCTGGGGACGATCAGCGAGCCCGAGCCCCGGCAGGTCGAAGGCGACCGCGCGGAGGCCCTCGTCGGCCAGGAGCGGCAGCATCTTCCGGTAGAGGAAGGAGCTCGACGGCACGCCGTGGACGAGAACGACGACGCCGCCGCGCTCGCTTCCCCGCTCGCGCACGAAGCTCTGGACCCCGCCCGCCTCGAACGAGCGCCCCGCGGCGCGATGGACGTCGATGACCTCACGGGTCTCGGGGCGCATCGCCGGGTCGCGCGAAGCGGTCGCCATCGGCGCCATGTTCGCACGCGCGCGGGTCGTGGTCGGTGGGTCCACGCCCGCTGCTAGGCTCCGCCCGTCGGTTCCTTTAACCCGGTCCGGAGAGGCCAGTAAGGGGCGCGTGAATGGCAGAGAAGGTCGTCCTCGACCGCGACGATCTGCGCCGGACGCTGGTGCGGATCGCACATGAGATCGTCGAGAAGAACCCCGGCGACGACTCGGTCGCCCTCGTCGGGATCCACACACGAGGAGCGGTCCTCGGGCGCCGTCTGCACGCGCTCGTCGGCGAGCTGACCGGATCCGAGGTCCCGTTCGGCGACCTCGACATCTCCTTCTACCGCGACGACGTGGACGCGCGCGACCCGATCGCCCAGCCGGTCGTGCACGCCTCCCACCTCGACTTCGACCTCGCTCGACGCACGATCGTGCTCGTCGACGACGTCATGTTCACGGGTCGCACCGCCCGCGCGGCGATCGAGGCCCTCTTCGACTACGGGCGCCCGGAGCGGGTGCAGCTCGCCGTGCTCGCCGATCGCGGCCACCGGGAGCTGCCGATCAGGCCCGACTACGTCGGCAAGAACCTCCCGACGGCGCGCGCCGAGCGCGTCTACGTCCGCCTCGAGGAGACCGACGGCGTCGACGAGGTGGCGATCGGGGGCACACGGACGCCGGCCGCGGGTGGTGTGACCTCGTGAACCACCTCCTCTCGATCGCGGACCTCGATCGCGATGACATCGAGCGCATCCTCGAGCGGGCCGAGAGCTTCGCCGAGGTCGGCCGGCGCGACATCAAGAAGGTCCCGACGCTTCGCGGCCGCACGATCGTCAGCCTGTTCATGGAGGCGAGCACGCGGACGAGCTCGTCGTTCGAGCTCGCCGCGAAGCGGCTGTCGGCAGACGTCGTCTCGGTGAAGGCGGCCGGGTCCTCGGTCGAGAAGGGAGAGTCGCTCAAGGACACCATCGCGACGCTCTCGGCCTACGGCCCGGAGGCGATCGTGATCCGCGCGCCCGAGGCCGGTGCGGCCGCGCTCGTCGCGACGTGGACGGACGCCGCGGTCGTGAACGCGGGCGACGGCAAGCACGAGCACCCGACGCAGGCTCTGCTCGACCTCCTCGCGCTGCGACGCCGGGTCGGCTCGATCGACGGCAAGAGCATCTGGATCGTCGGCGACGTCCTCCACAGTCGCGTGGCGCGATCGGGAATCCTGGCGTTCAGGACGATGGGCGCGAGGGTCACCGTCTGCGGCCCACCGACGCTGATCCCGCGCGGGATCGAGGCGGCGCTCGGGTGCGAGGTCGCCCACGGTCTCGACCGCCTCCCCGAGGCCGACGTGGTCTATGCGCTGCGGATGCAGCGCGAGCGCATGTCGGAGTCGTTCGTGCCGTCGATCCGCGAGTACGCGGCCCGCTATCAGATCGACGCTCGCCGGCTCGGCCCGCGCCAGCTGCTGATGCACCCGGGCCCGGTCAACCGAGGGGTCGAGCTCGCGCCGGAGGTCATCGACGGGCCGAGCTCGCTGATCGCCGAGCAGGTGGAGGCCGGCCTCTACGTGCGGATGGCCGTGCTTTACGAGCTGCTCGCGGGCCGGGACCGGCCCGGCGGAGGCGCGCGTATGGCCGATGAGGAGCTCGAGGCACCCACGCCCATCGGGGAGCCGGCGTGAGGGCGATCTCCTCGCTTGACTGGCGCGGGACGGGCGAGGCGGGCGGTGACCTGATCGTCCGCGGGGCTCGCGTGCTCGACCCGGCGAGCGGGCTCGATGAGCGCCGCGACGTGGTGGTGCGACGCGGCGAGATCGCCGAGCTGGCCGAGGCGGGAGGCGCTTCGCTGCCCGACGCCGAGGTCATAGAGGCCGATGGTCTCCACGTGTTCCCCGCCTTCTTCGACCCACACGTCCACCTGCGGACCCCCGGCCGGGAGGACGAGGAGGACCTCGAGACCGGAAGCCGCGCGGCAGCCGCGGGCGGCTACTGCGGGATCGGCGCCATGGCGAACACCGACCCGCCCGTCGACAGCCCCGCCGACGTCGAGGCGCTGCGCGAACGCGCGTCCCGCGAGGCGGCGGTTCCAATCGGGTTCATGGCCTGCGTGACGAGGGGGATGCGGGGCGAGGAGCTGACGGACATGCTCGAGCTTCGGGATGCCGGCGCCGTCGGGTTCTCCGACGACGGCCTCCCCGTGAGGAACTCTCGCGTGCTGCGGCGCGCCCTCCAATACCAGGCGATCACCGGGGCGCAGATCGCCCTTCACGAGGAGGACCCGGAGCTCGCCGGCGACGGCGTCATGCACGAGGGCGAGGTCTCCGCGGCGCTCGGGCTCGCGGGCATCCCGACCCTCTCGGAGTCGACCATGATCGCCCGCGATGCGCAGATCGCCGCCTACGAGGAAGCGCGCATCCACATCCAGCACCTGTCGTGCCGCGAGTCGATCGCCGCAGTGGCCACTGCGAAGGAGGCCGGGGTCGCGATCACGTGCGAGGTGACGCCCCACCACCTGGTGCTCACCGACGAGTCCGTGCGAAGCCTCGACCCAAGGTTCAAGATGCACTCGCCGCTGCGCGCCGAGGAGGATCGCCAGGCGCTCGTGGAGGCCCTTCGCAGCGGGCTCATCGAGTGCGTGGCCACCGACCACGCACCCCATTCGATCGACGAGAAGGAGGTGCCGTTCGAGTCCGCCGCGAACGGGGTCACCGGGCTCGAGACGGCATTCGCGGTCCTCCACACCGAGCTCGTGCTGCCGGGGGCCCTCGACCTCTCCGTGCTCGTGGACCGGCTCGGTGCCGGGGCCTCGGTCCTCGACCTCGAGCAGCCGCGCATCAGCCAGGGTGCCGAGGCGAACCTCGTCCTCTGCGACCTCGACGTCGAGTGGGAGGCCGGCGCCGAGGGCTGGGAGAGCCGCTCCGACAATTCGGCGTTCGCCGGCCGGGCCCTTCGGGGCCGTGTGCTCGTCACGGTTGCCGCCGGGCGGATCGCCTTTCGCAATCGCGCCTTCTCCGTGGGTGTCGCCGCGTGAAGCTGGACCGGGAGCGGGCGGCGCTCGTCGTCATCGACGTGCAGGAGGCATTCCGCAAGGCGGTGCCGGCGTTCGACCAGATCGGCAGCGCCGTCGGCACACTCGTGCGGGGCGCGGGCGAGCTCGGCGTACCGGTGATCGTGACCGAGCAGTACCCGAAGGGCCTCGGGGCGACGGTGCCGGAGATCGCCGAGCACCTTCCCGCCGAGACTCGCCGGCTGGAGAAGGTGCGCTTCTCGGCCTCCGGCGCCGAGGGGTTCGACCTCGGCGGGCGCGAGCAGGCGATCGTATGCGGCATCGAGGCCCACGTCTGCGTCGCCCAGACCGTGCTCGACCTGCTCGAGTCGGGGACCGACGTGCAGATCGTCGCCGACGCGGTCGGATCGCGCAGCGATGGCGACGCGGCGCTCGCGCTGCGACGGGCTGAGCGAGCCGGCGCCACCCTGACGAGCGTCGAGGCGGTGCTGTTCGAGCTGCTGGGCAGCTCCGACGCTCCGGAGTTCAAGGCCGTGCAGGAGCTCGTGAAGTAGATGGGGGAGGCGGGCTATCTCCTGCTCGAGGACGGCACGCGCTTCGACGGGGAGCTCTGCGGGGCGGCGCACGTGGTCACCGGCGAGGTCGTCTTCAACACGTCGATGACGGGCTACCAGGAGGCCGTGACCGACCCCTCCTACGCGGGACAGATCATCACGTTCACCTATCCGCTCGTCGGCAACTACGGCGTGAGCGCGGCGGCGATGGAGGCGGATCGTCCGCACGCGAGGGCCGTCGTCATGCGAGAGGCCAAGAACGGCGAGGACGCGGCGGATGCCGAGGGTGGCTGGGTCGACTGGCTGCGCGACACCGGCGTGGCGGCGATCAGCGGCGTCGACACGCGCGAGCTCGTGCGACGCATCCGCGACGCGGGCGCCATGCGCGGTGGGATCTTCGACGCCGGGGTCACGGCCGCGGATGCCGCCGAGCGAGTCGGGGCCGAGCCGTCGATGGCCGGGGCCGACTTCGCCCGCACCGTGACGCCAGCCGAGCCGGTCGAGCTCGACGGCGAGGGCCCGCACGTCGTGGCGCTCGACACGGGCATCAAGGGCTCGATCATCCGCCAGTTCCGTGAGCGTGACTGCAGGCTGACGCTCCTGCCCTGCGCGGCGAGCGCCGAGGAGGTGATGGCGCGGGATCCCGACCTCGTCTTTCTGGCGAACGGGCCGGGCGATCCGGCGGCGCTCGACTACGTCGTCGGGACGGTTCGCGGCCTGGTCGGCAAGCGACCCGTCGTCGGCATCTGCCTCGGGCACCAGCTCCTCTGCCGCGCGGTCGGTCTCGAGACCTTCAAGCTGCCGTTCGGCCACCGCGGCGCCAACCACCCGGTCAAGGAGCTCGCGACGGGCCGGATCGAGATCACCTCGCAGAACCACGGCTTCGCCGTCCGCGGCCCCGACGGCGAGCCCCGGCTCGAGGCCGACGAGCCGGTGCGCTGGGAGACCGACTTCGGCGCCGCGGAGCTCTCGCACCTGAACCTCTACGACCGAACGGTGGAGGGGCTCGTGCTGAAGGACGTCGCCGCCCGGACGGTGCAGTACCACCCGGAGGCGGGCCCCGGCCCGCACGACGCCCGCCACCTCTTCGACGAGTTCGTGGTGCTCGCGGGTGTGTCATGAGGTGCTTCAGCGCCGAAAGAAGCGTGTCAGGCGGCGAAGCCGCCGCAAGTGATTAGCGATGCCCCGGCGCGAGGACATCCGGAAGATCCTCCTGATCGGATCGGGACCGATCGTCATCGGGCAGGCGGCCGAGTTTGACTACTCGGGCGTGCAGGCCTGCAAGGTCTTGCGGGAGGAGGGATACGAGGTCGTCCTCGTCAACTCGAACCCGGCCACGATCATGACCGACCCCGAGTTCGCCGACCGGACATACGTCGAGCCGCTCACGCCCCCGTCCGTCGCGGCGATCATCGCCCGCGAGCGTCCCGACGCGCTGCTGCCGACCCTCGGTGGGCAAACCGCGCTCAACCTCGCCAAGGCCCTCCACGATGACGGGACCCTCGAGCAATACGGCGTCGAGCTGATCGGCGCGGACTACGAGGCGATCCACCGCGCCGAGGACCGCGAGGCCTTCAGGGAGACCATGGAGGAGGCCGGCCTGCGCGTCCCCTGGTCGACGATCGTCACCTCGATCGCCGAGGTCGAGGCCGGGGTTGCCGACGGGGCCATCGGCCTGCCCGCCATCGTCCGCCCCGCATTCACCCTGGGCGGGCAGGGCGGCGGCGTCGGGCGGACCGAGACCGAGCTCCTCGGCGTGGTCTCGGAGGGGCTGGCCGCGAGCCCGATCAACCAGGTGCTGGTCGAGGAGTCGGTGCTCGGCTGGGGGGAGTTCGAGCTGGAGGTGATGCGCGATCGGAACGACAACGTCGTCGTGATCTGCTCGATCGAGAACGTCGATCCGATGGGCGTGCACACCGGCGACTCGGTGACCGTGGCGCCGGCGCAGACGCTCACCGACCGCCTCTATCAGGAGCTTCGTGACCAGGCCCTGCGCGTGATCCGGGCGGTGGGCGTGGAGACCGGCGGCTCGAACATCCAGTTCGCGGTCAACCCCTCTAGCGGTGAGATCGTCGTCATCGAGATGAACCCGCGGGTCTCGCGCTCGTCGGCGCTCGCCTCGAAGGCGACGGGCTTCCCGATCGCGAAAATCGCGGCGCGCCTGGCCGTCGGCTACGCCCTCGAGGAGATCCCGAACGACATCACCCGGGCAACCCCGGCCGCCTTCGAGCCCACGATCGACTACGTGGTGACCAAGGTGCCTCGCTTCGCGTTCGAGAAGTTCCCCGGCGCGGAGGGCTCGCTGACCACGCACATGAAGTCGGTGGGTGAGGTCATGGCGATCGGCCGGACCTTCCGCGAGTCATTCGCGAAGGCGATGCGCTCGCGCGAGCTCGATTCACCGGCGGTCCCGCCCGAGGACGCCGCCGACCTCCTCCGCCGCCTCGAGACGCCGTCGTCGGATCGCTTCGACCTGGTCGCCGAGGCGTTTCGCCGCGGCGCCTCCGTGGACGAGATCGGAGGTCGGACCTCGATCGATCCCTGGTTCCTGCGCGAGCTTCGCGCGCTTGCGCTCGAGGGTGACGGCACCGATGGGCTTGTCCGTACCTACAAGTCGGTCGACACCTGCGCCGCCGAGTTCGAGGCCCGCACGCCGTACTACTACTCGGCGCACGAGCGAGCGGCGGCGAGCGAGGTCCGGAGGGGCGATCGCGATTCGGTGGTCATCCTCGGCGCCGGCCCGAACCGCATCGGCCAGGGGATCGAGTTCGACTACTGCTGCGTCCACGCCGCGATGACGGTGCGCGAGTCCGGGCGCGACGCGGTAATGGTGAACTGCAACCCGGAGACGGTCTCCACCGACTACGACACCTCCGACCGCCTCTACTTCGAGCCCCTCACCGTCGAGGACGTCCTCGCCGTCGTCGAGGTCGAGCGGCCGGAGGGCGTGATCGTCCAGTTCGGCGGACAGACGCCGCTGCGGCTGGCCGCCGCCCTCACGGAGGCCGGCGTACCGCTCCTCGGCACGCCCGTCGACGCCATCGACCTGGCCGAGGACCGCGGCCGCTTCGGAGCGCTCCTGCGCCGCCTCGACATCGCCCATCCGCCCTACGGCACCGCGCTCTCGGCCGACGAGGCCGTCTCGATCGCTGAGGACGTCGGCTTTCCGCTGCTCGTCCGGCCCTCCTACGTGCTGGGCGGCCGGGCGATGGAGATCTGCTACTCGCCCGAGGGGCTCGCCGCGTACCTCGAGGCGAACGTGAAGGCCGACCAGGAGCACCCGCTGCTCCTGGACAGGTTCCTGGAGGACGCGATCGAGGTCGACGTCGACGCCCTGGCTGACGGCGAGGACGTGAGGGTCGCGGGGATCATGCAGCACGTCGAGGAGGCCGGGGTCCACTCGGGCGACTCCGCGTGCGTGCTCCCCCCGATGAGCCTGGGCGAGGAGATGCTCGAGGAGATCCGCGAGGTGACTCGGCGCATCGCTCTGGAGCTGGGCGTGATCGGCCTCATCAACGTTCAGTACGCGGTCGCCGGAGGAAAGCTCTACGTCATCGAGGCCAACCCCCGTGCCTCGCGCACGATCCCCTTCGTCTCGAAGGCGATCGGTGCGCCCCTGGCCAAGATCGCCTGCCGGCTGATGCTTGGCGAGTCGCTCGCCGACCAGCGGATCCCCGATGCGCCGGAGGGTCACGTCAGCGTCAAGGAGGCGGTGCTCCCGTTCGCCCGCTTCGCCGGTGCGGACGCCGTACTCGGCCCGGAGATGAAGTCGACGGGCGAAGTGATGGGGATCGCGGCCGACTTTCCAACCGCTTTCGGCAAGGCGCAGTCGGCCGCGGGCGTATCCCTGCCGACGAGCGGGACGGTCTTCATCACCGTCACCGACACCGACAAGCCGGCCGCGACCCAGCTCGCGGCCCGATTCCACGACATGGGCCTCCAGATCATCGCCACCCACGGCACCGCGCAGGCGATATCGCGAATGGGCGTGCCCGTGAAGGCGATCAACAAGATCGCCGAGGGCTCACCCCACGTCGTCGACTACATCCGCGGCGGCGAGGTCGGCATGGTCATCAACACGCCGACCGGCAGCGGCGCCCGGGCGGACGGCTACGAGATTCGCACCGCGGCCGTGCGCCATGGCATCCCCTGCATCACGACGATGACGGGGGCCTCTGCGGCCGTGCGCGCGATCTCGGCCCAGCGAGGGAACGGACACGAGCCCCGGTGCCTCCAGGAGCTCCACCGAGGAGTGCCCGCGGCGTCCTCCACGGCGGCTCCGTGACCGAGCGGGTCACGGCGCCACCCGGACGGCGGCTCTGCGCGGTCACCGGCCGCCGCGACACCGGCGGGTACGCCGTCTTCTCCGCCCTCGACCCCGAGGGCCCAGAGCCGGCCCCGGGCCAGTTCTACATGCTGGCCGCCGAGCGAGGGTGGGGCGGGGGCGGAGGCCGTCCCTACCTGTCGCGCGCCTTCTCGGTCGCCGCGGCGGAGCCCGGTGACGGCGGCGTCCGCCTCGATTTCCTCGCCGAGGCGGTGGGCCCGGGGACCGACAGGCTGGCCCGGCTCGAGCATGGCGAGGGGCTGTGGGTGATGGGCCCGCTCGGCCGGCCGTTCTCCGCCCCGGACGAGCTCGCGCCGGGCGCTCCCGGGGCGATCCTCGTGGGTGGGGGAATCGGGATCGCGCCGCTCGCCATCCTTCGCCGCCGCCTCGCCCGCGCCGGCGTCCCGACACGAACCCTCCTCGGCTTTCGCGACGAGCTGCATGCCGGGGGGTTGGAGCTCTTCGACTGCTCCGAGATCCGCCTCGCGAGCGAGGATGGGCACGCCGGGCACCGGGGCTACGTGACCGACCTGCTCGCCGTTCTGCTCGAGGGTGACGACGCTGAGGGAGCCGCCCTATACGCGTGCGGGCCGCCCGCGATGCTGGAGGCGGTGCGCGAGATGTGCCTCGCGCGGCGCGTCACCGCGGAGCTGGCGATGGAGGCCCCGATGGCGTGCGGCTTCGGCGCGTGCTTCGGCTGCGCGGTTCCCCTCGCGGCCGGTGGGTTCATGCGCCTCTGCGTCGACGGGCCGGTGGTGCGGGCCGATGACGTAGCGACGGCCCTCGTCGCGGGGTCGGGGCATTGACCGGGATCGAGATCGCGGGCCTGCGCCTCGAGCACCCGATCATCAACGGGAGCGGGACCTTCGACGCGATCACGGCACGCCGGGCCTTCGGCGACGGGCTCTACGAGAGCTTCCCGTTCTCGGCATTCGTCTCGAAGACGATCACGCCCGAGCCGCGCGCCGGCAACCCTCCACCCCGGCTCTATGAGAGCCCCACCGGCCTCGTCAACTCGATCGGGCTGCCGAACAGGGGCCTCGACGGCTTTCTCGCGCACGATCTGCCACGGCTCGCGGAGTTGCCGGTCCCGCTCGTGGTATCGGTCATGGCGACCACGCGCGAAGGCTTCGCGCGGCTCGTCACCCGGGTCGGAGAGCGGCCCGAGGTCGCCGCGATCGAGCTCAACGTGTCGTGCCCGAACGTCGAGTCGGGGCTGATCGTCGGCGAGCGCCCGGACGAGACGTTCGCCCTGGTCGAGGCGGTTCGCCCGCTTACCGACACGCCGCTGATCGTGAAGCTCACGCCCAACGTGGCGGCGCCGGCGGAGATCGCCAGTGCGGCGGAGGCCGCGCGGGCCTCGGCCGTCTCGCTCGTCAACACGCTGAAGGCGCATGCCGTGGCACCGGAGAGCGGCAGGCCATGGCTCGGAGGCGGAAGCGGGGGTCTATCGGGAGCGGCGATCCGGGCGATCGCGCTCGAGCAGGTGCGGCAGGTCGCCGCCGCGGTCGCGGTGCCCGTGATCGGCATGGGCGGCGTCGAGGAGGGAAGCCACGCGCTCGATCTCCTCGATGTCGGCGCGAGCGCGGTCGCGGTCGGCACCGCGAGCTTCCTGGATCCGCTCGCGGGCGAGCGGATTCGCAGCGAGCTCGCGGCGGAGCTCGAGCGTCGTCGGCAGCGACCTCCGGACGCGGCCGCGCGGCCGAGACCGCACCCGGTTGCCTCGACCTCAACTTAAGGTCGAAGCGAATTTCCCCGAAAATTGCGCGAACCCCCTTGCGCCCCGCAGGCGCGGGCATATAATCGCCGCCGCCGGATGGTCCCCGCCGTCGACACCGCTCCGTCCGCCGTCCCAGAGAGGACCACCGAACAGCGGATGAGGGCGCTCCGGCGAGCGAACGAGATCCGATCGGCCCGCGCCCAGCTCAAGCGGGACCTCAAGGCCGGCAAGGTCAAGATCGAGCAATTGCTACGCGACCCGCCCGAGTATGTGCTGTCGGCGAAGGCTTTCGACATGATCGTCGCGGTCCCGAAGTACGGCCGCGTGAAGGCGAACAAGATCCTGACCCAGTGCCGGATCTCCCCGTCGAAGACGATTGGGGGCCTCTCCGAGCGCCAGCGCGGCGAGCTCGTCGCGTTCCTCCGCCGGTAGGCGGGGGAGAGATCTCCCGCGCCGTC
This sequence comes from uncultured Actinomycetes bacterium, assembly GCA_963771655.1. Classification (GTDB taxonomy): domain Bacteria; phylum Actinomycetota; class Thermoleophilia; order Solirubrobacterales; family 70-9; genus JAWVFM01. The sequence goes on along the minus strand of CAVYUG010000001.1, from coordinate 125,480 downwards.
CGCTTTTCCGTGTAGGGATTGCGAACGTGGCACGCGTCTTCGTCATCACCGGGCCCTCGGGCGTCGGCAAGGGGACGCTGATCAAGCGCGTCCTTGCGAGCGTGCCCGACCTGGAGCTGTCCGTCTCCGCCACGACCCGGCGCCCACGCGACGGCGAGGCCGAGGGCGTCGACTACCACTTCCTCTCGACGGGGGAGTTCGAGGAGCGGGTTCGGGCCGGCGACTTCCTCGAGCATGCGGCCTACAGCGGCAACCGCTACGGAACGCTCCGAAGCGAGGTCGAGACGCGGCTCGCCGGCGGGCGCTCGGTCGTGCTCGAGATCGAGGTCCAGGGCGCCCGGCAGGTCCGCGCGGCGATGCCGGAGTCGGTGCAGGTCTTCATCGCTCCGCCCGACGCCGACTCCCTGCGCACGCGGCTCGAGCGGCGCGGCACGGACTCGCCGCAGGAGATCTCCGAGCGCCTCGAGGTGGCGAAGAGCGAGCTTGCGGCGCGCGGTGAGTTCCCGCACGTCGTGGTGAACGATGACATCGACCATGCGGCGACTGAGCTCGAGCGGATAGTCCGCGACGAGCTCTCCCTACAATCACCTTCCACATGATCAAGCCACGCGTAGACAAGCTCCTCGAGCGGACCGACTCGCACTACGCCGCCGTCCTCGTCGCGGCGAAGCGGGCACGCCAGCTCAACAGCTATTACCGCGCTCTCGGCGAGGGCAGCTACGAGGAATACACGCCACCGATGGTCGAGACCCAGTCGGGCAACTACCTGACGATCGCGCTCGAAGAGCTCGCCACGGGCAAGCTCAACTACCACTACCGCGCCTAGGGCGGCGCAAGCCAGGGGCGGCAGTGGCGCGGATCCTGCTCGGCGTCAGCGGCGGCATCGCCGCGTACAGGGCGATCGAGCTCGCCCGCCTCGCGACGCGCGCCGGACACGCCGTGAGGGTCGTCATGACCCCGGCGGCCGAGCGATTCGTGGGCCGCGCGTCGTTCGAGGGGATCGTGGGCGCGCCGGTGCTCGTCGACGAGTTCTCCCGCGACCCGATGGGCGGTGCCTTTCCAGGCGAGGCCGCGCCCGATCATGATCCGATCGGCCACCTCGAGCTCGCCGCCAACGCCGACGCGTTCCTGGTCGCGCCCGCGTCCGCGAACACGGTCGCGAAGTTGGCCGCCGGGATCTGCGACTCGCTCCTCGCGACGACCTTCCTCGCCTGCCAGGCGCCCCGCGCGGTGGCGCCGGCGATGAACGACCGCATGTACCGGGACGCCGCGACCCAGGCGAACCTCGAGACGCTGCGGTCGCGCGGGATCATGGTCATCGATCCCGACGACGGACCGCTCGCGTCGAGGGGCGAGCATGGCGTCGGCCGGCTTCCCGCCCCCGAGAGGCTCCTCGCGACCGTCGGGTCGATGCTGCCGCGAGCGCGCGGGCCGTGGGACGGACTGAGGGTTCTCGTCACCGCGGGCGGGACGCGGGAGGCGATCGACCCGGTGCGCTTCATCGGCAACCGCTCGAGCGGCCGGATGGGCCTCGCCCTCGCCGACCGCGCCGCGGCGCGGGGCGCCTCGGTGACGCTGGTCGCCGCGAACGTCGGCCTTCCGGTTCCGCCGGGCGTGAGGAGGATCGACGTCGAGAGCACGGCCGACATGGCGGACGCGGTGGGCGCCGAGCTCCCGAGCGCCGACGTCCTGCTGATGGCGGCGGCGGTGGCCGACTTCCGCCCGGCGCAGGCAGCGTCCGGAAAGCTCGAGCGCCGCGAGGGCGACGCCATCGACCTGCGCCTGGTGGGCACCGAGGACATCGTCGCGGCGGCGGCGAGCAATCGCCGCGCCGGGCAGACCATCGTCGGCTTCGCGGCAGAGCGCGGCGCGGAGGCGATCGAGCGAGCCGCCTCGAAGCTCGAGCGCAAGGGCCTCGACGCCATCGTCTTCAACGACGTGTCTCGGGCCGACATCGGCTTCGACTCCGAGCGGAACGAGGTCACGATCGTCGAGCCCACCGAGCGCCACGAGGTCCCCCTCGCCACGAAGGAGGAGGTCGCCGACGCGATCCTCGACCGCGTCGAGGCGATTCGCGCCCCTGCTTACACCTAGCTCTTGCGGGGGCCTGCGGCCCCCTCACACGCTGCTTTCGGGGCAAAGCCCCTCATAATCAGACCCGTGCCCGTGGAGCAGCTGTACGACCTCTACCAGCGAGGGATGTCCCTGCTCGAGCACGGCGACTTCGAGCAGGCCACCGTGCCGCTCCGCAAGGCGGCCCGAATGGCTCCCGAGAAGGCGTCGATTCGCGAGGCCCTGGGTCGCGCCCTCTTTCGATCGCGCCAGTTCTCGGAGGCGGCGGTGGAGTTCGAGGCGGTGGTGGAGCGCTATCCGGTCAACGACTACGCCCACTTCTGCCTCGGCCGCGCCCTGACCCTCACCGGCGAGCGCCAGCGGGCCCGCCGCCACCTCGCCATCGCCGCGTGCCTGCGGCCCGAGCGCCGCGACTACCGGGAGTACCGGGAGCGCGCGGCGAGATAGCCGTTGAGAGCGCTCGTTCAGCGCGTCACGAGCGCCGCCGTGTCCATCGACGGCGCCGAGATTGCGTCAATAGGCGCGGGCCTCCTGGTGCTGCTGGGGATCGCGACGGACGACGGCGAGGACGCGGCCGATCGGCTCGCCGACAAGGTCCGCGCACTTCGGGTGTTCGACGACGCCGACGGGAGGATGAACGAGCCCTTGGGCGATCGCGAGGCGCTGTGCGTGAGCCAGTTCACCCTCTACGGAGATCCGACGCGCGGGAACCGGCCGAGCTACGCGCGCGCCGCGCCCGCCGGCGTTGCCGAGCCGCTGTACGAGCGATTCTGCGACCGCCTCGGCGCGAGGCGCGGCGTCTTCGGCGCGCGGATGGCCGTGGAGCTCACCAACGACGGCCCCGTGACGCTCTTGGTCGAGGCCTGATGGCGCGCTTTTGCGCGCCCGGCCAGGCACGGTGGCGCGGCTATACTCACCCCAGTTTCTTAACCGCACCCGAACTCTTGTGAGAGGTGGGCCCGGGCCCACTTTTTTTTCGCCGGATCGCGGGTGTTTGGAGGAGAGAATTGCAGTCTGACGACCTTGAGAAGACCATCGAGACACGCCTCGCCGAGCTCGATCCCGAGCTCGAGCTGATCATGCTCGAACAGCCCACGGCCGGGTCGCTTCGGCTCTATGTCGACCGGCCGGGCGGGGTCGACCTCGCGGTCTGCGAGCGGGTGACGGCCGCGCTGCGCGACCTTCTCGAGAGCTACACCCTCGAGGTCTCCTCACCGGGTTCGGACCGCCCGCTCACGAAGCCTCAGCATTTCCGGCGGTTCCTCGGTCGCCGCGTCCGCGTGCGCACGCGCGAGCCGATCGACGGGCAGAGGAGCTTCACCGGTGAGCTGGTGGCGGCCGACGAGGTCGAGGTCTCGCTGCGCCTGGACGCCGCCGAGCGGGCCATCCCGCTGGCCGCGATCCATCGCTCGAACCTGATCCCCAAGGAGGTGGGCGCATGAGCCGAGAGATCGTCGAAGCGGTGCACGTCCTCGAGCAGGAGAAGGGAATCGACGCCGAGACCCTGATGGCCGCGCTCGAGGACGCCCTGCTGTCCGCATACCGGAAGACGCCGGGCGCGGCCAAGTACGCGCGCGTCGACCTCGATCGAAACACCGCCGACTTTCGCGTCTACGAGCTGATCCTCCCCCCCGAGCTCGAGGAGAAGCTCCTGGCCGAGGTGGCCGAGGAGGCCGAGCAGGAGATCGATCCCGAGACCGGCGAGTTCCGGGAGCCCGAGGAGCCGGAGCTCGATCCGGAGGTCCTCGCTCCCTACGAGGACCAGATCACGAGCCGCGACGTCACCCCCGACGACTTCGGGCGGATCGCCGCCCAGACCGCCAAGCAGGTGATCCTCCAGCGGATCCGCGAGGCCGAGCGGATGATGATGTACGAGGAGTACCGCGACCGCGTGGGCGAGCTCGTCACCGGCATCATCCAGCAGTCGGACAATCGCTACACGCTCGTCCAGCTCCGCGAGCGGGTGGAGGCGCTCCTGCCGCGCTCCGAGCAGGTCTGGAACGAGCGGTACGACCACGGCATGAGGGTGAAGGCGGTCATCACCGACGTCTCCGCCGAGGGCAAAGGCCCGAGCGTGGTCGTCTCACGGCGAAGCCCGGAGCTGATCAAGGAGCTGTTTGCGCTCGAGGTCCCCGAGGTCGCCGACGAGCTCGTCGAGATCGTCGGCGTCGCGCGTGAGCCCGGCTACCGCTCGAAGATCGCGGTCGTATCGCACACGGACGGAGTCGATCCCGTCGGCGCGTGCGTCGGCCCGCGCGGCTCGCGCGTGCGCATGGTCGTCTCCGAGCTGCGCGGCGAGAAGATCGACATCATCCCCCACAACGACGAGCCCGCACGCTTCGTCGCCAAGGCACTCTCGCCGGCGCGCGTGCGCGAGGTTCTCGTCGACGACGAGAACAAGCAGGCGACGGTCGTCGTCCCCGACGATCAGCTCTCGCTCGCGATCGGCCGCGAGGGTCAGAACGCGCGCCTGGCCGCGAAGCTCACCGGATGGCGGGTCGACATCAAGTCGGAGACCGAGTTCAGCCAGGAGGACGAGATCGAATACGAGGAGGCCGAGCAGGAGCTCGACGGCCGCTGCGCGGCGGTCCTCTCCGCCGGGCGCCGCTGCCCGAACGCCTCGCTCCCCGGCTCGCGTTACTGCGGCCTGCCGCAGCACCAGGCCCTCGCGCGGTTCGGCACCAACCAGGTGACGGTCCTCTCGGGGCTCTCCGAGCAGGAGATCGCGGAGCTCGCCAACCCCGACGCGTCGGAGGGCGAGGTTGCAGAGATCGTCGCCAAGGCCGAGGCCGCGTTCGAGGAGGACCAGGCCGGCGGCACGCCGGACGCTCCCACTGAGGAAGCGGCTGCCGATGAGACGCCCGAGCTCCCCGCGGAGGAGGACGTCCCCGACCTCGAGACCGCGCGCGAGGAGCGCCAGGAGGCGGAGGAGGAGCTTGCGGACGCCGAGGAGGACGCCGCGGAGCAGATCGAGGAAGCCGACGAGAAGCTTGACGGCGACGGCGAGGAGGGCGCCGGCGCATCCGAGGATGTGAACGGGTCGGACGCGGACGCGGAGGCCGCCGCGGGCGTCGGCGCCGAGGCATCCGAGGAATCCGCGGCTCCGGCCGAGGATTCCGAGGCATGAAGAAGCGCGTTCACGAGATCGCCAAGGAGCGTGGCCTCACCAGCAAGGAGGTGATCGCGGCGCTCAACGAGGCCGGGGTCGAGGTCAAGGCCGCCGCCTCGAGCGTCGAGGAGGACGTTGCCGCCAAGGCGCTCGCCGCGCGAAACGGCGGCGGCGAAGCGTCCGCCAAGCCCGGGCCGGTCGCCGGCGACGGCGCACCTCCCGAGGAGGCCGCCGGGGCAAAGCCGGTCCAGCCCGTAAAGCCGGTTCGGCCCCAGGGGCCACCCGCATCAGGCGGTGGCGGCCAGCGGCGCCGCAGGCGTGTCGTGATCGATTCCCAGGCCTCCCGGCGCGATCACCAGCCACCGCCCCCGCCGAGCCGCCCCCCGCGCCGTCGCGGAGGGCGACGGCGCCGGCCCCTGCTCGAGGAGCCGGTCGATAAGGGCCCGGTCGAGCCGGCCGAGGAGCAGGTCGTGACCGTGAGCTCCGGCGCCACCGTCCGCGAGGTCGCCGAGACACTCGGCGTCGGCGGCGCGGACGTGATCAAGGCCCTGATGGGCATGGGCGAGATGGCCACGCTCACGCAGACGCTCACGGACGAGACGATCGAGCTCGTGGCAACTGAGCTTGGCCGGAAGGTCGACGTGGTGAGCGCCGCCGACGAGGAGGTCGAGGAGCCGGCGTTCGAGGACGCCGCGAAGGATCTGGTCGACCGGCCGCCCGTGGTGACCATCATGGGCCACGTCGACCACGGCAAGACCTCGCTTCTAGACCGCATCCGCGAGACCGAGGTGGCCGCGGGCGAGGCCGGAGGGATCACCCAGCACATCGGCGCCTACCAGGTTCGTCACAACGGCAGGACCATCACCTTCCTGGACACGCCGGGCCACGAGGCGTTCACCGCGATGCGCGCGCGAGGAGCGCGCGTCACGGACCTCGCCGTCATCGTGGTCGCCGCGGACGATGGCGTCATGCCGCAGACGGTCGAGGCGATCGACCACGCTCGTGCCGCTGAGGTGCCGATCGTGGTCGCGATCAACAAGATCGACCTTCCCGACGCCAACCCCGACCGCGTGAAGGGCGAGCTCGCTCAGCAGGGCCTCAACCCCGAGGACTGGGGGGGCGACACGGTGTTCGGAAACGTCTCCGCGAAGACCGGAGATGGGCTCGAGGAGCTTCTGGAGATGCTCCAGCTCGTGGCGGAGGTCGAGGAGCTCAAGGCGAACCCGAACGCGCCCGCATCCGGCACCGTCATCGAGTCGCACCTCGATCCCGGCCGCGGCCCGGTCGTCACGGTGCTCGTTCAGAGAGGGACCCTCGAGGTCGGCGACGCTGTGGTCGCCGGCCCGGTCTGGGGACGGGTTCGCGCGATGCAGGACCACACCGGGGCGCGCATCACCGCCGCGCGGCCGGGCGATCCCGTGGAGGTCCTCGGGTTCGACGGCGTCTGCGAGGCCGGCGAGCGCGTCGAGACGGTCGAGAACGACCGCCGCGCGCGCCAGCTCGCCCAACAGCGCGCGCATCGCCTGAAGACCGAGCAGCTCGCCCGTCGCCAGGCCCGCCGGGTCACGCTCGACGAGGTCTTCGCCCGCGCCACGGAGGGCGCGCTCAAGGAGCTCGCCATCGTGCTCAAGGCCGACGTGTCCGGCTCGCTCGAGGCGCTTCAGGACGAGATCGCGAAGGTGCCGCAGGAGCAGGTCACCGTGAACGTCATCCACGCCGCCACAGGCGGCATCAACGAGTCCGACGTGATGCTCGCCTCCGCCTCCGACGCGATCATCATCGGCTTCAACGTGCGGCCCCTCGTCGACGCGCGGCGCGCGGCCGAGCGCGAGGGCGTCGAGATCCGCACCTATTCGGTCATCTACAAGGTCACCGAGGACCTGCGGGCGGCGATGGAGGGCATGCTCGAGGCGGTGGAGGTCGAGGAGGCGCTCGGCCAGGCCGAGGTGAAGGAGCTCTTCCGTGCCTCCCGCGTCGGCACGATCGCCGGCTGCGAGGTCACGGACGGGAAGATCACGCGAATTGCCGAGGTTCGCCTCGTACGGGACGGCACCGTCGTGTGGACGGGCCGCATCGGGTCGCTGCGCCGCTTCAAGGACAACGTCCAGGAGGTCACCGAGGGCCTCGAGTGCGGAATCGTCCTCGAGGGCTTCCAGGACGTGAAGGTCGGCGACGTCATCGAGGCCTTCGAGACGCGCCAGGTCGAGCAGACGCTTGCTCAGTAGCGGCCCGGCTTGACGCCCTTCGTCTGCCTGCTCGAAGCTCGTCTGCACTTCGGCGACTCGCACGATCTGAAGGGCAAGCGCAAGGCGCTCCACTCGCTCAAGGCGGGGATCAGGCAGCGGTTCGGCGCCTCCGTGGCCGAGATCGACGGTCACGACACCTGGCAGCGGTCGACGCTCTTGTGCGCGCTCGTGGGCGACCGCGAGGTGTCGTCAAGGGCCGATGAGGTCGAGCGGTTCATCCTCGCGCGCACCGGCGACGGCGCCTCGTTCCAGCGTGACCTGCTGAGCCTGGAGGACATACGATGACCGAGCGCATGCGCAGGGTGAACGAGGCCCTGCGAGAGGTGATCGCATCTGCGATCGCGGGGGAGCTCGAGGACCCCCGCATTGGATTCGCCACCGTGACCTCCGTCGAGACATCCCCTGACCTGCGAAGCGCGCGCGTCTTCGTGAGCGTGCTCGGCTCAGAGGCCGAGCGCGAGAGCACGCTCGCTGCGCTCGCCTCGTCGCACGGCGTTCTTCAGGGTGCGATCGCCAGGCAGATGCGCCTCAAGCGGACGCCCACACTCACATTCGCCTACGACGATGCCCCCGAGCGGGGCGTCCGTCTCTCGCGCCTGCTCGAAGATCAGGGTGCGAATCTGGGGGACAATCCGGGGGGAGAGGGGGAGTGAGCACGGCGAGCGAGGTGTCCACCGAGCTCGATCGGGCGGTCACGGCGCTCCGCGACGGCGACCGGTTCCTGCTCACGACCCACGAGGGGCCCGACGGGGACGCGCTCGGCTCACTCCTCGGCCTTCACGCGGTCCTGACCCAGCTCGGCAAGGACTCGGTGATGTTCCTCGCGGCGAAGGAGTTCCCGCTTCCCGTGGAGTACCGCTTCCTGCCGCTCACGGACGTCTTCCACGAGCCTCCGGTGGACCTCGTCGACCGCACGCTCGTGTTCCTCGACTGCGGGAACATCGATCGCATGCCCGTCGACTCGCTCCACCGGGACGACGGGGTGATCCTGAACGTCGACCACCATCACGACAACACGAGGTTCGGCACCGTCAACCTCGTGGACACGGCCGCCTCGTGCACGGCCGAGATTGTCTACCGCATCGCGGGCGAGCTGGGAGCCGAGATAACCCCCGAGATCGCGTCCGCGCTCTACGTGGGCCTCATCACGGACACCGGACGCTTCATGTACGAGAACACCGGCCCCTCGGCACATCGCATGGCCGCCGAGCTGATCGAGGCGGGCGTGGACGTCCACGACACCTACCGCCGTCTCTACGAGCGGGTGCCGCTTGAGAAGCTCCGCCTGATTTCTCGCGCGCTCGAGCGGATCGAGCGCATCGACGGTGGGACGCTGGCGATCACGTACATCTCGAACGAGGACTACGCGGCGGCGGGCGCCGACGAATCGCTCACGGAGGGAGTGATCGACTACGTCCGCTCGCTCGAGGGGACGAGGCTCGCGGCTGTCGTCCGCGACCGCGGCGACGGAGGCACCGCCGCGCGGAAGGTCAGCCTGCGTTCGACGAGCGGTGACATCGACGTCTCCGCGATCGCGCGGCGCCACGGCGGCGGGGGGCACCCAAGGGCGGCCGGGTTCTCGACCGACCTCGCCTATGACGAGCTCGTGGAGTCGCTTCGTGGCGAGCTCGGCGACGAGCGCTGAGGCCGCCCGCGCGGGCGTTCTGCTGGTCGACAAGCCCGCCGGGCCGACCTCTCACGACGTGGTCGCGAGGATCCGCCGCGAGCGCGACATGAAGGCCGGCCACGCCGGCACGCTCGATCCCTTCGCCACCGGGCTGCTGATCGTGCTCGTCGGCCGCGAGGCGACCCGCCTGCAGTCCCGCTTCATGGCCCTGCCCAAGCTCTACCGCGCGACGGCCCGCTTCGGCGCCGTCTCGACCACCGGCGACCCGGAGGGGGAGATCACGGAGACCGGGAAGATCCCCTCGGGGCGGCTCGAGCTCCCCACCGGCCCGATTCGCCAGCGCCCCCCTGTGTACTCGGCGGTCAAGGTGCGGGGGGAGCGCGCCTACCGGCGGGCGCGCCGGGGCGAGGACGTGGACCCCGGGGAGCGCGACGTGACCGTCCATCGCTTCGAGGAGCTCTGGCGTGAGGGCGATCGGGCGCGCTTCGAGATCGAGTGCTCCTCCGGCACGTACGTCCGCAGCCTCATCGCCGACCTGGGCGACGCCTACACGGAGAGCCTTCGGCGGCTCGCGATCGGACCCTTCTCGGTGGACGAGGCCGGCGCCTTCATTGGCGTCGCCGACGCGCTCGCGCGGATTGAGTGAGAGGCTTCCGGCCTCGGCATGACCCTTCAGGTGACCAGCCTCCCCGACGCGAAGCCGCGTCCACGCCGGCTCGCGATCGGCAGCTTCGACGGCGTTCACATCGGCCATCGCCAGGTGATCAAGGGCGCCGACACCGTCCTCACCTTCGAGCCGCATCCGCTGCGCGTGATCCACCCCGAGGCGGCCCCGAAGCTCATCATGTCGTTCGACATCAAGCGCGACGTCATCGCCGGCCTGGGCGTGGACGAGCTCGTCGTCATCCCGTTCGACCGCAAGTTCTCGACCATCGCCCCGGACGACTTCATCGAGCTGATCCTGATCGGGCAGCTCGGCGCCGAGAGCGTGTCGGTGGGGGAGAACTTTCGCTTCGGCGCGAGGGCCAAGGGGACACCGGAGCTCCTTGCCTCCCGCGATGAGTTCTCCACCAGCGTCGTGCCGCTCGTGGAGGTCGATGGCGAGACGGTGTCGTCGACCCGAATCCGGGCCCTGGTCGCCGCGGGCGACGTGGAGGGGGCCATGCGCTGCCTGGACGCTCCGTTCATGCTCGAGGGCGAGGTGGTGACGGGGGACGAGCGCGGGCGCGAGCTTGGGTTCCCGACCGCCAACCTCGTGCCCGACGACGAGTACGCCTGTCCCGGCCACGGTGTGTACGCGGCGTTCGCGAACGGGCACCCTGCTGCCGTCAACGTCGGCGTGCGACCCACGTTCGAGACGGGCCGTGGGCTCCTGGTCGAGGCGCACCTGATCGACTTCGACGCGGATCTCTACGGGAGGGCCCTGCGCATCGCGTTCATCGCGCGCCTTCGCGGTGAGCGCCGGTTCGCCGGGGCCGAGGAGCTCATCGCGCAGATGCATCGCGACGTCGCCGAGGCCAGGGACCTCTGTGCTAGCTTCAGGGGGCCGTGAGCGCCCTTCCGCGCTGCGGCGTTTTGACGCTATGAGCCTCACCAAGGAGCGAAAGCAGGAGCTGATCGGCAAGTACGGCCGGTCCGACGACGACACCGGCTCGGCCGAGGTCCAGGTCGCCCTGCTCACCGAGCGGATCAACGAGCTCACCGAGCACCTGCGCACGCACAGCAAGGACCATCACTCCCGCCGTGGCCTCCTGATGATGGTCGGCAAGCGTCGCCGCCTCCTCCGCTACCTCGAGCGCGCCGACGTCGACCGGTACCGCGCGCTCGTGGCCGATCTCGGCCTGCGGCACTAGCTGCGGAGCGCTTCTCGGAGGCCCGCGCCGGCCTAGGCTGGGCGGCGCCTCACCGATCGTTGGTCCTGCCGATCACCAGCCGCATCCCGCCATCGCGCTCCGCATCCTCGCGGAGGTGGCCGTATCTCCGGTCCCACTCACCGGAGGCGAGGTCGGCGCGCAATCTCTCGACGGCCCGGTGCTCCGCCTCGTCGCTAAGTCGCGCCATCCCCGACGTGTTGGCCCGAATCACCGGGTCGAGGACGAGCTCCGGCCTGCCCAGGAGGGTCTCGAGAAAGAGGTCCTCGCAGTCGTTTCGGCTCGGGACCATCTCGACCTCGGCGCCATGAAGCCATTCTGAGAGGTCCTCGATCGCCGGGAACTCACGGTCGAAGCCGACGATCTCGGGCGCGTAGTCGCGGATCCACATCCTCGAGATGACGGCGGGATCGAAGGTCAGGATCACCACGCGGTCGCGCGCGACGCGCAGCATCTCGTCGACGCCAGCGCGCTGGTCGCTCCAGTGGTGAATCGTCAACACGGCCATCGCGGCGTCGATGGAGTCGTCGCCCAGCGGCAGGTCCTCGGCGGTCGCGATCAGCGCTCGCGGGAGCTCGGGCGGCCGCTGGGCGGCCATCGTCTCGGAGGGCTCGACCGCGATCACCTCGCGGTCATGCGGCTCGTACGAGCCCGATCCGGCACCGACGTTGACGACGCTGCGTGCGTCGCCGAGCGCGGCGTGAAGCTGCGCCGCGATCCGCGGATCGGTGCGTCGCGTGGAGGCGTAGCTCGTGCCGATGGTCTCGTAGCGAGGTTGCGAGGGCCGGTCCATCACAGGACCGTGGCACACGCGAGTCGCCGCGCAGCGCTCCCGCTAACATCGCCTCCGTTAGAGAACGAGAGTTCTGAGCAAGAAAGGCCGCCATCCGGGCGGTTGAAAGGAACAACTGAATTTCATGAGCATGTTTGACGTGAGCCGCGTCTCGGCGGACGTTGGGGCAGGGGAGATCACCTTCGAGACCGGCAAGCTCGCCCGTCAGGCCGGCGGCGCCGTCGTCGTCCGAAGCGGCGACACCATGGTCCTCGCGACCGCCACCGTCGGCTCGCTGCGAGACGTCGACTTCCTCCCGCTGACCGTTGACGTCGAGGAGAAGCACTACGCGGCCGGCAAGATCCCGGGCTCGTTCTTCCGCCGCGAGGCGAGAGCGGGAGAGAAGGCAACCCTGACGGCGCGGATGATCGACCGGCCGATCCGTCCGCTCTTCCCCAAGGGCTGGCACTACGACACGCAGGTCGTCGCCCAGCCGCTCTCGGTGGACCACGTCCACCCCTATGACATCCTCGCTATGAACGGCGCCTCGGCGGCGATCGCGATCTCGCCGATCCCCGTCGACAAGCACGTCGGCGCGGTGCGGATCGGCAAGCTCGACGGCGACTTCGTCGTCAACCCCGACGAGGAGAGGCTCGAGGAGCTCGAGATGGACCTGGTCGTCTCCGGCACCGACGATGCGATCCTCATGGTCGAGTGCGGCGCCAGCGGCGTCACCGAGGCCGAGGTCCTCGACGCGCTCGACATCGCGCACGCGGAGATCAAGAAGCTCACGGCGGCGATGGAGGAGCTGCGCGGCAAGGCCGGCAAGGAGAAGATCGAGACCGAGCCCCCGTCGGTCGACGAGGCCCTGCTCGAGAAGATCGTCATCTCGCACGGCGAGAAGCTCGACGAGGCGACCCAGGTCCCCGAGAAGCTCGCGCGCCAGGATGCGATCAAGGCGGTCGAGGAGGAGGTCCTCGCGACCTACGCCGCGGGCGGCGACGGCTCCGAGCGCGATCCCGAGAAGGCCATCGAGGTTGCCCGTGCGTTCGACAAGCTCGAGAAGGACGTCATCCGCAAGCGCATCGCCGTGGACAAGAAGCGTCCCGACGGCCGCGCGCAGGATGAGATCCGGCCGATCGAGTGCGAGGTCGACGTCGCGCCCCGCGTCCACGGCTCGGCGCTCTTCACCCGTGGCGAGACCCAGATCCTCTCGAGCGTCGCGCTGGGGACCACGCGGATGGACATGAAGGTCGACAACCTCGGCCTCCAGGACACGAAGACGTTCTGGCACCACTACAACTTCCCGCCGTTCTCGGTGGGTGAGGCCGGCTTCATGCGCGGGCCCAAGCGGCGCGACATCGGCCACGGCGCGCTCGCCGAGCGGGCGCTGGTGCCGACGATCCCCGACCAGGAGGAGTTCCCCTACGTCGTGCGGGTCGTCTCCGACACGCTGGAGTCGAACGGGTCCTCGTCGATGGGCTCGGTCTGCGCTTCGTCGATGGCGCTGCAGGCCGCCGGAGTGCCGGTCGGCGCGCCGGTCGCAGGCGTCGCCATGGGCCTGATCAAGGAGGGCGATAGCCACATCGTCCTGACGGACATCGCCGGCGTCGAAGACCACCTCGGCGACATGGACTTCAAGGTCGCCGGCACCAAGGACGGCATCAACGCCCTCCAGATGGACATCAAGATCTCGGGCGTCACGTTCGAGATCCTCACGGAGGCGCTCGAGCAGGCTCGCAAGGGTCGCCTGTTCATCCTCGACAAGATGGCCGGTGCGATCGACGGCCCGCGGGAGAAGCTCTCGCAGTACGCGCCGCGGATCGAGCAGATCAAGATCGACCCGGACAAGATCGGGGCGGTCATCGGCAAGGGCGGCGAGAACATTCGCGGCCTCCAGGAGGAGTTCGAGGCCGAGATCGACATCGAGGACGACGGCACGGTGCGCATCTACGCGCCGAGCGGCGACCTCGTCGACGCCTGTGTGGAGCGCATCAAGTCGATGACCAAGGAGGCCGAGGTCGGCGACCGCTACAAGGGCAAGGTCGTGAAGACGACCACCTTCGGCGCCTTCGTCGAGCTGGCCAAGGGAACCGACGGGCTCCTGCACATCTCGAACGTCAAGCCCGGTGAGCGGGTCGGCGCCGTCGAGGACGTCCTGAGCCAGGGCGACGAGCTCGACGTGACCGTCGTGGAGGTCGACCGTGAGCGCGGCCGCATCGGACTGCGCCTCTCCGATGACCCCTCGATCGAGGGCAAGTCGGCGGAGGATCTGGCGTCGGTCGGCACCGGTGATCCGACCATGGGCGGCGGTGGACGTCGCGACGGCGGCCGGCGCGATGGCGGCGGCGGCCGGGGGCGCGAGCGCCTCGAGGGCGGCCGGCGCGGCGGCGGCGGCCGGGACCGACGTAGAGACCGTTGAGCGACGCGCTGCCTGAGGGAGTCGAGCTCACCGAGCTCGACTCCGGGCTGCGCGTGGTCACGGAGGCGATGCCCTCCGTTCGGTCGGTGGCCCTCGGTCTCTGGGTGCGGACAGGCTCACGCGATGAGACCCCGGCGGAGGCCGGACTGTCGCATTTCCTCGAGCATCTCCTCTTCAAGGGGACGCCTCGCTGGTCGGCGATCGAGATCGCGGAGCAGCTCGACGGCATGGGAGCGTCGGCGAACGCGGCCACGGGCAAGGAGTCGACCCATCTCTACGCGCGCTTCCTCGACGACCACACCGACGACGCGTTCGACCTTCTCGCGCAGATGCTCGGCAGGCCGACGTTGCCGCCGGACGAGGTGGAGACGGAGCGCGAGGTGATCCTCGAGGAGATCGCGATGTACGAGGATGAGCCCTCCGACCGCGTCCACGATGTGCTCGCCGAGGCGATCTTCGGCGACCACCCCCTGGGCCGCCGTGTGCTCGGCAGCTCGGAGGTCATCGCGTCGGTGCCGGTCCCCCAGATACGCGCCTACCACGACGCCCGGTACGCCGGCGACACCGTGGTCGTCGCGGCGGCGGGGCATCTCGACCACGATCACATCGTCGAGCTGGCCGTAAGGGCCCTCGACCTGGCTGAGGCGGCCCCTCCGAGCCCCGAGGGGACGGTCCCCGAGCGCGCCCCCAGGCTGATCTTCTATCCGAAGGAGACCGAGCAGTACCACGTCTGCTTCGGAGGTCGAGGGATCCCCCGGGGCGACGAGCGGCGGTTCGCGCTCTCGGTCCTCGATGCCGGGTTCGGCGGCTCCAGCTCGTCGCGTCTCTTCCGCGAGATTCGCGAGAAGCGCGGACTCGCCTACTCGGTCGGGTCCTACTTCGACCAGTACGTCGACGACGGCGCCGTGGCGATGTACGTCGGCACCCGCGCCGACAACGTCGACGAGGCCTGCGCGATCATCGGTCGGGAGCTGGGGCGGCTGCGCGACGAGGGGCTCGAGCCTCGTGAGCTGGAGCGGGCGAAGGAGCACGTGAAGGGCCGCATCGTCCTCGGGCTGGAGTCGACCGGTGCGCGGATGACCCGGTGCGCCCGGTCGGTCCTGCACGGGGTCCCCCTGCTCTCGCTCGACGAGGTCCTGGCCCGGGTCGACTCCGTCACCGCCGAGGACGTCGCCGAGCTCGGCCGCGAGCTCTACGACCCGGTGGCACTGTCGGCCGCGTGCATCGGCGCCGAATCCGATCGGTTCCGCACCGCGTCGGAAGCGGTTAGCCCGGCTCTCGCGGCGGCGTGATCAACGTCGCCGTGTCGGGCGCCGCCGGGCGCATGGGCATCGCCGTGTGCGACGCGGTGGAGGAAGCCGACGACACCTCCCTCGCCGGGCGAGCGGACCCCGCGCTCGGCGCACCGCTGGCCGACGTGCTCGGCGACGCGGAGGTGCTCGTGGACTTCAGCACCCCGGAGACCGCCCCCCGCAATGTCCTGGAGGCGGTCGCCGCCGGGGTCCACGCCGTCGTGGGGACCACGGGCTTCGATCTCGACGAGCTGCGGACCGGGGTGGAGGGCGCCCGCGAAGGCGGTGCGAACGTGTTCGTCGCTCCGAACTTTGCGATCGGTGCGGTCCTGATGATGGATGCCGCGAGGCGGATCGCTCCGCACATGCCGGAGGTCGAGATCGTCGAGCTCCACCACGACCGCAAGGTCGACGCTCCGTCCGGCACCGCGAAGCGGACGGCGGAGTTGATCTCCGGAGCAGGGGGGACCGTGCACCAGCCGATCCATTCCGTCCGGCTTCCGGGCCTCGTGGCGCACCAGGAGGTCATCTTCGGCAGCGAGGGCGAGACGCTCACCATTCGCCACGACTCGACCGACAGGCGATCGTTCATGCCCGGAGTCCTCATGGCCGTGCGGCGGGTCGCCGACCTCGAGGATCCGTTCACCGTCGGCCTCGAGAAGCTCCTGTAGGGTCCACGCCGATGGCCGACGATCTCGCGCGCATGGATGCGACCGACCAGGCCGAGCTCGTCCGCTCCGGCGAGGCGAGCCCAGCCGAGCTCGTCGAGGCGGCGATCGCCCGCGCGGAGGAGCTCAACCCGGACCTGAACGCGGTCATCCACCCCCTGTTCGACGAGGCTCGCGAGGAGGCGGCCGGCGAGCTTCCTGACGGCCCGTTCCGCGGCGTGCCCTTCGTGCTCAAGGACCTCGGCGCCGCCTTCGCCGGCCAGCCGCTCCACATGGGAATGAGGGTGCTGAAGGAAGCGGACTTCCGGGCGCCCGTGGATACCTATCTCGCCGAACGCTTCCGCGCCGCCGGCTTCGTGACGATCGGAAAGACGAACACTCCGGAGATGGGGATTCTCCCGACGACCGAGCCCGATGCCTACGGGCCGTCGCGGAACCCCTGGGACACGGCACGCTCCACCGGCGGCTCGAGTGGCGGCTCCGGCGCGGCGGTCGCGGCCGGGATGGTGCCGGTCGCGCACGCCAACGACGGCGGCGGCTCGATTCGGATCCCTGCCTCGGAGTGCGGGCTCGTCGGGCTCAAGCCGACGCGACAGAGGATCTCGGAGGGCCCGATCATCGGCGACAACATGTCGGGCCTGACCGTCGAGCTCGTGGTCTCGCGGTCGGTGCGGGACACCGCGGCGATCCTCGACGCGGTCCACGGCCCGGCGCCGGGGGACCCCTATGTGGCCCCGCCGCCAGAGCGCGACTACGTCGCGGAGCTCGAGGACGAACCCGGGAGGCTCCGGATCGGTCTCATCACGGAACCGGTCGCCGACGAGGCCCCGCAGCAGGAGGTCATCGATGCCGCCATTGATGCCGCCGAGCTCCTCACGTCGCTCGGCCACGAGGTCGAGGAGGCGGACGTATCGGTTTTCGGCGAGATGGACGTCGTCCCGACGTTCATGGTGCGCTGGGCGGCCGGCCAGGCTGCCGCCATCGCGCAGCTCTCCGCCGTGGTCGGGCGAGAGATCGGGCCCGACGACGTCGAGCCGCTCACCTGGGCGCTGGTGGAGATGGGGCGCGGCGTGAGCGGCGCTGACTACCTCGCCGCGGTGGGTCAGCATCAGCTGATGTCGCGGATGTTCGCCGGCCTCCACGACACCTACGACCTGATCCTCACGCCGACGCTCGGCGAGGTGCCGCCGCCCCTCGGCTCCTTCGACGACTCCGGCCCGGACCCGCTCGACGCAATCAGGCGCGCCGGGCTCACGGCCGCGTTCACCGCGATCGCCAACGTCACCGGCCAGCCGGCGATCTCGCTTCCGCTCGCCACCAGCGAGGAGGGGCTTCCGATCGGGATCCAGCTCGCGGCGCCGCTCGGCGACGAGGCGTCCCTGATCCGCATCGCAGCGCAGCTGGAGCAGGCGCGCCCCTGGTCGGACCGCGTGCCGCCGGTATTCGCCGCCACGCCCGCCTGAAGCTTCATACTTTGCGAATGAGCGCTATCCACGGCGTCATCACGGCGATGGTTACGCCCTTCGACGCCGAGGGCGAGGTCGATCTCGATTCGGCGCGCCGCGTCGCTCGGTATCTGGCGGAGAGCGGCTCCCATGGCGTCGTCGTGGCCGGAACGACCGGCGAATCGCCCACGCTTTCCGATGACGAGAAGCTGGCGCTGCTCGAGGCGGTCAAGGACGAGGCCGGGGACCGCCTGACCGTGGTCTGCGGCACCGGTTCGAACGACACCCGCCACTCGGCCCAGCTCACGCGGCGCGCCGCCGAGGCGGGCGCGGACGCCGTGCTGGTCGTCACGCCGTACTACAACAAGCCGAATCCCGCCGGGGTGCGCGCCCACTTCGAGACGGTCGCGGAGGCGGCCGGCACGACGCCCGTGATCCTCTACAACATCCCCTCGCGAACGGTGATCAACGTGGGGCCCGACGCGCTCGCCCAGCTCGCGGCCGACGTGGAGAACATCGTGGCCGTCAAACAGGCGAACGACGACGACCTCGGCCCGATCGACGGCCTCGACGTGCTGGCGGGCAACGACAACGTCTTCCTGCGATGCCTGGAGGCCGGTGGGGTCGGCGGGATCCTCGTCTCCTCGCATCTCGTCGGGCCGGAGATGAGGCAGATCTACGAATCGCACGTCGCCGGCGACGCCGCGCACGCCAAGGAGCTCGACGCGAAGCTGCGACCGATCTACGAGGCGACGACGGTCACCGCGAACCCCATCCCCGTGAAAGCCGCGCTCGAGATGCTCGGCGTGATCGATGGTCATCTCCGGCTGCCGATGGTCCCCGCCAGTCAGGGCGAGCGCGCGGTGGTCCGCGAGGCGCTCGAGCGCTACGGGCTCCTCGTCGCGGGCGGCGCGGCCTAGGTTTCGCGGGCGATGCGGATCCTGCCCCTCGGCGGTCTCGGCGAGATCGGGAAGAACATGACGGTGGTCGAGCACGACGACCGCATCGTCGTCGTCGACACGGGCCTGATGTTCCCAACGGCCGAGATGCTGGGGATCGACCTGGTCCTGCCCGACTTCTCCTATCTGCGCGGGCGCGTCGACGACATCGAGGCCATCGTGCTCACCCACGGGCACGAGGACCACGTCGGGGCACTGCCCTACGTGCTGCGCGAGATCGGGCTGCCGCCCGCGATCTACGGCGGACCGCTCACGATCGGGCTGGTCCGCTCGAAGCTCGAGGAGCACAAGATCCGCGATGCCCCGCTCGAGGTGATCGAAGCCGGCGAACGAGTGTCCCTCGGCCCGTTCGAGCTCGAGATGGTCCACATGTCGCACTCCATCCCCGACTCCCGGGCCGTGGCCCTGCGAACCGACCTCGGGACGGTCCTCCTCACGGGCGACTACAAGTTCGACCAGACCCCGGTCGACGGTGTCCCGGCCGACGTCTCGCGACTCGCCGAGCTCGGGCGCGAGGGCATCCTCTGCCTATGCGGCGACTCGACGAACGCCGACCGTGGCGGCGTCGCGCCGTCGGAGTCGAGCGTCGGGCCGGCGCTCCTCGAGCTCTTCGGCCGCTGCCCAGGGCGGATCATCGTCACCTCCTTCGCCTCCAACGTGCACCGCGTACAGCAGGTCGTCGACGCTGCCGCGCAGCTCGACCGCAAGGTGGCCCTGGTCGGGCGGTCGATGCGCAAGAACTTCAACATCGCCTCGAACCTCGGGATCGCCTCCGTGCCGGACGGGCTCCTGATACCGCCCCGAGAAATCGAGTCATTCGACGACTCCCGCGTGGTCGCGATCTCCACCGGGAGCCAGGGCGAGCCGCTATCGGCCCTGCGGCGAATGGCGCACGCTGACCATCGCGACATCGAGCTTCACGCCGACGACACCGTGATCTTCTCGGCGACGCCGATCCCCGGCAACGAGCGGGCCGTGAACGAGACGATCGACCGCATCTACGAGATCGGCGCCCGCGTCGTCACCGCCGCGGACGCGCCGATCCACGCTTCGGGCCACGGGTGGCAGGAGGAGCTGAAGCTGATGCTCAACCTGACCCGGCCGCAGCATGTGATGCCGTTCCACGGCGACCATCGGCGGCTTCGGCTTCACGCTGACCTGGCGAGCTCGGTCGGCGTGGACCCCGAGCGGATATTCCCGTCACGGAACGGCCTGCCGCTCGAGCTGGATGCGCGGGGCGCTCGGCTTGGGAGCGATCGCGGCGCCGGCATGATCTTCGTCGACGGCGTCGACATCGGCGACCCTGACGACGTCGCGCTTCGAGATCGGCGCACCCTGTCCGCCGACGGCGTCTTCATCGTGGTCGCGACGATCTCCTCCGATGACGGGTCGCAGGTCGCACCGCCCGAGATCATGTTCCGCGGGGTCCCGTTCCTCGAGGCCGACGGCGCCGGCGGGCTCACCGAGGAGCTCCGGGACGTCGTCGCTGCGACACTGGCGGAGGGCGCCGCTCACGCTGAGCAGCGCGAGCCCCAGATGCTCCAGGAGGATCTCCACGACGACATCGCCTCGTTCGTCTACGACCGCCTCCGGCGCCGGCCGCTCATCCTGCCCGTGGTCGTCGAGGTCTAGACGGCGCCTGCGCCCATTGACGCAGGGCGGCGCTCGCGTGTAGGGTTTCGTCTCGCTCGTCCGGGCGGGACACCTATGAGGCGGAGGCTCACCACAAGCATTTTCGTGATCGCGTGCACGCTCGTGGGCGTGCTCGGCGCCGGCGCGTCCGCCGCCCAGCCGTTGCGCACCCCGGCTCAGGCGCTGAGCGCGGCCGTCGCCCCGAGCGACGAGCTTGTCCAGACCGACCTCGTCGACTACAAGGGGTTCCAGGTTTCCCGCTACGAGCAGCGTGTCGGCGGATACCCGGTGATCGGCGGCGAGGCCACGGTCGTCCAGGCCCCGGGCCAGCCGGCGCGGGTCGCCGCGGACGCGACGGCGGCGGTGGCGTCGAAGCGAGCCCTTTCGGCGCCGGCGAGCCAGATCTCGAAGCGCAGCGCGATCGCGATCGCGAAGCGCGCGGGCCACGTGCGGGCAATCCGGCGCGGCGACCGAGCCTCAGCGAGCCTCGCCATCGACTCGAGCCATGGCGACACGCTCGTCTGGCGCGTCGAGGTGCCGGCGGCCCGGCCGATGAAGGACCTCGAGGCCCTCGTGGACTCCCACTCCGGGCGCGTCCTGGCGACCGGCAACCGGCTCCAGTACGCGACGGGCAAGGCCAAGCTGTACGTCCCGAACCCGCCGGTCGAGCAGGGGAGCTACGCCGGCATCGGGACGGGCGCCTCGGCCGACCACAACGACCGCGACACAGCCAAGCTCACCGCCCTTCGGAGGGCGGTCACGCTCTCTCGGCTCCAGGGGCGCTGCCTCAAGGGGGCGTTCGTGGAGGCCCGCTATGAGAAGCAGGCCAAGAAGGTCTGCCGGCGAAGTCGCAACTGGCGTGGCGTCACCCGCTCGAACGACAAGTTCGAGGCCCTCATGGCCTACTTCCACATCGACCGCACCCAGGCGTACATCCAGAGCCTCGGGTTCACGAAGAAGAACGGTGCCCCGATCAACGACCGGCGCCAGCAGATCGTCGCCGATGCTTTTGCCCCCGACAACTCCTTCTACTCCTCGAACGACCGGAAGCTCCGCTTCGGCTCCGGCGGCGTCGACGACGCCGAGGACGCCGACGTGGTCATCCACGAGTACGGCCACTCGATCCAGGACAACCAGGACCCCGGCTTCGGCTGCGGCGCCGGCCAGCAGTTCTGCCAGGCGGGAGCTTTGGGCGAGGGCTTCGGCGACTACAACTCGGGAATGATGACCCTCCAGATCCCCGGCCTCCCGGCCCCCGCTGCGGGCTACCCGACGGGGTCGGGGGTCACATGCATCTTCGACTGGGACGGCGTCGTCGGCTGGGGTGGTCCGCAGGCGGCCCCGTGCGGCCGCGTGGCCGACGGTAGCGATGGCGTCACCACGCTTCCCGTGGCGGTTGCCACCGGCGGCCCCTGCGACTTCGGAAGCCCCGGCAACCCGAGCCTCGACATCCACTGCGTGGGCGAGGTCTGGACCCACGGCCTGCTCGACCTGCGCCTCGCGATCGGTCAGCCGATCGACGTCGACGTGCTGGCGTCGCAGTTCACCTACGTGGACAACGAGACGTTCGCGCAGGCGGTGGGCGCCCTCGTGAGCGCCGACACGACGCTCTTCGGCGGCACCCACGTCGCGGCGATCTGCGCGGAGATGCGCGATCAGCGCGGCATCGCCGGCGCCCCCGGCTGCTAGCAAAGCGCCGCAACGCGGCCGGGGGTCGGGTCACCGCGATCGCGGCCTTGCGAGCTGTGCCGACATTCCTGTCGGCACAAGCTCGCCATGGCCGCTAGCCGCGGCGGCCCGACCCCGGCCCCGACGCAAAAAACAGACCCGCCGGCGTCAGGGAGGGGGAACGCCGGCGGGCCGATTGGCTCAGATTGGCCAATTTGAACGCCCGTCGAGGTGGTGTCGGGGGTTTCCTCGACGAGCGGGTTGTCTCGTCCGGCGTGGAAATTAGAACCGGGTTGTAAACGCCTTCTAAAGAAGCGCGGACAATTCCCTACGTTGGAATCCGGACCGTGAAGCGGGCTCCGCCGGCATCGGAGCGGCCCGCCTCCACCTTCCCGCCGTGAGCGGTCGCGACCGCCTTCACGATCGCCAGGCCGAGACCGGCGCCGCCGTCGCTCGAGGTGTCGGCCGGACCGGAGCCCCGCACGAACCGCGCGAAGAGGGCATCGTCGCCGAGGCCCCCGGGAAGCCCCGGACCGTTATCGGAGACCTCGAGGATCGCGTCGCCGTTGCCCCGGCTTACGGCGAGCGAGATCTCGGTCCCCACCGGAGTGTGGCGAAGGCCGTTCTCGAGGAGGTTGAGGGCCAGGCGATGGAGCTCATCGGGGTTTCCGGTCACGGTCACCGGGCCATTCGCGTCGAGCCGGAGCTCGTGCCCGTCGGCGACCGGCCGCATCTCCGACATCGCGGCGGCCCCGATCTCAGTCAGGTCACACTCGCCGCGGGTGCCGACGCGACCGGCATCGGCCTTGGCGAGCAGCAGGAGGTCTGAGACGAGGCGGCTCATGCGCCGTGACGACTCGAGCGCGCTCGTCACCATCTCGCCGTCCTCGCCGGCGCGCTCGTCCTCGATGAGCCTGGCCTGGAGGAGCTCGAGGTTCGCGAGGATGCTCGTGAGCGGGGTTCGGAGCTCGTGCGAGGCGTCGGCGACGAACTCACGCTGCGCCTGGATCATCTGGTCCGTCTCGGCACGCGCGGCGTCGAGCTCGCGGAGCATCCGGTCGAGCGTTCGCGCGAGCTCAGCGACCTCGTCCTCGGCCTCCGGCTCGGGGATGCGCCGCGACGGGTCGCGCGTGGCGGCGACGTTGCGCGCGGTCGCTGTGAGCTGTGAGATCGGCCGGAGCGTCCTCCCGGCGAGGGCGTAGCCGGCGACGGCGGCGAGAATCGTGCCGGCGACGATGCCGGCGATGAGGAAGAGCCACAGCTTGCCGACCGTGGCCTCCACGGAGCTTGCGTTGCGGGCGTACTGGACGTAGATGGTCGGCTCGAACCCGTCGCCCGGCACCGCCACCGTCGACACCTGAAGGTTGCCACGGGACGTAATGCCGGGCCGGGGTCGCCCCATGTACGGGGCGCCCGGCGTGATGCCGTTCGGCAGCGGGTGGCCGTTGAAGTAGACGAGGCGGACGTAGGCGAGCGGCGCGGTGGCCACCTCGTCGAAGTGGGGGACGTGGATCGGGCTCGGCGTCAGCGTCTCGCGCGCCGCGGGGATCTGGGCCGCGATCGCCTGGGCCCCTGCCGAGAGCTCGCCGTCGAAGTCGTTGTGGAGGCGGTTCGAGGCGAGGCGCCCCACGACGAGGGCGAAGCCGACGAGGATCAGGCAGGAGAGACCCGCCAGTACCGCCGTGAGGCGCCAGCGGAGGGGCCAGCGCCCGGGATGGAGGATCGAGGCCCGAAGGCCCGGTCGATGCGGCGCGCTATCAGCCATCCCCGTCGGCCGTGGCCGCCTTGACCACGTAGCCCGCGCCCCGCTTGGTGTGGAGCACCCGTGCCTCGCCTCCCGCCTCGAGCTTGCGGCGGAGGTTGGAGACGAAGACGTCGATCGTGTTCGTCATCGCCATCGGGTCGTAGCCCCAGACCTCCTCGAGCAGGCGCTCCCGGGAGACCACGAGGCGTTCGTTCCGCATCAGGTACTCCAAGAGCTCAAACTCGCGATTCGTGAGGTCGATTGGCCGCTCGCCCCGGTGGACCTCGCGCGTGTCCGGGTTCAACCTCAGGTCGCCGACCGCGAGCGAGGCGCTCCCGCGGGGCGGTCGCCGGCGCATGAGGGCGCGGAGACGCGCAAGGAGCTCGCGGCGCTCGAAGGGCTTCACGAGGTAGTCGTCGGCTCCCGAGTCGAGCCCGTCGACGCGGTCGTCGAGCTCGGTTCGCGCGGTCAGCACGAGGATCGGGACGTCGCTCTCGCTGCGAAGGCGCCGCAGGACCTCGGAGCCGTCCAGCTTCGGAAGGCCGAGGTCGAGGATCACCAGGTCGGGGACGAACTCCTCCGCCAGGGCCAGCGCGGCCACGCCGTCGCCCGCCGAGCGGACCTCGTGGCCCTCCTGGCGGAGCGTCCGCCGGAGCACGTCCGCGATCGCCTCGTCGTCCTCGACGACGAGCACGCGGCCCGTGGACTCATCGCTTGCGAGCATGGCTACAAGGGTAGAGGCGGCGCGCGGCCTCGGCGCGCATATTTAGGGCTGTTTTATGCGGCTGCAGGGCGCCCGCCGGCGCAGGGGACGCTCCACGCACGTCGAACCACTCGGGGTGATGCGGACGCGAAGCAGGCGCCCGGTGAGCCGAGGCTCGCGCGGCCGTGCGCCGGCGAAGCGCAGGCCGGCGCCGAAGAGGGGCCGCGTCGAGGCCGCCCGCTCGGCCATGGAGGGGCTCGAGCAGCGCCACTACGACCTGATCGGCCTGGCGCTGATCGCAATCAGCGTCTACCTGGCGTTCGTGCTCTATTTCGGCTGGAACGGCGGCCGGGTGGGCGGCTGGACGCAGACCGTTCTCACCGACGTCGCGGGGCGAGTCGCCTACGTCGTGCCGGTCGCGCTCGGTGGCTGGGGCGTTGCGCTCATCCTGCGCCCGTCGTTGCGAGCCCCCGCGGCGCTCAACGCCGGGGGAGCGCTGGTGCTGCTCGCGCTGGCGCTTGCCTTCGCCGGCGGAACACTCGGGCTCGGGCCGGACCATCCCGTTCGCCACGGCTACTTCGAGCCCCACTTCTTCCGGGTCCACGGCGGCGCGGTGGGGGAGGGCCTCTACTGGGCATCGACGACCCTCTTCCAGCGCCTCGGCGCGCAGATCCTCGCGGTGCTGATGTTCGTCTCCGGTGCCCTTCTCCTCACCGGGAGCACAATCGCGGGCCTCGTCGGCGGGGCGCGCCGCGCCGCTCAGGGAGCGGGCCGGGGCACGCGCGAGCTCGCGAAGACCGTCCGGCTTCAGAACCTCGGCGTCGACGGCCTCTACGAGCCCGCCGACGAGGACATCGCGATCACGCGGCTGGACGAGACCGAGGCGCTCGCCACCGAGGTGCTGGAAGACACCGACGACGACGATGAGCCCCCGTTCGACGACGCCGGGGCTCCCGAGTGGGACGACGAGGTGCTGGCCGACGAGGACGATGATTTCGAGGAGGACGCTCCGCTCCAGGCCTCGGATGACCCGGAGGCCGAGCTCACGCCGATGGGGAATGCCCGCAGCGCCGTCACGCAATCGGAGGAGATCGACTACCGGCCGCCGGCGCCCGCGAAGCTCCTCGAGCGGGGAAAGCCGGACACCGGACCCGACACCCGTGACCGCGACGCCGTCGCCAAGGCCCTCCTCGAGGCGCTCGCCCACTTCGGGGTCGAGGCACGCCTGCTCGGGGTGGTCTGCGGACCGCACGTGAGCCGCTACGAGCTTCAGCTCGCGCCCGGGACGAAGGTCGCGAAGGTGGCGCAGCTCAAGGACGACCTGGCGTACGCGCTGGCGTCCACCGACATCCGGATCCTGGCGCCCATCCCGGGCAAGAAGGCCGTCGGCGTGGAGGTCCCCAACTCGCGCCGCCGGATGGTGCGGCTCGGGGACATCTACGCGGGCGAGCCCGGGAAGACCCCGCCGCTCACGGTCTGGCTCGGCAAGGACGTTTCGGGGCAGTCCGTCTCGACCGATCTGTCCGAGATGCCGCACGCGCTGGTCGCGGGCACCACCGGCTCGGGAAAGTCGGGGTGCATCAACGCCATGCTCTGCTCGATCCTGCTCCACTCATCGCCGAACGAGGTACGTCTGGTCCTCGTGGATCCGAAGCGGGTCGAGCTCAACCACTACGCGCGGCTTCCGCACCTCCTAACCCCGGTGGTGACCAATCCGCGCATGGCCGCCAACGTGCTCGCGAACCTGATCGGCGAGATGGAGAGCCGCTACGAGGTCATGGAGGTCGCCCGGGCGCGCAACCTTCCCGAGCTCAACCGGGCGCGCAAGCGCACCGGGGAGCCGCCGCTTCCGCACATCCTCTGCGTGATCGACGAGCTCGCCGACCTGATGATGATCGCCCCGGCCGAGGTGGAGGACTCCATCATCCGCCTGGCGCAGAAGTCCCGCGCCGTCGGGATACACCTCGTGCTCGCCACGCAGCGCCCGTCGACCGACGTCATCACCGGGACGATCAAGGTCAACATCCCGGCGCGGATCGCGTTCGGCGTGGCCTCGCAGGTCGACTCGCGCGTGATCCTCGACACCGGCGGGGCGGAGAGCCTTCTCGGCAAGGGGGACATGCTCTTCCGGCCTGTCGGGACCTCCCGCCTGGGTCGCATCCAGGGTGCCTTCGTGACCGAGGACGAGATCGCAAAGATCGTGCGCCACTGGGCGCGGCAGGGCGAGCCGGAGTTCGACGAGGCGCTGCTCGAGTCGCGAGCCGAAGAGGCCGCCGAGGAGCGCGACGGCGAGTTCTCGCCCGACCAGGACGATCTGCTCGAGGAGGCTGCTCGAGTGGTCGTCGAGAGCGGCACGGCGTCGGTCTCGATGATCCAGCGGCGCCTGCGGGTGGGCTACACGCGCGCCGGGCGCCTCATCGACATGCTCGAGCGCCGCGGCGTCATCTCCGGGTACGAGGGATCGAAGCCGCGGCAGGTGCTCGTGGGGCACGCTGAGCTCGCGCGGGTCCTCGGGGGTGGGCCGGCCCAGGATGAGGGCGCCCCGCAGGACGAGGGCAGCGGGGGTGAGGGGACCGACCCGGACCTCGAGCCCCAACCGCTGAGCTAGCCGGTTCGTCCTGACTTCGCCACCTCCTGGGGGGTCAACTCAGGACGAACCTCGCTACTCGACCGCTGGTCGCCAAAATAGGCCGAGTGCCCGCTCCCTCGCTGCAATCCGCGCGCCTTCGCATCGGCGCCTCCCTGGAGGAGGCCCGCAGGCAACGCGGCTTGTCCATCCAGGACGCCGCCGAGCGCACGAAGATCCGCGCGAAGTACCTCGCCGCCCTCGAGGCCGAGGACTGGGCGACCCTGCCGAGCTCTGCCTACGCCAAGGGGTTCCTGCGCACGTACGCCAGGGCGCTCGGCCTCGACGCCGACGGGCTCGTCGACGCCTTCCGCCGTGAGGCGGGCCGCGAGGAGCCGCAGAGCCTCCTGCCGTTCGGCGATCCCCTTCTCGAGGAGCGCAGGCGGCCCGCCGGCCTCGACGATCGGCGCCCTCGCCGCGGCATCCTCCTGGCGCTCGGGGCCATCGTGGCCCTGGCGGTCGTGCTCGCGCTCGTCGTCGCCGGCGACCTTGGCAACGACACGACGCCGTCGCGGCTCCAACGCGGCGGCTCACACGGGGCGGGGACGAGGGCTCATCACGCTCAACCGGCCGGCGCCCCATCGGGGCCCGTGACGCTTCGCCTCCGCGCCATCCGCGGCTCTCAGGTGTGCCTGGTCGGCGACGGGCGGGCGGTGATCGACTCGCAGGCGCTGACACCGGGCACGAGGGCCGGTCCGTTCCACGGTCGCCGCTTCCGCCTCGACCTGACGAGCTTCGGGGGAGGGGTCTTCCGGCTGCTCGTCGACGGACGGTCGCGGAAGCTGCGTGCGGCACATCGCTCGTCGTATCTGATCCATTCCTCCGGGATCATGCAAACTCGCTACCGCGGCCCAGGGTGCCCGTGAGCGCATGAGCGTCCGGGCGGGTATCGCGGTCACGGGGACGGAGCTCCTGAGCGGGCGGGTGAGCGACCGCAACGGCCCGTGGCTGGCCGAGCGCCTGGGTGAGCTCGGCGTGGAGGTGGCAGACATCGTCACCGTCGGCGACCGGCCGGAGGACCTGGAGGCCGCGCTGCGGTTCCTCGCGGCGGAGGGCGCGAGCCTGATCGTCACGAGCGGCGGCCTCGGCCCGACCGCGGACGACCTCACGGCCGAGGTGGTCGGGCGCTTCGCGGGGCGCGAGCTCGAGCTCGACGAGGAAATGGAGCGAAAGATCGAGCGGATCATCTCCGGCTTCGCCCGGCGGATGCGGTTCGACCCCGACGCGCTGCGAGAGGCGAACCGAAAGCAGGCGATGGTGCCGCGCGGGGCGACGGCCATCGATCCCGCCGGAACCGCCCCGGGGCTGGTCGTGCCCGTTGACGGGGGGCCGACCGTGATCGTCCTCCCGGGGCCGCCGCGAGAGCTCCAGGCCATGTGGCCCGAGGCGATCGCAACCCCCGAGGCCAGGGCGGTGCTCGACGGGGCAGAGCCGTTCGTGTCGCGCCGCGTGATGCTCTTCGGCCTGCCCGAGTCGGAGATCGCGAAGTCGCTGCGGCAGATCGGCGCCGAGGTCGACCTCTCTCAGCTCGAGATCACGACCTGCCTGCGCCGCTCCGAGCTCGAGGTCGACATACGGGCGCTCCCGGGCTCCGAGGAGGCCTCCGAGCGACTCGTGGAGGGGATCGTGGAGCGCCACGGGCCGCTCGTGTTCAGTCTCGACGGCAGCTCACTCGACGACCAGCTCGCCGAGCTCCTCGCGGGACACCGGATCGGGCTCGCCGAGTCCTGCACGGCCGGGCTGCTGGCCGCAAGGCTCACCGAGCGGCCGGGTTCCTCCGACTATGTCGCGGGAGGCGTAGTGGCGTATTCGAACGCGGCCAAGGTCGACCTGTTGGGCGTCGACGCCGAGCTGATCGAGCGCCACGGTGCGGTGTCACCCGAGGTGGCCGCTGCGATGGCCGATGGGGCGCTCGGCCGCTTCGACGCCGACGTCGCGGTCGCCGTCACAGGGATCGCGGGCCCGGGTGGAGGCACCTCGGAGAAGCCCGTCGGCTACGTGTGCTTCTGCGTCCGCTTGGCCGACGGCACCCAGCTTGCGCGTGACCCCGTCCTGCCCGGGAGCCGGGGGGACATCCGCGACCGCTCGGTTGTGGTGGCGATGCACATCATCCGCCGGGCGCTGCGGGGCGAAACGCTCCCGATCTGACGCGTTTGGGGATCTATCGGCGCTTTGGCCCCGATCAATCCCCAATCTCCGCGCCGCGGAAGAATGTCCGCGCTCGCGCGATGACCAGCTCGGGCTGCTCGTCGACGATGAAGTGGCCGCAGTCGGGGACCATCTCGATCTCGAAGTCGTCGGCGTTCGGGTGCGCAAGCTCTACGAGCTTGCGCGATACGTACAGGTCATCCGCCCCGAACAGGAGCAGCGTTGGCACGGCGAGGTGCCGCCGCCGAAATGCCCCCCGGACCCCCTCGCTGAAAATGCGCAGGTAGTAGCGGTAAAGGTGCGAGGCCGCCTGCGCTCGGACCGGCTCGCGAAACTGGGCGAGGTAGACCTCACGTTCGGCGTCGTCGAACGGATCGCGGCCGTGCCCGTGGGTCAGGATCCAACGTGGAATGGCGCTGCTCGCCAACCTGGGGCCGGCAACCGGCAGCGCGTTCGCCGCCGCATACCAGCTTCGCCATGCGTCGAGCGCGAGGCGCGGGGACGCGGGCACCCATGGCGGCGGCGCATTGCAGACGATCATCCGCTCGATGCGTTCCGGATGGTCGAGGCCCAGCAGGAATGCCGCCCAGCCGCCCCAGTCGTGGCCGATGAGGTTCACGCTCTCGAGGCCCAGGGCGTCGAGCAGCGCGACCTGGTCGGCGGCGAACGTGTCGCCGTCGTAGCCCCAGCCCGGGGCCTCGGTGGATCCGAAGCCGCGAAGGTCCGGGGCGATCAGCCTGTGATCGGCGCGCAGGCCGTCGACGACCTCGTCCCACATGCGCGAGTGCTGAGGCCAGCCGTGCAGCAGGAGCACCGGTGGTGCGTCGGCGGGTCCCGCCTCGCGCACGTGGACCCGAAGGCCCCCGGCGTCGACGTGGTGGTCCTCGACGGCCTCGATGGTCTGGGATTCTGCGCTCACCGAGGTGACTCTAGACACGAACGGCGCGTCCCGGACGCCGATTGCCTCCCTACCGTGGCCCAATGGCCACCGAGCGCCTCAAGAGCCCCCGCGCGCGCTTGTTCGTCGCGCTCGACCTGCCGGACCGGGTGCGGAGCGAGCTCGAGCGCTGGCAGCGCGAGGCGATCGCCGCCGACGACGCGCTTCGGGCGCCGCCCTCCGAAACCCTCCACGTCACCCTCTGCTTCCTCGGCTACGTCGCCGAGCGGCGGACCTGTCGACGTTGCGGCGATCGTGCGCGGCCTCGAGCCCCGCCCGGTGGAGATGCGCTTCGACCGCGAGCCGGCCGGCATCCCGGCGTCCCGGCCTCGCCTCTACGCGGCGAGCGCGCCGAGCCCGCGTGCCGACGAGCTCGCCGCGGAGGTCTGCGGCGAGCTCGATGCAGCGCGCCTCTACAAGCCCGAGAAGCGGCCGTTCTGGTCGCACGTCACGGTCGCACGGGTGCGACCGGAGCGCGCCTCGCCCGGCTCGGGGGGGCGGCGCCGGCGTGGCCGGCCCAGGCGTGTGGCGACCGTCCCGAAGCCGCTCCCGGACGGCCTCGAACGGCCGTTCGAAGCCGTCCGGGTCACGCTCTACCGTTCGATCCTCCGCCCGCAGGGGGCCGAGTACGCGCCCCTCGCGAGCCTGGACTTGCCGTCCCGCGACGCCGCGGGGCCATGAGAAGGAGTGATGAAGAAGATGACCGATTCAAACGCCCCAACGCCGCTTCGCTCGGCCGACCCGAAGGAGACGAAGGCGCGGGAGGCGGCCCTCGAAGCGGCCAAGACCCAGATCGAGAAGCAGTTCGGCCAGGGCTCGCTGATGAAGCTCGGCGACGACAGCACGATCGCGGTCGACGCGATTCCCACGGGGGCACTCCCCCTCGACCTGGCCCTCGGCGTGGGCGGCGTGCCGCGCGGGCGGATCGTCGAGATCTTCGGCCCCGAGTCCTCGGGGAAGACCACCCTCGTCTACCACATCATCGCCGAGGCGCAGGCGCGCGGCGGGGTCTGCGCGTTCGTCGACGCCGAGCATGCGATCGACCCGATCTACGCGAAGCGGATCGGCGTCGACACCGAGGAGCTGCTCGTCTCGCAGCCCGACTACGGCGAGCAGGCGCTCGAGATCGTCGACGTCCTGGTGCGCTCCGGCGCCGTCGACGTGGTCGCCGTCGACTCGGTCGCGGCGCTCACCCCGCGGGTCGAGCTCGAGGGCCAGATGGGGGAGACCCAGGTCGGCCTCCAGGCCCGCCTCATGAGCCAGGCCCTCCGCAAGCTCGCCGGCAACCTCAACCGCTCGAACACGGTCTGCCTGTTCACGAACCAGATCCGGGAGAAGATCGGCGTCATGTTCGGATGCTTCCATTACGACGCGAGGGTTGTCCTCGCGGATGGCGGCACCGAGAAGATCGGCAAGATCGTCAATCAGCGGATGCCGGTCGAGGTCATGTCGATGGATCCGGCGACAGGCGAGATCTCGCCGCGGAAGGTCGTCGAGTACTACAACAACGGCAAGACCGATGAATGGCTTCAGTTCGAGATAGCGGCAGGGGGAGGATCAGGCAAGCGGAAGTTCGCCTGCACCCCTAATCACCTGATCCTCACGCCCGACGGCGAGAAGCACGCCGAGGAGATCGAGGAGGGCGACGAAGTCCTCGTCGCATGCAAGCACTACGGCCTAAGCGACGACCAGATGAAGCTGATCATCGGCAGCGCTCTCGGCGATGGCTCGCTGCGCTACGCGTCCGATCACAACGTTGCCTTCAGGGTCGGCCACGGCACGAAGCAGCGGGAGTACTGCGAGTGGAAGCACGAGATGCTGGCGCCGTTTGCCCACGAGATCGGGCCGACGGGTAATGGGATCGGGTTCGACACGATCCCGATGCGCCAACTTGCGCCCGTGCATGCCGCCGTCCACTCGCCTGATGGCGGTCGGGCGGTCAGCGACGACCTAATCGAGCAGCTGGACGAGCGCGCGGTCGCGGCTTGGTACTGCGACGACGGCTCTTTCTCGGGCAGCTATGAGCGGTGGGGGCACGGGAAGGCCGTGATCTACAACACGACGTTGAGCATGCCTGACAAGGAGAGGCTGGCCTCACGGTTCGAGGAGCTCGGCATGGGCCTGCCAACCATCGACGGGCGCCGGTTCACGTTCAGCGGCGAGCGGACGCGGAAGTTCCACGAGAGGATCGCCCCGTTCGTCCATCCCTCGATGGACTACAAGCTCCATCCTGATCTGAGGGGGCGCTTCGGCTGGCATCCCGACACAAGCGATGCCCACCTGAACGGCACTCGCCTGAAGTCGCGCACGAGCCTCCGGCCCGTCCCGATGAAGGTGCTGCGCAAGTACCGCAAGCCTGCGGATACGCGCAAGCAGGACCGGTTCGACCTCCAAGTCGAAGGCAACCACACCTACCTCGTCGACCACGTGGTGGTCCACAACAGCCCCGAGACCCAGCCCGGCGGGCGCGCGCTCAAGTTCTACTGCTCGCAGCGGCTCGACATCCGCCGCATCGAGACCCTCAAGGAGGGCACCGAGGCGGTTGGCAACCGCGTGCGCGTGAAGGTGGTGAAGAACAAGGTCGCGGCGCCGTTCAAGCAGGCCGAGTTCGACATCGAGTACGGCGCGGGGATCTCGAAGGAGGGCGGCCTGCTCGACCTCGCTCTCGAGCACGACATCGTCCAGAAGTCCGGCTCGTTCTTCTCCTACGGCGAGCTTCGGCTCGGCCAGGGGCGCAACAACACGAAGCAGTACCTGTCCGAGAACCCCGAGCTCATGCGGGAGATGGAGGCGAAGCTCTTCGAGGCGATGGGGATCGAGCGGCCGGGGGTCGCCCAGCCCGAGGTGGTCGAAGAGCCCGAGGAGGCCGAGGCCGCCTAGCTCGGGCCCACCGTGCCCGACGCGTTGGAGCTGGCGCTCGCCGCGCTGGCGCAGAAGGAGCGCACGGTCGCGGAGCTCGGCGCCTGGCTGGACGCGCGCGGCTGCGAACCCGAGGCCACCGAGGCCGCGCTCGATCATCTGATCGAGATCGGGCAGCTCGACGATGCGCGCTTCGCGCGCCGGTTCGCGGAGGACAAGCGCGAGCTTCGCGGCTGGGGCTCGAAACGGATCGCCGAGGCGCTTGCGGCTCGTGGCGCCGGGTCTGAGGAGATCGCCGAGGCGCTCGCCGCCGACCCGGCGGAGGCGCAGGTGGAGCGCGCGGCGGCGGTCCTGGCCGAGCGCGCGATGCCCGTCGACGACGAGGCTGCCCGCGGCCGGGCCCTCGCCGTCCTCGTCCGGCTCGGCTACCCCTCCGAGGTCGCGTACGACGCCGTGAGGCACGTCGAGCGCTCGGGGCGGTGAATCGCCCGCAAATGCCGTAAGCGGGCTTGCGAATCGCGCCGGACGGGTCTACGATGGAAGCGCGGCCGGCGCGCCGCCTTCGACACGAATTGACGCTGAATCCAGGAAGACCTTTGAAACCGCTTCACCACCACGACCGAGCCTTAGAGGGGGCTCCGAGCTCGACCCGCTAGCCGTCGAGCACGTGCGGCGCCCGGGTTACCGGGCGCGTCTGGATAGCCGACGTGAGTGTCTCCGGCGCCGCCGGCCGGCCGGCCGAAGTGCGGCCGCGCAGCTGACAGGCAAAATGCACCCGGCGTCCCGCCGGGGGAGAGGAAGCCAAATGGAGTCTCGCTCGCTGTGGTCGGGGTTGCGGCGGTCGAGCTCCACGCACGCGAGGCCGGCCCAGGATGGCGAGGGCGGGCCTGAGGTCGACGCCGAGCTTAAGGCCAGGCGCGAGGAGATCGCGCGGATGGAGGAGCAGGCGCTTCGCGAGACGCAGTCGATCGAGGTCCAGACGGTCGATCTCGAGCGCCGCTCGCAGACGCTCGACGACCGCGAGCGCAACCTCGCGCTGCAGACCGAGGAGCTGAAGCGCGCCAAGCGCGTCCAGCGCCGCGAGCTCGAGCGCATCTCGGGCCTCACCGCGGCGCAGGCCAAGGACCTCCTGCTCGCCGAGGTGGAGAACGAGGCTCGCCATCAGGCCGGGCTTCGGCTGGTCGAGATCGAGGAGCAGACGAAGCGCGAGGCGGAACGCAGGTCCCGAAGCATCCTCTCGGTAGCGATGCAGCGGCTTGCGTCGCGCCACTCGACCGACTCGACGACGCGCCTGGTCGAGCTCCCGAGCGACGAGATGAAGGGCCGGATCATCGGCCGCGATGGACGCAACATCCGGTGCCTCGAACAGCTGACCGGGGTGGACGTGATCATCGACGAGACGCCGAACGCCGTGCTGCTCTCGAGCTTCGACGGCGTCCGGCGCGAGATCGCCCGCCTGACGCTGGAGCGGCTGGTGGCCGACGGGCGCATCACGCCGGCGCTCATCGAGGAGACCTACGAGCACGTGCGCTCCGAGCTCGAGGTCCGCATCTTGGAGGAGGGAGAGCGCGCCGCCCTCGAAGCCCACGTGAGCGGGCTTGATCCCCGGCTGCTCGAGCTCCTCGGGCAGCTGCGCTTCCGCACGAGCTACGGCCAGAACGTCCTCGACCATCTCGTCGAGTGCGCCAACCTCGCCGCCCTGATCGCCGGCGAGCTCGGCGCGAGCGTCGAGACGGCACGGCGCGCAGCGCTCCTCCACGACCTGGGCAAGGCGGTGGGCCATGAGGTCGACGGCACGCACGCGGCGGTGGGCGCGCGCATCACCCGCCGGCACGGCGAGTCCGAGGCTGTCGCGCATGCCATCGCGGCCCACCACAACGAGGTTGAGCCGAAGACTGTCGAGGCCGTGGTGGTGCAGTCGACGGACGCGATCTCGGGCGCCCGGCCCGGCGCCCGCGGCGAGGCCCTCGAGGAGTACGTGTCGCGGCTCCGCGACCTCGAGGAGATCGCATCGCGCCACTCCGCCGTCGAGCGCGTGCTCGCGATGCGCGCCGGGAGGGAGGTCAGGGTCATCGTCGACCCCGGCAAGGTCGACGATGACGAGGCGGCGCTCATCGCCCACGAGACGGCAGCGGCCATCGAGAAGGAGGTCCCGCATCCCGGGCGGATCAAGGTCACCGTGATCCGCGAAAGCCGGGCGAGCGCCTGGGCCGACTGACGAGCGGGCCGAGCGGTCACGCGGGCCGCGATCGGTAGGATCGCGCCCGCACAATGGACAAGACGCTCTTCTACGTTCTGGGAATAGCGCTCGTCGTCTCGGCCGTGGTCCTCTCTGTCATCGGCCTCCGCTTCGAGAAGTTCCCGCCAAATCGAGGCGTCCTGATCGGCGTTCTCGTGTACTTCGCGGCCCTCGTGGCCGCGACGGCGACGTTCGCGGTCAGAAACTCGAACGTCGAGCAGGCGGACCGGGAGGCGGAGAACGCCAAGGTGTCGGAGGAGATTCCCAATGCGGAGAGCACGACGACCACGTCGACCTCGGCGACATCCACCTCCACGCCCGCCGCGCCCTCGTCGGCCGGTGGCGGATCGGCGATCAAGATCAGCGCTGATCCGACCGGGCAGCTCGCCTACGAGCAGACGAGCGTGACGGCGAAGGCCGGCACGGACACCATCGACTTCACCAACGACTCCCCGGTCGGCCACAACGTCCAGATCGAGGACTCGAACGGCAAGGGCCTCGGCGGCACGAAGACGATCACAGGGGGGACGACAACCGCCAAGGTGGAGCTGAAGCCCGGGAAATACACCTTCTTCTGCAGCGTGCCGGGCCACGAGGCCGCCGGCATGAAGGGCACCCTCACCGTCAAGTAGCGGCCGTTACCCTCACCCAATGGCGACGTACCACGTCACGACGTTCGGGTGCCAGATGAACGAGCACGATTCCGAGCGCATGCGCGGGATGCTGGAGTCGCTCGGCTATTCCGAAGCGACGGAGCGCTCCAACGCCGATCTCATCCTCTTCAACACCTGCTCGATTCGCGAGTCGGCCGACAACCGTTTCACCGCCCATCTCGGCGAGGCCAAGCGGCTGAAGCGCGAGCGGCCCGAGCGGGTGGTGGGTGTGGGTGGCTGCTGGGCCCAATCGGTGAAGGACGAGATCTTCGAGCGGTTCCCATTCGTCGACGTCGCCTTCGGTCCCGGACAGATCCACCGGCTGGCCGAGTTCCTGGCCTCCGACTCGCTGACGGCTCAGGGCTATTTCGAGTTCGAGGACTTCTCCGGCCACCTGCCCGACAAGCGCGAGCGCGAGTTCCAGGGATGGCTTCAGATCTCGCAGGGCTGCAACTGCGTCTGCTCCTACTGCATCGTGCCCCAGACGCGGGGCCGCGAGCGAAGCCGCGAGCCCTCGGAGCTGGTCGCGGAGGCCGAGCGAATGGCTGCGGAGGGCGTTCGCGAGGTGACGCTCCTGGGCCAGAACGTCAACAGCTTCGGGCGTGACCTCCCAGCCGAGCACCGGATCACGTTCGCCGAGCTCCTCGCGGGCATCGACGGCGTCGACGGCATCGACCGTATCCGCTACACGAGCCCTCACCCCAAGGACATGCGCGAGGACGTCATCCGCGCACACGCCGAGCTGCCGGCGCTCTGCGAGCACATCCATCTGCCGCTCCAGTCCGGCTCCAGCCGGGTCCTGAAGGCGATGCGCCGCACCTACGACCGCCGGCGCTACCTGGACCGTGTGGCGCTCATCCGCGAGCACGTGCCCGACTGCGCGCTCACGACCGACATCATCGTCGGCTTTCCCGGAGAGACGGAGGATGACTTCGAGGCGACGCTGGAGGTGGTCGACGAGGTTGGTTTCGACAGTGCCTTCACCTTCGTCTTCTCCCCGCGCCGCGGGACCGAGGCCGCGAAGCTCGAGGCCCAGGTTCCGCATCCGGTGAAGCGCGAGCGCATGGAGCGCCTCGTCGAGCTGGTTCAGAGCCGCGCCCGCGAGCGCGGACAGCGGTTCGTGGGCCGCACGCAGGACGTGCTCGTGGAGGGGCCGAGCAGAACCGACCCGAGCCGGTTGCGGGGCCGCACGCGCCACAACAAGACCGTCAACTTCGACGGCACCGCGAGCGCCGGCGAGCTCGTCGACGTCGAGATCACCGGGGCGACGTCGACCACCCTCGGCGGGCGTGAGCTGCTCGCATCGCGCCTCGCGGCGGGATGAGCCTGCGCATCGTCTGCTGCGTCGAGGCGGGCCGCCTCGAGGCCGAGACCGTGCTCATGTGCGAGTCGCTTCGCCGATTCGGCGGGCGCCTCGCGGGTGCGCCGGTGAGCGCCTACCGCCCGCGCGCCGGCGAGGCGCTGGGCGAGCCCAACCCGTGCCGCGCTCGACGACCTGGGGGTTGAGCTCGTGGAGGACGAGATCAACACCGCTCACGCCTTCCACCCGGTCGCCAACAAGCTCTACGCGGCGGCCGACGCGGAGCAACGGCACGGCGAGGAGGTGGTCGCCGTGCTCGACTCCGACTCGGTTTTCGTCGCCGAGCCCTCGCTGCTCGAGCTCGCACCCGGCATCGACGCCGCCGCGGCACCCGTCGGCAAGGTGAGCGAGGGGACGACCGGGCCAGGCCACGACAACGAGGACTACTGGCAGGGGCTCTACGCGCTCGCGGGGGCCGCCGAGCCGCCCTGGATCGAGACCGCGCTCCGCGGCCGCAGGATTCGCGGCTACTGGAACAGCGGGCTGGTGGCGGGGCGCCGTGAGGCCGGCCTGTTCGGCGAGTGGCTCGAGCTCTTCCAGCGACTCCTCGACGATCGCGCGCTCCCGCCATCGGGGCGCATCGACTCCCTCGACCAGATCAGTCTCGCTCTGGTCTTCGCCCGGCGGCCCGAGCGCGTGCAGACGCTGCCCTGGCCGTACAACTACCGCATCACGCGCCGCGGCCGTTACCGCGATCCGGCGGCCCGCGCCGAGCTCTCAGGCCTCGTCCACATCCACTACATGCGCTCGTTCTACGTCGAGGGCTTCCTCGATCGCGTCGAGCCACCCCTCGAGGACGCCGGCGAGGAGCTCGGGTGGCTGGCCGAGCGGCTTCCCCTGGAGCCCCGCGTCGTGCTCGACGACGATGGCGAGCCGCTCACCTCGCGGCGGATCAGGCGCGCCCTTGCGGGCGAGCTGCGCCGCCGCGAGGTCGAACGACCTTGAAGACGCTCGCGATCTTCGGCCCGACGGCGGCGGGGAAGACGGCCGTCGGCATCGCGGTCGCAGAGCGCCTGCGCGAGCGCGGGGAGGACCCCGTGGCGGTGTCGTGCGACGCGATCCAGGTGTATCGGGGCCTGGAGGCGCTGAGCGGAGCCCCGACGGCGGCCGAACAGGCGCGCCTCGAGCACCGGCTGATCGGTGTCGCGGATGTGACCGAGGAGTTCTCGGCGGGCCGCTACGCCGAGCTCGCGCACGCGGAGATCGACTCGCTCCTCGAGGCGGGCCGGCGGCCGATCGTGCTGGGCGGGACCGGCCTCTACCTGCGCGCTGCGCTCGCCGACCTCGATTTGCGCCCGCCGCTGCCGTCGGAGATCAGGGCCGAGGTCGAGGGGGAGCTGGCCGCGCGGGGCCCGGCGGCGCTCCACGCGACGCTCGAGCCCGCGGTGGCGGCCACGGTCCATCCCAACGACGGCAAGCGCATTGCGCGCCTGGCGGGCCTGGCGAGAGCCGGGATCGATCCGCCGCGCGGCAGCGACGCGCTGTGGACCGACCGGACGAGGGAGCCCACCACGCTCGTCGGGCTCGTACTCGACCGCGACGAGCTTTACGCGCGAATCGATGCGCGGGCGGAGGCGATCGCGGGAGGCGGTGCGCAGCGCGAGGCCGAGGCGGCGGTTCGGGCCGGCGCCTCGCGCACCGCCCGTGCCGCGCTCGGCTTCGACGCGATCCTGGAGGGTGACGTGGAGGCGATGCAGCGCGCCCATCGCGCCTACGCGCGCCGCCAGCTCACATGGATGCGGAAGATGCATGGCGTGCGGCTCGTCGACCGCACGGGGCGCGACGACGCCGCCGTCGCGCGCGAGATCGCCGCGCTCATCTGATGCGAACCACGCGGCGCGAGATCCTGCGCGCCGCGACCGGCGCGACCGTGGCGGCCGCCGCCGCACCGCTCTACGGGTGCGGCTCGGACGAGAGATCGGGCCCGCGCATCGTCATCGTCGGCGCCGGGCTCGCGGGCCTCAGCTGCGCTCATCGCCTGAAGAAGCGCGGACACGTGGCGGAGGTGCACGAGGCCTCCGAGAGGCTCGGCGGCCGAGTGTGGACGGTCCGCGACTACTTCGCCGAGGGGCAGATCGCCGAGCGCGGGGGCGAGCTGATCGACTCCGACCACACGGCGGTGCGCGGGCTCGTGGACGAGCTCGGCCTGGAGTTGGACAACGTCATCGCCGCCGAGAAGCCCGGGACCGAGGAGACGTTCTGGATCGGCGCGACGTACCCGCTCGAGCGGGCGCGCGCGGACTACGAGACGATCCGCCCTGCGCTCCGCCGCGACCTGGCGGCTGCCGGCTACCCCACCTTCCATGACCACCACACCGCCGCCGGCGTCGTGCTCGACCGGATGTCGATCACCGAGTGGATCCAGCGCAACGTCCCCGGAGGTATCGCCTCTCGGCTGGGTCGTCTCCTGGCGATCGCGTACACGATCGAGTTCGGGGCGCAATGCACCGATCAAAGCGCGCTCAACCTCCTCTATCTCCTCGGCTATTCGAAGCCCCATCGACTCCAGCTCTTCGGAAGCTCGAACGAGCGCTTCCACGTGAAAGGCGGCAACGACCTCATGGTCAGCGGCCTGGCGTCGCGCCTGCCGGGCCAGATCCAGCGAGGCTCGCGCCTGGTGGCGGTGCGGCGCCACTCCTCGGGCGAATACGAGCTGACCTTCCATCGCACCGGCGGTGGGACGACGAACGTCCGAGCCGACCAAGTGGTGCTGGCGATCCCGTTCACCGCGATGCGCAGCTCCGTCGACTACTCGCGCGCCGGCTTCGGCCGCCTCAAGCGGACGGCGATCGCCGAGCTCGGCATGGGCTCCAACTCGAAGCTCCAGCTCCAGTTCACCGATCGCCGCTGGCGCACTCTCGGCGCCGACGGCGGCACCTACTCCGACACCGGCTATCAGTCGACCTGGGAGGTCACGCGAGCGCAGCCGGGGAGGGCGGGGATCCTCGTGGACTACACCGGCGGCCGCGCGGGCCGGCATGCCGATCTGGGCTCGGCGCGATCCGCGGCCCGGCGCTTCCTGGCCCAGATCCAGCCGGTGATCGGAGGCCTGGTCCCGCTTTGGAACGGGCGTGTGACGCTCAACGACTGGAGCGACGACCCCCTCACTCTCGGCTCCTACGCCTACTACCGGGTCGGCCAGATGACCCGGTTCGGAGGCGTCGAACGCCGGCCAAGCGGAGCCTGCCACTTCGCCGGCGAGCAGACCGCCTACACCTACCAGGGCTACATGGAGGGGGCGGTCCGCAGCGGTCAGCGCGCGGCGGGGGAGATCATCGACGCCCTCCGGTAGCGGGCGGCATCGTGACGCGCTCGTCGAGCCGCCTGTTGCTCCAGACTCCGAAGGCGACGACGGCGAGGACGAGACCGATCACCGTGCCGATGCCCCTCTCGTCGGCTGCCTGCCAGGCGGACTGGCCCATGGCATGGGCGAGGATCACGACGAAGGAGGTGACCGCCGCCGTGAACAGGGCGTACTCCAGCGCGAGCAGCGCGAAGCAGAGGCCGGCGGCGAGCATCATCGCGATCGACTCCACCAGGGGCAGGCCGCCGATCGCCATCGCCAGCGGCGTCGCGACGACGAGGCCCAAGAGCGTGCCGCCAGCCCGCATCGCGATCCGTTCCTCGGTCATGCCCAGCTCGGGCTTCAGCACGAAGAGGACGGTGAGAGGCACCCAATATCCGTGCTGGCCGAGGTCCAGTGCGTGGTAGATGCCGACGCCGACCCCGAGCGCCGTTCCCCAACGGAGCGAGTGCCGAAAGCTCGCCGAGCTGAGGGTGAGGTTGTCGCGTACGTCTTCAACGCCTCACGGGCTCCCTGGATCGGGTGAAGGGGCTCTCCGCTTCGGTCGACGACGGCCTCCAGGCCTCGAGACGAGGACCTGGAGCGCCACCCCGCCGGCGCCGAGGACCAGCGCGTACCCCGCCTCGGTCGAGGTCAGCGCGAGACCCTGGGCCAGGAGAAGGGCCAGGACGCAGGACATGCCCGCGATCGCCAGCTGCTGCGAGACGGCGACCGCGATTCCGCCGAGCGAGCCAAGAACGATCATCGTCACCACCGCGAGCCAGGTCGGCTCCGCCGTCAGGGCGCCGATCGCGGCGAAGCCGCCGAGCACCGGCGCCGTGAGGAGCTGCCAGATCACGCGCTCGCGCGGCGGTGCGTCGAACGCCACGAAGCCGCCGAGAAGGGCGCCGGTCGAAACTGCACCCGCGGCGGGCAGGTCGAGCGCCAGGTCGATGAAGATCGCGACCCCAACCGGGATCGCCGCCAGCAGGCCCTCTGCGCAGGGGCGGCCCGAGGGGCGCGCTGAGCCTCCATGCGCTGCGGTCCACGCGAGGAACCTATTCGCCTGAGAGGATCCCGCGCATGCGCTTCGAGAAGTGGCAGGCCCTCGGCAACGATTACGCGATCGTCGAGCGCGACGAGCTGGAGTGGGAGCTGAGCGCTCCGCGCATCGACCCGGATCTGCCGAGCCGCATTTCGGCGTCGGCTCCGACGGGATCCTGCTGCTCTCGCCAGCCCCGCGAGCGGCGACGCGGTCGCCGACCTTCGGATCTTCAACCCGGACGGCTCGGAGGCCGAGCTCTCGGGCAACGGCGCCAGGGAGGCGGCCCTCTACCTGCGCGGCGCCGGGTTGGACCGAACGCCGATGAGTTCGAGATCGAGACGGCCGCTGGGGCCGTGCGCCCGCGGATCACGGCGCCGAACACGGTTGTCGATGGACCTAGGCCGGCTTCATGAGTCGGCCGACTATCCCGAACGGGCGCCGAGGACGGGCGCGGCGACCCTCGAGGCTGACGGCTAGGCGCTGGGCAGTTCCAGCACGTGAACGTCGGCAACCCGCAGTGCGTGATCGAGGCCGGCGAGCGCGTTGAGGAGGTCGACCTGGCCCGGGTGGGCCGCCGCGTCGAGACCCACGAGCTGTTCCCGAACCGCACCAACGTCTCGTTCGTCCGCATCGACGGCTCGACCGTTCGGGCGCGCATCTTCGAGCGGGGCGCGGGGGAGACCCTCGCATCGGGCACCGGCGCCAGCGGAGCCGCCGTTGCGGCGCACCTTCGACGGCGCCGCGAGCCCGATCCGCGTCCGGATGGACGGCGGCGAGCTTCAGGTCGACGTCTCCGGCGACACTCGATCGTCACGCTGACCGGTACCGCCGAGCCGCGTTTACGCCGGTGAGCTTGCGCCCGAGCTCGTCTACGAGCTTGCGGGCCTCTGAGGACGCCGCGGCTACGCTCCTGCGTTCGATGAACCGCACCGACCCGTCCAAGCGCCTGGAGGCGATGCCTCCGTACGCGTTCGCCGAGCTCGAGCGGCGCGTGGCCGACAAGCGCGCTGCGGGCATCGACGTCATCAGCCTCGGCATCGGCGATCCGGACCAGCCCACGTTCCCGCACATCGTCGAGGCCATGCGCGAGGCGGTCGGCGACCCGGCGAACCAGAACTATCCGACGAACCGAGGCCGCGAGGAGTACAGATCGGCGCTCGCGCGCTTCTACGATCGCCGGTTCGGGGTCGAAATCGACCCCGAGGCCGAGGCGATGCCCGCGATCGGGGCGAAGGAGTGCATCTACAACCTCTGCTTCGCGTTCCTGGACCCGGGCGGCGCAGCCCTCGCGGCCGATCCGGGCTATCCCGTGTACACCGGAGGGCCCATCCTCGCCGGCGCCGAGCCCGTCCTCCTTCCGCTCGTCCCGGAGCTCGGCTTCGCCCCCGACCTCGACGCAATCGACGGCGCGGCGCTCGAGCGCTCACGACTTCTGTTCCTCAACTACCCGAATAACCCCACCGGCGCCGTCGCGCCCGATGGGCTCTTCGATCGCGCTGTGGAGCTGGCTCACGAGCATGACCTGCTCGTGGTCCACGACAACGCTTACTCGGAGACGACCTACGACGGGTATGTGGCGCCGAGCTTCCTCGCGACCGCCGGCGCGAAGGAGGTCGGGGTCGAGGTCTTCTCGCTCTCCAAGGGCTACAACATGACCGGCTGGCGCTGCGCCGCGATCGTCGGCAACGCCGAGGCGATCCGCACCTACTGGCGCCTCAAGACGAACGCGGACTCCGGCCTCTTCGAGGCGATCCAGCTCGCGGGCGCCGCGGCGCT
This sequence comes from uncultured Actinomycetes bacterium, assembly GCA_963771655.1. Lineage (GTDB taxonomy): Bacteria > Actinomycetota > Thermoleophilia > Solirubrobacterales > 70-9 > JAWVFM01. The sequence continues at coordinate 82,323 of CAVYUG010000001.1, read as the reverse complement.
CGACGGTCCGCGGGAGCCGATCGAGGAGATGAACGCGATCTACGCGCGCCGCCGCGATCTGGTGGTCTCGGCGCTGCGCGAAATCGGCGTCGAGGTCACCCCGCCTAAGGGGACGATCTACGTGTGGGCGCCGGTCCCCGCTGGACACACCTCGACGTCGTTCGCCGAGCTCGTCCTCGAACAGGCGGCGGTGGTCGTCTCACCGGGCTCGATGTACGGCCCGTCGGGCGAGGGCTTCTTCCGCATCTCGTTGACCGCCCCGGACGATCGGATCACAGAGGCGGTCGGGCGGATGCGCGAGCACCTATCCGCCGGCTCCTCCGCTCGCGCCTAGAACACCTTTCCCGCGGCTAGGCCGCGGGCTTTCTCATGCTGCTCCCGCGTCCGGGGCCGGCGGGACTTGCTCAGCCGCGAGCAGGTCCCTGAGCCCCTCGCTGAGGCCCCTCGGCTCGTAGCCGAGCTCGGCGATCGCCTTGTCGTGCTTGGCCCAGTACGTGACTCCGTCGGCCGCGCTGATCAGCTCGCGGAGGTTCGGCGGCTGGCCCATGGCCTTGCCCACGAGCGGGCCGATCGGCGTCATCAGCTTCACGAGGCCGGTGGGGACCGTGAAGCGCGGCGGCTTGCGGCCCGAGGCGTCCGCGAGCTTCGAGAACAGGTCGCGCATCGTCGTGATCTCGCCGCCGAGGACGTATGCCTCGCCGCTCCTGCCCTCGTCGAGCGCCAGCAGGATGCCGTCGGCGACGTCGTCGACGTGGACCATGTTGAAGCCGAGGTCCGGGAAGATCATCGCCGGCATCTTCCCGGCGAGGAACTGGTCGATCTGCTTGCCGATGGCCGAGTGGTCTTCGCGGCCCGTAGACGCCGCCGGGCTGGACGATCACACACGGAAGGCCGTCGTCGGCAATGAGCCGCTTGGCGACCTGGTGCGCCTCGTACTTCGTCTGCTCGTAGTAGGAGGTGAAGCCGGTTCCCGGATGCTCGTAGCTCTCGTCGACGACCTTCCCGCGGGTGTTCCCGAACGCCCCGACGGTCGACACGTAGACGACCTTCGGGACCTTGGCCGCGAGGGCGGCGCCGAGAACGTTCTCGGTGCCGGCGACGTTCGCCTCGTACATCGGGCGCCGCTCGGACTCCGGGATTCCGACCTCGTAGACGGCGGCGCAATGGATGGCGGCATCACAGCCCTCCATGCCGGCCTGAATCGCCACTCGGTCTCCGAGATCGCCGGCGACGAGCTCGCAGCCGAGATCCGAGAGCTTCACGCCCTTTCCGGGGTTGCGGACGAGCGCGCGCACGTCGTCGCCGCGGTCTCGCAGCTTGGCCGCCACACGACCCCCGATGAACCCGGTCCCGCCCGTGAGGAAGACCTTCACGTTCGCAGCCTATCCGCTGCCTACACTTGTTCCAGTGCCAGGCGTACACAACCCGCGCGCCCGCCAGCGCGCCCTCGCGCTCTCGGTGACCGAGCGCGCGCCCGGCGACGTCGACCCCCTCGCGGAGCTGAAGGAGCTTCTGCGCACCGCGGGCGTTGCGACCGCCGGCGACCTGGTGCAGGTTCGCGAGCGGCCGGACCCCGACCGCTATCTCGGCCGCGGCAAGCTCGCGGAAGCCAAGCAGTCACTCGCCGCGCACGACGCCAACCTCGTCGCCGTCGACGACGAGCTCGCGCCGAGGCAGGAGCGCAACCTCGAGCAATCGCTCGGGGTCCCGGTGGTCGACCGGACCGCCGTGATCCTCGACATCTTCGCCGACCACGCGCATACCGCCGAGGGCAAGCTCCAGGTCGAGCTCGCTCAGCTCGAGTACAACCTCGCGCGGATGCGGGGGCTGTGGACGCACCTCGAGCGCCTCGGCGGCGGCATCGGGACCCGCGGGCCCGGCGAGTCGCAGATCGAGACCGATCGCCGCCTGGCGCGCGACCGGATCGCGAGCCTTCGCCGGCGCCTCGCCCGGCTCGAGCGAAACCGTGAGTCGATGCGCTCCGAACGTCGGCGCGCTCCGATCCCCGCCGTCGCGCTCGCCGGATACACGAACGCTGGAAAGTCCACGCTCCTCAACGCTCTGACCGGCGCCGGGGTCGGCGTGGGGGAGAGGCTCTTCCACACGCTTGACCCGACGACTCGGAGCTACCGCCACCGCGGCCGGCCCTATCTCGTGACCGACACCGTCGGGTTCATCCGCAAGCTGCCCCACCAGCTCGTCGAGGCCTTCAAGGCGACGCTCGAGGAGACGCGGCTCGCCGACCTCGTCGTCCACGTCGTCGACGCGTCGGAGCCGGCGCTCCAGCGGGCCGAGGCGATCGCCGCGGTCGAGGAGGTGCTGGGGGAGATCGGCGCGGCCGATCAGCCTCGCGTCGTGGCCTTCAACAAGGCCGACCTACTCTCGCCCGACGACGCTCGCGAGCTCGCCATCGGCCGCCGCGACGCCGTCGCGATCTCCGCCGCAACGGGGGAGGGGCTCGAGGAGCTGCGCGACCTCATCGAGGCGGCCTTCGCCGGAACGCTTCGGGAGGTCGAGCTTCTCGTCCCGTACGACGAGGGCGGCCGGCTCGCCGAGCTGCACGACGTGGCCGGTGAGCTCGAGCGGGTTGACCGCGCGGACGGGGTGCTCGTGAAGGCCCGGGTCCCGACGGCGCTCGCGCACCGCTTCGACGCGTTCGCCGTGAACGGAAACGGCGCCTCCGACAGCAGGTAGCGTCCCCGAGGTGGAGCTCAGGGTGATGAGGCTCCGCGAGGCGGCCTCGCTCCCCTCGCGCGCGCACGAGGGGGATGCCGGCCTCGACCTCTACGCCTGCGAGGCGGCGACGCTCCCGCCGGGAGAGCGCGCGAGCGTCGCCACGGGCGTCGCCGTCGAGATCCCCGCCGGGCACGCCGGTCTCGTACTGCCGCGCTCCGGGCTCGCGGCGAGCCATGGCGTCGCGCTCGTGAACGCGCCCGGGCTGATCGACTCGGGCTATCGCGGCGAGGTCAAGGTGTTGCTTTTGAACACCGATCGAGAGCAAGCGTTCGAAGTCGCGCCGGGGGACCGAATCGCCCAACTCATCATCGTTCCATTCGCCGAGACCGAGCCCGTGCCGGCGAGCGATCTCGCGGAGAGCCCGCGGGGCGGCGGCGGCTTCGGCTCGAGCGGACGCTGAGCCGGCGGCGTCAGCTCGCCGCCTCCAGGAGGACGATCTCCGACCCGACGTGGAGGTCCGTCGGGGCGACCGAGATCGTCCCGACCGGGCGAAGGCCGGCGTCGCGCGCCTCGGCCGCGAACGCACCGGACTCCAGCACCGCCAGGTGATCGACGTGCGTCTCGGCGACCACGTCACCCGACGCTGAGACGCGCTGGCGATGGCGTTCGGAGGCGATCACGCCGCCGGCGACCCTCGACCCGAGCGGCTGGCTCGAGTAGACGGCGCCCCCCGCCTCGCGGATGTCCGGCAGCGTCGCGCCGGCATCGGCGGCCGTCAGGATGTCGGGCACGTCCTCGACGATGGCGGCCGCGACGACGCCCCCCGGGGTGAGATGGCGGGCGCAGACATCGAGGACCGTGTGACGTTCGGAGGCGGTCAGGAAGAGCTGGATGAACTGCATCGCCACCGCCACCAGCGGGAAGGCCCGGTCGAGCGCGAGCGTCCGAACGTCCGCGGTCACCACCTCCACCGGGAGTCCCTCGTCGAAGGCTCGCCGGGCGAGCTCGGACGCAAGCTCGGGAGCCCGCTCGACTGCGACGACCTCGTGGCCGCGCCGAGCCAGGTGGAGCGCGAGGCGCCCGGTCCCGGCGCCCAGCTCGAGCAGGGGACCACCGTGCTCGCTCGAGAGGCGCTCCCACGCCCGGAGGTCGCCGTCGTAGGCGCCGCATTCGGCGTCGTGCCAGATGACCGCGTCAGCGAGCTCGTTCACGCGGCTGGCGCCAGCACCCGGAGGGCTCGGGGCAGGAGCGTGATTCGAGCCGGGAGGTCGGCGAGGGGGTCGCCGTCCGCGTAGACGGTGAACGGGCGGTCGGCGGAGATCTCGACCGTGCCGGCACGCCGCACGTGGACCTCGTCGAGCTCCACGTGCGTCCCCTTGAAGCTCCGCGGCATCACCGAGAACAGGAACCGTCGCTTCGAGAGCTCCTCGCACCAAACGACATCGAACAGGCCGTCGTCGAGCTCCGCTCCCGGCGCCGCGTACATCCCACCCCCGTAGGCCTTGTTGTTGCACACCCCGACCGAGTAGCCGCGAAACGAGATTCGCTCGCCGTCGAGGTCGACGTCGAAGCGAGCCGGCTTCCAGGCGAGGAGTGCGCGAAGCGCCGCGTAGGCGTAGACGAGATTGCCCCCCACGAGCCGCGCCTCGTTCGCGATCCGGTTCGCCTCTGAGTCGAAGCCGCAGCTCGCGATGCCGAGGAACCGCCGTTCCCCGGCCACGCCGACGTCGATCTCGCGCCAGCTGCCTGCAGCGATCACCTCGGCCGCGCCTCCGAGCTCGGTCGGAATCCCAAGCACGCGGGCGAGGTCGTTCCCCCGCCCGGCCGGGAGGATGCCCATCGCCGCCCCGGCGCCGGCCAGCGCGCCCCCGATCTGGCCGATGAGGCCATCGCCGCTCATGACGACCGGCGTCTCGCCTGCGCCCACGGCCTCCTGAGCCGCGGAGATCCCGTGCGGAAGGTCTCTCGTGAGGATCGTCCGGCACGCGAGGCCGCGAGACCGAAGAGCGGCCTCCGCCTCACCGAGCAGCTTGCTCGCCCGCCCGCCCCCGGCTTGCGGGTTGACGATGAGCGCGATGCGCGCGGACGAGGCCTCCACGGGGCGAACGCTATGGCCTGCGGCGGCGACCCACCCACCAGGTGCCGGCGCCGGCCTCGCCGGCCTCCAGCCGCTCGACGCCGCGGCGGCGGAAGCCCCGGTCGAGCACGGCGTTCGGCGTGTAGAACGGCGTCGACTCGCCCGAGCTCGACGCCATGATCGCGAACCCGCCCGGGCGGAGAACCCGCGCCACCTCGCTGAAGAACGGGGGCATGTTGAGCTGGGTGACGAGGTCGAACGACTCCTCGCCGAACGGCAGGTCGGACGCGTCGGCCGTTCGGAAGGCCACGCGCCCGTCCGGGTCGAGGCCGACCTTTGCCTGCGCGACGCGCACCATCTCCTCGGAGACGTCGACTCCTCGCACGCTCGCACGCGGGAACTCGCGCGCCAGGAAGAGCGCCGCCTCGCCGGTGCCCGTGCCGATGTCGAGCACCCGCTCGGGCGCCGGCTGGACGTGAAGCGCCGCCGCCGCAAGCGGAGCCAGATGCGCGACGGACCCCGCGCTCGTGCGCTCGTCCCAGCCGAGCGCCAGGTCGTCGAAGTAACGCCGCATGGCGGGGCGGATCGCGGGCCAAAGCCACGGGGCATGCGCCACCGTCGCGTTCAGCGCGCGCCCGATGAGGCGCACCCGCGTTCCAGGACCGCTGCGCTCCTCTGGCTCCACGATCGCATCATCGCAACGTCCGGGGGACTAGCCTTGCTCGCCTCATGGGCCGCCCCCCGATCACCCTCGTCGCGATCCTCGCCTCGCTCGCTCTCGCCGGGTGTGGCTCGTCGGATTCGTCGAGCCAGTCGACCGGCGCCGCCACGACAGCGACGACCGGCGGCAGCGGCGGCAGCTCCTCGGGGTGCGCTCCGGCCGCGAAGCCGAAGCCGCGCAAGGTGAGCCTCAAGGCACCGCCGATGTCCGTCAAGACCGGGGAGAAGCTCACGGCGACGGTCGAGACGAGCTGCGGGCCCTTCGACATCGCCCTCGACACCGCCCAGCAGCCGAAGACCGTCAACTCGTTCGTCTACCTGGCGAAGCGCGGCTTCTACGACGGCCTCGCGTTCCAGCGCGTTGTCCCGCGGTTCGTCGTTCAGGGCGGCGATCCCCTCGGGAACGGCAAGGGCGGCCCCGGTTACACGGTGGTCGAGGCGCCACCGCCGAACGCGGTCTACCGGCGCGGCGTGGTCGCCATGGCGAAGACGGCGACCGAGCCGCCCGGCGCATCGGGAAGCCAGTTCTTCGTGGTCACCGCTCCCGCCGACGCGGGCCTGCCCCCCGACTACGCCATCCTGGGCCGGGTGACGAGCGGCATGACCGCCGTCGAGCGGATCGGACGCCTCGCGGACCCGAAGCTCGGGCCGGTGGGCGGCGAGCCCACTCAGACGGTCGTGATCCGCAAGATCACCGTTCACTAGGCTGGATCGGCATGGCCGGGCCGAAAGCAGGCGACGAGGCGCCGGGGTTCGACCTCCCCGGAAGCGGCGGGCGCACCTACCGGCTCGAGGACTACCGCGGCAAGGGCGTGATCCTCGCCTTCTACCCGGGCGACGCCACGCGCGTGTGCACGGCGCAGTTCTGCTCCTACCGCGACAACCCCGACCGCCTCGCCGACATGGGCCTCGAGCTCCTCGGCATCTCACCCCAGTCGGTGGAGTCGCACGAGCGCTGGATCGCCGACCAGCACCTGACGGTCCCCCTGCTCGCTGACGAGGACCTCGCGGTGGCAAAGCGCTACGGGGTCGTCGGCTGGGCCGGGCCGCTCGGCAAGCTCGCGGGCCTCTCTGGTGGCTCCTACGTGCAGCGCTCGATCTTCGTGGTCGATCCGGACCTCGTCGTCCGCTACCGCCAGGTCTCGCGCACCGGCGCCACCTTCCAGGACGTCGACGACCTTGCGGAGGCGGTCGCGGCCGTCGCCTAGATGGATGCGCCGGCGCCGTTCGAGCTGCGGCGCGATGGCACCCTCCTGCGCGGGGAAGAGGCGGGCGATGGCCCGCCGATCGTGCTCGCCCACGGCCTCACGGCCACCAGGCGCTACGTCGTCCACGGCTCGAACGCCCTCGCTCGCGCCGGCCACCGGCTCGTGTCCTACGACGCGCGCGGCCACGGGGAGTCGGACCCCGCGGGCGGGGGGAGTTATGGATACCCGGAGCTCGTCGCCGATCTCGCGGCGATCCTCGACGGGCGGACCGGGGAAGGGCCCGTGGTGCTGGCCGGCCACTCGATGGGCGCCCACACGATCGCCGCGCTGGCGCTGGAGCGGCCGGAGCGCGTCGCGGGCGTGGTGCTGATCGGCCCGGCGACCGTGGGGGTTCCGCTGACGCCCGAGGCGCTCGCGAGCTGGGACGGGCTTGCGGACGCGCTCGAGGGCGGCGGCATCGAGGAGTTCGTGCGAGTGAACGACAACCCGCGACTCGACGATCGCTGGCGTCGAGTCGTGGCCCGCATCACGCGCGAGCGGCTGGAAAGGCATCGCCATCTGGACGCTGTCGCCGAGGCGCTCCGCCAGGTCCCGCGCTCGCTCCCGTTCGAGGGCCTCGACGAGCTGTCTCACCTCGACGTACCCGCCCTCGTGGTCGCGAGCCACGACGAGGCCGACCCCGGCCACCCGCGCACGGTCGCCGAGGAGTGGGCGGCGCGGCTGCCCGATGCCCGCCTCGTAGGGGAGGACCCGGGCGAGTCGCCGCTTGCCTGGCAGGGCGGCCGACTCTCGCGAGAGATCGCGGCGTTCGCAGAGGGGGTTGCATGACGTCGAGCGGGCTCAGGCTTCGGCAAGCGGTCCTCGCCGCAAACGATCTCGACGCTGTTGCGGGCCGCCTCGCGGAGGAGCTCGACCTGGGCAAGCCATACGAGGACCCGGGGGTTGGCGCGTTCGGCCTCCGAAACGCCGTCTTCGCCCTCGGCGACACGTTCCTGGAGGTGGTCTCGCCGGTGCGGGACGGAACCGCCGCGGGGCGCTGGATCGAGCGCAGGGGCGGCGACTGCGGCTACATGCTGATGTTCCAGCTCGACGACCTTGAAGGCGCTCGTCGTCGCGCCACGGAGCTCGGCGTCCGGCAGGTGCTCGCGCTCGATCTCGACGACATCGGCGAGTCGCACCTCCACCCGGCGGACATGCGCGGCGCGATCGTGTCGGTGAGCCGTCCCGAGCCCGCGGAGGACTGGCGGTGGGGCGGCGCCGGGTGGCGAGAGCGGAGCGCCGACGGGTCCGTCGTGGGCGCCGAGGTCGCGATCGAGGACCTCGACACCGCGGCGGAGCGCTGGCGAGGCGTCCTGGGAGCCGAGCCGAGCGAGGCCGGTGTTTCGCTGCGCGGCGATCCGGCCGACTCCGGCCTGGTCGCGGTGAGGGTCACCGGCAAGAGGGGTCGCGAGGCGGTGGAGATCGGCGGGGTGCGGTTCGAGTTCGTCTAAGGCCGGTCCCGGAGGCGGAGGCACGCTTTACCCGCTGCTTTCGGGGCAGAGCCCCTCACCGACATATCTTGCGATCGTATGCTTTGCGGGTGGCGATCGACGACGGCCAGGCGATCCACTACTCCGCCTTGGCGCGGGGCACGCCCGTCTACTCGGCCGACGAGGTCGAGGTCGGAAAGGTCGACGAGGTCCTCGACAACTACCGCGAGCGGATCTTCGACGGGATCGTGATCGAGGACCGAAGCGGCGAGCTCCGGTTCGTCGATGCCCCTGAGGTGGGCCGAACCGCGGAGCGGGGCGTGACCCTGAGCATCACGGCCGACGAGGTCGCGCAGCTCCCGCCGCCCGAGCGGGGGCCGAAGGTCTTCAAGGCGAACCCCCGTGCCGGCCGCCTCGGGCGCCTCTTCGGCCGCGGCTGGCACCGGGAGTAGCGCGGCACCTCAGGCGCGCGCGGAGATCCGCGCCGACGCGTAGACCTCCCCGCCCGGGCTCGCCGACCACAGCAGGTCGCCGTCGGCGAGGACCTTCGCCGCCCCGGCCGGCGCCGGCGCCCGGTATTCGATCTCGGCGTCGAGCGCCTCGGGAGGAGAGCCCTCGAGGCATTCCTCGACGAGCTCCCAGTAGACGGCGTTGTTGACGTGACCGGCGAGGTCGAGGTCGGTGTGGCGGAAGGTCCAGGGCCGCTCGGCGGCTCCCGCGGGCGGCGCGGGATGGCGGAGCCGTCCTCGAGCCTTTCGCCCGGCGACGGCCTCGCCGTAGGCGCTGTAGAAGCCGTCCGGAAGGCGCGCCGGCAGTCGCGTCTTGGGATCGAGGTTGACCCAGATCGACACGGCTTCGACGGCACCGCCGTCCGAGCCGGCGACGCTCGTCCGCCGCTCCGCCGCGAGCGCCGAGGCGCCGGTACAGAAGGTGCTCAGGCGTAGCGTCTCCGCGAAGCGCGGAAAGCGCTCGATCGCCATGCGCGTCCGGCGGACGATCCAAAAGCCCTCGCCGGCGAACCCGGAGTCGACGAGGTCGCCGAACGCCACCTCCTGCAGCCAGCGCGCGATCTCGTCGAGCCGCATGCGGCCGTCCGGCATGACGTCACCGGGGCCGACGAGGTGGCTTTCCTCGTAGGTGCGGCCGTTGGGCGCGGGCGCGGTGAGCTCCTCGTTCCCCCGGGCTCCGGGCTCAGCCGCCACCGGGAGATCGTAGGGCTCAGCTGATGGGCGCGACCGCTCCGGTCTTCGTATCGACCGCGACGTAGCTCTGGTTCCCGTTGCCGAAGCCGAAGATGTAGAGCGCGTGGGTGTGAGCGTGCTTCGTCAGCGGCTTGCGGAGCGTCACGTTGGAGAACTTGTCGTGGTAGCCGGCGCCGCGCAGCAGCCGCACGGCCTTCCGCAGGGTCATCTTCGGTGCGTGCGGGATCCGGCGGTCCTCGAGGAAGGGCGAGGTGACGCCGTGGACCTTTCCGAACAGCTTCGGAGGCGGTCCGTAGTGGAGAAACGCGGAAGCGAACGGCGAGTGCGGCGTCGACTGGTTATCGAGGACGAAGCGCACCTTGACGATACCCCTGGCGTGCCTGACGCCCTGGCCGTTCTTGGTCTTGCCGTCGACCTCGAGCATCACGGCCCTTCTGAAGTTCGGCCTCGCGCGAACCTTGTCGACGGCGCCGTTGAAGAGGTTCCGGAAAGTGGGCAGCGGGCCTCCGTAGTCGGCGGCGGCCGGCAGTGCGAGTGCGCCCGCGAGCGCAATGCTCACGACGAGAGCCGCGAATGACCTCCGACCTACACGCTTCATCCTCGAACCTCCCGGTTAGTCGACGCCCGTACGCATCGTATCGGCGGGATTGGGCTCGCCCGTTAACGAGGGGACATAACGTCGATTATCGAGTGTTGACCGGAGCGCGAGCTCAGTGGGCGCTGTAGCGCGCCACGCGCAGCGATCCGCCCCCCAGAACGCGTGCTGCGTCGCCCGCGTCGGGCTTTACGAGCAGCGGCTTTGCCCAGCTGACGAGGTTCACGTACAGCGGGCGCCGGCGTCCCGAGCGCGCGCGAGGGACGCCCCTCAGCGCCGTCACGCCCGCTTTCGCCGTCCGTGAGGGCGTTCGGTACCCGCTCTTGCCGTGAGTCGCGTTGAAGCCGTTGGGAGGCGCGAGCTCTCCGCCGAGGATGGCGTGCCGCGCGATCGCCCTGCCGGGCGCGACGGCGTGCGGCGAGGTGGCGAGTATCAGCCTCGAGCGCAGATAGACGTTGTAAGACAGGTGTCCGATCCCGAGCCGGGCCGTCCCGTCGGCGAGCAGGCGGTCCCCGGCCCGCGGATGCGGCACCCGCACCGAATACAGGACTCGCGCGCGATCGTGGGCAACCCTGCCCGTCACGAGGCGCCGGCGTTCCGGTGTGCGGCTTCGCAGGTGCGTCGAGCGAACACCGCCCCGAGGCAAGACGATGGCCCCGAGCCTCGACTGGCCCTGGTCGATCCGCCCGCTCGGCTTGTCCGCCCCGATCACGACGAGCTGGCGGGCTCGCGCGTGGCGGTTGTGCGCGGCGATCACCAGGTTGACATAACGCGCCCGGCCCCCCCTCAGGGGAAAAGCGCGCGGCGCGAAGGCCATGACGCAGTGGTGGTTTCGGTTGGGCGCGCGCTGATGGCACGCGATGCGCCGGCGTGACACGGCGCGGCCCGTCGGGGAGTGCGCGCTTCGCGCGAGGACCAGGCGCCCGGTGACGACGGGGTTGTAGTCGTAGGGCTGCCCGATACAGGTCGGCAACCTCACCGGCGGGCACGTCGTCGAGACCTGCACCTCTCCGGCCACGCGAGCCCGGCGCCCGGGCGGTCCGCCAGGCAGCCGCAGCGACATGGCGACGCGCTTGCCGGCGCCGGCCCGGCGCGTGATCGGGACCTCGTGGATCCGCTCCGATCGGCGGCCCGTGGTGACGATGCGGACCCTCGCGCGGTGGTGATGGTGCACGTGCCGGTGAGGATGGCGTTGGTGGTGCCGGTGCCCCGGAGGGGTCGCCGGCCCGGGGGGCTGGAGAATCGGTGGCAGGACGATCGGCGGGAGAAGCCCAAGCGTCGCGGCTGCCAGCGCGCCGGCTCGCCGCCCCGGCGTCGGTCCCACCCCCCATGGTGGTGACCACATCGTGCTCCCATTCTTCCACCTCGTCGCCGGCCCCTCGCCGGTTCGAGCGAACGCTCGAGCCGCAAGTGGCGCCCGCTGCGCATAGAGTAGGCCGATGAGCCGCAACCGATCCATACTCGCGCTCGCCGCCGGGGCCATCGTCGCCCTCCTCGCGTTCGCGAGCATTGGATCGGGAGAGCGCGCCGCTCACCCGAAGTCGTTCGACTCGAAATGCGGCGTCTTCCCCGAGCCGGCAGGCGTGGCCGCGGGCGCGCCCTCCCTCCCCGACCAGCGCGCCTGGAACCAGGACATCTCAGCCTCCCCGGTCGACCCGGCCTCCGACCGCATCATCCAATACATCAATTCGCACGGCGACAAGAACCTCCACCCGGACTTCGGCAGCCAGCGCATCTACGGGATCCCGTACAGGGTCGTCGGCGAGGGCACGAAGCCGGTCAAGGTCAAGTTCACGGCCTACGGCGACGAGTCCGACCACGGCAAGTACCGCATCCCCCTCTCGGCGCCCGTCGAGGGGGGCCCCAAGGGCGACGGCGACCGCCACGTGGTCGCCTACGACAAGGCGCGCTGCAAGCTCTACGAGCTCTTCCGCGCCTTCCCGGGCCGGGGGAAGTGGAAGGCGGACGGCGGCGCGATCTGGAACCTCCGCAGCGCCGGCCTGCGCACGGCGGGCTATACGTCCGCCGACGCCGCGGGGCTGCCGATCTTCCCCGGCCTCGCGCGCTATGACGAGGTCAAGGCGGGCGGCATCGACCACGCTCTGCGGGTGACCTTCGAATCCACCCGCGACGCTTGGATCAACCCCGCCTCACACTGTGCCGGCGACACGAGCTCGGCCGACGCCCCGCCGATGGGGCTGCGCCTGCGGCTCAAGGCCTCCTACGACACGTCCGGGCTCAAGGGCCAGGCGGCGGTGGTCGCGACGGCACTCAAGCGCTACGGCGTGATCAACGCCGACAACGGCTCGAACTGGTTCTTCCAGGGCGCGCCGAACCGCGGCTGGAGCGACGACAACCTCCATCAGCTCGCGAGCATCCCGGGCAGCGCCTTCGAGGTCGTCCAGAGCCAGGCGCCGGTCGAGCCCTGCTGACGTTCGAGGTCAGTTCATAGACGGGTCCGCCGGCATCCGGGCGACGATCGCGTACTGGCCGCCCTTGCGAGCGAGGACGTCGCGCCAGAGCGTCTCCGGGTCGTCGGGGAAGAGCTCGGCCGGAAGCGGCGGCTCGACGATCCAGGAGTCGACCTCGAGCTCCGCCTCGAGCTGGCCCGAGTCCCAACCGGAATAGCCCGCGTACGCCCTCCCGCGCCTCACCACGCCGGCGAGCTCGTCGAGATCGTGCCCCGCGGCCGCGAGTCCCACGTCGGCGGCCACGATCCAGGCCGCCGAGGTCGGGTCGGAGAACTCGGCGAGCAGGACCACCGCCTCCGGCTGGACCGGCCCGCCGACGAACACCGGCCCTGCGCCCGCGATGTCGGCCAGGTCCTCCGAGATCTCGCGCAACTCGGTGTCGGAGGGCCGGTTGAGGACGATGCCCATCGCGCCGTCGTCGTTGTGCTCGGTGATCAGCACCACCGTGCGCGCGAAGTTCGGGTCGATGAGCGCGGGTGACGCCACGAGCAGCTTTCCCCGAAGCGAGTCTTCCACCCCATTGATTGTGCCGCGCGCGGCCGCGAGACGGCCTTTTGGCATCGCTAACCTCGCTGTCATGGCGGATGTCTCCGAGCGGGATTTCGAGGCTCGCGTCGTCGAGCGCTCGCACGAGCTCCCGGTCGTCGTCGACTTCTGGGCCGAATGGTGTGGGCCGTGCAGGACCCTTGGCCCGGCGCTGGAGGCCGCGATCGCCAAGCGTGACGGCGAGGTTGAGCTGGCGAAGGTCGACGTCGACTCCAACCAGCGGCTCGCGGCCGCCTTCGGCATCCGCGGGATCCCGGCAGTGAAGGCCTTTCGCGACGGCAAGGTGGCGGCCGAGTTCACGGGCGCGCTCCCCCCGGCGCGGATCGAGGAGTTCCTCGACGGGATCGTCCCCTCGCAGGCCGATCGCCTCGCGGCATCGGGCGACGAGGCCTCGCTTCGAGCCGCGCTTGAGGCCGAGCCCACTCACGCGGAAGCCGCTGCGGCCCTCGCGAAGATCCTCATCGCACGGGGTGAAGCCGATGAGGCCAGGTCCATCCTCGAGCCCGTGCACGTCGACTTCGTGGCCGCGGGGCTCCTGGCGCGGCTGGAGCTGGTGAGCGCAACGGAGGCCGAGGAGCTCGAGCCGGAGCTTGCGGAGGCCTTCGTCGCCTGGGATTCCAGTGACCCCGAGCGAGCCCTCGACCTCCTCCAATCGGCGCTCGAGGCGAGCGACGATCCCGCCCGTCGCGACCTCCTGCGTCAGGTGATGGTTGCGATCTTCACCGAGCTCGGCTCGGAGCACCCGCTCGCGCAATCGCACCGGCGCCGCCTCGCCGCAGCGCTCACGTAGCGATGGCCGCAGCCGATGCCGCAGCCGGGGTCGGGTTCTTCGCCGCGGCCGCGGCCGGCATCGTCTCGTTTCTCTCACCCTGCGTCCTCCCGCTCGTGCCGGGGTACCTCTCCGCGGTGACGGGGGTCTCCCCCACCGAGCTCGAGCGGGTCGGATGGAGGCGGGTGCTCGCCCCGAGCCTCGTCTTCATCGGCTCGTTCTCGGTGATCTTCGTCGTGCTCGGCCTCACGGCAACCGGCCTGGGCCAGGCTCTCAGCGACAACCGGTCCACCCTCGAGGACCTGAGCGGCGTCCTCATCATCGTGATGGGGGTCCTCTTCGTCGCAGCCGCGTTCCTGCCGCGCCTGGCTCGCGAGTGGCACGTCGAGGCGCTTCTCGAGCGCGCCGGCAAGGGCGGCCCCGCGGTGGCGGGGGCCGCGTTCGCGGTCGCGTGGACGCCCTGCATCGGGCCGACGCTCGGTGCGATCCTCACGGCCGCCGCCGCCTCCTCGTCCGCGGCGCATGGCGCGCTCCTCCTGCTTGCGTACTCGGCCGGTCTCGGGATTCCCTTCCTCGTGACCGCCCTTGCCTTCTCTCGCATGACAACGGCGTTCGCCGTCGTCCGGCGTCACTACGGCGTCGTCATCGGGGTGGGCGGCGCGATCCTCATCGCCATGGGCGTGCTGATCCTCACCGGGGAGTTCACCCAACTCAACATCGAGGCCCAGAAGCTGACCAGTGACCTGGGGATAAACCCCTAGACGGGCGGTTCGCTCGCCGGGGCCTCGACCTCGTAGGGCACGCCGACCACCTCGAGCTCGGCGATCTCCTCCTCGTCGGTCTCGCGGGAGCAGACGATTCGGAACCGCCCGGTTCCGATCGCAGGATCGGGAACGATCGGGATGCCCCGAACCTCCTCCCAGCCCAGGCGCTCAACCTCGAACGGGTTCATCCGGACCTCGGCGGCGGGATACGGGCAGCTCGCGTTGTGCTGGTCGATCGCCCTGGAGATCGCCTCGAGGTTCTTCGCCTCCGCGGATGCCACGGAATCGATTGTAAGCGCGCGGTTTGAGAAGATTGCACCGGATGCACGGCGATCGGTTGAGCGGCCTTGACGCGTCGTTCCTGCACATGGAGCAGGGCCCGGCGCACATGCACGTCGCCTCGACGGCGGTGTTCGAGGGGCCGGCGCCGAGCTACGACGAGTTCCGCGACCACATCGCATCGCGCCTCCACCTCGTGCCGCGCTTCCGCCAGAAGCTGCGCTTCGTTCCCTTCGGCCAGGGCCGGCCCGTCTGGGTCGACGACCCGCAACTCAACCTCGACTACCACGTACGCCACACGGCGCTCCCCTCCCCCGGCTCCGAGGAGCAGCTGCGCCTGCTCGCAGCGCGCATCTTCTCGCAGCGCCTCGACCGCTCGAAGCCCGTGTGGGAGATGTGGCTGGTCGACGGCCTCGAGGGCGATCGCTTCGCCGTCGTCGCGAAGAGCCATCACTGCCTCGTCGATGGCGTTTCCGGGGTCGACATAACCACGGTCATGTACGACCTCGCGCCGGAGTCGCAGCGGCAGCGGGCATCGGAGCCCTGGATCCCGCGCCCGGAGCCGAGCGACGCTCAGCTGCTCGGCGACGCGCTCCTGCAGCGCGCCACGAGCCCGCGAGAGATGGTGCGCGGTGCGCGCGCCCTCGTCCGTGGCCCGCGCCAGGCGCTCGGCGCGGCCGCAGAGGCGCTCGAGTCCGCGGGCGCCTTCGCCAGGGCGGGCTTGGCCGCCCCGCCATCGCCCTTCAACGTCGACATCGGCCCATACCGGCGCTTCGCGGTCGTCCGCTCCGACCTCGCAGAGCTGAAGCGCGTGAAGAACGCCGCGGGCGGCACCGTGAACGACGTCATCCTGGCCGCCGTGACCGGGGCCGTGGGCCGTTACCTGCGCGAGCGCGGGCACTCGACGCAGGGGCTCGAGATGCGAGCGATGGTGCCGATCAGCGTTCGAGCCGAGGACGAGCACGGCGCGCTCGGCAACCGCGTCTCGGCGATGATGGCGACGCTCCCGGTTTGGTGCGAGGACCCGCTCGAGCGCCTCGGCGTCGTCAGTCGCTCGATGGGAGACCTCAAGTCCTCACACCAGGCGATGGGCGCTGAGCTGATGACTGAGCTGGCCGACTTCGCGCCCCCGACCATCGCCGCGCAGGCGTCCCGGCTTCAGTCCCGTCAGCGCTGGTTCAACTTCGTCGTCACGAACGTCCCCGGTCCGCAGTTCCCGCTCTACCTCCTCGGTCGCCGGCTCCTCGAGGTCTTCCCGATGGTCCCCCTGGCGAAGCGCCAGGCGGTGTGCTTCGGGATCATGAGCTACGACGGCACCGTGAACTTCGGCCTCACGGCCGACTACGACGCGATGTCTGACCTCGAGGCGCTTGCCGGCGATCTCGAGGCGGCGCTCCAGGAGCTCTCGGACGCCGCGCCGGCCGAGCGCGAGCGCAAGCCGGCCAAGCGCCCGGCCAAGGCGAAGGCCAAGAGCTCCTCCTAGCTTCTCCAGCCGGACAAACGAACGGCCGGAATCCTGTACGGGCGGCCAATGCGCCCGCGGTGGCGCGGTCCCACAATCGCCCCAGTCGTCCTCGTGCCGAAGGCAGAAGGGAGCCGCCGAGTTGAGCCTGTCCGACACCAACGTCGCCCTCGACACGATGTGGGTCATCGTCGCGGCGATCCTCGTCATGTTCATGCAGGCGGGTTTCGCCTTCCTCGAGATGGGCTTCTCGAGGCAGAAGAACGTGGGCGCGGTCGTGGCGAAGGTCGTCACGAACTTCGCCATCTGCGCGGTGGTGTTCTGGGCGGTCGGGTTCGGGTTCGGGTTCGGGGCCGGCGGCTCGATACTCGGGTACCACGGGTTCGCGCTCCATCTCGATGGCTCGGTCAACGCGACCTTCCCCGGCCTCGCGTTCTCCGACGTGGGCGTGTCGGCGAAGTGGTGGTTCGAGTTCGTGTTCTGCGCCGTCTCGCTGGCGGTCGTGTGGGGCACGACCCTCGAGCGCATCAAGTTCTCGGTCTACGTGATCTACGCGATCGTCTTCTCGGCGCTGATCTACCCGCTCATCGCGCACTGGCTCTTCTCCGGCGGCTGGCTCGTGACCGCGCTCGGCTCGCAGGACTTCGCGGGATCGACGGTCGTGCACCTCACGGGCGCGACGGGCGGACTCGCGGTGCTGCTGCTCCTCGGCCCGCGGCGCGGCAAGTACGGCGCCGACGGCAAGCCCAACGTGATCCCCGGCCATTCGATGCCGTTCGTCGGCCTCGCCACGTTCATCCTCTGGTTCGGCTGGTTCGGGTTCAACCCGGGCTCCACCCTCTCGGCGCTCAGCTCGAGCGGTGGCAGCGACATCCGCTTCGCGGACGTGGTGGTCGTCACCAACATCGCGGCGGCCTGCGGGGTCATCGGAGCCCTGATGACCATCTGGCTCAAGACGCGAAAGCCCGACATCGGCATGGCGTGCAACGGGGCGATCGCCGCCCTGGTCGCGATCACGGCACCGTCGGGCTACGTCAATCCGTGGGCGGCCACGATCATCGGCTTCGTCGCGGGCATCATCGTCGTGCTCGGCGTGCTGGCGATCGAGAAGAGGCTCGACGACCCGGTCGGCGCGCTCTCGGCGCACGGCCTGGCCGGGATCTGGGGGACACTCGCGTGCGGTCTCTTCACCGACCCTGCGCTCGCGAAGCTCAACGGCGTGGGCGAGGGCGGGTTCGTCTACACCGGGAGCCTGCATCAGCTCTTGGCGCAGTTCGTGGCCGTCTCGGCCTCGTTCGCAACCGTCTTCGCGCTCAGCTTCGCCACCTTCTTCGCAATCAAGGCCACGATCGGCTTGCGCGTGAAGCCCGAGGAGGAGAACTACGGCCTCGACATGGCCGAGCACGGGATGTGGGGCTACCCGGAGCAGTTCATGCCGGTCCCGGGTTACGAGTACCACCAGCCGGCACCGCCAGCCGGACGCCCCGCGCCGCGACCAGCCCCCGTCGGGCTCGGGGCGACATCTCCGACCTATGAGTGAGGCGACGATGAACAAGATCGAGGCGGTCATCCGCTACGAGCGCCTACAGGCCGTGCAGGACGCCCTGGACGAGATCGGCGTCTCGGGGCTCAACGTCACCGAGGTGAAGGGCTGCGGTCGGCAGAAGGGCTACACCGAGACCTACCGCGGGTCGCAGGCGAACATCAGCCTGCTGCCGAAGCTCAAGGTCGAGAGCGTCGTGCCGGCCGAGATCACCGACCGCGTGGTCGAGGCCATCGTCGCCGCCGCTTACACGGGAGAGACCGGCGACGGCCTGCTATTCGTGCTTCCGGTGGCCGAGGTGGTGCGCATCCGCACCGGCGAGCGCGGCGTCGACACGATCCGCCACCAGGCGCCTGTCGGGTGGGGCTATTGAGGCCGCTGCGGCGCGCGTGGGAAATCGCGCGCGACCAGACCGGGGGCGTGGAGCCGGTCCCGATCGACCTCGAGCGGAATCCCTCGGCCGTCGTCGAGCTCGGCGCCAGGAACCGTCCCGACGTTCCGCTCTACACGCTCCGGGTGGGCCTGCGCGGTGGCTTCGAGGGCACGACCAGGGCCGGCATCCCCGCCTACCGGCGGGACAACCCGGCCCCCCACCCGATCCTGAAGGAGATCTACCACTGCGAGGTCGCGGGCAAGATCCTCGAGGCCGCGAACATCCACGCGCTCGTCGCGAAGGCGCAACGCCAGCTCGAGGTGATCGCTCCGGCGGGCTCCCTCCCCCTCGGGTACTTTCGCGCGCCCCGGTTCGACTACTCGCTCCCCGTTCATGAGGAAGGCTCGCACCTGGTCTGCCCGGTGCTCGCCGGGCCGCGGATCCGGGCCGACGGTCTGGCCGAGCTGCGCGAGCCCGTCGTCGACCATCTGCGCGCCGCGGGCTACCTGGAGCCCGGTGAGGATCCCGAGCTCCTCGTGGTTCGCCCATCGGACCTCCGCCTCGTCTCGCCGGCAGCACTCCTCCGCTCGATCGGCGATGCGGGCGTCTGGCTGCCGTCGGTCGAGGGGACTTCGACGGACGGCCCGGTCGTCGGGCTGCTTGGCCACCCCGCCGAGCTGGTTACCGAGGAGCGCATCCGGCGCTCATCCTCCCCCGCCCCGCCACCGTCGGCGCCCGACGTCGTCTCGCTCCTTCGCCTCGTCGGCCAGTCGATGCTCCGCAGGGGTCGAATCGACAATCCCTGGACGCTCTATGCCTGCGACGTCCGCCCCGAGATCTGGGCGCGCGCGGAGGAGGTGACCGACTCGACCAGCCGAATCCTGACGGCCCACCTCGAGGGAGGCACCAGGATCGAGGTCCCCGTCCGGCACACCGCCGCCGGCGAGTCGGTCGGCGCGATCCGCATCGAGGAGATCGTGGTGTTCCTGGCCGGCGACGACGACGCACTGGCGGGCGTCATCGGCGGCTACCTGCTGGCGGCCGGGTTCCTCCGCGACGCCGCGGACCTGCGGCCCGAGACCCGCGTTCCCCCCGCGCCCGCGCAGCTCGACCCGGATTCGATCTTCACCCGGCAAACCAACGACCAGGAGGTCACAACGGCATGACCGTCGCGCTCATCGTCATCGGCTCCGTCCTCGTCGCGGCGCTCTTGATCGCGTTCATCATCTGGGCCCACCAGTACACGAAGGTCGGGCCGAACGAGGTGCTGATCATCTCCGGGCGGAGGTCTCGCAAGGGGCCCGACGGCACGGCGATCGGGTATCGGATCGTTCGCGGCGGCGGCACCTACGTGCGGCCGTTCCGCGAAAAGGTCCAGCGGCTCTCGCTCGAGCTGCTCCAGTTCGACGTCCGCACCGGCGAGACCTACTCGATGCACGGGGTGCCGATGCAGGTCGACGGCGTCTGCATGGTCAAGGTCGATCCCTCCGACCAGGGAATCCAGCTCGCCGCGCAGGAGTTCCTCTCGCGTGGTCGCGACGACATCGCGCGGACCGCGCAGCAGGCGGTGGAAGGGCACCTGCGCTCGGCGGTCGGCGCGCACTCGATCGAGGACGTGTATCGCGAGCGCGCCAAGCTCGTGGAGGCGACCAAGGGCCTGGCGGGCCCCGACCTCGAGAAGATGGGTCTCGAGATCGTCTCGCTGACGATCCGCCAAATCGCCGACAAGCAGGGTTACCTGGAGGCGCTCGGGCGCCCTCGCACCGCGGAGGTCAAGCGCGATGCGGTGCGCGGGGAGGCCGAGGCTGAGCGCGAGGCCAAGGCGGCGCGCTTCGACGCCGACGTCGCCATCGAGGAGTCGCGACGCGACTACGAGCTCAAGAAGGCCTCGTTCAAGCAGGAGGGTCGCCAGGCCGTCGCCAAGGCCGATCTCGCCTACGACCTCCAGCGGGCGATCACCCAGCAGGAGGTTCGCGCGGCAGAGCTCCAGGTGGAGATCGTCGAGCGCACGAAGGCCATCGAGCTGATGGAGGCCGAGGTGCGCCGCCGCGTCAACGAGCTCGAGGCCGAGGTGATCGAGCCTGCGAAGTCGGAGGCGCGCAAGATCGAGGCGCTCGCCGAGGCCCGCAAGGAGGAGCTTGCCGCCCAGGGGGCCGGCGAGGCCGACGCGGTCCGCCTTCGCGGCATGGCGGAGGCGGAGGCGATGGTCGCCAAGGCCGGCGCCTGGGGTCAGTACAACGAGGCGGCGATCGCCGACCGCCTGCTCTCGATCCTGCCCGAGCTCGCAGCGGCAGTCTCCGAGCCCCTCTCGAAGACCGAGAAGATCGTGATGATCGGCTCGGGGAACGGTGACGGCGTCGGCGCTCACCGCGTCACACGCGACGTCATGAAGATCGTCGCCGAGCTGCCCGAGGTGCTGGAGTCGCTCACCGGAAAGCGCCTGGACGAGTTCGTGAAGGCGCTGCCGAAGACGGGCGGCGCCGAGGACGGAGCGTCCTGATGGCGAAAACGGTGTTCGACACCCGCACGCCGCCCGCGACGATCGGGGAGTTCTCGGACTCGCCGGAGCCGACCCCGCGTGAGGTGTTCGCGATGGCGGCCGCCCACGGGGTGCGCATGGTGGACTTCAAGTTCACCGATCTCCCGGGTGCATGGCAGCACATCACGTTCTCGATCAACGCGCTCGACGAGTCCTCATTCGAGGAGGGTCTGGGGTTCGACGGCAGCTCCATCCGAGGCTTCCAGGAGATCTCCGAGTCGGACATGATCATCGTCCCCGATCCCTCGACGGCCCTGATCGATCCGTTCCACGAGCAGCGCACCATGTCGCTGCTCTGCAACGTGTTCGATCCCATCACGCGCGAGCCTTACCCCCGCGACCCGCGCTTCATCGCGCAGAAGGCCGAGGGCTACCTGATCGAGACCGGCATCGCCGATACGTGCTTCATGGGCCCGGAGGCGGAGTTCTTCGTCTTCGACCACGTCGCCTACGACCAGACCCAGAACCGAGCCTTCTACGAGGTGAACTCCCGCCAGGGCTTCTGGAATCGGGGCGAGGGGCTCGGCGAGGGCAGGATGAACGGCGAGGGCGGCAACCTCGGCCTCACCCTCCGCCCCCAGGAGGGCTACTTCGCGCCGCTCCCGAGCGACACCCACTCCGACCTGCGCAGCCGGATGATCGTCGTGCTCGAGGAGATGGGCGTTGAGTCCGAGCTCCACCACCACGAGGTTTCCGCCGGCGGCCAGGCCGAGATCGGACTGCGCTTCGACAAGCTGCTCCGCATGGGCGACAAGCTCCAGACCTACAAGTACGTCGTCAAGAACGTCGCCCAGCAGGCCGGCAAGACCGCCACCTTCATGCCGAAGCCGCTGTTCGAGGAGAACGGCTCGGGCATGCACGTGCACCAGTCGCTCTTCATGGGCGGCGAGAACGTCATGTTCGACTTCAACGGCTACGGCCAGCTCTCGCGCGAGGCGCTCAACTACATCGGCGGCATCCTCCGCCACGGCCGCGCCCTCATGGCGTTCTGCGCCCCGACCACCAACTCCTACCGTCGCCTGACGCCGGGGTACGAGGCGCCCGTCAACCTCGTCTACTCACAGCGCAACCGCTCCGCCGCCTGCCGCATTCCCGTCTACTCACCGGCCCCGAAGGCCAAGCGCGTGGAGTTCCGCCCCCCGGATCCCACCGCCAATCCCTATCTCTCCTTCTCGGCGATGATGATGGCCGGGCTCGACGGCATTCAGAACCGCATCGACCCGGGCAACCCAGTCGACAAGGACCTCTTCGAGCTGCCGGCGGAAGAGCTCGAGGCGATTCCGAGCGTTCCCGGCTCGCTCGACGACGCCCTGGACGCCCTCGAGGCCGACCACGAGTTCCTCCTTCGCGGGGACGTCTTCACCGAGGACCTGATCGAGACCTGGATCTCCTACAAGCGCCGCGAGGAGTGCGACCCCGTGCGCCTGCGCCCGCACCCGTGGGAGTTCGCGCTGTACTACGACGTCTAGTGGGCGGCGGTTGGTTCATCGTCAACGCGTCGGAGGCCGCGTGGGAGAGCGTCCCCGGGTTCGGGGCGCGCTGCCGGTTCGAGGCCCCCGACGACCGCTTCCCGAACTTCGGTCTCAGCCTTCGCGTCCTCGAGCCCGGTGAAATCGGGTCGCTTTATCACGCGGAGGAAGCCCAGGAGGGTTTCCTGGTCATCGCCGGGGAGTGCATCGCGGTAATCGAGGGCGCGGAACGAAGCCTCCGCGCGTGGGATTACTTCCACTGCCCGCCCGGAACGCGCCACGTGCTGGTTGGGGCCGGCGACGGCCCTTGCTCGCTGGCAGCGATCGGCGCACCGCGAACGATGAGTCTCGACGAGGTCGAGTACCCGGCTGACCAGGCCGCCACCCGCTATGACGCAGCGGTCGCCGAAACGACGCGGTCCTCGAAGCGGGCGTACGCGGATCGCGACACGACGGCGACTCCCGCGCGGTCGCCGTGGCCGCCTAAACCGGCGTAGGGCGGCCGCTCCATAGTGCCCGACCCATCCCAGGGCCGATTCAGTCCGCTCCCGCCGCGACCATGCGCACGTGAGCATCGGCGAGCATCGCCTTCGGCCCCCGGAGCGGCTGCGGCCGAAGGAGTACGGGTTCGGCCCGCTCCTCGTCGTCATCCTCATCTCGCTCATCTTCCAACTGGCCGCGCCGGAGAGCGACTCGGCCCGCTTCGTGACGCTGATACTCCAGGGCGCGACGCTCCTGCTCGCGCTCCGGGTCTCGGGAACGCGGCGAGTGATCGTTCACGTCGCGAGGATCGCAGTGGCGCTTGCCCTCCTTGCCTCCACGGGCGTCCTCATCGGGTCCGGCGGCCTCGCGACCGACCAAGCCAAGGTGGTCACGTTGCTCCTCGTCGCGTTCGCGCCCGTCGCCATCGCAATGGGCGTCGTTCGCCACGCGCGCGAGGAGCGCGGCGTGACCATTCCGACGATGTTCGGCGTGCTCTGCATCTACCTGTTGATCGGGATGCTGTTCGCGTTCATCTTCAGCGTCGTCGATCACCTCGGCTCGACGCCGTTCTTCGTCAACGGCGCGGAGGACCAGTCCGATTTCCTCTACTTCAGCTTCACGACGATCACCACCACCGGCTACGGCGACTACGTCCCCGCCACCAACCTCGGCCACTCGCTCGCGATCACCGAGGCGCTGATCGGGCAGATCTACCTCGTCACCGTGGTCGCCGTGATCGTCTCGAACCTCCGTACGACGGGCCGCACGGACGATGGAACTTGAGACCCCCGTCGTACGACCAGCCGCGCCCGCGGACGCCCGCGCGATCGCCGAGATCTTCAACCAGGGCATCGCTGAGCGAGTCGCCACCTTCGAGACCGGCGAGCAGACGCCGAAGCGGGTGGCCGAGCTCCTGGGGCGCCGCAGGATCGCCCTCGTCGCCGAGCTCGGGGGCAGGGTCGCCGGGTTTGCCTGGGTGGGCACCTACGACGACGCGCACGACTACTACGCCGGGGTGGG
Organism: uncultured Actinomycetes bacterium; assembly: GCA_963771655.1. Taxonomy (GTDB): domain Bacteria; phylum Actinomycetota; class Thermoleophilia; order Solirubrobacterales; family 70-9; genus JAWVFM01. The sequence continues at coordinate 58,658 of CAVYUG010000001.1, read as the reverse complement.
CGAGGCGACGATGTACGTCGAGCGCTCGGCTCGCCGCTCGGGGGTCGGTACGACGCTGATCCGGGCGCTCGCCGAGTCCGCGGGGCGGGCGGGCTACCACAAGCTCGTGGGCAAGGTCTTCACTTCGAACCAACCGTCGCTGGCGCTCCTGCGCGCGTGCGGCTGGCGCGAGGTCGGCGTCCATCGACGCCATGGCCGCCTCGACGGCGAGTGGAAGGACGTGATCGTCGTCGAAGTCCCAGTGGGAACAGCAGCCTCGGGCGAGTAGAAGCGCCCGCCCTACATACTTTCGGCATGGCCGAGAACGAGCGCCTTCGCATCGCCCTCGCGCAGATGGACCCGACCGTCGGCGACGTCGAGGGCAACGCCCGGGCCGCACTCGAATGGATCGAGCGCGCGCGCGACGCCGGCGCGGGGCTCGTGGTGCTTCCCGAGCTCGTGATCAGCGGCTATCCCCCGGAGGACCTCCTGCTCAAGGCGCATTTCCTCGATTCGTGCCGGCAGGCCCTCCACCGCCTGGCGGCGGAGGTCGATGGGATAGTCGCGGTCGTCGGATTCCCGGAGGGCGACCTGGCGGTGCATAACTCGGCCGCCGTGATCGCGGACCGCGTCGTGCAGGCGGTTTACCGCAAGTGCCTTCTTCCGAACTACGGGGTCTTCGACGAGCGCCGCTACTTTGAGCCCGGAGACGAGGGCGGGGTCGTGGAGCTCGGGGATGTTCGCGTGGGCCTCACCGTATGCGAGGACATCTGGTTTCCGGGGCCGCCGGCGTCGATGGAGGCCCTCGCGGGCGCGACGCTCATCGTGAACGCCTCGGCCTCGCCGTATCACCGCGGCAAGGGTCTCGCGAGGGAGCGCATGGTGGGCGATCGCGCCCGCGAAACAAACGCAGCGTTCGCGCTCTGCAACGCCGTCGGCGGCCAGGACGAGCTCGTTTTCGACGGGCATTCGGTTGTCGTCTCCCCAGCCGGGGAGACCCTCGCGCGCGCGGGGCAGTTCGACGAGGAGCTCCTCGTCTGCGACCTCGATCTCGAGGCGCGCGGCCCGCGAGACGGTGGCGGCGTGCCGGTCCTGGCCTCGCTCGAGCGGCGCGAGCCCCGCGGCGCCGTCGAGTCGCCCCTCGCCGAGCCGCTCGAACCGGTGGCGGAGGTCTACACCGCCCTGCGGCTCGGGCTCGCCGACTACGTGCGTAAGAACGGCTTCGAGCGGGTGCTGGTCGCCGTCTCCGGAGGAATCGACTCGGCGCTCGTCGCGCTCCTCGCCGCGGATGCCCTCGGAGGCGACCGCGTGACCTGCGTGGTCATGCCCTCCCCCCACTCGAGCCCCGAGACGCAGGATGACGCCCGCTCGATTGCCCGGAACCTCGGTGCGGAGCTGGTCGAGATCCCGATCGAACCGGCGATGGCGGCCTACGACGGCCTGCTTGCGAACGCGACCGTCGATGGCGCTGCGCCGGCAGACCACCGGGCCGATACGGGTACGGGCGGCCCCACCGCCCCCGAGGGCCTCGCGGCCGAGAACGTCCAGGCCCGCATCCGCGGCAACCTCATCATGGCCCTGTCGAATCGCCACGGCTGGCTCGTTCTGGCGACGGGAAACAAAAGCGAGATGTCGGTCGGCTACGCGACGCTGTACGGCGACATGGCCGGCGGGTTCGCCGTCATCAAGGACGTGCCGAAGACCCTGGTCTACGACCTCGTGCGGTACCGAAACGCGCTCGACGGGCGCGAGATCGTGCCCACCTCCGTCCTCGAGCGCGCGCCCTCAGCGGAGCTGCGGCCCGGGCAGCTCGACGAGGATTCGCTGCCGCCGTACGACCTGCTGGATCGAATCCTCGAGGCGTACGTCGAGGACGACCAGGGCCGCGAAGAGCTGATCGCCGCCGGCATGGACGCCGAGACGGTCGACGAGGTCCTCGCGCTGGTCGACCGGGCCGAGTACAAGCGCCGTCAGGCGCCGCCCGGGATCAAGATCACGCCAAAGGCCTTCGGCCGCGACCGCCGCCTGCCGATTACGAACCGTTACCGCGGCTAGGTCGGGCGCGGCTCACGGACGGCGACCGTCATCCTGACGAGAGCGCAGAGGCGGCCCTCGTCGTCGGTGATCTCCACGTCCCAGACCCAGGTCGTCCTCCCTCGGTGCCGCACCGTCGCGGCGGCGTTGACGTGACCCTCGGATATCGGCCGCAGGAACGTGGTGCTGTTCGATTGCCCCATCGCGATCCTGCCGTCAGACCCGACGCCGACGGCCGTCGCGTAAGAGCAGATCGTCTCCGCGAGCGTCGCGTGGACGCCGCCGTGGACGATCCCGTAGGGCTGTCGCACCCGATCGCTGACGGGGACGCGGGCACGAATCCCGTCGGGATCGTGATCCAGGTACTCGATGCCGACGAGCCCGGCGAAGCCGTCGTCCTCGGGCGAGATGGGCGCCCCCTCAGCTCGGTCGTTCATGCCCGAGACCCTATTTCCCCGGGCTGACGCGGGCCAGCAAGGCGAGGAGCGGCGGACGGAGGACGAGGTCGACGAGGAGCCCGACTGCGACCAGCAGGCCGAACTCCCGGGCGGCATAGAGGTCCGCCCCCGCGAGAACGCCGAAGGCAGCCGCTGCGACGAGGCTCGCCGCGGCTACCGCGGGCAGCACGGTTCCCGCCGCGAGCTCAGCCGTTCCCGCGATGCCCGCCCCGACCCGTCCCTCCCGACGCACCGCGAGCCAGTCCCGCGCGCAGCGACCCGCGCTCAGTCCGGCGATCGCGGCCAGGGCGCAGCCGACGGCCCCGGTGTCGAGCGAGCCCTCCTCGCGCAGCCCGAGCGACGCGGCGAGGTGGCCCTGTGCAATCACGAACGCGACGACGCCGAGCGCCGCGGCCGCCGGAAGGAGCGCGAACGGCACGGCGACCAGCGGCTTCGGGGAGCGTGCGAGCGCCACCAGCACCAGCGCGAGAGCGCCGGCCGCGATCCCCGCGGCGAGCCCAAGCCCGCGGATCACGTCGCTCGCTGCCGGCTCGGGGCTGAGTGAGACGTCGCTCGCCGGCTCGCCGGTGGCGATCCCGGTCGACTCGCGAGCGCTGGCCGCGGCCTGAGCCTGCTCCGGGAGGTCGGCGACGCCGAACGGGCGTGTCTCGACGTCCCGGGCGGGAGCGGCAAGCGCGAGTGGGACCCCCACCGCGACCACGACCGCCACGACGAGCGCGATCCATGACGAGGCCACCCGCCCGAGGAGCCCGCGGGCGGCGTCGCCGAGGCGGCCGTCGCGGTGCGCCGCCCGCTCGGCCGGCGCCACCCGAGCCTCGAGCGCCAGGAGCGGCGGGACGACGGCGGCGGTGAGCAGGAGGGCGCTCGCGGCCGCAACGGCGGTTCCCACGAGCAACGAGCCGGTCGCCGGAAAGGGCGTGACGAGGAGGGCCAGCGGCGCGAGGCCGGCGAGGACTGCGAGGGGAACGCCGAGGCGGGCCCACCCACCGAGCGCGTTCGCAAGGGCTTCCGTGGGCGTCGAGATCAGGCGCTCCTCGCGGTGCAGCGAGCGCAGGAGCGACGCGAGCTCGACGGGTAGAACGAGGGCGAGGACTGCCCCCGGCGCGATGCCGAGAAGCGAAACGTCGCTGAAGGAGGACCCCACGCGCAGACCGACGAGAGTCGCCCCGATCGCCCCGGCGGCGGCGATCGCGGCGCCGAGCCCCGCGGCGGCGCCGCAGAGGCCGGCGAGAACGAGTGCGACGAACGGAAGCGCGAGGAGCTCCAGCTTCCAGAGCTCGTCGGCGATGGAATGGCGCGCGCTTGCGAGGACGACAGCCTCGCCGCCGTAGTCGAGATGCAGGGGGCCCGGGTCGATCTCCGCTTCGATCTGGCGGACGGCCGCCTCCCTCGCCGGCTCGCTCGTCGCGGTGAGCGTCACCTCGACCAGAGACAGGTGACCGCGCTCGGCCGTGCGCCTTGCCGACGCCACGGCCGGATCGGTGCGAAGGCCGGTGAGGGCCGTGTCGAGGGCGACCCGGAAGACCCGCGAGCGGGCGGGAAACGGCCCCCGGGCGACGATCGAGAGGTCTGGCCGCGCGCCTCCGCTCGTGCGCGCCGGCTCGGCCGACAGGTGGTGCGGCGCGGCGAAGGCCAGTGCCACCATCGCGGCGACGATCCCCACGGCCGGGGCAAGGAGGACGAGCGGGCGCCGCGTCGCGAGGTCGGCGAGCGGGGTCACACCCTCCACGTTATCCGCGCCGAGTATCTACGCTTCCATGCGGATGACTCTCTCCGCCGACCAGCAGGCGATGCTCGGACTCCTGCTCGAGCGCGGGCAGAGCTACGCGGACATCGCGGGCCTGCTCGGGATCTCGGAGGACGAGGTGCGCTCGCGGGCCCGGTCCGCCCTCGCCGAGCTCGGCGGCGCCGATCCCGACCGCAACGTTGGCCTGACCGACTACCTGCTCGGGCAGGCCGATCCGATCGGCCGCGCCGATGCGGTCCGCCACCTTCGCGACGATCCCGACGACGCCGCGCTGGCGGAGCGGGTCGCGACGGCGCTCACCGACGTCGCCCCGGGCGCCGATCTGCCCAAGCTGCCCGGAGAGGTGCGGACCGCGCCCCACCTGCGCGCGCCGGGCCGCAGGCGGGCCGCGTCGCCTTCGGGCGAGGCCGCGCCGCGCTCCTCGCTCTCCGCGCGCCAGACTCGCCTTTTCGTGGTGCTGGCGAGCGGAGCGGTCATCGTGGGCGTCGTGATCGCCGCCGTCGCCGGCGCCTTCAGCGGGGGCGAGTCGAGCCCCACGACGGCGTCGGTGCCCCCCACCAGCACGACGACGCCGACAACGACCGGCGGCGGGACGACCACGACACCGTCGGGCGACACGGGCAACCAGACGCTGACCCCGGTGCCCCTCAAGGCCGTGGGCGGAAGCCCGGGCAGCGGTCTCGCGACCTTCGGCCTCGCGACCGCGAACACGCCATTCCTCGACGTCCGCACGCGGGACCTGACGCCGGCGCCGAGCGGCCAGGTGTATTCGGTGTGGCTCGCGCTCGACCCGTCGAAGCGCCAGGGCTATCCGGTCGCCCCGCTCCTGCAGTCGCATGACCGCTTCAACATCCCATCCGTCGTGCTCCCGTTCCTACCGAAGATGAAGTCGGTCGACATCGTCGTGAGCCCGGCGAGCGTCCTTCGCAAGGAGATCAAGGCCGTGCTCGCCGCGAAGAAGCCGAAGCTGATCATCCCCGAGCCGGGCAACGTGGCCCTCAGGGGAGCCATCCCGGCGAAAACCCGCGGCTAGCCCGGCAGGAGCTTGCCCGGGTTCATGACGCCGGCCGGATCGAGCCGGTCCTTGAGGGCGCGCAGCGCCTCGATCCCGAGCGCGCCGACCTCCGCCTCCATGAACGGGGCATGGTCACGGCCGACGGCGTGATGGTGGGTGATCGTCCCGCCGGCGCCGACGATGGCCTCGCATGCCGCCACCTTCGCCTCCCGCCACTGCTCGATCTCCTCCCCGGGCCGGCGACGGGCGATGAACGTGAAGTACAGGGAGGCACCGTCGCGATAGGCGTGCGAGAGGTGGCACATGACGATCCCCGGGGTCCCCTGGCGCTCGAGTGCGCCCGAGATCGCAGCGCCGACCGCCCTGTAGAGCTCGTCGAGGCGCGACCAGGTGTGGGCGGTCTCGAGGGTCTCGACGAGGTACCCGCGGTCCATCAACTCGTCGCGCAGGTACGGGCCCTCGTAGCGCCCGCGCTCCCATGATTTCCCCGGCCGGGCGCCCAGGGGCGCGAGGCCGTTGGAGCGCATGATCGTCTGCGAGATGGACCGCCGCCGGGCCACGGCGTCGCCCTCGCCCTCCCACCCGGCGATGACGATGCATCCCTTCGAGCGCCGGCGAGCCCTCAGGTACGCGCCGAGGGCCGCCCGCGAAGGCCCCCCGGTCCCCGAGAGGGCGAAGGAGACGCGTGTTTCCGCCTCGTCGGAGAGTCGCACCACCTCCGGCAGGGCGTCGTCCTGAGCAACCGCCCGCATGGCCTCGGCGCCCTCGGCGAAGCTCGCCGCGATCCAACCCTCGTAGCGCCGGGCCCGTGGCGCGGGGCGCACCCGGACCGTGACGTCGGTGATGACCCCGAGCGCTCCCTCCGACCCGAGGATCAGCTCGCGGAGGGCGGGCCCGGCGGCGCTGTGCGGCGTGGCGATCGTGCGCAGCTCGCCCGTCGGCGCGACGAGCCGCGCCGCGGTGACCAGCGCGTCGAAGCGCCCGTAGCCGCTCGAGGCCTGGCCCGCCGAGCGGGTCGCGGCGAAGCCGCCGATGGTCGCGTACTCGAATGACTGCGGGAAGTGCCCGATGGTGAGCCCCTCTGCGCCGAGCGCCGCCTCGGCCTCCGGCCCGCGGAGGCCGGCTCCGATGGTGGCCGTGAGCGAGGTGCGGTCCACCTCGACGCCGCGCAACCTGCGCAGGTCGAGCGAGATGACCGCCCGGTTCGATCCCGCATCGGGATCGACGCCGCCGACGACGCTCGTCCCGCCGCCGAACGGCACGACCGCGATGCGCTCGCGTGAGCACACCTCGAGAACGCGCGCCACCTGCTCGGCGCTGCCGGGCATGACGACGGCGTCCGGAGCGGCATCGAGGCGGCCGCGCCTCAAGCGAACGAGGTCCGGGTAGCCGCGGCCCGCGGCACGGCGCACCCTCTGCTCGTGTGAGGCGAGCACGCTTGCGCGATTGACGGCGTCGACGAGCGCCTCCGGCACCGGGCGAGCCTCGGGCACTGCGACGGCCTCGAGGTCGACCCGTCGTTCCGGCTCACCCGGGCCGAGCTCATTCGCGAGCATGGCCTCGGCGCGCCCAGGCAGCGCGAGGCGCTTGCCCTCCTCGCCCCAGCCCCACCACCGCATCGGTGGGGTGACCGGGCCCCCGGCGGTCACCCCTCCCCCACCGCCCTGTCGATGCCCTCGAGGGCCTCGTCGAGGCGCCGCTTCGCCGCGCCTCGCATCATCGTCGAGCCGAGGCGCGCCAGGCCCCGCAGCCGCTCGCTGGTGGTCAGCGTGACCGCGGTGGCATCGTTCTGGGGCTCGAGCGAGATCGCGACCTCGGCCGAGCGCATGATCCGTTCGAAGGGCGTCTCCTGCACACGCTGCTCCCAGACGTAGCGCTCGCCGGAGGCCGCGCTCGTCACCTTGTAGTCCGCCCGGACACCACGGCCCTTGGCCGTTCCGAGCACGAGCGTCCACTGCGTGCGCTTCGATCCCGGCTCGCCCCGGACGTCCTCGACGCGCAGCGCCCGCGGCCACCACCGCGGCAGATGGTGAGGGTCCGAGACGAGCGCCCAAACCCGGTCGCGCGGGGCGTCGATGACCCTCGTGCGCGAGACCCGAGGCAGGTGCTACTCGCCCTTCAGGCGCCGGAGGTCGCGAACCAGCAGGAGGTGCTTCAGGTGCCCGCAGATCGCGGCCAGGCTCTCCAGGTTCTCGACGGCCTCCTTGCGGCGAGCCTGGCTTCGCGAGCGGAGCGCGGGGCCCACGAGCTGCTCGAGGAGCGCCGCCTCACGGTCGGCCGAGGTGCGAAAGACCCTGAGGTTGCGCCCGGCGACGCCGAAGCGTGCCAGCTGCGCGGCGGCGCGCACGATCTCGAGATCGGTCTCGTCGAAGGTCATCGCTCCGTCGCGACGCTGCGGCTGAACGATCCCGTACTCGGCCAGCTCTCGCAGAAGGCCCTCGGAGATCCCCGATTGCTCGACCAGCTCCTCGTCGGTCAGGGTCTGGACGGCGGCGTCGACGGAGGCGGCGCGGCGCGCCACCGCGACGTCGGCTCCGCCGCGCCGCTCGGGGCCGGCGAAGTCGCCGGTGGCGAGCTCCTGGCGAATCACCCGCAGGGGCAGGAACTCGTCGCGCTGCATCCGCAGGATCGCGCGGAGGCGCTCGACATCGGCCTGGCTGTACAGGCGATATCCGCCAGGGGTGCGCCGGGGCGCGAGCAGCTTCTGGTCCTCGAGGTAGCGGATCTTCGAGATCGAGATGTCGTCGAACTCCTGCCCGAGGATCTTCGCCACCGCGCCTATCGTCAACGCCTTGCGGGGCCGCGACGGGGCGCTCTCGGCTCGCGATGCATCGGCGCGGGACTGGCCCTGGGTCGCTACGGCCATCACCGCTCCAGGTAGGAGAGCTTGTACTTGCCGATCTGGATCTCGTCGCCGTCCTCGAGCCGATGCGACTCGATCCGGCGCCGGTTCACGTAGGTGCCGTTCAGGGAGCCGAGGTCGTCGATGTAGTGGCCGTCCTCGCGATGGACGACGAGGGCGTGGTTGCGCGAGACGGTGACGTCGTCAAGGAAGACGGCGGCATCGGGGGTGCGACCGATGCTCATGCGCTCCTGGTCGATCGTGAAGCTCTCGCCCGAGCGCCCGCCCCCGGAGCGGATGACGAGCGCGGCGCCGACGCGATCGACCTCCTCCTCGAGATCCACCGGCTGGTACTCGCCGGTCTCATCGACCCGGTAGCTCATGGTGGTCGGCTGCTGCTCCTCCGCCCCCTCGGGCCGCCCGAGGTAGGCGCCGCACTTCTGGCAGTAGTTCGCGCCCTCGGCGTTGACGAAGCCGCACTCCGGACAGTGGATCGAGGCCATCGCCCGCCCCTAGGCGTCCTCGCCCGGTGGCGCCTCGACCTTTCCGAGGAGGATGTCGGTCAGCGTCTGAACGTCCCCGCCGGAGATCATCGTGTCGCCGGCCTCGTGCTTCGAGCGAAGCCGGTTCACGAGCTCCGCGCGCAGGAGATCGATCTTGCCGTGGAGAAGGCGGCGTCGGTAGGAAACGTCGCGCTCCTCGACCTTGAGCTCCTCGATCAACGACTTGAGCTCCTCGTCGCTCATCGAGCCGACATCCGGATACGTTTCGTCCATGCGCCGATTATAGGCGCGTCAGCCCAACATCAACTAGAGGTTGAGTGTTTGGCCGTTGGCCTGCATCTCGCGTCAGGCCACTCGGACGCGACGAGAGGCCCGCACATAGAGGACGGTGGCGACCACGCCTAGCCCCACCCCGGCGACGAACATCGCCGACGGAATCCATGAATCGAGCACCAGCGAGAGGAAGAGGCCTCCGAACGTGAGCGCCACTCCGATCCGCCCGACCCAGTTGATCTCGATCTCGATCCCGCGCCGGAGGGCCAATTCGGAGAGGACCAGCGTCACGATCTCCCTCGCGACCGCGAGGGCCATCGCCCACCGTGGCAAGAGGTCGAACTTCCAGGCAACAACGATCCCGGCAATGACGCTGAGGCGATCGACAAGCGGATCCAGCAGCGATCCGAGTCGCGAGTACTGCCCGGTCGCGCGAGCCAGGAAGCCGTCGAGGAAGTCGCCGGCGACGACGAAGAAGTAGACGGCCGCGGCGGCCGCCGACCGGCCGTCACCCGAGCCGAGCGCGAGGTACAGGAAGACCGGGATCCCGGCGAGGCGCAGGTACCCGACGAGGTTCGGGATCGTGAACGGGCGTAGCGGCTCTCCCCGCCGCGTCTGCCTGGGCCGCGGCCCCGAGCGATCGATCCCGGCGAGCCGTCTGAACCCATGCGCTTTCTCGTCACTCAAGCTCGGAAAGGAGGTCGATCGCCTCTCGCGCCGCCTCCGCGGCCGCCAATCGGTGCTCGGCCCCCGTGGACCGCACCCGGGCCTCGACAACGCCGTCGGCGAGGGCGCGCCGGCCAACCGTGATCCGCAGCGGACAGCCGAGGAGCTCGGCGTCGGTGAGCTTCTCGCCCGGGCCTGCGTCGCGGTCATCGAGCAGGGTCTCGACCCCCTGGTCGGAAAGCTCGCGGTAGAGGGCCTCCGCCACCTCCGTGGCCTCGTCGCCGGCCTTGCCGATCGCGACCACGTGCACCGCCCACGGAGCGAGCGAGCGGGGCCACACGATGCCCACCTCGTCGGCGCGCTGCTCGATCGAGGCCGCGACGATCCGCGCCGGGCCGATCCCGTAGCTGCCCATGACGATCGGCGCCTCACGGCCGTCCTCGTCGAGGTACGTGGCGCCCAGCGGTTCTGAGTAGCGCGTCCCGAGCTTGAAGATGTTGCCGATCTCGATGGCGGTCTCGATCTCGATCGGGTGGCCGCCGGGCGCGAGGTCCCCGGCCTTCACGGAACGGATGTCGTGCTCCTCGAAGGTGAAGTCGCGCGCGGGCGAAACGCCGATCAGGTGGGTGTCCTCTCTATTGGCGCCACACACGTACCCGTCCCCCACGATCGCGGCGTCCTTGATCACCGGCAGGTTTGCGCCCACAGGGCCGACGAACCCGGGCGGCCCGAGCTCGGATGAGATCTCCCCCTCGGTGGCGAGCCTGAAGTCCGCGCCGAGGGAATTTCGCAGCTTGATCTCGTTGAGGCGGTGGTCTCCGCGCACCAGCGCGACGACCATTCCACGGTCCTCAACCATGACGGGCATCGCTTTGATCAGCGCTCCTGTGGAGACGCCGAGTGCTTCGGATACCTCCCCCACGGTTATGAGGCCCGGTGTTGGGACCTCCCTCGGGTCGTCGAGGGACGGTGGGAGCTCGACCGGCTGTGGCTCCGCTGAGGCGATCTCGACGTTCGCTGCATAGCCGGGCGCAAGCGCGACCTCGTTCTCGCCCGCCGCGCAGGGCGCCATGTACTCGTCCGCGCCTGAGCCCCCCATCATCCCGACGTCGGATTCCACTCGGTACCAGCGAAGTCCGCAACGATCGAATATGCGGTCGTACGCCTCGATATGGAGCTTGTAGCTGCGCTCCAGGCCGTCGGTGTCGCGATCGAACGAGTACGAGTCCTTCATCGTGAACTCGCGCGTCCGCAACACGCCGGCCCTCGGCCTCGGCTCGTCGCGCTCCTTGGTCTGGATGTGGAAGAGGAGCATCGGCAAGTCTCGGTACGACCGAATCTCGCGCGCGACGTGGTAGGTCAGGGCCTCCTCGTGGCTCAGCGCCAGGACCATCGCTGCGTCCTTCCGGTCGTGGAGCTTGAACAGCTCGTCGATCGCGTACCTGCCCGACCGCTTCCACAGCTCGGCCGGCTGCAGGACGGGCATCAGCATCTCCTGCGCGCCGATCGCCCCCATCTCCTCGCGGACGATCGTCTCGGTTCTGCGGATCACGCGGAAGCCTGCGGGCAGATAGGTCCAGAGACCTGCGCCGAGCTGGCGGATGAGGCCGGCGCGGACCATCAGCCGGTGTGAGAGCGCCTCCGCATCGGCAGGGTCCTCGCGCAACGTCGGCAGGAATAGCGTGGAGAGGCGGGTCATCGGGCGGCCAGCCTACCGGCGCGCATGCTCGCGCCGCTTACGATGGAGCCGAATGCTCATTCGGCAACGCGACTGGAGGTAGGCGATGGAAGCGACGGGTGTCCGGATGCCGGGCGTTCTGCGAGGAGGGCTCCTCATCCTCGGCGTCCCGCAGTTCCTGATCGGCGCGTGGGCGCTCGCCTCGCCGCACGGATGGTTCGACTCGTTCCCGGGCGCCGGGCACCACTGGCTCGGAGCGTTTGGGCCCTACAACTCGCATCTGGCGACCGACGTCGGTGCGACCTTCGTCGCGCTCGGGCTGATCCTCGGGCTGGCAGCCCTGTGGCTCGAGCGCCGAGTCGTGCAGCTGGCGCTCGTCGGCTACCTCGCGTACGCGGTTCCGCACACGATCTATCACCTCGCGAACGACCACGACCTCGGCGGCGGCGACCAGGTGGCGAACGGCACGACGCTCGTGCTCTCGGTTGTGCTCGCGCTGGTCCTCCTCTGGCTGACGCGACGGCCGACAGCGACGGAGCGCGCGCAGCCCGCGCCGGCGGGCGGCGGAAGCCGCCTCGGCCCACCGCCCGGCGGCCCGCTCACCTGGTTCGGCCGTGCGTACGCGCGACGCCGGTACGGCGGAGACGTCCGGCCGGTCGACGCCTTCGCGCACCACAGGAAGCTCGGCACGGGGTACGGGGCGCTGGAGCTCGCGCTCGAATATTCGCACCGTGTCCCCGAGCGCCTCAAGATGCTGGGAGAGCTGCGCGCGGCGGCGATCGTCGGCTGCGAGTGGTGCATGGACTTCGGTTCCCATCTCGCTCGGGCCAGGGCCGGCTTCACCGACCGTGAGCTGCAGGAGCTCGCGCGCTACCGGTCGAGCGGCGCGTTCTCCGCGCTCGATCGCCTCGTGCTCGACTACGCGACCGCGGTCAGCCGCACGCCCGCCGAGGTCGACGACGAGCTGTTCGCCCGCCTCCGCGCGGAGCTCGACGACGCCCAGATCGTGGAGCTCACGAGCGCGATCGCCCTCGAGAACTTCCGCGCTCGCTTCAACCACGCGGTCGGCATCGAGCCGCAGGGGTTCTCGGAGGGCGCGGCCTGCGTCATTCCGGCTGCGGTGGCCGCGTGAGCGCTCGCCATTCGCGCTCGAGAATCGCGTAGACGAGCTCGTCCGTCCATTCGCCCTTCACCCACTCGTTCTCCGCCAGGTGCGCCTCCCGGCGCATCCCGAGACGCTCCATCAAGCGTGCCGAGCGCTCGTTACGGGCGTCGCAGCGGCCGTAGACGCGGTGCAGTCCAAGGACGCCGAACCCGAGATCGAGCATGGCGGCCGCCGCCTCGGTCGCCAGGCCGCTCCCGCCGTGGTCCGGGTGGAAGACGAAGCCGACCTCACCCTGGCGATGCTCGCTGCTGCGCCACCAGAGCGTCACCTCGCCGATCAGCGGGCCGCCGGCAAGTGGCGTCGCGGCCAGCGTCAACCTCGAGCCCTCCTCGTCGAGGCTCGTCTCGAGAAGCTTCTCGGCGAGGGCCGCGCGGGTGCCTTCGACGTCGCGCGGCCCGAGGTAGAGATAGCGCGCGACGTCCTCGCGCGAATGAAGCGAATGAAGCGCCTCGAGGTCGTTCTCCGCGAACGGCCGAAGGAGCAGCCGGTCGGTCTCGATTGGCTGGGAGGGGTCGAGCACCCTCGGCAGGCTACGCTGCGGGCCAATGGGTCTCATTGCCTGGATCTTCCTGGGGCTGTTCGCCGGCCTCATCGCCCGGGCGCTCGTGCCCGGCAAGACCGAGCCGAGCGGCTGTTTCGGCACGATGGCGGTCGGGATCCTCGGTGCGCTCCTCGGAGGCTTCATCGCGACCGCTCTCGACATCGGAGAGCTCGGTCACTTCTTCGACCTCGGCACCTGGCTGATCGCCATCGGCGGCTCGGTGCTGCTGCTGCTGATCGTCCGCGCCGTCACCGGCGGCGGGCGGCGCTAGCCGGCGAGCTCGGGCGGCATCGCCTTCGGCCCGTCGGGATACATCCAGGCGAGGTCCTCGTCGCTCATCTCGAGCGTGTTGGCGGCCTCCGGCGGCGCTCCCGCAACGAGCCACAGCACATTCTGATCGCTGTCGTTGAAGACCTGCCGGACCGAGTTCGGCTCGACGAGCACGGCGTCGAGCTTTCCCAGCGTGAGGAGGTCACCGTCCACGCGCATCCTCCCCGTCCCCTCGATGAGCACGTAGAGCTCCTCCTGGGTCCGATGGCGGTGCTTCGTCGATGCCTGACCCGGGCGGAGCCGCCAGAGCCGAGCGCCCAGCTCGGTCGCCTCCAGCTGCTTTTCCAGATCGGTGTTCTCGACGCCCATCTGGTTCGACGGACGCCAGAAAGCCTCGGCCGCCGCGAGCCGCCGGTAGGGCAACTCAGGCCCGCGTGAAGCGCCGCCCCGCGGTGGGCGAGGCGTCCTCGTCAAGCGGCGCCCGCGTGCCGACCGGCGCCGTAAACGGCTCAGAGGTGACATCGCGGCCCTCGGCTCGAGCAGCCTCGGCCTCGAGCTTGGCGATCCGCTCCGGGGTGAGCTCGCCGGCGTTCTCCTCCTCGATGCGCGCGAGCCAGTCGGCGCCCTCAGCCGCTCTTCGCTCGTCGACCTCAACCTCACCGCGGTCGAGGGAGCGATCGATCTCCGCGAAGAGCGCGTCGACGAGCTCCGCCTGAGGGACCTTGCGCAGCGGCTTGCCGTCGGCGAAGATCAGGCCCTCGTTCCTCGCCCCGGTGATCCCGAAGTCCGCGTGCGAGGCCTCACCGATGCCGTTGACGGCGCAGCCGAGTACCGCGACCTCGATCGGCTCGGTGTAGCGCTCGAGGCGCTCCTCGATCTCGGCGACGACGGTATCCATGTCGAACTGCAGGCGTCCGCAGGTTGGGCAGGCGATCAGGACCGGGCCCCGCTCGCGGATCTGAAGCGCCTTGAGGATCTCCCACGCGACCTTCACCTCCTCCTCTGCATGGAAGGTCGAAAGCGAGATCCGGATCGTGTCGCCGATCCCGTCGGCGAGAAGGGTGCCCAAGCCGACCGCCGACTTGAGCGAGCCCGACCACTTGGTGCCGGCCTCGGTGATTCCGAGGTGGAGCGGATAGGGCACGCGCTCGGATAGCAGCCGGTTGGCAGCGATCGTGTTCGGCACGTTGGTCGACTTGATCGACACCTTGAAGTTCTCGAAGTCGAGCGACTCCATGAGCTCGCAGAACTCGACCGCGGCGGTCACGAGGGCCTCCACCGGCTCGCTCCTCTCGAGCTCGTGCAGGTGCTTCGGCAGCGAGCCGGAGTTCACGCCGATGCGCATCGGCACGCCGGCGGCGGTCGCGCGCTCAGCGACCTCGGCCACCTTCTCGCGCCCACCGATGTTGCCGGGGTTGAGCCGGATGCAGTGCGCGCCGGCGTCGATCGCCTTCAGCGCGAGGGTGTGGTTGAAGTGGATGTCGGCGATGACCGGAATCGGCGAGTCGCGCACGATCGTGCGCAGGGCCTCGACGTCCTTGTCCCTGGGCACCGCGACGCGGACGAGGTCGGCGCCGGCGTCCGTCACCTTGCCGATCTGCTCCATCGTCGCGTCGAGGTTCGCGGTCTCGGTCTTCGTCATCGTCTGGACGGCGACCGGCGCGCCGCCGCCGATCGGCACGTCCTTGACGAAGATCTGGCGCTTCGATGCCACGAAATGAGGATAGAGCGAGGAGGCCGGCTCGCCGGCTTCGCGCTCACAGCCGGTCGAGCACCTCGGCTGCCGCCCGCTCGCCCGACCGCACGGCGCCGTCCATGTAACCGTTCCAATATGTGGACGTCTCTGTGCCGGCCCAATGGACGCGGCCGACGGGTTTGCGGAGTGCGGGGCCGTATGCCGTGTAGGTCCCCGGGGCGGCGATGCCGACGGGACAGCCACGCGTCCAGGGGCTTGCGGACCAGTCGGTCTCGAAGTACTCGACGGGCTTCGCGGCCTTCGAGCCGAAGAAGTCGATGTAGTTGGCGAGCACCGCCCTGCGCCGCTTCGCGCGCGAGAGCCTGCGGTGAGCCCTCGCGTTGTCGCCGCCGATGAACCCGAAGACGATGCCGGGCTTCCCGCCCGGCGGGGAATCGTCGAAGGTGGCGTTGACGGGCCCACCGGTGGCGACCGCGGTGCCGTTGAGCCCATCGTCGCGCCAGAACGGCGTCTCGTACACGGCGGCGGCCTTGATCAGGCTGCCCTGGCGCAGGCGGCGGTTGAGCTTCGCCCGCCGGGCGGGAAGCTTCGGCGCGTAGTGGATGTGCCCGGCGACCGCGGGCGGGACGGCGACGATCACCTCCTGGGCGTCAACGACGACGCGATCGGAGGTGACGCGAACGCCGCCGCGCTCCTGCTCGATCCGCCGCACGGGCGAACCGAGGACGACGCGCCGCCCGAGCGCCTTCGCCACGAGGTCGATTAGGCGCTGCGTGCCCCCGACGAAGCGGTACATCTGCGCCCCGTCGCGCGTGTCGAAGTTCCGCTCGAACGTGCCCGGGTGGGTCTCGTCGCCTGAGGCGGCGATGTAGAAGAGCGTGAAGAGAAGCGAGAGCTCGCGGGGCTCGGCGCCGAAGATCGGCCGTGTCGCGAGTGGGACCAGGCCGGTGCGAAACTCGGGGTTGATCGTGTTTGCCGCGATCCATGCATCGAGGGTCTCGCCGTCCCATTCGGCGGCGCTGGCCGCATCCCACGGCGCATCGATCGGGATGGTCGTTGCCATCTGGTCGAGCTGCGTCACGGCAGTGATCAGGTCAGGAAGGATTGCGGGATCCGGAGGCGCTGTGCCGGTCGGCCCCGTATCGCTGTAGGTGAGCCTCGTGGAGCCGTTGATGTAAACGTTGTCGCCGTCGTCGAAGGTGGGGAACTTCCGGACTCCGAGCTCCTTCGCCAGCGCGAGCACGTGATTCTGCGTCGGGCCGACAAAGGTTCCCCCGCCCTCGGAGATGACACCCTTCCCGAGGTGGTGGCTGAACACGCGACCGCCGGTCCGGTCGCGCGCCTCGAGCACCACCACCGAGCGGCCCTTGCGCACGAGCTCGAGCGCCGCGGTGAGGCCGGCGAATCCGGCCCCGACGATCGCGACGTCGGCCTTCCGCCGGTGCTTGCGGTGGGCAACCGCGCTCGGCACGCCACCGAGCGCGAGCCCTGCGCCCGTGCCCAGGGCCGTGCCGACGAGGCGCCGCCGAGTGATGGTCGCATCGGGGTTCACCGAACCGAAAAGGATCGCAACTCATCGCATACCCTGCGCCGATGCTCGAGGCCGAACGCGAAGCCGTAGCGCAGGCAGGGCGGCGGCTCGCGGAGGAGGGCCTGGTGCTCGGCACCGCGGGCAACGTCAGCGCGCGCAACGGCGACCGCGTCGCCATCACCCCCACGGGTGTCGTCCTCGCCGACGTCGACGCCGCTGACGTCGCCGTCGTGGGCCTCGAGGGCGGGTTGGTCGAGGGACCCTTCGAGCCGAGCTCGGAGATCGACCTCCACCTCGGGATCCATCGCCGCTATCAACCCGGCGCGATCGTCCACACGCACCAACCGGTGGCCACCGCGCTCTCGTGCGTGGTCGACGAGGTCCCGTGCGTGCACTACCAGATGCTCTTGCTCGGCGGGACCGTCCGTGTCGCCCCCTACGCGACCTTCGGCACGCCGGAGCTTGCGGCCGCGGTCGCTGAGGCGCTGGAGGGCCGGACCGCGGCGCTGATGGCGAACCACGGTGCCATCACCTGCGCGACCGACCCGCAGGGCGCGGTCGAAGCCGCGCTGCTGTTGGAGTGGGCGTGCTCGGTCTACTGGCGCGCAGCCGTCGTCGGCACGCCCAGGGTGCTGGACGATTCCGAGCGCGCGGCGGTCGTCGAGGCGGCCGTAGCCCGCGGCTACGGCGAGACGAAGCCGGTTGGGGGCGAGGCATCGTGAGCGACGCGATGCGCGCCGTCTGCATGGGCGTGCACGTCCTGGACGTGCTCGTTCGCCCCGTCGACGCGATTCCCGAGGGCCAGGGCGCCCAGCTCGTCGAGGAGATCAGGATCACGGCCGCCGGATCGGCGGGCGGCACCGCGATCACGCTCGCCAAGCTCGGAGCCGAGGTTCGCTCGGCCGGGGCGATTGGAACCGACCCCGCCGGGGACATGCTCTCGTCCCTGCTCTCCGGAAGCGGAGTCGACACGACCATGCTCGTGCGCCGCGACGATGTCCAGACCTCGGCCAGCGTCCTCCCGATCCGGCCGAACGGGGAACGCCCCGCGTTCCACGTGGTCGGCGCCAACGCGAGCTATGGCCCTGCCGACGTCGATCTGGACGCGCTGGCGACCGCGACGCACCTGCATCTCGGCGGCCCCGAGTTCATGGGCGGCGAGGCGGCTGCCGGGATCCTCTCGTCCGCGCGTGAGCGCGGCGTCGTGACTTCCGCCGACGTGCTCGCCCCCGGTGAGATGGGGGTGCTCGAGTGGATCGCGGCCTCTCTCCCCCACCTCGACTTCTTCCTCCCGAACGACGAGCAGGTCCTCGGGTTCACCGGCGCGGACGATCTCGAGTCGGGCTGCCGGGCGCTCGTCGACCGGGGAGTCGGCTGCGTCGCCGCGACCTGCGGCGGCGAGGGCGCGCTCATCGTCGACGGCGAGTCCTCGGCGCAGGTCCCGGCGCTGGAGGTCGAGGTCGTGGACACCACCGGGTGCGGAGATGCGTTCTCGGCCGGGTTTCTGCGCGGCCTGTCGCTCGGGCGCGACCGCGCCGGCGCCGCGCGCCTCGGTTGTGCCGCGGCCGGCCTCGTCGCCGGAGGCCTCGGCTCCGACTACGGGGACTTCGATCTGGAGGCCGTAGAGACGCTCGCCGCCTAGGCGTACAGCGCCTCGATCTCCTCGGCGTACTTCTCGTCGATCGGCTTGCGCTTCAGCTTCATCGTCGGCGTCAGCTCATCCCCGCCGGGAAGCCAGTCGACCGGGAGCAGCTTGAACTTCTTGATCTGCTCCACTCGCGCCATCCGCTCGTTCGCGGCATCGACCCCCTCCTGGATCGCTGCGACGACCCGCTCGTCCTTCGCAAGCGCGGCGAGGTCGTCGCCCTCGATCCCGTTCTTCCTCGCCCAGCCCGGCGCGAAGTCCGGGTCGAGGGTGATGAGCGCAACGTTGTAGGGCCGGCGGTCGCCGATCGCGACCGCCTGGCCGATCAGCGGGCTCGCCGTCTTGAGGTGCGCCTCGATGTTGGCCGGAGACATGTTCTTGCCGGCCGCGTTGATGATCAGCTCCTTCTTCCGGTCGACGATCTTCAGGTAGCCCTCGTCGTCGAGCTCGCCGATGTCGCCCGTGGCCAGCCAGCCGTCGTCGTCGATGGTCTCCGCAGTCTTCTCCGGAAGGTTCCGGTACCCGCTCATGTTCCCGGGGCCCCGCACGAGCACCTCCCCGTCCTCCGCCAGCTTGACCTCGTAGCCGGGGATCGGCGGGCCGACGGTGCCGAGCTTCACACGGTCGGGTGGGTTGAGGGTGACGACGCCGCAGGTCTCGGACATGCCCCAGAGCTCGCCCACGGGGATGCCGATGGCGTGAAAGAACTCGAGCACCTCGAGCGGCGTGGGCGCCGCGCCGACGTTGACGGCGATCGCCTCGTCGAGGCCGAGGTGGGTGCGAAGCTGCGCGAACATCGCCTCGTCGGCCCCGGCCGCCGCCTCGGCAACCTCAGCGGGAACCTCCTCGCCCGCCTGCTCGAGGCGCACCTTCTGGATCGCGGCCTCGAGCCCCTTCTCGACCGGGGCGCGCTGCTCGTCGGGGAGGTTGTGGATCATCGTCTCCAACCCGGCCTTCAGCTTCTCCCAGATCCGCGGGACGGCGAAGAACCACGTCGGGCGCACCTGCGGGAGGACCTCGATGATCTTGCGCGGGTCGGGGCAGATGGTCACGGTGAGCCCCGCGCGGATCGGGAGGTAGTAGTGGGCACCGCGCTCGGCGATGTGGGCAGTCGGCAGCCAGGAGATCACCCTGCCGCCGCGCTCGGGAAAGTCGACGATGCCGTCGACGTTGGCGCCGAGCGCGAGCAGGTTGTGATGGGTGAGCTGCACGCCCTTCGGGGGGCCCGTGGTGCCTGAGGTGTAGATGAGAGTGAGCAGGTCGTCGGGGCCGATCTCGGCGGCGGTGGCGGAATAGTCGAAGTCGGGATCGGCGGCTTCGACCTCGGCGAGGGTCGTCGTGCCGCCCTCCCCGTCGATCACGATTACGTGCTCGAGCTGCGGCAGGTTCTCGCGCGCGGCGTCGAGGCGCTCGAGGAACATCTCCTCGACGATCGCGATCTTGGCCCCTGAGTCGGAGATCTGGTACGCGATCTGCTCGGCGGAGGCGGTCTGGTAGATCGAGAACGGCACCGCGCCGAGGGCCACGGCCGCCAGGTCGGCGGGGATGAACTCGGGCCGGTTGTTGAGCAGGATCGCGACCGTGTCGCCCTTCGAGACGCCGAGCTGGGCGAGGCCGCCGGCGATCGCCCGGACGCGGTCGCGAAGCTCCGACCACGTGATCGAATATGAGTCGTCGAGGGTGCGAATCGCGACGTCGTCGGGCAGGCGGTCCACGGTCGCGTCGAACGCGTCCACCGCGTTCCTTGCGGCCAGCGCTCCGCCAGGCCCGCCACTCACGTAGCGCTCGGCAGTCTTGAGCTCCATCCCTGGCGCGAAGCCTATCTCAGGTGGATTCCCGGGCCCGTCAGCTTGCCGATGTCGTTGCTCAGCCCGATCGCGAACAGCACGATCACCAAGACGAAGCCCACCGCGCTGGCGCGCTCGATGATGCGGAACGGGACCGGCCTGCCCCGAATCTTCTCGACGATGCTCCAGAAGATGTGACCGCCGTCGAGGGGAAGGAACGGGAACAGGTTCACGATCGCGAGCGAGAGGCTCACCACCGCGAGGAGGGTCAGTGCGGCGCGCGCGCCGAAGCTCACGGCCTGCTGCGTGACGTCGGTGACACCGACCACCCCCGAGAGCTTCTTGCGCTGCTCGGGCTCGAAGATCCGGGCGAGCGCGCTCACGGTGCCGCTCGTGACGTGCCACATGGCGCCGGTGGCGGCGTCGACGGCCTGTCCGGGGGAGGCGCCCGTGGTGGTGGTCGCGTAGTTGATGCCGAGGATGTTGCGGCGCAGGGTCGCGTCGAAGGCGGGACGGACCTCCACGGTGACGCGCCGGCCGTCGCGGATCACCACGACCCTGGCCGGCGTGGCGGCCCGGCAGCCGTCGCGCGGCTTGCCCGCGCAGCGATGGCTCGCGATCTGGTGGCGGATCGTGTTGAAGCCGCCCCCCACGCCGTCGACGGCGACGATCCGGTCGCCCGGCTGCAGGGTCCCCTGGGCTGGCGCCCCGGCGTTGACGGACCCGACGTCGTGAGTGAGCGTCTGCGGCGTGAGGGCGAGGCCGAGGAAGATCACGAAGGCGACGAGCAGGTTCATCGCGGGGCCGGCCCCGATGACGACGATCCGCTTCCAGACCGGCTGGGCGTAGTAGCCGCGAGAGGCCACCTCCGGCGGCAGCTCCTCCTCGGGGTTCATCCCGGTGATCTTCACGAAGCCGCCGAGCGGGATCGCCCCGATCCCGTACTCAGTCTCGCCCCGCGTCCTGCTCACGACCTTGGGCGGGAAGAACAGGAAGAAGCGCTCGACTCGCATGCCCGTCGCCTTCGCGGCGAGGAAGTGGCCGAGCTCGTGCAGGACCACGAGCAGCGCGAAGCCGGCAATGGCGATGGCCCAGCTCATCTACGCAACCCGGGCCCTGGTGCAGAGCTCGCCCGCCCGCTCGCGCGCCTCGAGGTCGGCGGCGAACAGGTCCTCGAAGTGCGAGGGCACAGCGGCCGGCATCGCCGCGAGGGTCTCTCCGACGACCTCGGGGATGGCGCCGAACGGGATCGCGCCGTCGAGGAAGGCGGCGACAGCCACCTCGTCGGCCGCGTTCAGCACGCAGGGGGCGGTGCCGCCGGTCTCTCCCGCCTCCCGCGCGAGGCGCAGCGACGGGAAGGCGTCGGTGTCCGGCCTCTCGAAGGTGAGCTCGCCGACCGCCGCGAGGTCGAGGGTCGGAACCGGGACGTCCGGGCGCTCGGGGTGATGGAGGGCGTATGAGATCGGCACCCTCATGTCGGGGTGGCCCAGGTGGGCCAGCGAGGCGCCGTCTGCGAGGTCGACGAGCCCGTGGACGATCGACTGCGGATGGACGACCACGTCGATCGCCCGGTACTCGACCCCGAACAGGTGGTGGGCCTCGATCACCTCGAAGCCCTTGTTCATGAGCGTGGCCGAATCGATCGTGATCCGCCCCCCCATCGACCAGGTGGGGTGCGCGAGGGCGTCGTCCGGGGTCACATCGTCGAAGTTGCTGCGCCCGCGAAATGGACCGCCCGACGCAGTGAGCACCAAACGGTCGATCGACCCCGTCTCCGCTCCGGCGACGAGCTGGTGGAGCGCCGAGTGCTCGGAGTCGACCGGCAGGATGCGCGCGCCCGTGGCCTCGGCGAGCGCGGTGACGAGCTCGCCGCCGACGACGAGGCTCTCCTTGTTCGCGAGGGCCAGGTCGATGCCCTCCGTCAGGGTCACGATCGTCGGCCCGAGGCCGGCGGTGCCGACGATCGCGTTGAGCACCATGTCGGGCGCGCAGGCGGTGACGAGCTCGCGCACGCCCTCGGCACCGCTGAGGACACGCGCGGTGCCCTCGAGGGCCCGCGAAGCCTCGCTGGCGGCTTCGGAACCGCTCAGGGCGACCAGGCGAGCGTCGTGCTCGCGCGCCTGGCCTGCGAGGCGCTCCCAGCTCCCGGCCGCCGAGAGGCCGGCGAGCTCGAGCGCCGGCGAGCCGGCGACGATCTCGAGCGCCTGCTCGCCGATCGAGCCCGTGGAGCCGAGGATCAGGACCCGCTTGGCCATCTCATGCAGATGAGATCAAGCCGAATCGGACGCGGCCAGCTCGCCGCCCACCCTCCTGCCTCCTGGGAGGATTCGGCGATTTTCATGCCGATTGAGTGTAGGGCTGGGTCCTAAGCTGCCTTAAGCGTGGCCACCAAGCGCAAGAAGCTCCCCGTGGGCGCGCATATCAGCGCCAAGGACCCCCTCGGGACCGCCGCCGAGCTCGGTGCTGACGTCGTGCAGATCTTCCTCACCAAGCCGCAGGGATGGGAGAAGCCGAAGCCGCGGCCCGATGCCCCTGAGCTCCGCAACTCGCCGGTCGGCATCTACGTTCACGCCTCCTACCTGATCAACGTCTGCTCGCCCAAGAACAACATCCGCTACGGCTCGCGGAAGATCCTCCAGCAGACGTGTGACGCCGCGGCCGACATCGGCGCCGCCGGGGTGATCGTGCACGCCGGGCACGCGGAGGACGGCATCGACGAGGGCGTCGGGCGCTGGCCCCGTACGCTCGAGATGCTCGAGACCGACGTTCCCGTCCTGATCGAGAACACGGCCGGCGGGGAGAACGCCGTCGCCCGTCGCTTCGACGCCCTGGCGGAAGCTCTGGAGCGCGATCGCGGGCGGGTCCTTCGACGCCCCGCTCGGGTTCTGCTTCGACACCTGCCACGCGCACGCGGCGGGCGAGCCGCTCGACAACGCGGTCGAGCGGGTGCTCGAGATCGTCGGCGAGATCGACCTCCTGCACGTGAACGACTCGCGAGATCCTCCGGGCACCGGCGCCGACCGCCACGCCAACATCGGCGATGGCCAGATCGCGCCGGAGGACCTCGAGGCGATGATCCGGGGTGCGCGGGCCCCGGTGATCGTCGAGACGCCCCGCGACCCGGCGGCGCTCAAGTCCGACATGGCGTTCGTGCGGCAGGCGCTCAGTACGTGAGCGCTTGCGCCAGGTAGTAGCCGACGACGATCGTGAACAGGAGCGCGTCGACGCGGTCGAGCAGCCCGCCGTGCGGGCCGAAGATCCGACCCGTGTCCTTGACGCCGAGGTCTCGCTTCACCATCGACTCGAAGAGGTCGCCGATCGGCGCCATCAGCGCGACGCAGAAGCCGATGATCAGGGCGTCCGCCCCCGAGAGCCAGTCCTGGTAGAGGCCGGCGAACCAGAACGCCATCGTGCCGCCGGCGACCCCGATCACGAGGCCCTCCACGGTCTTGTTGGGCGAGAGCTGCGGCGCGAGCGGATGCCGGCCGAACAGGCGACCGCCGAAGTAGGCGAAGGTGTCGGTGAGGATGGTCCCCACGAGCACGTCGATGAGGAGCGCGCCGCCATGCAGGGGCAGCTCGCGCAGGAGCACGGCGTGCGCGAACGGCACCGCAATCCACGCGATCCCGAGGACCGTGAAGGCGATGGAGGCGCTGATGCCCTTGCGGTCCCGGCGCGCCGCCGAGACGATGAACATCAGCGGAAAGGCCGCGGCGAAGACGTAGGTCATCTGGTACTGGCCGCCGTAGTAGGCGGCCACGATCAGACCGATGCCGACCGCGAACGCGACGAGCCGGAAGGGATGGACATCGCTCGTCATCCGAAAGAGCTCCGCCATGCCGATGCACGCGAGCGCCCCCATCGCGATGGCGAAGATGATGCCGCCGACGGCGACGACCGCGACGACGAAGACGATCCAGGGGACC
This sequence comes from uncultured Actinomycetes bacterium, assembly GCA_963771655.1. Lineage (GTDB taxonomy): Bacteria > Actinomycetota > Thermoleophilia > Solirubrobacterales > 70-9 > JAWVFM01. Next base: position 34,902 of record CAVYUG010000001.1, on the reverse strand, counting down.
GCCCACAGCACCCGGGCGATGGTCTCCGAGCCGGGGCCCAGTGGCCGCTTCGGAGCTGACGGCTCGGTGGGGCGACGGCGGCGGCGCGAGCCGATCCGCCGGCGCTGGGGGCGGGCTCTCCGCTGCGGTGGCCGCTCCCGCCGGAGCGGCTCGAAGTCGATATCGCGGTCGTCCCGCCTAACCCCACGCGGGCCGTCCCTCGGCGGGAAATCCATCACTTGCGGGCGCCTGCGGCGCCCTTACACGCTTCTTTCGGGGCAAAGCCCCTCACCGGCATACCACGAACCTAATCGACGACTAGCGCCCGCCGAACCGCCGCTGGCGCGCCTGGTAGGTCTCGATCGCGCCTTCGAGGGCCTCGCGGCCGAAGTCGGGCCAGAGCTCGTCGCGGAAGACGAGCTCGGAGTAGGCGCACTGCCAGATCAGGAAGTTCGAGGTGCGCAGCTCGCCGCTGGTGCGGATCAGCAGATCGGGGTCGTGCATCTCGGGCGCGTACAGACGCGCACGCAGCTCCTCCTCGGTCGTCCCGTTGAAGCCCCTGGCGGCGTCGACGAGCTCGGCGCGCCCGCCGTAGTTGAACGCGACGAAGAGCGTGATCCGATCGTTGCCGGCCGTCAGGCCCTCGGCCCACTCCATGCGTTCGACGAGCGCCGGGGGCACCCCCTCACGGCGACCGATGAACCGCATCCGCACCCCCTCATCGTGGAGCTCGGGCGTCTCGGCGTCGATCCGTTCGCCGAACATGCGCATGAGGCCCTCGACCTCCGCCGATGGACGCGACCAGTTCTCGGTCGAGAACGAGTAGACCGTGAGCTCGGAGATCCCGAGCTCAACGGCGTCGCGGAGGCGGGCCTTGACCACGTCGGCGCCCGCTCGGTGTCCCTCGATCGGCGGCAGCCCGCGCTCGGCGGCCCAGCGCCCGTTCCCGTCGGTGATGATCGCCACGTAGCGCGGCCCCGAGCGCGCGGCGCTCAAACTTCCCGGATCTCCTCTTCCTTCGCGGTGACGAGCTTGTCGATCTCGGAGGTCGCCGTATCGGTCGACTTCTGCAGCTCCTGCTCGGCCCGATGCTCGTCGTCGGCGCCGGCCTCGCCCTCTTTCTTCAGCTCGCGCAGGTCGTGCATCACGTCACGGCGGATGTTGCGGACCGCGACCTTGCCCTCCTCCGCGATCCCGTGGACGACCCGCACCATCTCGGTGCGGCGCTCCTCGTTCAGCTCCGGGACCTGGAGGCGGATCACCTGCCCGTCGTTGTTCGGCGTGAGCCCCACGTCGGACTCGAGGATCGCCTTCTCGATCGCCTTGATCGAGCTCGCGTCGTACGGCGTGACGGTCAGGAGCCGCGCGTCGGGGGCGGCGATGTTCGCGAGCTGCCGCAACGAGGTCTCGGCGCCGTAGTAGTCGACGATGATCCGATCGAGAAGATGCGGCGAGGCGCGGCCCGTGCGCACCGTCGCGAGCTCGTGCCGGAACGACTCGACCGACTTTTGCATTCGGTCCCGCGCGTCGCTCAGAAGCTCGTCGATGAAGTCCGCTTCGGCCATGGCGAAAACCTATCCCGCCTCGCTCGCGACCGGTGTCTCGGAGGACACGATCGTCCCGACGCGCTCGCCGCGCACCACGCGGGCGATGTTCTCCTCCTCGTCGGTGTTGAAGACGTAGATCGGAAGGCCGTTGTCCATGCAGAGGGAGAGGGCGGTCGAGTCCATGACCCGAAGGCTGCGCTCGATCGCCTCCCTGTGGGTCAGCTCGGCAAGGAAGCGTGCGTTTGGGTCCGTCGCGGGATCGGCGTCGTAGACGCCGTCGGTCCCGTGCTTCGCCATCAGGATCGCCTCGGCGTGAATCTCGAGAGCGCGCAGCGCCGCGGCGGTGTCGGTGGTGAAGAACGGGTTGCCGGTGCCCGCGGCGAAGATGATCACCCGGCCCTTCTCGAGGTGGCGGATCGCGCGGCGGCGGATGTAGGGCTCGGCGACCTCCATCACCTCGATCGCCGAGAGCACCCGCGTGTTCGAGCCGAGCTTCTCGAGGGCGTCCTGAATCGTGAGGGCGTTGAGCACGGTCGCGAGCATCCCCATGTAGTCGGCCGTGGCGCGGTCCATTCCGGCGGCGGCGCCCGCGAGGCCGCGGTAGATGTTGCCGGCGCCCACGACGAGGGCAACCTCGACGCCCATCGCGCTGACCTCGTGGACCTGTCGGCTCAGCGCCTCGACTCGGTCGGGATCGGTCCCGTACGGAAGCGAGCCCATGAGCGACTCGCCGGAGAGCTTCAGCAGGACCCGGTCGAAAGCTGCCTCGGACACGCTCGAAACCCTAACTTCCGGCCGGCCTCACCGAGCGCGCGCCCGCCGGATGCGCCGTCCGAGGCGGCGCGCGGGCTCGCCCAGGGGCGTCCGAAGCACGGCCCGGCGCGCGCGTGCCGCCAGCGCCTTTCCGTCCAGGCGGGCTCCTGCGCGGGCCCGCTCGAGCTCGCCGCGAAGCATTCGCACCTCCGCCTGGAGCGCCGCGATCTCACGCGGGTCGGCGCCATCGATGGCCGACATCGCGTTGCGATCGGGCCTCTCGGCCCGCCGGCGCGCAAGCACAAGGCCATGCGCGAGGCCGCTCCCGCCTCGCGCGGAATCACCCGCCGGGCGGGCCTCGACGATCTCGAAGGCCGGTCCCCAGTGCCTTCGGAGCCACCAATCCGAGTGGAACACCCATGGTCCGCCCTCGGCTGGGGCGCGCGAATGGTCGTGGACGAGCATTCCGATCTCGTCGTCATCGTGGCGAACGCCGAGGAGCTCCTCGAGCACGTTTGCCCCGAGATAGCTGGCGACGAAGAGTCCGCCCGGCGCCAGCACTCGGCGCATCTCGAGCAGCCAGTCCTCCCACCCGTCGCCGATGTGGGTGAAGACCGACATCGCCCAGACGAGGTCGAAATAGCCGTCGGCGATCGGGAGCGGCGGGACAGCGGCGTTGCGAAAGAAGTGGAACGGCGGCCGCAGGTTCCTCTCGAGCCACGTGACGCTCTCGGCGTGGATGTCGCAGCCCCAGACCTCGGCCTCCGCGGCGACGTCGGTGAACTGGCGCAGCACGCGCCCCGCGCCGCAGCCGAAGTCCAGAACCCGCTTGTCGGAGAAGGTCCAGCCCTCGGGGAGGATGTCGAGGATCGCCTCGCGCATCCACGCGCCCGTTGCCTGGTAGTGGTCGTGGCTGGGGTCGGGGTCCAGCCCGACCCGCATGGCGAGGTCGAGCGGAGGAAGCGCGGGCCTAGTCGCGGCCGACCTCAAACCGCGCGAATCGCCCGATCTGGACGTTCTCACCGGTCTTGGCGGCAAGCGCGGAGCGAATCTCCTCGATCGTCTTGCCCTCGTAGCGGTCCGAGCGGATGTGCTCCTGCTCGAGCAGGGCGACGTCCTTCGCCCACTTCGCCAACTGGCCCTCCACGATGCGGTCGACCACGTCCTCCGGCTTGCCCTCCTCCTTGGCCTTGGCCGCGTGGACGGCGCGCTCGGACTCGCGCGCCTCATCGGGGATCTCGCCGGCGGTGAGGAACTGCGGGGGCGAGGGCGACCCGGCGATGTGCAGGGCGATCTCTCGCGCGAACTCCTGAAACTCGTCGGAGCGGGCGACGAAGTCTGTCTCACAGAGCACCTCCACGAGGACCCCGACCTTGCCGTTGGAATGGATGTAGGCGGCGACCGTGCCCTCCCCGGTGGCGCGACCGCTGCGCTTTGCCGCGGAGGCCTGCCCCTTGACGCGGAGGATCTCGACGGCCTTGTCGACGTCGCCGCCCGACTCGGCGAGCGCGGCCTTGCAGTCCATCACGCCGGCGCCGGTGCGCTCCCGAAGCGCCTTGACGTCGCCGGCCGATACCGCGGCGGTGCTCACGACTGGCCCTCGGGGCTCGCGGCGGGCGCCGCCGGCGCGGCCTGCGGGTGGGCCGCGGCCTCGGCCGCGGCTGCCTCGGCCGCTGCCTTCGCCTCGGCCTCCTTGCGGGCGCGCTCCTCGGCCTCCTTGCGCTGGCGCTCCTCCTCGGCTCGGCGGCGCTCCTCCTCCTCGGCCCGGCGCTTCGCCTCGGCCTCGCGGTAGATCGTCGCCGAGGTGAGCACCGCCTCGCCGATCGTGCGGATCACGAGATCGCACGAGCGGATGGCGTCGTCGTTGCCGGGGATCGGGTACTGAACGCCCATCGGGTCGACGTTCGTGTCGACGAGGCCGATGATCGGGATGCGAAGGCGCTCGGCCTCCCTGAGCGCGATCTCCTCGGTCTTCAGATCGATGATCAGCACCGCCTGGGGTACGCGCTTCAAGTCGCGGACGCCACCGAGGTTGTAGGTGAGCCGCTCGAGCTCGGCCTCCATCGACATCCGCTCCTTGGTTGGCAGCAGGTCGAGCTTGCCCTCGTCCCTGAGGTTCGTCAGGTCGTGGAGGCGGTCGATCCGCTTCGAGATCGTCTGGAAGTTCGTCAGCAGCCCGCCGAGCCACCGCTGGTTCACGTACGGCATGCCGGAGCGCTCGGCCCATTCGCGGATCGAGTCCCTCGCCTGCTTCTTGGTGCCGACGAACAGCACCGTGCCGCCCTTGCCGGCGACCTCGGCGGCGAACTCGCGCGCTTCATGGAGTAGCCGCTCGGTCTGCAGCAGGTCGATGATGTGGATGCCGTCGCGCTCGCCCCAGATGTAGCGCTGCATCCGCGGGTTCCAGCGGCGCGTCTGGTGGCCGAAATGGAGTCCGGCCTCCAAGAGCTCCCTGATTCCAGGCTCTGCCATCGTGCTCCCTTGTCTCGCTTGGTCTCGAGCCTCGTCGCCTGCCGGGGACCCGGGCCTGGCTCGCCGATGCGCGCCGCCCGGGCAGGGCCCCGACCGCCTGACGAGGGGTCGGTTACAGGTCGCGCCTGATTCTAGTGGGGCCGCTCACGCGCGCGGTCGAGCGCGATCTCGAGGTCCGACGGCAGAGCCGAGCGAAGGTCGATCTCGGCCCCGGTGAACGGATGACGAAAGCCCAAGCGGGCGCTGTGGAGGAACTGACGCTTCAGTCCGAGCTCGCCGCCCTGCCCGCGGCCGTAGCGGGGATCGCCGGCCACGGGGCAGTCGATCGACGCCAGGTGGACTCGGATTTGATGCGTGCGGCCGGTCTCGAGCCTGACCTCGAGAAGGCAGTGCTCACGGAGCGTCTCGAGGACGGTGAAGTGGGTGCGCGCCTCGCGCGGCCCGCGGCCGCCCACGGCCCGCCGCTCGGGCGCCCGGTAGTCACGCCCCAGCGGCGCGTCGATTGTGCCCGAGCGGGAGCGCGGGCGCCCGACGACGAGCGCGAGGTAGGTCCGGCGGAGCTCGCGCGCCTTCACCATCGCGGATAGGCGCCGATGAGCCTCTGGATCGCGCGCAACCACCATCAGGCCAGAGGTGTCCTTGTCGAGGCGCTGCACGATCCCGGGACGCTCCGCCGGGCCGCCGCCGAGGAGATCGCCCAGCCCTTCGGTGAGGATCGGGCCGGTGACCCCGGGAGCGGGATGGACCACGACGCCCGCCGGCTTGTCGACCACGGCGAGATGCGCGTCGACGCGCACGACCCTCAGGTCGGGGACGCTCACTGTCGCTTCTGCTCCGGCGTCAACGCGATCAGCACGAGCGCGACCGCACCGACCGTGATCGCCACGTCGGCGAGGTTGAACGCCGGCCAGAGCGGCGGATCGATGAAGTCGGTCACGGCCCCAGCGCGCACGCGGTCGGCGAGATTGCCGAGGGCACCGCCGGCGATGAGGCCGACGGCGAGCCACAGCCAGGGCCGCAGGGGATCGCGGGCGAACCAGCCGAGCACGAATACCAGGGCGGCGATGGTCACCACGACGACGAGCGCTCCTCCACCGCCGAGGAAGCCGAACGCCACGCCGTGATTGGAGACGCGGACGAGCTGGAAGCCGAGCGGCAGGTCGTCGACCTGATGCGGCGAGAGCCCAGAGCGGACCGCCGCCTTCACCAGCTGGTCTCCGAGGACGACGAGCGCGCACACGGCTAGCGCCCGCAGCCACGCATCGGCCCGCCGCCCCCCGACGACCCCGTTCACCCTCCGAGGATCGCGCTCAGGACGAGGCTGCGCACCAGGTAGAGGACGATGATCGCGATGATCGGGCTGAGGTCGAGCGCCATCCCCCCCACCCCAACGGGCCGCAGAATCGCCCGGAACGCGTTCAGGTAGGGGTCCGTCGTCCGTTCCACAAACGCGACGCAGGCGCGGAGGTAGGGGTTGAAGGGCATCCGCGGCACCCACGTGAGCAGGATCCGGATGAAGATGAGGACGATGTAGACCGTGAAGAGCGCGGAGACGTAGTCGTAGACCTCGGCGCGACCGATCGCGGCTTCGATCATCGGAAGCGCTCCAGCGACGCGTCGACGGCGGCCACGATCGCCCGCTCGAAGCCCTCGAAGTCGAGCGCTTGGAGCCCCGCGTCCGTGGCGCCCCCGAGCGGCGCCACTGCGTGCCGGATCGCCGCCGGGTCGTGCTTGCGGAGGAGCTCGGCCGTGCCGGTCAGGGTGTCCGCAACCAGGGTCGCGGCAAGCGGCCGCGCGAGCCCCTCGCGAGCTCCGGCGTCGGCCAGCGCTTCGGCGAACAGGGCCACGTAGGCCGGTGAGCACGACATCACCGCCATCGCGGCCTCGACCTGCTCCTCGGGAAGCTCGAAGCGCTCGCCGAGCGCGTCGAGGAGAGCCGTCAGCTCGCCGGCGAGCGCCTCGGGCATGTCACGCGGTGGTGGGTGGCAGATGACGCCCTGGCGCACCTCGACGGGCTGGTTCGGCATCACGCGCAGCGCAGGAACGCCGGGGAACGCCTCCGCGAGGCGGTCGAGCGGGGTCGCCGCGAGCATCGAGACGATCGCGGGCGCCTCCCCGCCGAGCTCCTCCGCGACGGCGTCGAGGGCCGCCGGCTTGACGCCGAGCAGGAGCACGTCGGAGTCCGCTCGGAGCGCGGTGAGGCCTTCACGGGTCTCTCCACCGACATCAGCGGCGAGGTCGGCTGCGCGCGCCGGCTCGAGGTCGCTGAACAGCATGGCCCCGGGGCCGGAACCAGCCGCCGCCCAGCCACGCGCCATCGCGGCCGCCATGTTGCCCGCACCAACGAACCCGATCCGCATGAGCGGAGGGTAGTTACGACTGGTTGAAGAAGCCCTTCTCGACGAGGCGAGCGCGCTCCTCGGCCGAGACCTCGACGTTGCGGGGGGTCAGCATGAACGTCTTCTCGGCGATCTTCTGCATCCCGCCTTCCAGCGCGTAGGTGAGCCCCGAGGCGAAGTCGATAAGGCGCTTCGCGAGCTCGCCGTCGGTGGTTTGGAGGTTCAGAATCACCGGCGTGTCCTGCTTGAACCGGTCCGCGACCTCCTGGGCGTCGTTGAAGCTGTGCGGCGTCACGAGATGCACCCGCGAGCCCGAGCCGTTCCCGACGGGCCGCAGGGTGCGGCCGCGAGAGGCCGGCTCGTCGTCGGCGAAGATGTCGTCGATCTCGTCGCGTGCGCGGCGCCGGTCGCCGATGCGGCTGACGGTGGCCGTGCGCGGCGCCGGCGAGTCGTAGATGTCGCCCTGGCCGGTCTCAGGCTCGTAGCCCTCGTCGTCGACGTAGCCGGGATCCTCGGCCAGCCCGAAGTAGACGAGGGCGCGGTGCCATGTGTCTCGGAAGGCCATCGCTGGCTCAGATTCGCTCTACGAGCGGGAACTCCTGCGAATGATTATGACCACTCAGGCATGTAGAGCGCCGTTCCGAGGCGGATGATCGTGGCACCCTCCTCGACCGCGACCTCCCAGTCCTGACTCGTGCCCATCGAGAGGTGCTGCAAACCGTGCTCCGTCGCCAGCTCCGCCAGGCGCGCGAAATGCCGGCGAGAGTCCTCGGGATTCTGGGTGAACGGAGGCATCGTCATGAGGCCGGCAACCCGAGCGGTGCAACGCGCGATGAAATCCCCGAGAGCCGCCGGCTCCACCCCACCCTTCCCCTCCTCCCCGGCGACGTTCACCTCGACGAGCACCTGTGTGTCTTGCGAGCCATGGCGTCCGAGCTCTACGAGCGCGGAATCCGTGGCGACCGAGTGGATCAGCCTCACCAGGGGAAGGATCGACTTGACCTTGCGGCTCTGAACGTTTCCGATGAAGTCCCAGGTGAATGCCTCGGCCCATCGCTCCCGCTTCGCCTTCAGGTCCTGCAGCCGGTTCTCTCCGACGAGCTCGACGCCGGCCTCGGCCAGCGCGCCCATCTCCTCGAGCGGCACGTACTTGCTGGCGGCAAGGACCTCGACGTCGGGCCCGGCGCGCTCGCGGACGCGCGCGAGGTTCGCCCGGATCGGGTCGGGCTCGAGCCCGCGGATGAGCCCGCGGGGCATCAGGCCTCCACCCACGCGAACCCGGCCTGGCGGCCGGTGCGCTCGCCATCGCGGCGATGCGAGAAGAAGAGCTTGGGGTGACAGCTCGTGCAGAGGCCGGCCGCCTCGACGCGCCCGACGCCTGCCGCGGCCAAGAGCCGCCGCGCAACCTCGGCCAGGTCGAGCATGCGGCCGTCGGCAACCCCTTCGCCGAGGCTCTCGAAGGCGGCAAGCACCTCATCGCCCACCTCGTAACAGCACCTCCCGATCCCGGGGCCGATCGCGGCAGCCTGGGCCTCGATCACGCCGGCGGCTCGCTCGACGATGCCGGCTGCGAGCCCGCGCCAGCCGCAGTGAACCATCGCCGCGCCGCGGTGCCCCGCAAGCGCGATCGGCAGGCAGTCGGCGACCAGCACCGCCGGCGTCAGCTGCGGCGAGGACGTGATCTGCCCATCGACCTCGGAAAGGCCCGGGCCGGGATCGGTCCACGGGCTCGGCGCGGGCGCCTCATCGCGGCGCTCGAGAACGGGTCCGTGGACCTGATGGCCGGAGAGCACGCCGTCCGGGTCTCGGCCGAGGCCGGCCAGGGCCCGCTTGCGGTTCTCGAGGACCGTCGCGCGGTCGTCGCCCGTTAGCAAACCGAGGTTGAGGGTCTCGTAGGGGCCAGAGCTCTTGCCACCAAGGCGGGTCGTGAAGGCCGCCCGGACACCGGGCAGATCGGCGGCGAGCCAGCGCATCTCGGCTTCCCCGCGCCAGTCCATCACGCCGACCGGGGAGCCGCGCCCTGGGGGCTTGCCGAGGAGAGCTTGTCGACGAACCCGCTGAGCCCGTCGCTGCCCGCGATGTCCACCCGGGCGAGCGTGTAGGGGTTCTGGCGGTCGGCGAGGCCGGGAAGCTCGGTCGTGGCGCCCCGGTAGCCGGCCCGGCGCAGCTCGTCGATCGCGGCCGGGTCGTAGTGGCCGGCCGGATAGCAGAAGTTCTCGACCCTGACCCCGAAGCGGCGCTCCAGCTCGCGCTTCGACCCGGCGATCTCTGTGGCGAGCTGGGACGCATCGAGGGTTGTGAGATCGAGGTGGTTGATCGTGTGCGAGGCGAGCTCCCAGCCGGCGGCGATCATTCGCTTGACGTCGGCGGCCGGGAGGTCGTCACCCTGCGATCCGGCGATCAGGTTGATCACGCCGGGCCAGTGGTACCGCTGCAGGACCAAGAACCCGGCGACGTACTGACTGCGATACCCATCGTCGAAGCTCACGACCACGGGCTTCGACGGCAGCTCGCCGTGCCCGTCCCAGGAGTCCTCGACCGCGTTCTCCGTCACCGCCTCGTAGCCGTGGGAGTGGAGCCAGGACATCTGCGCCTGAAAGTCGGCCTGGGGCACGAACAGGTCCGGATACGCGCTGCCGGGAGTCGGCGGCTGGATCGCGTGGTACTCGAGTATCGGCACGGGTCCGCGGTGGGGGCGCCAGGAGGGCGGGAAGGCGCGGTCAGCGGCGTCGGCTGCGCTGCTCGAATCCCCGTTGGCGGCCGCCGCTTGCTTCGCAGCGCTCCGCTCCGACGCTCCGCCTCCGCTCGCTATGGCCACGACCGCGATCACGGCGCCGGCCGCTGCCAGAAGCGCAGCGAGGGCGAGGATCCGCCGGCGTCGGATTCGGGTTCGCTCCATCACGCCGAAAGTAGCGGAGCGCCCCGTGGTTGATGGATTTCACCCCTTATGAGGGGTACAACCCATCAACGGACGGATCTCGCGGCGTCCAGCGCCGCTGCGAGTTCCTCGTCGCGGCCCCGGGCCTCTCCGTCGATCTTCGCCGCGAGCGCCGCCGCGAGGCCGCGCCCGACGCTCGGCCCCTCCTCGACGCCCTCCGCCAGGAGGTCGTTGCCGGCGATCTCCAAACGGACGTGCCGCCACCCTCGTACGTAGTCGTCGAGCCACTCGGCGCCCAGCGCCCGTGCGATCACCAATTCGACCCCGGGCCGCCCTCTCGCTGCCTCAACGAGCTTCGACGGTCTCGAGCCAACCTCGACCGCCGCGAGCGCCCGCCCCCCGTCGCTTCCTGCGAGCGGTCCGAACGCGCCGCAGCGAACGGAACCCGCGGCGAGGAACGCGCTGGAGCGATCCGCCACCTTCCCCCAGCCGGCGCTGCCGCACACCCCGAGCGCAGCGCCGGCAAGAGCTGTGTCTCCCTCGACCAGCCCCCACCCCAGGAGCAGGCCCAGGGCGGTGACGGCCTCGTCCTCCATCGCCAGCCGGCGCAGCTCGGCCTCGATCCGCTCGGCGGAAACCGTTCCGAGGTCGGTGTCGCGAATGAGCCGGGCCGTCACCTCATCGAGCCCGAGCGGGAGCCGGGCGGCGTAGCGCGCCGCGCGAAGGGCGCGGGTCGGGTCGTCGACGAACGAGCGCTCGTGGAGGACCCGGAGCACTCCATCGCGAAGGTCGGCGAGGCCGCCGTGCGGGTCGAGCAGCTCCGCGTCACCCGCGAGCGAAAGCGCCATCGCGTTGACGGTGAAGTCTCGCCGCGCGAGGTCGTCGGCGATGGCTGCTTCGCGAACGTCCGGGAGCGCCCCGGGGCGCGCGTAGGTCTCAGCGCGCGTGGCGGCCAGGTCGACCTCGGTCCCCTTGACGACGATGCGCGCCGTCCCGAAGCGGCCGTACACGCGGGCGCCGGCGTCGATGCGCCGAGCCAGCTCGGCGACCTTCTCGCCGCTCGCCTCGACGGCCACGTCGAGGTCGATGCGTCCGCCGGCGGTGAGCAAGTCGCGCACCGCGCCGCCAACGAGATAGGCATCGGCTCCGTCTGCCGCCTCCTGCACCGCGCGAAGGGCGGGCAGCCCATTCACCCGCTCACGCAGCCGCGCGGGCGAGAGATCCCCCTTGGCGAAGGCCGTCATCCGCCGGACGGTACCGGCCGTTCCGTACCATGACCAACTCCGCTGATGGCCCGCGTGCTCGACATCTGGCGGTCGTGGGACGCGTGGCAGCGAGGCGCGGCGATAACGATCGCGCTGCTCGCCGCCGGCGTCGCCGCGTTCAGCATCGTGATCATCCTCCGGCGTCCGGCCGACGTCTCCCACCCGCGCGCCACCTTTCAGCCGAAGCGCGAGGTGAAGCACGTGAAGGCCACGAACTGGCCCGAGTACGGGCTCGACGACGAGCGCACCCGCTACCTGCCGTCGAAGCGCGTGATCCCGCCGTTCGGCGCCCGCGAATGGGAGTTCAGGGCGCCGAGCCTGCTGGAGTTCTCGCCCGTCTACGCGCGCGGGCACCTCTACGTGATCGACAAGGACGCGACGTTCTACTCACTGCAGGCGCACAACGGCGGCCACGTCGACTGGAAGCGCGACGTCGGAAACCTCTCCGCCTCCTCGCCCGCCTATCACGGGGGGCGCGTATTCGCCGTGACGCTTTCCCCGGGCCAGGTGGTCGGAATGCGCGCGAGCGACGGGAAGGTGCTCTGGCGCCACGGGCTCCCTGGCCGCTCGGAGTCCTCGCCGCTCGTCCACGGCGGCCGGGTGTTCGTCGGCTGTGAGTCGGGCCAGGTGTTCGCCTACGACGAGAAGACGGGCAAGCTCGATTGGAAGTTCCAATCGAGCGGCGCCGTGAAGGGCGGCGTCGCGTACGACCATGGCGCGGTGTTCTTCGGCAACTACGCGGGGCAGGTATACGCCGTCGACGCCTCAAACGGCTCGGTGCACTGGCAGGCCGAGACGCAGGGAGGCGGATTCCTGCGCGGCGGGGGCATCTACTCGACTCCCGCGATCGCCTTCGGCCGCGTCTACTTCGGCGGGCTCGACGGCCGGGTCTATAGCTACGTGGAGAGGACCGGAGAGCTCGCGTGGAGCCAGTCGACCGGCGCCGAGGTCTACCCGGCGCCGGCGGTCGCCGCGGTGCCAGGAACCGCGCCGAGCGTCTATGTCGGCTCGCAGGACCATCACTTCTACGCCATGAACGCGCGAACCGGCAAGATCCGCTGGGAAAAGGACCTCGGCGGCGTGATCCTGGGCGCCGCGAGCGTGGTCGGCCGCGACGTCTACGCGGCGGTTATCGGGCCCAACGTCGGCACGTACGGCTTCCGGGTGAGCGACGGCCACAAGCAGTTCTACTCGGACATCGGCGAGTACAACCCGGTCATCTCCGACAACAAGCACCTGTTCCTGACCGGCGCCAACATCCTCGTCCAGCTGCCGCCGCGCGAGGCCCACGTGCCGAAGGCTCAGCGGCACAAGAACAAGAAGGGCGCGAAGAAGGGCGGCAAGAAGGGCGCCGCGAAGGGCGCGAAGAAGGGCGCTACCGAACCGAAACGCCATCGGCCCGCAGGCGCTCCTTCGCCTCACGGATCGAATAGCGCCCATAGTGAAAGATCGAAGCGCAAAGCACAGCATCCGCACCACCATCGGCAATCGCAGCAGTGAGGTGGCCGAGCTCACCCGCCCCGCCGGAGGCGATGACCGGCACGGCGACCGCGTCGGCGACCGCCCGCGTCAGCTCCAGGTCGTAGCCGTCGTTGGTCCCGTCGCGGTCCATGCTCGTGAGAAGCACCTCGCCCGCTCCTCGCTCGACCGCCTCGCGCGCCCAGCCGACGGCCTCGCGCCCCTCGACCCGAGCCCGGCCCCCGTTCACGTAGACGTCCCACTCCGCGTCGCCGAAGTGACCCGGTGGGGCCTCGCAGGTCGGCGAGGCGACGGCGTCCGAAGCGCCGCGGCGCCGGGCGTCGATCGCGATCACGACGCACTGGGAGCCGAACACCTCCGCGAGCTCCGAGATGAGCTCCGCGCGCTCGAGGGCGGCGGAGTTGACCGACACCTTGTCGGCGCCGGCGTCGAGAACCGCCTGCGCGTCGGCCGCGGAGCGGATGCCGCCGCCGATCGTGAACGGGATGAAGACGTCGTTCGCCGTACGGCGCGCGAGCTCGACGATCGTCTCGCGACGCTCGTGGGATGCGGTGATGTCGAGGAACATGAGCTCGTCGGCCCCCTCCGCGTCGTAGCGCGCGGCCAGCTCGACCGGGTCGCCTGCGTCGCGCAACCCGACGAAGTTCGTGCCCTTGACGACCCGCCCCCGATCCACGTCGAGGCACGGGATCACGCGCTTCAAGGCCATGGGGTTCAGGTTAGGGCGCGAACGTCCCTCGCTGGGGGCTATGCGCCACCCTGATGGACGTTCGACGAATCAGCCGCCATCCAGGGCGGCTTGGCCTTCAGCGGCGGTGAACCGCCCTTCGTAGAGGGCCCTCCCCACGACCACCCCCTTCACTGCCTCGAGCCCTAGGCCCGCCAGCGTCCTGAGGTCCTCGACGGATCCCACGCCGCCGGAATACAAGAGGTCCGCCCCGGACGCCCCCGCCGCCGAGGCCGCCCTGTGGAGGTCCTCGACCGCGGGCCCGGCGAGCGTCCCGTCGACCTCGACCGGCGTGAAGAGGAAGGTCCCGACCCCGCGATCGGCAAGCTCGCCGATCAGCTCCGCCGTGCCGAGCGCGCTTCGCCGCTCCCAACCCTCGACCGCGACCGTCCCCGACCGGCTGTCCGCGGCGACCACGATGCGCGACCCGCCGTGCTCCCTCACGAGGGCCTCGACGAGCGCGGGCTCCTCAACGGCGGCGGTGCCCAGGACGACGCGCTCCGCGCCCGCCGCCAGCGCGGCCTCGACGGACTCGGCGTCGCGCAGCCCCCCGCCAGCCTGGATCGGCACCTCGACGCCGCCGGCGATCCGCTCCACGATCTCCAGGTTCACGGGTTCCCCGGTTCGCGCGCCGTCGAGGTCGACGACGTGCAGCGCCTGCGCGCCCTGCGCCACCCACCGCTCGGCGGCCGAGAGCGGATCGTCGTCGAACGTGGTCTCGCGCTCGTAGTCGCCCTGGACGAGGCGGACCGCGCGTCCCCGCAGGATGTCGATTGCCGGGTAGAGGATCAAGCGCAGGGCTCCCCTATGCCGGGAGTCATTTGCGGGCGCCTCCGGCGCCCCTACACGCTCCTTGCGGAGCTGAAGCTCCGCACCGGAACACCCGCGCAGATGCGCGTGAAGTTCTCCAGCACCGCGAGGCCGGCCGAGCTCGACTTCTCCGGGTGGAACTGGACGCCGTGGATCGGCGGCCGCGCGACGGCGCATGCGAAGCGCTCGCCCCACGCAGCGGTGCCGATGACGTCGGGTGCCTCCCCCGGCCGCGGCGCGAGGGAGTGGACGAAGTAGAACGGCGTCCCGTCGGCGATCCCGGCGGTGAGCTCGGACGGCGCCTCCCAGCGAACCGGCTCCCAGCCCATGTGCGGGACCTTGAGCCCCGGTGCGTCGAGCTCGGTCACGGTCCCGGGCAGCAGGCCGAGGCCGCTCGCGCCACCGAGCTCGACGGACGACTCGAACAGGAGCTGCATCCCCAGGCAGATCCCGAGGACCGGGACACCCGCCCCGACCCTCTCGGTGACGAGGTCGTCGAGCCCCTGGGCGCGGATCCGCTCCATGCCCTTCGGAAACGCGCCAACGCCTGGCAGGACGAGGCCCTCGGCGCTCGCCGCCGCGTCGGGGTCGCCCGTCCGCAGCACCTCGGCCCCCACATGCTCGAGCGCTTTCTCGACCGAGCGCAGGTTCCCCATTCCGTAGTCGAGGATCGCGATCACGTGAGCGTCCCCTTCGTCGAGGGCACGCCCTCCTCGTCGGGATCGATGGCCACGGCCTCCCGCAGGGCACGGGCGAACGCCTTGAAGCACGCCTCGATCAGATGGTGGGCGTTGGTGCCGTAACGGGTGCCGAGGTGGACGGTCAGCTTTGCGTTCGTCGCAACGGCACGAAAGAACTCCTCCGTCAGCTCAGCGTCGAACCCCGCTATGGACGCCGGCGGCAGATCGGCGGCGTAGAGGCACAGGGGCCGGCCCGACACGTCGATCGCGCACATCCCAAGCGCCTCGTCCATCGGAACGGCGATATAGCCGTACCGACGAATGCCCGCCCGGTCGCCGAGCGCCTCGTCGAGCGCCTGGCCGATCGCGATGCCCACGTCCTCGACGGTGTGGTGGGCGCCGGTCTCGAGGTCGCCTTCGGCCGCAACCCGAAGGCCGAGCCTGCCGTGGCGGCCGAGCAGCTCGAGCATGTGATCGAAGAAACCGACACCCGTGGCCGCCTCAACCGGCCCGCCGTCCAGGTCGAGCGACACCGACACCTTCGTCTCGGAGGTCCTGCGCTCGATGCTCGTCGCGCGCGCCATCTCGTCAGCCATTCTCCCCACTTCGCGCAACGGCGGACTCACCGTGCACGGGAAAGCCCTCCGCTCGCGAGAGAGCGTCAACCGCCGGGGCGAGAGCGGCCGCGGCGGAGCCCGGGATCGTGACGAGCGAGCTGCGGCGCCTGAAGGCGCCCACACCGAGCGGCCCGCCGAAGCGCGCCGCGCCGCCCGTCGGCAGCACGTGGTTCGATCCCGCCGCGTAGTCGCCGAAGGCCGTCGCGCCGCGCGCGCCGATGAACACGCAGCCGGCGACGCGGCCGCGGGCCACGTTGTCGTCGGCGCCCGCGAAG
Source organism: uncultured Actinomycetes bacterium (assembly GCA_963771655.1). GTDB lineage: Bacteria > Actinomycetota > Thermoleophilia > Solirubrobacterales > 70-9 > JAWVFM01. The sequence continues at coordinate 19,081 of CAVYUG010000001.1, read as the reverse complement.
GCGAGCTCGAGGTGCTCGGGCGCGAACGCGTCGGCGAGCGCCAGCGCGGCCTGGATGCCCGGCGCCGTCACGAGCGCGAGGGGCGCGTCCTTCACGCTCGGGCGCTCCTCCCAGAGCGCCTCGGCGACCTCCGCGACGGCGTCGAGGAGCGCGGCCTCCGGGGATGCGAGAACGAGGGGAGTGTCGGGGCCGTGCTCGGCCTGCGCTGCAAGATCGAGCGCGATCCAGCGCGGGTCAGCCATACCGTCGGCGATGACGAAGAGCTCACTGGGCCCCGCGAGGCCGTCGATGCCTACGACGCCCGTGATCTGTCGCTTTGCCTCGGTGACGTAGGCGTTCCCCGGGCCCGCCACGACCTCGACGCTTGGAATGGTCTCGGTCCCGAACGCGAGCGCGGCGATCGCCTGCGCACCACCAACCGCGTATACCTCGTCGACGCCCGCGAGCGAGCAGGCCGCGAGGGTGACCGCGCTCGGCCGACCGCCCGGCCCCGGCGGCGTCGCCACGGCGACGCGCGCGACCCCCGCGGCGCGGGCCGTCACGGCGCACATCAGGACCGATGCCGGATAGGCGGCGCGCCCGCCCGGCGCGTAGACGCCGGCGGCGCTCACCGGGTCCCAGCGCACCTCGATCCGCTGTCCCTGATCGAGCTCGACCACCGCCCCGGGACAGCCCGCGAGCTCAGCGTTGGCCAGCGCGTCGATGTTGGCGGCGGCGAGTCGCATCGCCTCGCGTACGTCCGGGTCGAGCATGCCGGGAGCGGCTGCGATCGCGTCGGGATCGACGCGAAGCGCATCGGGGGGCGGATCCCCGAAACGTTCCCCGAGCTCCCGGATCCCCTCGTCGCCCTTCGAGCGGACGACTTCAACGACGTCGGCGACCGCGGAGGAGAGGCTCTCGGGCTGCTCGACGAGCGCGCGGAGGCGAGCCGCCAAGGCCTTGGGCCCCTCGCCGTCCCACTCGATTCGCTCGAGCTTCATCCTGCCGCCTCCCGCAGGCGCTCCACCAGATCGTCCACCTCTCGCGGGCGAAGCTTGTGGGCGATTCGGTTGGCGACGAGGCGCGCGCTCGACCGCGCGATCTCCTCGCGCACCTCGAGGTCGTTCTCGGCCAGCGTGCGGCCGGTGTCGACGAGATCGACGATGCCGTCCCCGAGGCCGACGAGGGGCGCCAGCTCCACCGAGCCCTTGACCTCGATCACCTCGGCCTGTCGGCCCGTGTCCTCGAAGTAGCGCTCTGCGATCCGGGGGTACTTCGTCGCGATGCGCATCGCGCCCAGGCGGCGCTCGGACTCGCCGAGGCGCTCGTCGCCCTTACGCCCTGCCAGCACCATCCGGCACGCGCCGTAGCCGAGGTCCGCCAGCTCGTACACCAGCCGGTCCCGCTGCTCCATGAGGACGTCCTTGCCGGTGATTCCGAGCTGCGCCGTTCCCGCCTCGACGTAGGTGGGGACGTCGGAGGGCCGCATCGTCACCAGCACGAGGCCGCCCGATTGGAAAACGAGCGAGCGCGAATCGCCGCGCAGCTCACCGGTCGGCACACCGATTCTGTCCAGGAGGTCGAGCGTGCCCTCGAACAGTGCGCCGCGCGGGAGCGCAAGCCGCAGCGGCCCCTCGGCAACCGCCGTAGCGGCCGAAACCGCGGTCCCCTTCACGATGCCCCCTCGTCCGCGCGCAGCCGCTCCTCCTCGGCCTGCGCGATGTGGACACGCTCCAGATAGAGGGCGAAGCCGACTGCCGGGAGCGGCATCCCGAACCGTCCCATCAGCTCGTCGTAGCGGCCGCCGCCACCGAGGATGTGCCCGAGCGCAGGGTCATAGACCTCGAGGATCGCGCCCGTGTAATAGCCGAGGTCGCGCAGGAGGCCGAGGTCCAGGCTCACCCGCTCGGCGACTCCGCGCGCCGAGAGGGCCTCGTAGGTTGCGGAGAGCCTGCGGGTCGCGCGCTCGACGGCCTGACCGCCGAACCCGTGCGCCTCGTCGAGCACCTCGCGGCCGCCGCGAAGCGATGGCAGCGCGAGCAGCGTGCGGCTCGCTGCCCCGTCGATGCCCGCCCGGCGGACCTCGGCCTCGAGGCCGACGAGGTCGTGCGCGGCGAGGCGGCCGACGATGGCCACGCGTGCATCCTCGTCGACGCCGAGCTCCTCGAGAAGCTGCGGATAGAGGTCCGCATCGCCGAGCCCGATCACCGCGCGGCGAAGACCCGCGGCGTCGAGGGCCTTGGCGAGGACCTCGATCACCTCGGCCGTCCCGTCCGGCGCCGGCGCGCCTATGAGCTCGACCCCGGCCTGCATGAACTCTCGCATCTGACCGCGCTGCGGCCGAACCGCGCGGTAGGCCGGCGCGACGTAGAAGAGCCGGAGCGGCGCGTCCTCCGCGCGGAAGCGGGTGGAGGCGAGGCGCGCGATCGGAATCGTCATGTCCGAGCGCAGCGCGAGCAGGTCGCCGCGCTCGTCGAAGAACCGGTAGGCCACCGGAGCCCCGAAGCGGCCCGCCTGCGACAGGACCTCGTCGTACTCGATCGTCGGCGTGGCGACCTCGCCGTAGCCCGACGCCTCGAAGACGCGGCTCAGGGCAGCCTGAAGCCGGCGGAGCTCGCGCATCTCCGAGGGCAGCACGTCACGGGTGCCTGGAGGTATCGGGTGCGTCATCCCGGGCCTCCGCGCGTCCGGGGGCTAGGCAACCGCGCGCAGCCGCTCGTCGCCGCCCGATGGCCCCGTCGAAACGCGCTCGATGCGAGCCCCGAGGTCGCGCAGGCGGTCGTCGATGCGCTCGTAGCCGCGGTCGATCTGGACCACGTTGCCGATCTCCGAGGTCCCGTCGGCGGCCAGGGCCGCGATGAGCATCGCCATCCCGGCGCGGATGTCGGGGCTGTCCACTCGCTCGCCGTGAAGACGGCTCGGACCGCTCACGATCGCCCGGTGGGGATCGCAGAGCGTGATCCGAGCGCCCATCGCAACCAGCTTGTCGACGAAGAACAGGCGGTTCTCGAACATCTTCTCGAAGATCAGCACCTCGCCCTGGGCCTGCGTCGCGAGGGCGAGGGCGATCGACGTGAGGTCGGCCGGGAAGGCCGGCCAGGGACCGTCGTCGATCTTGGGGATCATCTCGCCGAGGTCGGACCGGATGACGAGCGTCTGGTCGGGCGGCACGAAGACGTCCGTGTCCTCGACCATCGACTGGAGCCCGAGGCGCCGGAACTGGCGCCGGATGACGATCAGATCGTCGGGGGCGACGTCGCGGATCCGGAGCTCGCCCTTCGTCGCCGCCGCCAGGGCCATGAAGCTCGCGACCTCGATGTGGTCCGGGCAGATGCGGTGCTCGGCCCCGGAGAGCTTGTCCTTGCCGGTGACGGTCATCACGTTGGACCCGATGCCGTCGATCTGGGCCCCCATCTCCACGAGCAGGCGGGCCAGGTCCTGGACGTGGGGCTCCGACGCCGCGTTCGCGATGCGCGTCTCACCGGATGTGAGCGCGGCGGCCATCAGCGCGTTCTCGGTGCCCATGACGGAGGGCTCGTCCATGAAGATCTGGCAGGCGCGCAGGCCCTCCGCGGGTGCGGACACCTCGATGTAGCGCTCGCCCGACACTCGCGCGCCCATGTCGCGGAACGCGTCGAGGTGGGGATCGAGTCGCCGCCGGCCGATGAAATCGCCACCCGGCGGCGGCATCCGAACCTCGCCGAAGCGCGCCAGAAGCGGTCCCGCGAGCAGGAAGGATGCCCTGATCCGGGCTGCGAGCTCCTCGGAGACCTCGGTCTCGGAGACCGACTCCGCGCGCAGGCGAAGCTCCCCCCCGCTCCACGAGGCGCGAACGCCGATCGACTCGAGCAGGCCGACCTGCGCCTCCGTGTCGCGGATTCGAGGCACGTTGGACAGGACGAGCTCCTCGTCGGTCAGAAGCGCCGCGGCGATGATCGGCAGCGCGGCGTTCTTGTTGCCGGCGACGGTGATCTCGCCCGAGAGCGGCTCGCCGCCCTGGATCACGAACTTGTCCATAGCACCTCGCTGGCTAGGGTAAAGCTTCCGGATGACCCAGCCGAGCCGCGATGAAGCCTGGGAGCTCGTGTGCGAGTGGATCTCCTCCGACTCGCTGCGAAAGCACGTGCTCGGCGTTGAGGCGTGCATGCGTGCCTATGCGACGCGCGACGGCCAGGACGCCGAGCTGTGGGGGATCACGGGCCTCGTCCACGACCTGGACTACGAGCGCTACCCCGACCCGGACACCGGTCACCCGCGAATGGCCCTGGAGGAGCTGGGCGAGCGGGGGTATCCGGACGAGGTCATCGATGCCGTCGCGGGCCACGCCGACTACCTCGATCATCCGCGTACGACCCCGCTCGCGAAGACGCTCTACGCCGTCGACGAGCTCTCGGGCTTCGTCGCCGCCTGCGCGCTCGTTCGGCCCACTGGAATCGAGGGCATGAAGCCGAAGTCGGTCCGCAAGAAGCTGAAGCAGCCCTCGTTCGCGGCGAAGGTCGACCGCGGCCAGATCCAGCGCGGCATCGAGGAGCTCGGCGTGGAGGAGAGCGAGCACATCGCGCTCATCATCGACGCCCTCGCTCAGAACGCCGACGAGCTGGGGCTCGCCGGCGCGCCCGCCTGAGCCGCGCTTGAGGCACCGCGCGGACGAGTGATTGTGCCTCGAGTGGAGACTTGAGCACCCATACGGTGCTCAACCCTGCATTCGACCGATGCCACACCACGCGCCTCAACGCCACCGACCGCCCGCCTTCGCCCACTCCAGCAGGTGGTCCGCGGAGCAGAACGCGTCGGGCACGCGGTGCTCGCCGCGGTGCCGCACGGCCAGGACGCGCACGTCGTCGAGGCCGGCACCGCAATGCGCGCACCGCAGCGGGTCCGTGGCGAGCCCCGCCGGCTCGTCCAGCCCGCCGGGCTCCCAGTGCGCGCCCTGAATCGCCCAGGGGACGACGTGCTCGAGCCGGCAGAACACCGCCCTGCGCTCTCCAGCGGGCTCGTAGACGCGGAACCCGTCGCCCGGCTCGACCGCCTCGCCGCACCAGCTGCAACTAACCTCAGCCATCGTGGCCCCGCTCACGATAGTCGCGCTCGAAGGCGATCAGACGGGTCAAGAGCTCCTCGAGCAGGCGCTGCGAGTGCTCGATCCGGTGGTGCTGGGACTCGACCTCGAGATCGTCCGGTTCGATCTCTCCTTGGAGAACCGCCGCGCCACGAGCAACGCCGTTTGCGACGAGGCTGCAGCGGCGATGCGCGAGGCCGGCCTCGGGCTGAAGGCCGCCACGATCACCCCGGAGGGCGCCGAGGACGTCGGCAGCCCGAACCGCCTGATCCGCGAGGGCATCGGCGGCACGGTGATCGTCCGGACCGGGCGCCGGATCCCGGGCGTCGCGCCGGTGGCCGGCGTCCACAGCCCGATCTCGGTCGTTCGAATGGCGGTCGGCGACGCCTACGGCGCTGCGCAGTGGCGTGAGGTGGACGACGGCGACGAGCTCGCGCACCGAACCGAGACGATCCGGCGCTCCGACTGCCGCGCGGTCGCCGAGTACGCCTTCCGCGAGGCAAAGCGCCTGCACGGCAAGGTCTACGGCGGGCCGAAATGGACCGTGAGCCCGGTCTACGAGGGAATGCTGAAGGAGGAGATGGACGCCGCCGCGGCGCGTCACCCCGAGGTGCCCTACCAGCCCGTTCTCATCGACGCGACGCTCGCGGGCCTCGTCGGCGGCGCGGCCGCCGATGCGCTCGTGATCCCCTCGCTCAACCGCGACGGAGACCTGCTCTCCGACCTGGTCCTTCCCCTGTTCGGCTCGATCGCCGGCGCCGAGTCGGTGCTGCTCGCGCTCGACGACCAGCTCGCGACGCAGGTGGCGATGGCTGAGGCGCCGCACGGCACCGCGCCGGCCCTCGAGGGCAAGAACCTCGCCAACCCGATGGGGATGCTCCTCGCCGGCGCCGCGCTGCTCCACCACGCCGCCGAGCTCTCCTTCGAGGACGCCGAGAGCCGCTCGCGTGCAATCTACGAGGCGGTGTTCGAGGCGACCGCCGCCGGTGTCCGGACCCCCGACCTCGGCGGCCACGCCTCGACGACGGAGTTCACCGACGAGGTGATCGCGCGCGTCGGAGCGAAGCCAGAGGCCTGGTCCAGGCCGAGGGCAGCCACCCCTCCTCCTTCCAGCGCGAGCCCGGCCGGCCGGGCAGGAGGAGGACGAGGATGAGGCCCACCGCCGAGAGCAGCAGGCCGAAGGTCAGTCCGACGCGCTCGCCGTAGCCCTTCCGGTCGGCGATCGCGGCCGCGGCAGCGGCCGAGATGAGCCACGCGAACAGGAGGTAGAGCGCGGTGGCCCCGATGGTCGCGAGAACGCTCATGCGCCCAGATAGGCCCTCTGGACCTCAGGATCGTCTCGAAGCGCAGCCGAGTCGTTCGAGAGGGCGACCTGACCGGTCTCGAGCACGTAGCCGCGCCGGGCGGCGTCGAGCGCGTAGTTCGCGTTCTGCTCGACGAGGAGGATCGCGACGCCGCCGCGGTTGATCTCGCCGATCGTCTCGTAGATGCGCTGGACCAGGATCGGCGCCAGCCCCATCGACGGCTCGTCGAGCATCAGCAGGCGGGGCCGCGCCATGAGCGCCCTCCCGATGGCCAGCATCTGCTGCTCACCGCCGGACATCATGCCGGCCTTCTGGCGCTCCCGCTCGTGGAGGCGCGGGAAGAGCTCGTAGACCCGCTCAACGTCCTCCGCGACCTCCGGGCCGCGACGTCGGTGGGCCCCGAGGTCGAGATTCTCCCGCACGCTCATCCGCGGGAAGACGCGCCGGCCCTCCGGCGCCAGCGCGATACCCCGGGCGACGATCTCCTGCGCGGGGACGTGGGTGATGTTCTCGCCGTCGAAGCGGATCGTCCCCTTGCTCGCCGGCGTGAGGCCGGAGATCGAGCGCAGCGTGGTCGACTTGCCTGCGCCGTTGGAGCCGATCAGGGTCACGACCTCACCGTCGTCCACCGTCAGCGAGATGCCGTGGAGCGCCTCGATCGCGCCGTAGCGGGCGTGGACGCCCTCGACCTCGAGCAGCGCCATCAGCCCTCGCCCTCTCCGCCGTCGCCGTCCTGCTTTCCGAGGTAGGCCTCGATCACGCGCGGGTTGGCGCGGACCTCGGAGGGCGTGCCCTCCGCGATCTTCTCGCCGTAGTCGAGCACCGTGATCCGCTCCGAGACGCCCATCACGACGTGCATGTCGTGCTCGATCAGGAGGATCGTCAGGTCGAGGTCGTCGCGCAGCTTCCGCATGAACGCAGTGAGCTCATCGGACTCCTGCGGGTTCATGCCGGCCGTCGGCTCGTCGAGCAGCAGCATCGTCGGCTCCGAGGCGAGCGCGCGCGCGATCTCGACCCGCCGCTGGTCCCCGTAGGACAGGTTGCTGGCCAGCTGATCGAACTTCGCCCTCGCGATGCCGACGTAGGCGAGCTTCTCCCGCGCCTCGTCGGCCACCTCGCGCTCCTCGTGGCGGACCCGCGGCGTCCGGAAGATCGAGCCGAAGAGACCGGCCCGCATCCGCACGTGGTGGCCGATCATCACGTTCTCGAGGGCCGTCATCGCCCTGAAGAGGCGGATGTTCTGGAAGGTGCGCGCGACGCCGAGGCTCGTGATCCGGTCCGGGCGGCGGCCGGTGATGTCTCGCCCGTCGAAGTGGATCCGGCCCGAGGTCGGGCGGTACAGGCCGGTGAGGATGTTGAACAGGGTCGTCTTGCCGGCGCCGTTCGGGCCGATGATCGAGACGATCGAATGCCGCGGGATGTCCACCGACACGTCGTTTACGGCGACGAGCCCGCCGAACTCGCGGACCACGTGCGCGGCGCTCATCAGGGCCGTCCCGCCGGACGCGGAAGCGGGGTTGGCGGCGGCCTCGGCGGCGGTCAATCGACCTGCTCCAGCATTCCCTCGTCGACGTCGGACGGGCCGATCGCCTCCTTGAGCTCGAGGCTGCGTCTTCGCTCGGGGAAGAGCCCCTGCGGCCGCAGCACCATCACCAGGACGAGGAGGAACCCGAAGATGCCGAAGGAGAGGTCGACGAGGTTGAAGTCGAGGCCGAGGCTGGTCGGAATCCCGTTGAGGACGTCTGGGATCACGTAGTAGTTGATGTAGGAGAGGAGCAGCGCTCCCATCAACACGCCCCAGATCGATCCGAGCCCGCCGACGATCACCATTGCGAGCACGAAGATCGAGAACGAGAACTGGAACTGGTGCGCGTTCACCGTGTTGTCGAAGGCGCCGAGGAACGCGCCCGACATCCCGCCGAAGGCGGCGCCCGTCGCGTACGCCAGTAGCTTCGTGCGCACCAGGGGGATGCCCATGGACACCGCGGCCACTTCGTCCTCTCTCAGTGCGACCCAGGCGCGGCCGAGGCGCGAGTCGCGCAGGCGCAGGTTGACGAAGAGGACCAGCAGCATGATCCCGAAGATGAGCCAGTACCACGGTCGTAAGTCGAGGAGGTCGAACGACCCGATGCCCGGGAAGTAGGGCAGGTCGAGCCCGGAGATCCCGAGGTTGCCGGCAGTGAGGGTCATGCCGCCGCCGACGTGAATGTCGGTTCCGTTGACGGCGACGACGCCGATGATCTCCCCGAACGCAAGCGTCACGATCGCGATGTAGTCGCCGCGCAGGCGAAGGGTCGGCAGGCCGATGAGGGTTCCGGCGACGGCGGTGATCAGCACCGCGGCGAAGAGGATCAGCAGGAAGTTGAGGTGGATCCCGATTTGGTTGGAGGCGGCGTCGCCGACGAGGGCGTGGAGATTCGCCTTGAAGAAGAAGGTCGAGCCGAACCACCCCATGCAGTAGGCGCCGATCGCGTAGAAGGCGACGTAGCCGAGGTCGAGCAGCCCCGCGAAGCCGACGACGATGTTGAGACCCAACGCCATCACGACGTAGGCGAGCGAGATGATCGTCGCCGTCATGAACCCGCTCGCCGGGTCGAAGGCGAACGGCAGCAGGATCCCGAGGCCGATCATCACGGCGGCGAACGCCCACTTGAACCAGGCCGGCAATGTGTCACGCACGGCATCGATCCGCGTTCGCACGGCGTCGCGCCACTCGCGGAACTGGGCGATCAGCTCGTCCATCGCACCCTCATCCCGCCTCCCGGGTCTCCTCGCCGAGCAGGCCCCGCGGCTTCAGGGTCATGATCAGGATCAGGTAAGCGAAGACGATCGCCGGCGTCCACTCCGGCCCGATTCGGGAGTCGCTGACCTGCTGTATGACGCCGATGATGATTCCGCCGAGGACAGCGCCGCGGACGTTTCCGATCCCGCCCATGACGGCCGCGGTGAAGGCGATCAGCCCCGCCTCGAAGCCCTGGAAGTACCAGATCGTCGTCTCATAAACCGCGTAGATGAGCCCGGCGGCCCCCGCCAGGGCCCCGCCGAGCAGGAAGGTGAGCGAGATCGTGCGGTCGACGTTGATGCCCATGAGGCGTGCGGCCTCCGGGTCCTGCGCCGTGGCCCGCATCGCCCGTCCCGCCCGCGCGTGGCTCAGGAAGTAGGTGACGGCTATGACGAGCGGCACCGTCATCGCGACGGCGAGCACGTCCGCGCGGTGCACCACGACCCCGGAGATCGTGAAGACGGTGTCGTTCTGGTGGATCAGGTCCGAGACGCCGGTCGGCGAGCCGCCCCGCCAGAGCAGGCCGACGTTCTGGAGGATGAACGAGAAGCCGACCGCGGTGATCAGGGGCGCCAGCTTCGGCGCATTGCGTAACGGCCGGTACCCGACGCGCTCGATCAGCACGTTGAGGCTTCCGGTGACGATCATCGCGAGGATCAGGGTCGCCAGGAGGCCGAAGACGATCCCGAGCGTGCCGGTTGCGAGCCCGATGCCGAGCACGCTCCACAGGCCGACCGACGTGAACGAGCCGATCATGAAGACGTCGCCGTGGGCGAAGTTGATCAGCTCGATGATCCCGTAGACGAGGGTGTAGCCGATCGCGATCAGGGCCCAGATCGACCCGTTCGAGACCCCGGCGACCAGGTTGTCGCCGAGCTTCGTCAGGTCGTGCTGGATGATCGCATGGCCGCCCATGACGCCGGCCTGGTAGCCGACGGTCAGGTCCCGGACGCCGTAATAGATCGGCAGCGCCGCCAGGGCGATGATCAGCCCGTAGCGGCCCAGGAAGCGGCGGACGGCGGCGAGCGGCGCCATGCCGCCGGCCCGGCCGCCAGCGGCAATCGAATTCGCCTCCACTATCCCTGTGGGCCTGTCGCCGTGAGCTCGGGAGGGGGCTGGAGCGCCCCCTCCCTCGTTCGTCTTTCCTTAGCTGACCCCGATCAGCCGACGTTCACGCTCTTCGGCGTGATCGCCTTGATGAACTGCGGGTCGCCGCTGGAATCGACCTTGTAGAGGCCGTACGACTTGAGCGTCGTGTTGCCGTCCGAGTCGAACCCGATCGGGCCGAGGACGGATGGCTCGTTCTTCGTCGCGAACAGCGCCTTGATCACCTCGGCCTTGTCGCTGCCCTTGTCGCCCAGCTTCGCGATCGTGTCGAGGCCGAGCTTCATGTCCGCGTAGCCATAGATCGCGTACGGGTCCGGATTCGCGTCGCCGTACTTCGCCTTGTAGTCGGCGAGGAACTTCTTGCCACCCGGGTAGGCGCTCAGGTCCTGGGTCGCGACCGTGCACTTGATCAGCGGGTCGATGCTCGCCGGGACGCCGCCCTCCTTCGCGCTCGTGTACGAGCTGGTGCAGACGCCGTCGGCGCCGTAGATCTTGGCGTCCGGCAGCGCCGCGTTGACGTCCTTGGTGAGCTGGACCGCGCCGTTCGAGACGATCCCGGCGAAGAAGAAGCAATCCGCTCCCTCGCCCTTGATCGTCGACGCGTAGGAGCGGAAGTTGGCCGCCTTCGGGTCGATCCCCGTGTTCGAGGTGACCGTGACGCCGAACTGGCCCTTCTCCTTCTCGATCAGCGCCGCGAGGCCGGTGCCGTAGGCCTCCTTGTCGTTCGCGAGCGCCACCTTCGAGCAGCCGTCGTCCTTCATCGCCTGAAGGTCAGCGGCCGCCTGGATGGCGTCGTTGGGGACGATCCGCAGATAGGTGTGCTTCCCAGTCGGCATGTACTTCTCCGGCTCGCCCGGAAGCGTCGCGCCCGGGATGCTCTGCGTCAGGCCGACGTACGTGTTGGCGGGACTCACCTGCGGGACGCCCGCCTGGTTCAGGATCGGCATCGAGACCTCGCTGGCCCCCGAGTTGAACTCGCCGATGTAATAGACGGTGTTCGGATCCGAGGCGGCCTTGCGCGCGTTGGCGCCGGTCTGCGTCGGGTCCCACTCACCGGCCGCCGCCGTCGAGTCGTCGAGAGAGGTGTAGTTGACCGTGAAGTTGCCGGCCTTGCTGTGGGCCTGATCGAGCGCAAGCTTGATCCCGTTGACCATCGGCTTCGTCTGAGCCGACGAGGCACCCTGAAGCGGAAGGCTCGAGTAGATGCTGACCTCGCCTCCGCCTCCGCCTCCGCCGCCGCCGCCGTTGTCGCTCGAGCCGCAGGCGCCGATCGCCAGCGCGGCCGCCGCGACCCCGCAGCTCGCAATTACCTTTGTGAACACCGATCCTCCTCCTGTTTCGGGCTATGTCTCCGGCATCACTGCCGCCCCGCGCGCAGCATATCTCCGCGAGGACGAGCACGCGGGCTCGGAGGCCGCGCCGTCATCATGCGCCGATGGCGATCGGTGAGAACTCCCCGCGCTGGGCGACCTTCGACTGCTACGGAACGCTCGTCGACTGGAACGGCGGCATCGGCACAGAGCTCGCGCGGCTCTTCGGTGCCGAGCGGCGGGATGACCTACTCGCCCGCTACCACGAGGTCGAGCCGCGGGTCGAGGAGGCGAAGCCCGGCACGCCCTACCGAGAGGTCATGGCGGAGTGCCTCGCGACCTGCGCCGATGCCGCCGGCGTCGAGCTCGGTGACGGCGAGCGAGACGCCCTCGGTCGGTCCCTACCGGACTGGCCGGTGTTCGGCGAGGTGCCCGACGCGCTCGCCGAGCTCCGGCGGCGAGGGTGGCGGCTGGTGATCCTCTCCAATACCGACCGCGACTTCATCGAGTCGTCGATGGAGGCAATCGGAGTGCCGTTCGAGATGGCGATCGTCGCCTCCGAGATCGGCTCCTACAAGCCGGCCGAAGGGCACTGGCGCGAGTTCTTCGAGCGGACCGGCGCCGAGCGAGCGCGCCACGTCCACGTCGCGGCCAGCCTCTTCCACGACGTGGAGCCGTGCAAGCGGCTGGGGATCCCGTGCGTGTGGGTGAACCGAGTCCGCGAGGAGAGCCGGCACGATCCCGTCGCGGAGCTCCCCGACCTCTCGCGGGTTCCGGACACGCTGGAGCGCCTTCGGCCCGCCTGAATCGCCTCGTTCAGGCAGCCGAGCTCGGCGCCTGCGGGGTGCCGCTGCCGGGGCCGACCCGGCGCCATTGGACGATCTTCCCGTCGCTGATCACGAAGGAGGTCATCGCCCTCCCGCCGGTGCCGACGCCGCAAACGCCGGGTCCCGGGCGCTCCGAGAGGCGGAATGTGGCGGTGGTCGTGCGTCCCGTGGTGCTCGCGCGGACGACGTGGGCGCCGCAGGGCAGCGAGCGGTTGAACGCCCGCACCTGATCGGGCGTTCGGAGGTGGAACAGGAGGCCGTTCTGGGCGATGCTCGGAACGGCGAAGTAGCCGGCCGCGCCCTCGATGTCGTTGCGGTCGAGGGCCGCGACCCAAGCCTGGATCACCTGCACGTCCTCGGAGTCTGCGCCTCCCGGAACGCCCGCACCCGCCCCTCCCTCGCTGCTGCTCGTCCCGCCACCCCCGCCGCATCCCGCGACCGTCAAGGCGGCGAGGAGGCAGGCGACCGGCAACCAACGCATCGCCTCGATCGTAGGCGGTCCCTCAGTCCGGAAAGCTCGCCCCGCGCTTTTCGAGGAAGGCGGAGACAGCCTCGCCGAGCGCGACGCCGTGCGTGGCCATGATCTGCTGGCGGTCCTCGTACTCCACCGCCGCCTGCTCGGACGGGATCTCGAGCGCCGACCACATTCCCTGCTTGGTCAGCCGAACCGCCCAGGGCGACCAGGCGGCGATCTGGTTCGCCGCCTCGAGGGCGCGGTCCATCAGCTGGTCGTCGTCGACGGCCTCGGCCAAGAGCCCGATGAGCTCGGCCTCCTCGGCCCCGAAGCGACGGCCGGTCAGCATCAGCTCGTGGGCGCGCGAGGCGCCGACGAGGCGCGGCAGGAGCCAGCTCGTGGCCATGTCGCAGTTCGAGACGCCGATGTTGATGAAGGCGACGCGGAGCACGGCGGTTCTCGCCCCGAAGCGGATGTCGCTTCCGAGCGCGAGCGCCAGGCCGAAGCCCGCCGCGGGCCCGTTGATCGCCGCGATCACCGGCTGCGGCGTGGCCCGCAGGCGCAGGATCAGGCGGGACATGTGCTCCTGGTTTCCGAGCCGGTCGCGGGCGTCGTCGGTGCCATCGTTGGTGGGCGCCGAGCCGTAGCCGCGCAGGTCGAGACCGGCGCAGAACCCGCGTCCGGCCCCCGTCAGGACGATCGCCCGGCATGAGCGGTCAGCCGCGAGGCGGTCGAGCTCGACGTGAAGGGCTCCGCAGAGCTCGGCGTTCATCGCGTTCAGCTCGTCGGGGCGGTTGAGCGTCAGGAGCTGGACCTTCTCGGCGGCTCGCTCGCTCTGCAGGGCGTCGGGCATGGGGGCCTCCTCGTCTCGTTCCGTTCGGCGCGAAATCGAGGCGACCCTAGTCGCTTTTTCCGCCGCTTGATATACGAACATGTGTTCCGGTGAGGAACTTCGTTCCGAAAGCAGCGTGTAAGGGCGCCGGAGGCGCCCGCAAGTGATTCGACGTGATCGGATGTGCGCTTATCCCTCGCTTCTCCCTCACGATCGCCGTCGGCGATCGCCGCGAGCTGCTCGGGCGGCCTGTCGCGCTCGCGCCCGAGCCGGGCCGGCCGCAGACGGTCGGCGAGGTCTCGGGGGCGGCCGGCGCCTTCGGCGTCGAGCCCGGCATGGGCCTCGGCGAGGCGCTCGCAAGGTGCCCTGAGCTCATCCTCGTCCCCCCCGATCCCGAGCGGGCGGACGCGGCCTGGGAGGAGGCTCTTGCCCGGCTGGAGGGGATCGGCGCCGCCGTGGAATCGGAGCGAGCCGGCGAGGCATTCTTCGTGCTCGACGGCCTCCTCGGCATCTACGGCGGCCAGGGCAGCGTGCTCGAGCGCGCTCTGCGCGCGGTTGGACTCCCCGCCCGCCTCGGGGCGGGGCCGACCCGGCTCTCGGCCGCGGCCGCGGCGCTTCGCTTCCGCGGGAGGCGACGGCCCAGGCGGGCACCGGCCGGGACGAGGATCCTGGACGGCTTCGTCGTCGTCGCGGATGGTGACGCCCGCGCCTTCCTCGCGCCGCAGCCGATCGCTCTGCTGCGGGATCGGCTGAGCGACGAGTGGGCCCGCGCGGATGTGCCGGCGAAGCTCGAGCGCTTGGGGGTTCGCGCGCTCGGCGAGTTGGCGGCGCTCCCCGACGACGCCGTGGCCGATCGCTTCGGGGAGGCCGGCCTCGAGGCTCTGCGGATGGCCCGCGGCGTCCCGGATCGGCTGCGGCCGCGCCGCCCTCGTGAGGACCTGGCCGAGCTGCTCGAGCTTCCGGAGGCCGCCTCGGGCCTTCAGCTCGAGCGCGCGCTCGAGCTGCTCGTCGACCGTCTTCTCGCCAATCCCCGCAGGGACGGCCGGAGCTTCCGCCGCCTGCGCCTGGGCGCGCGGCTCGCGGCCGGCGGCGGCTGGCGCGCCGACGCTGCCCTTCGTCGTGCGAGCGCCGACCGCATGAGGATCCGGCTTGCGCTGGCCCCGAAGCTCGGCGAGCTGCCGGCGCCCGCCGCCGCGCTGGGGCTGCGGGCGCTGACGCTGGGCCCGGCGGGCGGTGAACAGCCCGTGCTCTCCCGCGACGAGGCCGAGCGCCGTCGGGAGCGCCTCGGCGAGGCGGTCCGGCAGGTACGCGCCGCAGCCGGCCCCGATGCGGTGCTGCGAGTGCTCGAGCTCGACCCGGGCTCGCGGGTGCCGGAGCGGCGGGCAACGCTGACCCCGTTCCCTGAGGCCGGAGATTCCAGTGAGGGGCTTTAGCCCCGAAAGCAGCGTGTCAGGGCGCCGAAGGCGCCCGCAGGAGATTTGGTGAATCCCAAGGGGATCTACTGGCCGTTGCCGGCGGAGGTGGAGGCGGGCGACGACGGCGCGCCGGTGGCCGTCGGCGGGGTCGCTGTCGAAGCGGTCCGCGAGGAGTGGCTCGTCGAGGACCGCTGGTGGACGCCGCGCCCGCTCGAGCGCCGCTACTTCGAGCTCGTGCTCGCCGACGGCCGCGATCTCGTCGTCTACCGCGAGCCCGCCGCTGACGGACGGTGGTTCAGGCAGCGGGCATGACCGCCTACGTGGAGCTGCACGCCCATTCCGCCTACTCGTTCGGCGACGGCGCGTCGCTGCCTGAGGAGCTGGCCATGCGCGCCTCCGAGTTGGGCCAGGAGGCGATCGCGCTCACCGACCACGACGGGCTGTGGGGATCGATGGAGCTCGCCCAGGCGTGCGAGTCGGCCGGCGTTAGGCCGATCACGGGCGCCGAGATGACGGTGGAAGGCGAGGGCGCTCGGTTTCACCTCACGCTTCTGGTCGAGGACGCCGGCGGCTACCGCAACCTCTGCCGGCTGGTGACGGAGGCGCACCGGGAGACCCGCCCGCATCCGGACCGGGAGGCTCTCCCCCCCACCCTGCCGCTCTCCTCGCTCGAGGAGCGCAACGTGGGGCTCGTCTGCCTGTCGGGGTGCGCGCGCGATGGGGCGCTCGCCGGGCGGTGGGAACGCGGGGAGGCTCCTCGCGCGAACGCGCTTGCGCACCGGCTCGTGGGGGCCTTCGGCCGTGAGCGCTTCCGGGTCGAGCTCCAGCGGCCGTTCTGGCGTCACGACAGGGCCCGCAACCGCTGGCTCGCGGGGCTTGCAGAGCGGATCGGGGTGGAGTGCGTGGCGACCGGCAACGTCCACATCCACCACCGCTCGCGCGCGCACCTTCAGGACGCCCTCGCCGCCGTCGGCCGCCACGGCACCCTTGAGGAGACCGAGCCGGCTCGGCGCGGGAACGGCTCGGCGTACCTGTGCTCGGCGGCCGAGGCGAGCGAGCGCTTTCGCGACCACCCCGAGGCGGCCGCCGAGACGGTCCGGCTCGCTGAGCGGCTTCGCTTCGACCTCACTCGCGACCTGGGTTACCGCTATCCGGGGAGCGAGGACCCCGATGCCGATCGGGCGCTCGCGGAGATCTGTCGCGCCCGGCTTCAGCATCGCTACGCCGGCAATTGCAATCGCGCCGAGGCCGAGCAGCGCCTCGAAGAGGAGCTCGCGGTCATCCGCAAGCTCGACCTCTCGGGCTTTTTTCTCCTGCACTACGACATCCTCGAGCTGGCGCGCGAGGTCGCCGTCGAGGTGCGCGGGTCCGACTCGGCGCGAATGCTGCTGCCGCCGGGGCGTGGGCGCGGGTCGAGCGTCAGCTCGGTGGTCTGTTACCTCACCGGGCTCTCACACATCGATCCCGTGCGCGGCGGGCTGTTCCTGGGGCGCTTCCTGAACGAGGAGATCACCGAGGCCCCCGACATCGACCTCGACTTTCCGCGCGACATCCGCGAGAAGCTGATCCCGCGGATCATCGAGCGCTACGGCGACGAGCGGGCGGCGCTGGTGAGCGCGTTCGCCTCCTATCGCTCGCGCGGGGCGGTGCGCGACCTCGGGAAGGTGCTGGGGCTGCCGGCGGGCGAGATCGAGCGCGCGGCGCGGATGGTGGACGTCTACGACCGCTCGAGCGCGATCGAGGCCGACGTCGCCGAGGCGATCGGCCCGGCCCGGGCCGCCTCGCCGCGCTGGCGTGCGCTCGCCGAGCTCGCGCGCGATGCCTGGGGACTGCCGCGCCACGCCTCGCAGCATCCGGGCGGGATGGTGCTGGCGACGCGGCCCCTGGTCGACATCTGCCCGGTCCAGCCGGCGGCGATGGAGGGCCGCCAGATCGTGCAGTGGGACAAGGACTCCTCCGCGGACGCCGGGTTCCTCAAGATCGACCTGCTGGGGCTCGGGATGCTGTCGGCGGTAGAGCGGTGCGTCGACGAGATCGCCCGCGTGCGCGGTGAGCGGATCGACCTCTCACGGATCCCCGTCGACGACCCCCCCACCTACGACGCGATTCGGCGCGCCGACACCACCGGCGTCTTCCAGATCGAGAGCCGGGCGCAGATGCAGATGCTCACGCGGACGCTGCCAGAGACGCTCGACGACCTCACGGTGCAGGTGGCGCTCGTGAGGCCGGGCCCGATCCAGGGCGGGGCCGTTCACCCCTACCTCGAGCGCAAGGAGCGGCTGCGCGCCGACCCCGGTTTCGAGGTCCCGTACGAGCACCCCTCGCTCGAGCCCATTCTGCGCGACACGCTGGGCACGATCGTCTTCCAGGAGCAGGTGATCCAGGTGGCGATGGCGCTCGCCGGCTTCAGCCCCGGCGAGGCGGAGGGGCTGCGGCGGGCGATGAGCCGGAAGCGCTCCGAGGAGGCGATCCTCGCCTACCGTGACCGGTTCCTCGACGGCGCGACGCGAAACGGAGTCCCGGACGCGGTCGCCGAGCGAGTCTTCGAGCAGGTGCGCGGATTCTCCGGCTTCGGCTTTCCGAAGGCGCACGCAGCCGCGTTCGGCCTCCTCGCCTATCAGTCAACGTGGCTTCGGGTCCACTACGGGCCCGAGCTCCTCTGCTCGCTGCTGAACGAGCAGCCGATGGGCTTCTACCCCTCGGATTCGCTCGTCCATGAGGCGCAGCGACGCGGGATCCGTGTGCTGTCGCCCGATGTGAACGCGAGCGGTGTCGAGTGCGGCGTGGAGCGCCGCGAGGCGCTCACCGTGCGAATCGGTCTCGGGTACGTGAACGGGGCGCGGGAGGAGGAGATGCGGGCGCTCGTCGCCGAGCGCCGGCGTGGCGGGCGTTACGGCAGCTTCGCGAAGCTCGCCTCGCGGTCGGGGGTGAGCGACGACGCGCTCGAGCGCCTGGCTTGGGCGGGCGCCTGCGACTCGCTCGAGGGGGGCGCCGAGGCCCGTGCTTCGGCGACGGCCAGGCGCCCGGCACTGTGGCGCCTCGGCGTTGCCTCGGGGGCGCGGCCGACCGGTGCCGGCGAGCAGCTCGCGCTGCCGCTCGAGGTGCCGGAAGCACCCCAGCTTCGCGAGCTCGGCGGCTGGGAGCTTGCCGTGGCCGACTACGAGTCGACGGGGATGACGCTCGGGGCACACCCGATGAGCCTGATCAGGCCGGAGCTCGACGAGGAGCTGGTCGCGAGCATCGCGTTCGGCGAGCTGCCGAACTCGAGCCGGGTGCGGGTGGGCGGGATGGTCATCGCCCGCCAGCGCCCCGCGACAGCGAACGGGATCCTCTTCATGCTGCTGGAGGACGAGTGGGGAACGATCAACCTCATCGTCCCTCCCCCCGCGTACAAGCGGCATCGCCTGATCGCAAGGGCGTCGCCCTTCGTCATCGCCGACGGTCGCCTCGAGCGGGTCGGCGCGAACCGCAACGTCGTCGTCGAGCGGCTCGAGCGGCTCGACCGGCCGGGCCTCGAGCGCGCGGACGTGAGGCATATCGAGCCGCCCACCGAGCGCGAAACCGGCCGCGACGGCTCGGTCGACGCGCCACGGAAGGTCGCCGTGGCGGGCGGCGGGACCGCCGACCTCGGCGCGGTCCTCCCCGCCCCGCACAGCTTCGGCCGCCGGGGTCGATGAGCCTGCAAATGGCCCCCGTCAGGCGCGAAATGCAAAATCCGTTGCAGAACACATGTTCCGTCCGAGGCCGAACCTAGTGTGGCCCGCGTGATCCCCCGAGAGGTAACTCGTCCACGTCACGAACGCCGCAGCCGGCGCCTCGCGCGGCTGCTGAGCAGCGTCGATCTCGCGATCGATCTCGCGACGCTCGGCGAGTACGGCCTCGAGCCGCTACCCGCGGAGGCCCCATGCCGGACGCGACGGCCGACTCCGACCTCGGCCTGGGAGGCGCTTCCGGCAACCCGGGGCCGCCGCGGGGAGTGCGGCCCCGAGCGCTCGTGCCCCGCGGCTTACCG